>DATLKF010000001.1:0-15907 GCA_035538515.1 Gemmatimonadales bacterium
CCCTACCCCCGCTCCTGGCACCGGACGCGTGCATTGCGACCCTATTTGCGCTATTACAACCTCGAGCGGCCGCATACCGCGCTCGGGTATCGTCCCCCACTGGCTCGCCTACGTCAGTGAACAACGTCTTTGTCATCAACAGCTAGGGAGTCTCCGGCGCGGCAGCGGAAGCGGGGGCGGGGGCGGGGGCGGGCACAGTCCCATAGATGTACTGCGAGGCCAGGACCGCGAACGCGACGAGCAGTCCCGCCACGGCGTCCACGGCGTAATGAAACTGCCCGTACACTACCGACAGCACGAGGCCGAGCGTGAGCGGTGTGAGTACCAGGCCGAGCGTTCGCCAGTAGCGCAGCGCACAGGCCGCCGCCACCACGGCCGCGGCCACATGCGAGGACGGAAAGGCGGCGCCCCACGAATCGCCCAGGTCGAGCAGCCACTGCGTGGCGCGGGCGGGAAACACGTTCGTCGCGGCGTTGTGCGGCACGTCGAAGGCGTAGCGCGGCCCCGCCACCGGAAAGAAGAGGAACATCACGTAGCAGATGTAGAACGTCACCATCACCGCGAAGATCGTGTGTCGCGCGGCGTCGCGGCGCCCGCTGAACCACAGGCCGAGCGGCGAGGCGAACAGGATGGCATAGTAGGCGAGGTAGCAACTGTGGAGCACCCCCGAGAGCACGGGATTCGGCATTTCGCGAATCCAGCGATACGAGAGCTGGGAGCCGAACACCCATGCTTCGAGTCGTTGAATCACCTGGTCGTGCTGGTATCCCAGATCGACGTTCAGGACGCCGACTTCCGCGTACAACGCTCCCAGCAGCAGCATCGGGTACCACTCGCCGAGGAAGCGGCCCACGGGGCCGTCCCGGCGGGCGAGTGGCGCCAGGAACACGAGCGCCACGATCAGCGCGTGCGCGGTGAGGAGCAGGTCCCAACTCGCGTGATCCTGGCTCGAGAAGGCCAGGACGGCAGCGGTCGCAATGGCGACGTAGAGCAGGGTGACGACGTCCACGGCGGTGAGGCGGTCCAGGACGCTACGACGCCACGTTGTACGTAGCCTCGTGAGGCGTGGCGTCATAACGTCGTGGAACGCGCTCACAGCCACCCCTCCCTCCGATACCAATCCGCCGTGCGTCGCAGTCCCGCCTCCAGATCGGTGGCGGCGCGCCACCCCGTATCACGCATCAGCGCGTCGGGCCGGCAGGCCCATGCGGGGGCGAGAAACTCCGCGGCTTTGTCGCTCGATAACAGCGTCGCCCGACCCGCGAGGTGCGCGACCGAGCCGACCGCCCACAGCAAGGCGCGGGCGAGCGGCCCGGGCAGCGCTACCACGCGCGGCGTGCGTCCCAGGGATCGCCCGATCACGCGCACCAGCTCCCGGCTGGTGGTCCCCTGGGGATGCGCGGCATAGTACAGCCGGTTCGCGGCAGCGGAAGCCCCCGCGGCGGCGAGCAACGCCTCCGCGAGGTCCCCTGCGTAGATGACCGACAGTTCCTGCGAGCCGTCACCGAACACGGGCGCGATTCCCAGCCGGGCCAGCCGGAAGACCTTGAGGATCTCCCGGTCCCACTCGCCGTACACCGTCGGCGGCCGCACGATCGTCCAGGACCGCGCCATCGCGCGCACCAGCACCTCGGCGGCGAGCTTGCTCTGGCCGTACGGGGTAACGGGGGACGGTGGATGTGTCTCGTCGATCGGCGCTCCTGGGACCGTCGGTCCCCCGGCGGCGAGGGACGACACCAGGACGAAACGCTGCGGTGGGTGCTCGGCCGCCGCCTCGAGCAGGTTCGCCGTCCCGTCGCGATTGACGCGCATGAACTCGTCCGCGTCGCGCGCGCTGATGCGTCCCGCGACGTGGTAGATCACGTCCGCGCCCCTGCAGCCCTCTCGCAGCGCCGCGTCGTCGTCCAGGTCGCCCCGCACCAGGCGCACGTCGGTCCAGCCGAGGGCGGCCGCCTTGGCGGGGCTCCTGACCAGGCACGTCACGCTGTCGCCGCGCGCGCACAGGGCCCGTACCACATGCGCACCGACGAATCCCGTGCCGCCGGTGACGAACGCCTTCACAGGGACTTGTCGTAGATCCGGTAGGTCTTGTAGGGGCGGAAGCCGAGCTGCAGGGCCGCGTTCACCATCGGCGCGTTGTCCTCCAGGATCCAGCCCCCCTCCCCCCAGGTGTAGCCGTGCTCGAGGCCCTTGCTCCAGATCCAGTGGTACATGAGCGCGTCGACGCCGGTCAAGCGGTACTCCTTCAGCGTTCCAAGCAGCGGGATGCGAACGCGGCGGATGCGCCGGGCGTGCCACAAGATCGTGGGGAGGCCCCAGATTCGACCGGAGGGGTTGTGCCTCAGGGCCACGTTCAAGTCAGGGAGCGCCACCGCGAACCCGATGACCTGACCTTGCCGCTCGGCGAAGCAGACCAGGTCCGGGACGACGATCGGCTTCAGCTGCTTCGCGAGATGGTCGATTTCCGCCTCGGTGAGCGGCACGAAACCCCAATTCCGCTCCCACGCCTGGTTGTAGAGTGCCTTCACTAACTCCACTTCTTCCTTGAAGCGTTTCATGTTGAGCGGACGCAGCGTGATGCCCTTGCGTTCCGCGAGGATCTTGGCGGCGCGGGCGATGCGCTCCGGCAGCTGGGTGGCGCCGCTCGCGAACGCCAACAGGTCCTTCGCCTTGGCGAACCCGTACCCCTCGTGCAGCGCCACATAGTACGCGCGGTTGTGCGGCATCAGGATGGTGGGGGGCGTGTCGAACCCTTCGACCAGCAGCCCGCACTCGTCGTTGATCGACGGGTTCATGGGGCCGCGCATCACGCGGAAGCCCTTGTCGCGGAGCCAGCGTCCGGCGGCGTCGAACAGCGCAGTCGCCGTCGCCGGGTCATTCACGCTCTCGAAGAAGCCGTAAAACCCCACGCGGTCACTCCACGTGCGGTTGTGGGCGTCGTTCTTGATGGCGGCGATCCGTCCGACCGTCCGACCGTCCGACAGTCCGACGAAGCATTGCAGTTCGGCATGCTGGAAGAATGGATTCTTGGTGGGCGTGAGCATCGTGCGCACGTCCATCCGCAACGGCGGGACCCACACGGGGTCGCCGCGGTACAGATCGTAGGGAAATGCGATGAATCGCTCCAGACCGCGCCCGTCGGTGACGGGCACGATCTGCGGAGCGCTCAGATGACCCCCAGCTCTTTCCCGAGCTTGCCGAAGGTCTCCAAGGCGTAATCGATCTGTTCGGGCGTGTGGGTTGCCATCACGCTGGTCCGCAGCCGGCAGCGCGAGGGCGGCAGCGCGGGCGGGACCACCGGGTTGGTGAACACGCCGGCGTCGAACAGCTTGCGCCAGAAGAGCAGGGTCTTTTCGAATTCACCGATCAGGAACGGAACGATCGGCGTCTCGGTCGTGCCGATATCGAAGCCCATCGACCGCAGGCCGTCTTGGAGCCGCCGGGCGTTGACCCACAGCGACTCGCGGCGCTCGGGCTCGCGCTGCATCACGTGCAGGGCGGCGAGCACCCCCGCCGTGTTGGAGGGGGGGAGCGCGGCGGTGAAGACGAGCGGCCGCGCGTTGTAGCGGAGGAAGCTGACGACCGCCTCCGGGCCCGCCACGAAGCCGCCGATCGACGCGAGCGACTTGGAGAAGGTGCCGACGATCAAGTCCACGTCGTCGTTCAGGCCGAAATGGGCGGCGGTGCCGTCGCCCCGCGGCCCGAGCACCCCCACTGCGTGCGCGTCGTCGATCGCGAGCACGGCGCCATAGCGCTGCGCGATCTTGAGCAACGCCGGGACGTCGGCGATGTCTCCTTCCATCGAATACACGCCGTCCACGATGATCATCTTCCCGACGCCGGCGGATACACGCTGAACCTTGCGCTCGAGCTCGGCCAGGTCGCCGTGCCCGAACCGCTCGGTCTGCCCATAGGACATCTTGGCGCCGTCCACGATCGATGCGTGATCCAGCTTGTCGAGGAAGACGACGTCCCCGCGTCCCACCAGACCGGACACGACCCCGAGGTTCGCCTGATAGCCGGTCGAGAAGACGAGGCAGGCCTCCTTGCCGAAGAATTGCGCCAGCTCGCCCTCGAGCTGCTCGTGCAGGTCCAGCGTGCCGTTCAGCAACCGGCTGCCGGTGCACCCCGAGCCGTAGCGATCGAGCGCGGCCTTCGCCGCCGCGAGCACTTCGGGATGATGGGTGAGCCCCAGGTAGTTGTTGGAGCCCATCATGATCCGCTCTTTGCCCTCGATGACGACGACGGTGTCTTCCGACCGCGAGATCGGTTTGTACCACGCGTGCAGCCCGGCCTCTTGAACTTCGCGGGCCTTGGGAATGAAGTTCCGGCACTTTTCGAACAGCGCGACGTTTTGCAGGGTCTCGGTGTTCACGTGGTCTCCGGCCGAAAGTGGAAAAAATCAGCCCCAAGGTTAGTGACGGGGGGCTAAAACCGCAAGGCCACGAGAGATGCGCGTCTTCGAGCGCGCGCCATCGCGGACGCGTATGTTGAACGCCTTCCCTTTCTGCCGAGATCTGCACATGCGCCGCTCGATCGTCGCGCTCGCGTCGTCTGCCATCGCGCTCCGAGCGGCCGTCGCGCAGGCCCCAGTCCCCGTCCCTTCGCCCCCTCCTTACCGTGTGACCTGGTGGGATGCGGCCACGATCGCCGGCGCCGGAACGCTCGCCGCAATTCCTGTCCTCGCGGGACTGCCGCACGGGCCGCCGCCGTGTGCGCCGTGCGATCCCGCGTCGCTCCCGAGCATCGATCGAGCGGCGCTGCATACGTTCTCTGGACCCGCCGGCACCGCCAGCACGGTGCTACTCGTCGCAGTCGCGGGGTTTGGCGGGGTCGCGTCCACTGAGGGCGGTGGGGGAATTTGGGGCCCGCGGGTTCGCGGCCATGCGGTCGTGTTCGCCAACGCGCTGGCGTGGACGGTCGCGACGACCGAATGGGTCAAGGTACTCGCGCACCGTAGCCGACCCGTGCTCTATACCGCCGCTGCTCCGGCCGCCGCCTCGGATCGCGATAATCGTCGTTCCTTTCCTTCCGGCCATTCGGCAGCAGCGTTTTCGGTGGCGACGGCGTACCTGGTGATGGCGCAGCGCGAGCATCTGCCACACCGAGCGCGCAACGCGGTGCTGCTGTTCGGTGGAGCGGCCACGGTCGCCGCCCTGCGTGTGGCTGCCGGCCAGCATTTTCCCAGCGACGTTGTGGCAGGAGCCGCCGTCGGCAGCGGCATCGGGTGGCTCGTGACCCACGTGCGCGCGATCGCGCGCTGATCCACGGAGCTTCCATGAGCCAGCAGCGGCTCCCCCGGGTCATGCGGCTGCGCGACGTCGTGCTGTTCAACATTTCCGCCATCGTCGGGCTGCGCTGGCTCACCACCGCCACGAGCCAGTTCGGGCTCGCCGCGTTGGGGCTGTGGCTCGTGGCGATGGTGATCTTCTTCTTGCCGTCCGCGGTCGCGGTGCGGGAGCTCGCGGACATCGATCCCGGTGGGGGAGGCATGTATCGCTGGGTACGGCGCGCGTTCGGCCCGGTACACGGCTTTGTGGCGGGGTGGGGGTACTGGGTGAACAACCTGTTCTACTATCCCTCGCTGCTCGTCGCCACAGCGGCGATCGCCGCCTATGCCGCGGGCCCGCGGTTCGTGAGCCTGGGGGACGACGCCCGTTTCATCGCCGCCGTCTCATTGGCGGGTCTGTGGCTCGCGCTCGGCATGAACCTGGTTGGCTTGCGAGTCGGCAAGCGGCTCCAGAATCTGGGCGGCTACGGCACCTGGGTGCCGGCGCTCATCTTCGTGCTGCTCGCCCTCTGGTCCCTCGGGACCCATGGGAGCGCGACCGCGGTCACCGCGCGCGGCCTCCTGCCCGCCACCCTCGACCTGCCGTCCATCAATCTGTTTGCCACGATGACGTTCGCGTTTGCGGGGCTCGAGCTCGCGCCCACCCTGGGTGACGAGATTCTCGATCCGGCGGCGACGTTACGTCGCGGTATCGCCCTGTCTGGCTTGGCGGTCGTCGCGATGTACGTGCTCGGCACTGCTGCGATGCTCGTGGCGCTGCCGCAAGCGACGGTGAGCATCACGAACGGCATGCCGCAGGCGACCGCCGCGCTGGTCGCGCGCATCGGTGTCCCGTGGCTCGGGCCGGTGGCCGCACTGGTTGCCGTCCTCCTCGTGCTCGGCAACCTGGGCGGTGTGGGCGCGTGGCTCGCCGGCTCGGCACGTCTGCCGTTCGTCGCCGGCGTGGACGGCGCGTTGCCGCCGGCGTTCGGGCGGATCCACCCGCGGTGGCAGACGCCATATGTGGCGCTCCTAACGCAGGGGGTGATCGCCACCCTCTTCGTGGTCGCGAGCCTTGTGGGCTCGACCGTGAAGAACGCCTACCTGGTGCTCACGCAGACGACCCTGATCCTCTACTTCATTCCCTACCTTTATCTGTTCCTCGCCTATCTGCGATTGCGGCGCCAGCGGACGGCCCCGGCGGCGCTGATGGGGGTAGTCGGCTTTGCCGCCGTCTTTTTTTCCATAGTGTTGGGCTTCGTGCCGCCTGCCGACGAGCCGAATCCGTGGCTATACGAAGCGAAGGTCGTGGGGGGAGTGATCGGATTCATGGCGTTGGGGGTATGGTTAGCGCGGCGTGGGGTTGTGAGGCATAGCACAGCCGTTGCGCCTCCCGTCGCTTAGGGTTGAAGGCCGCGTCGCCGTCCGTCGCACTCACCACTCGAGGGTTTCATGCTGCACCGTGCACCGCTCGTCACCCTGGTCCTCATGATCGGACCCCTCACGATGGCCTGGGCGCAGCAGGGCCCGCGCCCTCCACAGGTGCGGCGCGAGATCCAAGGATTCGATTTCCGGAAGGACGGTGTGTGGCGCCGCCAGGCGCGGGCGGTGCGCGCCCTGCGCCATCGACTGCTTGCCCGTCGCAACTTCCCCGCGCTCAACGCACCGATTGCAGGCGGCGCGGCCGTTGCACCTCGCGCTGCGGGCGCACCGCTCGCCGCCGGCCCCGCGCTCTCGGGCGTCGTCAAGATTCCGGCGGTGTTGTTCAAGTTTCGTGACACGCCCGCGAGCGAGGTCCGGACCGCCGGCCAGTACAACGACGTGCTGTTCGCCGCGTCGCCCACTGGCGCCTCCGCCACTCGCCCGTACACGTACGCCTCCTGGTATGCGCAGCTCTCGAACGGCCTGCTGACCATACAAGGGCAGACGTACGGCTACGCGGCGCTCGACTCGAACGAAGTCACGTATACGGGTGTGGCGGGCACGTGCACGGGCAACCCCTACCCCGGCAGCACCGACTGCAATGGGCTGTTCAGCTCGGACGCGCAGAACCGGATGCAGGCGGGATTGCGGCAGGCGCTGAGCAAACTCGATAACCAGGTGGACTGGACGCAGTACGACAGCGACGGCGATGGGTATGTCGACCTGGTCGCTTTCATTCAGCCGGCACTGGACGGGGCCTGCGGACCCACGGGGAACAATCACCTGTGGTCGCATCGGTTCTTCCTCACCGGCACACCATACTCCACGCACTCCACCACGGTCGTCAACGGCCAAACCGTGCAGGTAAAGGTGTCCGACTATATCCTCGAGAGCGGGGTGGGTGGTGACGATGGGTGCGATACCACCAACATCATGCCGATGGGGACAGTGGCGCACGAGACCGGCCACGGGTTCGGGCTGCCGGATCTGTATGGCACCGACGACTCGAGCGAAGGCGTAGGGGAGTGGAGCCTGATGGGGAGCGGGAACTACACGTCACCCAATAGCCCGTCGCGCATGGACGCGTGGTCGCTCAGCGAGCTGGGCTGGGTGACGGTGGTCCCGTTGTCGAACGGCGGGACCTACAGCTTCGGCCCGGCGCCGACGTCCGATACGACTTTCTTTGTGCCGGTCCTGGGCGCCAATCCCCGGGGCGAATACTTCCTGCTCGAGAACCGCGAGGCGGTGCAGTCCGACAGCGCGGTGATCCACTATCACTGCCAGGTGTGGTACGACAGCGCTAGCCCACCGCCGTGCGGCGGCGGCCTGCTCATCTATCACGTCGACTCCGAGCAGATCGCCCAGCACGGGTTCCTGCAGGACAACACGGTGAACGTGGGGCCGATTCACGGCCTCGAGGTCGTCCAGGGAGACGGACTCGCCAACCTGGACGCCAACCCCAAGACTGCGTCCTGTAAGTTCAAGGCGCCGCCGCCGACCGGTTGCACCAATCGCGGCGACGCGGGTGATCTTTACCCCGGCACGACGAACAACGTGGCGCTCACACCCACCAGCACGCCCGCCGCGCGGCGCAACTCCGACGGGTTGCCCGCCAACTTTACCATCGACCAGATCGTCCAGCTCGCGCCGAATGGGGCCATGCAGTTCCGCCTGGCCTTCCCCGTCTGGTTGGTGCGGGCGATAGATACAGCGGCTGTCATTCAGTTTGACGGTGCGCCGTTCAAGGTGTTCCGTGGTATTCTCACCTCGGGGTCCACCCACACCGTGGCGGTGGCGGACACGCAGTTCACCGTCGGGGGTCGCACACGACAGATCTTCGTGTCCTGGTCGGATGGGGGCGCGATCAGTCACTCGTTCACCGCCGGCGCGACGCCCGAGACCCTCACGGTGACGCTGGCGCGGTCCCACAGGATCGACTACAGCGGCACCAACGGCGGCACGATCAGCGCCTCGGTGCCGAGCGGCACGTTCGTGGCGGACGGAACGCCGGTGACACTCACGGCCAACGACACGAGCAGCGTTCGCACGTTCCAGGGGTGGGCCGGTGATACGGTCACGAAGAACCTGGGCATCACGCTGCCGACGCACCGCCCCTATGCCGTGCGGGCGGTGTTCCTCGAAACCTTCAAGACCGCGGACGTCGTGGCCCAACTGCTGAACGGGACGAGCCCGCTCACCCCCGCGCAGCTCTCGGACCTCGACCAGCTGGGGAATGCGAACGGGGGGTTCGATCTGGGCGACTTTCTGGCCTGGGTCCAGGCCACCGGCGCGCCCCTCACGGCTGAACAGCGCGGGCGCCTCGCCGCGCTCAAGATAGGAGCCTCTCGATGACCCGGCTCTCTCGGTCGGTTCTGATCGCGCTGGCGCTCGCCGGCGCAGGGAGCTGCGAGAGCTCCCAGGGTCCGGTGGCAGGAGAGCTGACCGTCTCACTCGCCACCCCGAACTCGGGGGCGGACGGCGCGATTCTCCTCAGCGTGACGGGTCCGGAGGCGCTCACGAGCGCCACCGTGCCGGCCGGCCTTCGGCTGTTCGGGCAGCCGCTCGGCACGACGACACGCTTCGCGATCACGGGCACGCTCTCGAACGGCGCGGTCCTCACGATCGGGGTCCCGGACGTCGGCAAGGTCGCGCAGTACGTGGCCACCGTTCAAGCCGTGGCCGCGTCGAACTTCCAGTTGCGCGCGCTATCGAGCTACTCGCTGACCGTCGCCCGGTAGCTCACTCCGATCCCGCGGCTTTCGCCTCCCATTGCTCGCGCGTGAGCAGGCGAATCGGCTCGAGCTGCTTGGTCCCGAGCGCGGAGTTAAGCCCGCCTAGCTCTTTGGCGGTCCACGCATCGAAGTCACGCGCCACATCGGCCAATTCGTGCGCGATCGCGTCCGCACGGTCTACCTGCGTGGCGGATGGCCGCCCCTCATAGTACACGACGTTACCATACAGGTCGGCGAGATTCTCCCGTAGCCGCTCCTCGCCGGTGATCATGCCGCCCTCCTTGGTGGCGACGATCTTCCGGCGCAACTCGTCAACCGCCGCGGAGGCGGCGCCGAGCCGCGCCCTGAGCGGATCGCCCGCGGGCAGCTTCCCGGCGCGATCGTCGAGACCCAGACGGACCCCGTTGATCCGCTCCACGGTGTACGTCATGTCGCCGAGCAGATTGTAGAGCTTCAACGCCAGGTCGAACTGCGCCTGGCGGTCGGCAGCCGGGTGAGTCGTGCGCGGGTCCGCGACGAGGACGAGCTGCGTCGTGTAGACATCCTTGTCCTTGGACATCTTTACCGTGTAGGTCCCCGGGAGCAAACGCGGCCCCACGGCGGCCCCGAACGCGGCGCTCGCCGCCGGTGGCACCTGCGGCGCCTTGAGCCGCATGCCCCACGTGACCCGGTTCAGCCCCCGGCGCTTGTTGCTGGGCACGGTGCCCACGAGCTTGCCGGCCTGATCGAACACCTCGATCTTCAGGTCCCCGAAGATGTGGCGCTTCTTCTGGTAGTAGGTGATCACCGCATCGCCCGGCGGATTCGGGCCGACGAACGCCGCATCGCCGTTGGCCCACCCGCCGAACGCTGGAATCCGTTGCATCACCGGACGCGCCTGGAGGAACGCCACGGGGCTCGCCAACGTCGCCGCCGTGAGGGCGCGCAGCGGCGTGATATCGTCCACGATCCAGATGCCCCGGCCGTGCGTGGCGATGACGAGGTCGTGATCTCGAGGGTGGATCGCGAGATCGCGGACCGCCACCGCCGGGAGGTCACCGCCCTTGTAGTGCGCCCACTGCTTGCCGCCATCGAGCGACACCCAGAGACCCAGCTCGGTGCCTAGGAAGAGCAGGTCCGGGTTCACGAGGTCCTGGTTGATCACGTGCGCGTACCCGCGCACCGGACTATCCGGCGCCACGAGCGCCGTCCACGTTCGGCCGAAGTCGGCGGAGCGGTACGCGTAGGGCCGCATGTCCCCGACCATGTGCAAGTCGAACGTGGCGAAAACGGTCCCGGCGGCCAGGTTCCCAGCCTGGACCGATGAGACCCAGGCGTTGGCCCGCAGCCCGGGGATGTTCTTCACTACGTTCGTCCACGTTTTGCCGCCGTCGCGCGAGAGCTGCAGGTTGCCGTCGTCGGTGCCGACCCAGATGACGTTCGGATCCTTGGGCGACTCGGCGATCGCAAAAATCGTGGTGTGCGCCTCCGCTGAGGAGTTGTCGACCGTCACCCCGCCGGATTGCTCTTGTTGTTGCTTGGCCGGATCGTTGGTGGTGAGGTCTGGAGAAATGCGCTCCCAGGTTTGTCCGAAATCGCGCGAGCGAAACAGGAACTGCGCGCCGATGTAGATCGTCCCCTTGCGGGTCGGGCTCACGTGAATGGGGGTGTTCCAGTTGTAGCGCAGCTTGCCTTCGCGATAGCGCGGGAGCGGCTTGATGTTGCGCGTTTCATGCGTTTTACGGTTGACCCGCCCGATCTCGCCGCCCTGAGACTCGGCGTAGATGTAGTCGGGGTCGGTGGGATCCACGAACATCCAGAAGCCGTCTCCGCCGTACATGTTCTCCCAGCGGCTGCTGGTGATGCCGCCCGGGTATTCCGATTCCCCCACCCAGGAGCTGTTGTCCTGCAACCCGCCGTACACGTGGTAGGGCCGGTCCATGTCCAGGCTGACGTGGTAGAACTGCGAAATCGGCAGGTTGTCGGCCTTCCACCACTTGTTGCCGGCGTCGTACGAGTACCACAGGCCGCCGTCGTCTCCGGCGATGAGGTGATCAGTATTGGCAGGATCGATCCAGACATCGTGGAAGTCGCCGTGCGCGCCGCCCCCGATGTTCGAGAAGCTCGCCCCTCCGTCAGTGCTCACGATCAGCGTCAGGTCCGGCTTATAGAGGCGGTTCTCGTTCTTGGGGTCGACGATCAGGTTCGCGAAATAGAACGGCCGCCAGATCATCCACTGGCTGCGATCGCGGACTTCCCAGGTGCGGCCGCCGTCTTCCGAGCGGTACAAACCGTTCTTCGGTACCGCGGCCTCGATGAAGGCGTATACGACGTTCGGCTTGGACGGCGCGACGGCGACCGCGACGCGCCCCCACGGCTTCGTCGGGAGGCCCTTTGCGCTCTTATCATCCAGCTCGGACCACGAGGCGCCGCCGTCGCTGCTCTTGAACAGCCCCGAGGCGCTGGGCGCATCGGGACCATCGCCGCCCGAGCGGAACGTCCACCCGCGACGCCGGAAGTCCCACATCCCGGCGAAGATCGTCTTGGGGTTTTGCGGGTCGAGCGACAGCATCGAGCATCCGGTGGAGGTGTTGGCGCCCTTGAGCACCTTGAGCCACGTCTTCCCGCCGTCGGTCGTCTTGTAGACGCCGCGCTCGTCGCTGTCGCTCCAGAGCTTGCCGGGGACGCACGCGTACACCGTGTTCGATTCGGTGGGATCGACGGCGATCTTGGCGATCCGCTCCGACTCCCGGAGCCCGACGTTGGTCCAGTTGTCGCCGCCATCGACCGACTTGTAGATGCCGTCGCCGATCGAGACGCTGTTGCGCGTCCACGCTTCACCGGTGCCAACCCACACGACCTTGGGGTTCTTCGGGTCGACGGTGACGGCCCCGATCGATTGGACCGGCTGCTTGTCGAAGACCGGCTTGAAGGTCGTGCCGCCGTTCACCGATTTCCACACGCCGCCACTCGCCGCCCCTACGTAGACGGTGAGTCGCGAACCCTCCTGGACGGCGGTGACCGCGGCGACCCGGCCGCTCATCGCCGCCGAGCCAATATTGCGCGCCCCGAGGCCCGAAATGGTCTCGGAGTCGACGCGCACGGGCGCCGGCTGCTGGCTCGCGGCGACGGCCCCGCCAGCGATGGACAGGGCGAGCAATACGCGCGTCGTCATGGCTTGGTCCTCCCGGCGTCGGGCTTGGCGAACCGGCTGTCGTCGAGCGGCAGGTTGGCCTCGATGCGTTCGAAGGTGATCTTCTGCCTTTCGTCGCTGCCTTTGCGCCCCGTCTCCATCGAGTAGGGCAGGTACCAGCCGGCCACTGCCTTGTAATCACCGAGGGACGTCTCGGTTTCCTGCTCGGCGCCCCGAATCATGCGCTTCATCTCGATCTTGATGGGGACGTAGTAGTCCGTGTCCATGTAGTAGTATCGGACGTCACCGCTTGCGAGAGTCACCTTGAGCTTGAAGACGTCGGTACCTTCGACCTGCTCCGTGGCGATGAACTCGACCTTGTTTCCTTTTTGGCGGTAGTTCACTAACGGGTCGTCGAAGTCGGCGTCCTCGACGATCTCCTTCATCTCTTCCTCGCTCAATGCTTCAGGATCTTTTTTCCCCTGCCAGGGCTCGACTTTCCATCCCGTCTTGCCATCGTACGCGTTGATCCCTGTCATGCCTTGGAACGAGAACTCCTGACGCACCTTGTTGGGTCGTTTGCTCTCCTCGACGACGCCGGCCTCGAACCCGCCGCCGCCAGTGAACTTTCCCGTGCGTCGGAGCGTCGTCACGGCCTGGATCTTGTCCATGCCGCCGATCGTAGTGACGTACTTGGCGATGATTTCGTCGGCGGTCTGGGCCGACAGGGGGACGGCGAGTAGGGTCAGTCCGACCAGACTCAGGAAGGTCTTCGGCATCGAGCATCTCCGGAGCAGAAGGGGGCCAGCACGTACAATGGCTCGATCATACGGGCCGGCAGGAAGTTTCACCAGCCGCGCGCGAGCAAGGCTTCCTGCTCGCTACCCGCCGTTCACCGCTGTGCGTCTGTCCGTCTCTTCACTCATTGCTATCTTTCTAGCCTCACGTGGGGCGGTAGCTCAGCTGGGAGAGCACCTGGTTTGCAACCAGGGGGTCGTGGGTTCGAATCCCATCCGCTCCACTCTGCAAGTGCGGTCCATTCTGGACACATGGGTGACAGTTTATTCGAAGGGGCTCACCGTTCCCCCGTCCGGGCGACGCATGCTCTCATGGCGCCCGGTTGCACGTCACCGAGCCGCGCGTGACGCGGCGCACAGCGAGACGCTCGGGACGGCGGGTACGCTGACCATAGTCGGCAAGGAGCGTGGGGTAACTCAGCTCCCCAGGTCCCCGAACCCGACGGAAACTTGAGGCCGCTGCGCCCTCCTTGAGTACGCTCTCCTCACAAACCGGGAGTGACGATGCGTATCCTTATGGGAGTGCTAGCCCTCGTGGCGTTGCCGTTCCTAGCGAGCGTCGCCCAGCAGTCCGACCAGGGGAACCAAGATAGCCAGCAGTGCGAGTCGGACGGAAACGACGGAACGGAGTGCAACGGTGAAACCCCGCTGCCCCCACCGCCGCCGCCACCGTCCACCTGCGGGCCGACCGTCTCCGCGCCGACCGCCACGATCTCCGGATCGGTGACAAACATCGGCGTAGGACTCTCGGGCGTCTGCGTCCAGGTGTTTCTCGGCACGACGCTCACCGCCGGAACCCTCACCGACGCCACGGGGAGCTACAGCCTCGGGGTCTCAGCGCCGTCGACTGGCGCCACCTTCCTCGTTTGCCTGGTCGTACCGACGGGCTCGATCCAGAGCTCGCCGCTCGTGACGTCCGGCTTCCCGGCCTGCCCGTCGGGAGCGGCCGGCTTCTCGCCCTTCCTCCTCCCCGGGGGCAGCGCCCTCTTTGTCAGTTTCACGCTGTAACCGAAGCACGGGGGATAACAACGAGGGCACCGGCCGACATCGCCGGTGCCCTTCGTTCGTCCCCGCTCGCCCCACTCGCGACGTCAGCACGTCATACGTCGAAATTACGCAACGCGGGCGCGCGCCGATGCCGCTCGTGCCCGTGCGGTGTGTGCATCGTGCGCTGAATTTGCCCTCGACATGTGCAGGATGCGTGAAAGCAGCGCCCTAGGTCATGCTTTGCAACCAGGGGGTCGTGGGTTCGAATCCCATCCGCTCCACTCTTCGAAGGCAGGTCCATTCCGGACACATGGGTGACAGTTTATTCCGAGCACATAGGTAACACTTTCGGGCCAAAGGGATAGTCGATCGGTTCGAGCCGACACGTCTCGTCATCGAAGTAGCCCAGGTCGTACTGCATGAAGGTGACGAGCCAGACATGCTCGCCTACCTGCGTGACCCCGACGTTCTGCCCGGCGAAGACGTGACTGAGATTGATCTTGCGTCCCTGGAAGCAGATGCGGCCGCAGTGGGTCACGGTGATCGTGACGTCGTGGTAGGGGTAGGTGAGCTCCTCGAGGCCGCGGTAGACGCGCGGGGAGCGCGTGTAGACGGCTGCGGGCACCCGCATCCCCAGCGCCTGATGCGGGCGCTCGTGGTTGTAGCGCTTGACGAAGGCATCGAAGCGCGCCTGTTGCTGCAGGAGGTTCGCCTCGGCCGGCCGCGTCGCCTCGCGCTTTAGCGTGAGGTGCATCCGCTCGTGCCGGCCGTTCTGCTGCGGCTGGCCCGGCTGGATCCGCTCGATCCGAATCCCGAGCCGCAGCCACCACACCGCCAGCTTGCTCAGCCCGTAGAGGGCATGCCGCGACGCAAAGGGCACCCCGTTGTCGGTGCGAATCGCGTGCGGGAGCCCGAATTCCTGGAACGTCTGCTCGAAGACGGTAAACGCAAAGTGCTCCTGGGTCGTCGACAGCGCCTCGCAGGTGAGCAGGTAGCGGCTCGCGAAGTCGGTGATCGTGAGCGGATAGCAGTAGCGCCGATCGCCGAGCTGGAACTCGCCTTTGTAGTCGGCACACCACAGGGCATTGGGCTCCGCCGGGCGGGAGAGCGTGGTCCCTAGGGCCGCCGCCCGGCGCCGGCGGCGCCGCTTGACCAGGCCGTGGCGGTCGAGCACCGCGTGGACCGTACTGATTGCCGGCAGCTGCACCCCCAGGGCCTGCTGCCGGAGCTTCTCCCGGATCTTCGGCGCGCCCCACCCCGGGTACTCCCGCTTCAACCGGATGATCGTCGCCTCGAGCGGCGCCGGCAGCCGATTCGCCTGGCGATACGGCCGCCGACTGCGATCGGTAAACGCCCCGAGCCCGCAGTCTTTGTAGCGCTCGAAGATCTTGTAGCCGGTTTTGCGGGAAATGCCGAAGGCGGCGCACAGGGGCGCCATCTTCTCGCCCTCGAGCAGGCGGGCGACAAACCGGAGCCGCTCGTCCATGACGTGACACTCCTTCCAAGGCATGCCCCCTCCTGTGAAGGGGGCCAAAAGTGTCACCCATGTGTCCGGAATACTGTGTTACCTATCTCTCGGGAAGGACAG
>DATLKF010000002.1:0-51499 GCA_035538515.1 Gemmatimonadales bacterium
CCCTACCCCCGCTCCTGGCACCGGACGCGTGCATTGCGACCCTATTTGCGCTATTACAACCTCGAGCGGCCGCATACCGCGCTCGGGTATCGTCCCCCACTGGCTCGCCTACGTCAGTGAACAACGTCTTTGTCATCAACACCTAGGCGACGGGTTTCGCTTCCTGCAGGTAACCAGCGGCGACGCCGCCGACCACCATGATCAGTCCGAGCCAGCCGGCTGCCGTGAGTCGCTGATTGAACAGCACCAAGGCGAGCAAGGTGGCCACCACCGGTTCGATCGTCGCGGCCACGGCGCTCGGAGCGGCATCGATCCGCCGCACGGCGGCGAAGAACAGGAAGTTGGCCGCGAGCACTGTGCCGAGCGACAGGAGCAGCACGTACGTCCAGGCCCCGACCGTGTGGGGCGGCTGCGGCGCATATCCCGCGAGTGGCAGCACGAGGCCGAGCACCACGATCCCACCCACGATCTCGAGGAACAGCACCTGGAGCGCGCCGTATCGGGGGACGGCGTAGCGCGCCAGCAGCGTGGTGCCCGCGTACGACAGCATGGCGAGCAGTCCGCCGGCGACACCCTGCAGCAGGCTGGGCAAGGGGATTCCCGCGGTCCCGGCGCCGTGGCTTCCGCCGCGGACGGTGAACGTGGCCCCCACCATGACGATCAGCGCGAGCACGACGCGAAGTACGGTCAGCTTCTCGCCGAGCAAGGGCTTCGCGAGGACGGCCACGAGCACCGGCGCGAAGTAGAGCAGCGCGGCAGCGCCGGCCACACCCGTGCCGGCGATGCCGAACTGGTAGGCGACTTCGAACAGCGCCACCAGCGCGCCGCCCCCGAGGCCGACGAGCAGCCATGCCTTGCGGTCGATCCGGAAGAGTTGCGGGCGGAACGCGCCGTACACGAAAAACCCCGCGAGTCCCACGACCAGGCGCCAGAAGCCGATTCCGGTAATCGCCTCGCCGGCGCGATATAGCGCGGTGGAGAGCGGGCCCGTGGTGCCCCACACGGCTCCGGCGCCGAGGGCGAAGAGGTAGCCCGCGAGGCGGCTCGCCTGCGGGGTTGCGTGACGGTCTATGGAGCGCTCTTGGCGGGCCGCAACGCGGCGCGGATGGCGCTGGAGATCGCGTCACGATCTCCGGGCCGGCCCCACCACTCGAGCGCGAAGCGCCCGAAGGCGAGCACCGCCAGCGCTCCGCCCAGCACCGCGAGCGCGATGCGGACGCCGGGAATCCGCGGCTCGAGTCGCGTGGGCACGAGTGCGATAAACAGGCACACGACGGCGGGCGCGAGCCACACCGGCAGCAGCGCGCGGGCGAACCACGTCATGCCGAAGCGCCCGTCCAGCACCGTCCGGCCGCCCCGCTCGCGGAACCGCCCCATGAAGGTGGGGCGGAACAACGCTCGGTACCGGGAGTTGTCGCGATAATACAGGACCACACGGTCGCCACGCATCCAGCCGTCGAGGCCGGCGGCGTTCCACGGTCGGGAATCGATGACGGCCTCGAGGCGCGCGCGGGCGTCGGCTGCCGAACCGGAGCAGTCAAAGGTCACAGCAGCTCTCCCCGCAACACCGTCACCGCCTGACCGCCCAGCACCACCCGGTCGCCGTTCACTCGGACCCGCACCACGCCGCCGCGTGCTGACGCCTGATACGCCGTCATCTCGACTCGTCCGAGCCGCTCGCCCCAAAACGGCGCGAGCGCGCAATGCGCAGAGCCCGTGACCGGATCCTCTGGCACGCCCGAGCGCGGGGCAAAGAAGCGCGACACGAAGTCGTAGCCCGGCGTGGTGGCGCGGCTGGTGACACTGATCCCGCGCGCCTCGACGCGCTCGAGCGCCGCGAGGTTGGGCTGGAGTCCGCGGACCGTTGCTTCGGATTCGAGCTCGACGAGATAGTCGAACCGACTGCGCCCCACCCAGCGGGGGGGGGCCCCCTCCCCCAGCGCAGCGGTCAGGCCCTCCGGCGCCGGCGCGGCCGTCGGCGGCGTGGCCGGAAAGTCGAGCTCGATCCAATCGCCCCGGGCGGTGGCGATGAGCAGGCCGCTCTTGGTTTGGAAGCGGGCCTGCCGGTCGCGCGCCAGCACGCCATCCTCCCACAGCACGTGCGCGCTCGCGAGCGTCGCGTGGCCACAAAGGGCGACCTCGACACTGGGAGTGAACCAGCGGAGCTGGTAATCGCCGTTTTCGGGATGTAGGAACGCGGTCTCGGAGAGGTTCATTTCGCGCGCGACGTTCTGCATCCAGGCTTCGTCACGCGCGGCGGGCAGGACGCACACCGCTGCGGGATTGCCGGCAAACGGACGGTCAGCAAACGCATCCACCTGGACGATCTTCAAACCCATGGGCCCTAAGTTAGCCTGGTTCCCACTCGCGGCGAGAGCGCGTGTACCGCGAGACCGAGCGCGATGGAGCCGACGAGTATCCAGGCTTCGTAGTGCGCCACTCGGCCGAGCACTGCTGTCGCGACGGCGCCATAGGCATAGCCGAGCCAGGTGAACAGCAGCGCCCACGCCAGTGCCGTCGCGACGTTGTAGCCGAAGAACCTGGCAGGCGCGATCCGGAGGACGCCGCACAGGATGGGGAGCGGCAGGCGGACCCCGTACGCGAATCGCATCAGCAGCATGATTCGGCTGTCATGACGTAGCACCAGGGCGCGGACGTGGGCGATCGCGGGCTGCCAGCGGGTCGGTAGGCCCCCGAGCAGCGGATCGCCGAAATGGCGGCCGAGGAGGAAGTAGATCTGGTGGCCGACGATCGCGGGCACGCAGGCGACGAGCCACACCGCCCACCAGGGCCAGTAGCCGCGGGCCGCGAGCGATCCGCCCACGATGACGGCGGCTTCCCCTTGCAGCCAGGCCCACACAAACAGCAGTGGGCCGCCGTAGGCGTGGATGACGGCGCCGAGGTCCATGACTCGGCGGAAATCTACGTCTGGAGCCGGAACGTCGTCTTGCCGTGGAAAAAGCTGTTCTCGTGCCCGATCAGAAACGGTGTCTCTAGATCGCCGCTCGCGAGCAGCAGGCGCAGGTCGCGCGCCTCGGCGGGCAAGTCAAAGATAAGGTCGGTGGTATACGACTCGCCCGGCACGAGTTGGCGCCGCAGGCCGTCGGCTGGCGCTCCGTATCGCCGCCCCTGAGCGTCCACGAGCGCGACGTAGCGACTGTTGGGCATCAGCGGCCCCGTCCCGCGATGCGGGGAGATGGTCGTCTCGTCGAAGCGCACCTTCACGGTCACGATGTAGTGGGCACCCTGTGTCCCGGCGCGCACGACCGAGTAGGCAAGATGGCAATCCACTTCGCAGATGTGCTTCTCGTCACCGAGCGCGAGCACCCGATCGGTGCTCGTGAGCGCCGCCACGAGCAGCAGCGCGGAGTACAGGCCGGCGCCGCCGACCGAGAGGCCGGCGATGAGTTTGGCGACATCGCTCCGCCCCAGCACCAGAGAGAAGGCGGCCAGAAAGACGGCGGCGCCGATGCCTAAGACGAAGCCCAGAAACGTCAGAGCGCTGAGCGGAGTTAGACCGTCCGTGATCACGATTTGCGCTCCGGGCACGCAACGTCCAGCACGGGCCGGCGCTGCTCCCGGAGCAGCCGGCGCGCCCGGGCACGTGCGAAGTTCCAAATGCGCCAGTCGTCGCGCTCGAGCCGGCGCGCTTGATCCTCGAGTCCGGACGCCACGGAGCAGCGAGCACGCGCATCCAGGCGCGGCAGTGCTTCGAGCAGCACCGGCACGGCATCCGCGCTCAACGACGCCGCATACCAACCGTCGAACGGCCGCTCGGCTGCGGGCCGCGCGAGGTTGGTCCGCACGATCACTGCGTCGGGATTGACGAGGTGCAGGGCGCCGAGCACCGCGAAGCCCTGGACCAGGGCGCCGAACGCAAAGCGCCGGCGCTGCCCCCGCAGTGTCGTCCAGGCGAACCATGCGAAGACACCCGTGAGGTAGAGCATGAACGCGGTCGAATACAGCCGGATCTCGGAGAGCCCGAACGCGCCCACGTAGAGGCGCATGCGTTGGAGCGCGGACACCATCACGATGGCCAGCAGGAGGAGCAGCACCACGGCCAGGTGCCGGAACGTCCGCTGGTGCGCCGGGGATTCGTTGCGAACCAGCCAATCGGCGCCGGTGAGCAGCGGGAGGACGAGGGCGCTCGCCGTGACCAGCTCGAAGAAGCCCCGGCGGGCGTACTCCGCGTACGTGACGCCGGTGGCGGCGGCGACGAGCCCGGCGCCTCCGAACAGATACCGCAGCTGGATCACGACAAACAGGAGGAACAGCAGGTCGATGAGCCCCAGGGCCGTGGCGACGGGAACGATGGCCACCGAGAAGTCCGACGGTCCGGGTTCCGGCGCCGGCGCGCGGCGGAGCAGGGCTCCGCGAAAATATCCGGCGCTTAAGGCGGCGCAGAACCCGATGAGGAAGGTGTGCGACACCAGGGCGCCGAAATCGACGGCGAACATGCCGGTGACGACGTCGTGGAACACTGCGTCGGCCGACGCGAACAACCCGCCGAACACGATCAACAGCGGGAAGGCCACCGCGGCGCCCAGCGCCGCGGCGCGGACTTCTCCCAGCCGGCCGCGGGGCAGCTCGCTCCAGCCGATATCGACGCCGACGAGCGGAAACATGCCGAAGCCTGAACTCACGGCCGCGCTGACTGCGGCGCGCAGGTACTGCCACGCGTGCCGTCCTCGCAGCGCAACGCCTTGCAGACTCGAGAACGCCAGCGCGAGCACGATCCCGAGCCCGATGACGTCGAACAGCTTGAGCGTGGTGGAATCGCGGGCGATGAAGTTTGAGGCGATGAGCAAGCCGGCGCCCGCGAGCCAGGGGGCGTCCTCGCTGGCGGCGACGCCGTGGCGCCGCGCCAGGGCGGTCCCCGCCGCAACCAGTCCCGCGGCGCCGAGGAACGCGTTGAGGCCCCAGGGGGCGGCGCGCAGCAGCTGGTCACCGGCGATCCCGAGCAGAGTCGCCGCACCAAGGATTTCCAATCCGAGCCGCGTCTTCGCGCCTGCGGCGCTCATCCGGCCCTCGCCTTCGTCAATGCTCCGAAGCGCCGCTCTCGCGTCTGGAATTCGGCGATCGCCCGCGCGAGGTCGGCCCCGGCGAAGTCCGGCCACATCATGTCCGTGAAATACAGCTCCGCGTAGGCGCACTCCCACAGCATGAAATCCGAGAGCCGCTGCTCGCCGCCGGTACGAATCAACAGATCGACGTCGGGGAGGATCACGCCGGCGCCGATCGCCCACCGGGAGGAATAATCGACCGCGAGCCGCAGCCGCAGCCGCGTCCCGGTTTCGGTGGCCCGCTCGGCAGCGGCGATGGCGGTGACCAGGGTGGAAGGAAGGCGGTCGCGGCGGCCCACGACGTCGAGCCGCACGCCGTTCTCGATGAGCTTCGGGGTCTCGCTGCGCAGATAGCGGGTGAACAGGCGCATCAGCGCGGCGACCTCCCCGGTCGGGCGCTTCCAGTTGTCGGCGGAGAAGGCGTACACCGTGAGCGCGGCGACGCCGAGCCCAGGTGCGGCCTCGACGGTGCGGCGCACGGCTTCGGCGCCGGCGCGGTGGCCGGCGACGCGCGGCAGCCCGCGGCGCGTGGCCCAGCGGCCGTTGCCGTCCATGACGATGGCGACGTGGAGAGAAGAGCTTTGCAGCATAAAGTGCATCCTCACAAAAAAATGCCCTAGGCTTGCCGGGTGGCCCGGATCAACGCTTCCATGTGGTCGAGGTAGCGCTCTAGCGCCCGCCGCCCGAGGGCGGTCAGCCGGTACTCGGTCTTCGGAATGCGGCCCGCGAACGACTTGGTACAGGTGACGTATGCGGCCTGTTCCAGCCGTCGGGCGTGCACGCTCAGGTTGCCGTCCGTGGTGTGGAGCAACGCCTTCAATTCGTTGAAGCTCAACACGTCGTTCACGGCGAGCGCGCTCACGATGCCGAGCCGCACGCGCTCGTGGATCAACCGGTCGAGCTCGGCGGCATGCCCGCCACGCTCCCCCTTGAGCCGGTGCTCCAGCACTTCGGCTCTGCGCGCCGCACCTTGCTTAGCCACCGTACCTCCTAGCAATCACCGTGCCGAACACGATGTGGAGGCCGCCGAATCCGGCGGCCATCAGCCCGTTGCTCCAGGTCGCCGGCCCGAGCAGCGCTGCCGCGCCGAGCAGCATGAAGCAGAGTCCCATCACGGGGACGATGCGCACCGAAAAGGCCCCGCCGGTCACGAAGCCCGTGCCATACAGCAACAGCCAGGCCCCCGGCAACGCGTGCCACAGGCCCGCACGGTACAACGCCACCGTGAGCAAACCTCCGACCACCATCGGCGGGAGGAAGCTGAGACCAAAGCGTCGACCCGGGCCCGAGAGAATGGGGTCGTGCACCGCATATGCCTTGCGCACCATCGTCCAACCGCCGATCGCGAGCGCGACCACCGCTTCGCCCAGCCACGTGGCCAGCCACAGCTCGGGCGTGGGCTGGCGCGCCGCCAGGACCGCGGCGACGAGCGCCGTCGCGCCGACCGCCACCTGTCCCCACCCCGGCACGGCCGTGAACGACCCGGCGCGCTCCATCGTCTGGCGGATGAAGCGGAGGTTATCGAGCGCGCGGTCGTGCAGCGGGCGCGGCGAGACCATGGCGGCAATATGTGTGGGAGTCGGGGCGGTGTCAAGTACTTTTTGGTACAAAGTACAACCCCGCGATACCTTCTAACCCCGTGCGCATCTACATCTCCGTCGACATGGAGGGGATCGCGGGCGTCGTGCACGAGTCGCAGACGGACCCCACGACGCCCGCGTTCGCCGCCGAGTACGCCCGGTTCCGCCGCCTCATGACGGCCGAAGCGAATGCCGCCGTCGAGGGCGCGCTCGCCGCCGGCGCCTCCAGGGTGCTCGTGAACGACAGCCACTGGTTCATGCGCAACCTGTTGCCCGAAGAGCTGCACCGGGCGGCCGAGCTGCTCGCCGGCGACCCGAAACCCCGCTCCATGGTCCACGGGATCGACGGTGGGTTCGACGCGGCGTTGTTCGTCGGCTACCACGCCCGCGCCGGTACCCGCAACGCGATCCTCGACCACACCTACGCCGATCGCATTCACGAAGTGCGGCTCAACGGCCAGCCGGTCGGCGAGCTGGGACTGAACGCCGCGTTCGCCGGCCTGCACGGCGTGCCGGTCGCGCTGGTGAGCGGCGACTCTGCCGTGGCCGCGGAGGCGAAGGCGTTGCTCGGCGACGACGTGACCGCCGTGGTGGTGAAGGAGGCGGTGAGCCGTCAGGCGGCGAAGAGCGTCGCGCCCGCGGTCGCGTGCCGCCTGATTCGCGAGGCCGTCCCCCAGGCGCTGGAGCGGCAGCGCGCTCCCTTCGTCGTTGCCGCGCCCATCACGCTCGAGGTCGACTTTGCGCTGACGATCCACGCGGATATGGCGGAGCTGTGTCCTGGCGCCAGCCGTACCGCGGGCCGCACGGTGGCGTTCACCCACCAGGACTACGGTGAAGTATTTCGCGCGTGGCGGGCGCTGCTCAACCTGTCGGCGGTGGTTTGAGGAGCACCAGGCCGTAATCGCCGACGATACGGAAGCCGAGCGCCAGGTACGCGGCGCGCGCCGCGGCGTTGGACGGGTCCGCGAACAGCACCGCGCGGCGCACGCTCTGTTTGCGCGCGGACAAGAGCGACCCCGCGACCACTGAGCGCGCGTAACCGCGGCCCCGGAGCTCGGGCGGCGTCCACACCCCACCGACCTGCACGATCTCAGGGAGCATCGCGTTGAAGACCGCGTACGACACGAGGTTGGGACCCACGAGGAGCACCCAATCGCTGCCGCGCTGGTGGTGCAGCAGCACGTCGGCGCGGCTCGAGCGGCGGAGCTCCGCTCCGTCGGTGGCCCCGAGCGCCTCGACGGAGAATTGCGCGCGCCACTGCATTAACCGTGCGAGCTCTCCCTCCTCCGGGTGACGGCAGCGCAGCTCCCCAGTGGCGAGGCCGGGCGGAAGGATGAGCTGCGCGAGATCGAGCACGTGCAGCTCGTCGCGGCTGTCTTTGGTCGCGGGCGCCGCGTCGAGGTCGAGCGCCCGGCGCGCCGCGACGACCTGCTCCCAGGGTCCGGAGAACCCCGTCACGGCGCGCCCCGAGCGCCGCACGGCTTCGCGCGTCACGGCGGCGACGTGCTCCGGCGCTTGCACTAACACCATCCCGTTCCAGCAATGCGCCGCGACCCCCGTGATGCGCCCCGCGGCCATGGCGGCGACGTACGTCGCTTGCATCGGCTCGCCGTGGTCGAGCAGACCGGCCGCGCGCGCGTTGGCGCGCAGGAACATCGAGGTATCCGCATGACGGGCCAGAAAGGTGTCGAGGTCGACTTCGTCGCCCGGACCGAGGACGCGAAGCTCGGGCATCGCCTCAGTCGTAGATGCAGAAGAAGTGCGTCGTGGTCGGAGGCAACCCAGCGAGCAGTCGCCACGCCTCGAGCCACGCGGCATGGGCCTCAGCCGAAACGCGATCGATGGCAAACGCCTGACGGTAATGCGCTACAGCGTTGCGCCGGGCGGCGGGGGCCTCCGAAGCGTACGTGGCTGAGTCCGCGTATTCCATACCGGCCCCCGACGCGAGGGCGACGACGTCCGCATACGCGTCGCCGACCAACCGGTGTACCTCCGCCGCCGCCGCCGTATCGAGAGCGCCCGTCAACAGCTGCTCACCGGTGGTGATCACGCGGCGGAATGCCTCCGATCCACCGCCGCACATCCCGTTCTCGTTGAACCCCACGCGCAGCAACGCGAGGGTCGCGAGCATCCCGACCGGCCCGTCGCGGTCCAGCCGCACCGCCTCGTCCAGCCAGTTGTGGGTGTAGTTGTAACCGCCTCCCAGCTGGTCGCGCGCGAACACGGCTCCGAGGCGCTCGAGCGCGAGTCTCGCGCTGTCCTGCCGCTGGGCCCGCACGTACGCCATCGCCTGACTGCCGGCCACCTGATCGGCCGCGAGCAGCGCCGCCGCCCGCTCGCGTGGGGCGAGCCGGCGGGCGCTCGAGATCCAGTCCGCGAGCGCCACGACCACGCTCGAATCGATCGCCCTGGGGTTCGCGGGATGCCGGCCGGTGAACGCACTTTCCGCCGCAGTGAGCAGGGCTGTCAGCCGATCGGTCCGCACGCGGTCGAGCCTCGACAGTCGCGCGGCTTGCCCGGCGAGGGCTGCCGAACGGCGCTCGAGTGCTTCCGTCCGATCGCTACTCCCGCGAAACGTCGCCAGACCGGCGATCGGCAGATACGCGAACGCCAGCAACCGCCCGACCGCCGGTGCGCCGAAGCCGGCATCGTACGCGCTCACGATGACTGCCGGGTCCGCCCGCCAGCGCCCCGCAACACGCCAGGCGGCCGCGCCGGAGAAGTGGAGCCCGAGGCTCAGTGCTTCCACGCCGGCGAGCCGCGACAGGGCGCGGCGCTGAGAGTCGGTCGGGGTCCGACCGAACCACGCGTCCGCGGAGGGTGTGACGGGACCGTGACGCTCACTCAAGAGATCGCGGGTCCGGCGCGCCACCGTGGTTCCGCTCAGCGAGTCCGGGCTCGGCGCCTCGAGCCAGATGGTGCCCAACAGACACCGCTCGCCGATGAGCGTCGGCGACTCGGCCGCGGGTAGCGCGAGGGACGCAGGCGCGTCCGGAGGATAGAAGTAGGCGTACCGCACGGTCCGACTACCGTCAGGCAGCCGGTCCATTCGGCTGACGCGGGCGCACCAACGGTCATCGCCCGCGCCACTTCGGATCGAGTCGCGACGGAACGACGTGAACGCGTCGCCCGGATGCGCTGCGAACCATGCGACGGGCGTGACGCCGGGCTGCAGGGCGGCGAGCTCGCGAACGGCCATCTCGGGAAACTGCGCGCTACCCGAGGTAACCTGCACGGCGACGAGTAGAATGCCCGGCACCAGAGTCATTGCACCGGCGGCCGCTTGAGCCTGACGATCTTGAGCGACAAGCTGCGGGCGAGAATGCCGATCCCGCCGGGATCGCCGGCCCGACGCGGCACCGCCCGATAGATGAGAATCACGAGGATCCAGGTGATCCAGCTCGAGCGCTCGCTCCACGACAGTCCCTCGAGCATGAGCCACGGCTGCGTGTACGCCGCGGTCCATGGCTGCCAGTCCGCCTGCGCCAGCGCGATCGGCCGGGTGAGCACGCGATTCGCCCGGTAGCCGTGTGCACCTGGGCTCGACAGGTTCCAAACGCACGTGACCTTCCCCCATCCGTGATTGTCAGTCGCCCCCACGACGAGCAAGTCGTGCGCGCGGGCGAGCGTGAGCACGCGCTCGCGTGCGGCGGCGGGAAACCCGATCGCCTTGGGCGCGCAGTTCACAATCTCGAAGCCGTCCACACCAGCGGCCACGAAGGCGTCCAGGTCGGCCCAGGCGTGCCAATACTCCGGAAGCGACGCGATGCCGATCGCACCCTGCCGGTGCAACTCGGCAAACAGGCCGAGCGCGGCGCGGGTATCGCGACTGAAGGCCGCCCGGTCGATCGGCGCCACGCCGCCAAGGGCGACGACGTGCTGGCCGTCCACGCTCCACTCGACCCCGGACAGCAGGCGAATCGGATCGTCAAAGGGGGGGGGGCGATCGAGCACGATGTTGTGATCGGTGACGTACGCCGCTTGAAAGCCCTGTGCCGCATGCCAGTTCGCGAGGTCCTCCAGTGTCCAGCCGTGGCGGCCGTCGTGAGAGGCACCCGTGTGGGCGTGGTAGTCGATCACCGTGACCGATGAATCCGCCGTGACGAGTCGTGGCACCGGCCGAGGGAGCAGCACCGCCGCCAGGCCGGCGAGCGGAACCGCGAGCGTCACGAGGGCCGCGGCCAGAAGCCGTGGCACGAGCGACAAGCGCTGGCGCAGTCGCCACAGCGCCCAGAACGCCAGCACCGCCATCCACGTAAGCAGGAACGACTTGGCGCGATCGGCCGTTAGAAACGTGAGCGCGTCGAGCACGTTGGAGATCGGCGCCAGCACGGTGTAGAGCGCCGGCCGTAGCAGGTCCGCATCAGTGGGAGGCGCACCGCTCACGGCGTCGACCAGTGACGGCAACGACGAGAGGCTCGAGACCAGCACCAGCGCGATGAGCGCGACAGCGATCGGGTGGCGACGCAGGAGATTCACTCGTACAATCTTGGGTATCATGGCGATCGACGCCACAGCGTTGCGCCGGGTGGCGGCCGCGCTGATCTACTGCGGACTCGGAGGGCTGGGGGGGCTCGGCTGCAAGCAGGGCTCACGGGCGAACCAGCGGCCCGCCGACGCCGGCACGGTCGTGACGGTCTACGTGCCGCCCAGAACCGTCGATCGACTGATGGGACGCCTCCAGTCGATTGCGGCCCGGCGCCAGTGGGTGCTGTCCATCCGCACCGACAGCGGGGCGCTGGCGGACGCCGACCTGGTGATCGCCGACAGCGGCGGGAAGTTAGTGGCCCACGTGCGGCCGGGCTCGCCGGCGGCCGCGCAGGCGAGGCTAATGGGCGAGGCGGTGCTGCCATGACGGCCGACGCTTTCGCCGCGATCCCTGACGTCGTGCTGGGTCCCCTTGCCGGCCGGCCCGAGGCCGACTGGCACCGCGCGCCGCCGGGGAAATGGACGTCCGCGCAGATCGTGCACCATCTCGCCATCTCCCTCGAGACGAGCGGCCGCACTTTCGAGCAGCGGCGCGGCAAACCCCCGATGCGGCGCCGAGCCCGCACGCCGCGAGAGCGGTTCAGCTATTTCCTCGTGCTGCAGGTCGGGTGGATGCCTTCGGGGCGCCGGGCCCCCGAGCTCACCCACCCCGCCGAGCGGCCGGATCCCCTGACGGTGGGGCGCCAGTTGCGGGAGGGCGTCGCGCGATTCCTGGCGCTCGAGCGCGAGCTCCTCCCGGCGCGCGGCGACGACCTGTTCGTGAAAAACCCGGCGCTGGGCGACCTCACCTTGCCGGAGTGGCTCCGGTTTCACGTCCGGCATTGCGCGCATCATGCGAGGCAGATCCGCGCGCGCCTCGGGTCATGAGTCGGAAGAAGGACAAGATGACCGTGCGGGTGCCGAATCCCGATGCCCCGGTGAAGGGTCGGCTCAAGACCCCGCCCCACAAGGTGCACAAGTCCGCCAAGCACTATCGCCGACGCGAGAAGCACCCCGGCCGATTGCCGGAGGATGGGTAGCCGCGTGCCCGACTACACCTACCTGATCGTGGGCGGCGGCATGACGGCCGATGCCGCGGCGCAAGGGATCCACGAGGCCGATCCCAAGCGCTCGATCGGTCTGATCTGCGCCGAGTCGCATCCACCGTACGACCGCCCGCCGCTCTCCAAGGCTCTGTGGAAGGGCGAGCCCGAGGAGAAGATCTGGCGCAAGACGGCGCTGACAGGCGCGGCGCTGCACCTGGGGCGGCGCGTCACGGCGATCGATCCCCGCGCCCGCGTGGCGACGGATGACCGCAACACCGCATATCACTTCGAAAAGCTGCTGCTCGCGACCGGAGGCGTGCCCAGGCGGCTGCCGCTCACGAGCGACCCCGTCATCTACTTCCGGACGCTCGATGACTATCGGCGGCTGCGCGCGCTAGCGAGCCAAAAGGCGCGCTTCGCCGTGATCGGCGGGGGATTCATCGGGAGCGAGGTTGCCGCGGCGCTCCGGATGCAGGGACGCGATGTCACGATGGTTGTCCCCGAGGCTGGGCTGGGCGCGCGGGTCTTCCCGGCTGACCTGAGCCGCTTTCTGGTGGATTACTACCGCGGCAAAGGCGTCGTCATGCGCATGGGAGAGGGCGTGGCGGGGCTGAAGCGGCGGACCGGCTCCGCGGTGCTGCAGACCACTACGGGCGGCGAGCTGACCGCGGAAATCGTGGTCGCAGGGCTGGGGATCGTGCCCGACGTGGAGCTGGCGGAACGGGCGGGGTTGCGCGTGGAGAACGGCATCGTGGTGGACCGGTTCTGCCAAACCAGCCAATCGGGGATCTACGCGGCGGGCGACGTGGCCAACTTCGAGAATCCCGCGTTGGGTACGCGGCTGCGCGTGGAGCACGAAGACAACGCCAATACGATGGGGCGCACCGCGGGCTACAACATGGCGGGACGCGCGACGCCGTACGACCATCTGCCGTTCTTCTACTCAGATCTGTTCGAGCTCGGCTATGAGGCGGTCGGAGACCTAGACGCCCGCCTCGAGACCGTGTCCGATTGGAAGGAGCAGTTCCGCGAAGGGGTGGTCTACTATCTGAAGGACGGTCGCGTGCGCGGCGTGCTGCTGTGGAACACGTGGGGACAGGTGGACCACGCGCGGGCGCTCATCGCCGAACCGGGCCCATTCCGGCCGAGCGACTTGAAGGGTCGGCTGCCCAGATAGCACGCTCCGCTAGATTCCGGCGAACCACGGGTAGCCCTGGTCCTCCCAATAGCCCCCCGGCCGTTTGTCCGTGAACGTCATCGACACGAGATACTTCGTCAGCTTGTAGCCCAGCTTGGTGGGCGAGTAGAGCCGCAACGGGGCCCCATGCGCCGGCGGCAGCGGGTTGTCGTTCATGCCGTAGGCGAGGATCGTCTGCGGATGCAGCGTGCTCGCCAGGTCCCAACCGTTCGTGTACCCGGCATCGAACGATGCGAAACTGATGAAACGCGCTCCGGGGAGCGGCCGGCAGCGCTCCACGATCGCCGACACCGGCACGCCGTGCCAGCTCGCGATGGCCGACCAGCCCTCCACGCAATGGTGCTTCACCGTGTACGACACGCGCGGCAATCGGATGAGGTCGTCGAGCGATAGCGTGAGCGGCTCGGCCACGAGCCCGTCCACCCGCAGCCTCCAGGCCTCGGGGCGAGCGAGCATCGGCATCATGTCGGAGATGAAATAGCTCGGCAGCATGGCGCTGCGCTGGGCCGGGTCGTAGGTGCGCGCCAGGTGCGTCGGAGAGAACACGATCTTCTCGCCCACCCAATCGTTGACGCGGCTCCAATCGAGCAGCGCCGGCCGGACCAAACTGCCGCCGTCCCACCCGCACGCCGCCACGAGCGACGCTGCGCCGCTTGCCAGGCACAGGCGCACGAACGCTCGCCGGTCGAGTTCTTGCAACTTGGCGTCAGTCATGACTCGGAAACCGTCCCCGATACCACCCGGTGATCATTGCGCGCAGCGAGGCCGGATCCACCACGAAGACGAGGATCACGTGGGTGATCGTGAAGGCGACGAACAGCCACACGATCCAGAAATGCCAATACCGCGCCGCCTGGAACCCGCCGAACACAGTGGTGAGCCAGCCGAGCTGCGTGGGCTTGTAGATTGCGAGGCCGGTGAGCACCGCCAGCACGCCGAAGACGATCACGCTCGTGTAGGCGAGCTTCTGGAGCGGGTTGTGCTTTCCCTGCGGGGGATGATCGCGGCGCACGTGAAGGTAGTACTTCGCCATCTCGATCGCCCCCGGCACGTCGCGCGGCCGAAACAGCAGCGCCCGCCACTCGCCGCTCTTCACCAGGTAACCGAGATACAGCAGCCCCAACGCGACGAGGGGCCACATGAGGGCGAAGTGCCAGTTGAGCGCCCCGGCGAGCCAGCCGCCGAGCCGGCTCCAGCGAGGGAATTGCGTGTCGTCGAACGGGCTCGGGAGAAACGGGCCGCCGCGGCCTCCGAAGCGGGCGTACGCCTCGTAGATCTGCAGCCCGCTCGTGATCATGCCGGCCAGCACCAGCGCCGTCGCCCAATGCGTCAGCCGCACGATCCAGTGATGGCGCCGCACCGGCGCCGAGCCGTCGCTCATGACGCGAATATATTTACCATCATGAGGTCCGTCATGCTCGTTTGGGCGATGGCGTGCCTGACGGCATGCCAGACGCGACCACTCGCGAGAGGGACGCCGCGGGGCGACTCGCTGGATTTCGCCCAGCTCATCCCGCGCGACTCCACCGACAGCACCCTCCTCATTCCGCGCGTGGTCACCCAGCCAAGCGTGGTGTTGTTCTGGCTGCGTGGGGCGGACACGCTGAATGCGGACGACCGGTCCGATACGTTCGACGATCTGCGCTACAACACGGAGCAGGTCGCTTCGGCGCTGAAAGCGGCCGGGATTGAGCTGCTCGCCACCAACGCCGACACGGTGTACGTGGTGCAGAGCAACCAGACCCGCCGCTCCATTGCCCTGTCGGGCCTCGACTATCCCTACGGCTACGTGCTGATCGATCCGGGCGGTCCGGAGCGCATCCTGACGGGCGTGTACTCGGACGACGACCTCCTCGACGAGCTCCGCGCCTACTTCGATCTGCCGGACGACACCACCAGCGTCCAGCCCCGGATCACGACCTGAGCACCGCGCCCGCCGACTCCCCCTCCCCTGAGCTGGTTCTCGCGGGCGGCGACGTCTTGTTGCATAAGGAGCAGTGGCATGTCGTGCGGGCCGACGTGACGGTGCGCGACGGCAGGATCGCATCGATAGGAAAGGCGACGGAAGGAAGGAAAGACACGGAGAGCTCGTCCTCGCTGCAGCTGCTCGACTGCAGCGGCTGCCTTATCATCCCGGGTCTCATCCAGGCTCATGTCCATCTGTGCCAGACGCTCTTCCGTGGGCTCGCCGATGATCTGCGCCTCGAGGACTGGCTGGTGCGCCGGATCTGGCCGCTCGAGGCGGCGCATACTGAGGAGACGGTGTACTGGTCTGCGCTGCTCGGCGCCGCGGAGCTGCTGCTCGGCGGCACGACGGCGATCCTGGACATGGAAACGGTGCATCATACCGGCGCGGCGTTCCAAGCGCTCGAGCGCATTGGCATCCGGGCGGCGGCGGGGAAATGCCTGATGGACGCGCACCCAGAGGGCGCGCCGCTCGAACTGGCGGAGTCGACCGATGAGGCGCTGGTCGAGGCCGAGGCGCTGGCCAAGCGCTGGCACGGGGGGGCGGGTGGCCGCCTGCGCGTGTGCTTCGCGCCGCGGTTCGTGCCCAGCTGCTCGGGCCCGTTGCTGCGCGCGGCGAGCGACCTGGCAGAGCGGTTCGACGCGCAGCTGCATACGCACGCCGGGGAGACGATCGTGGAGCGTGAGACGGTGCTGCGGACCACCGGCGTCGAGGAGATCGCGTACCTGGACTCCGTCGGGATCGCCGGCCCGCGCGCGGCGCTCGCCCATTGCGTATGGGTGGACGCGCACGAAACGGCGCGGCTGGCGCGCCAGGGGACCACGGTGGTGCACTGTCCCTCGTCCAACCTGAAGCTCGGGAGCGGGGTGGCGAGGGTTCCGGAGCTGCTCGCCGCCGGGTGCCGCGTGGCGATCGGCGCCGACGGCGCGCCCTGCAACAACCGGCTCGACATATTCGCCGAGCTGCGCCTCGCGGCGCTGATCCAGAAGCCCCGGCTCGGCGCCGACGCGCTGCCCGCGGGCCAGGTACTCGAGCTCGCGACACTGGGCGGCGCGCGCGCGCTGGGCCTCGAGGGCGAACTCGGATCCATCGCTCCGGGCAAGCGCGCCGACCTGGTCGTCATCGACCTGCGCGAGCCCCACCTCCACCCGGCGATGGCGAACCCCGTGTCCTTGCTGGTCTACGCGGCGCGCGCGAGCGACGTGCGCGACGTCTTCGTCGACGGGCGGCCGGTGGTGCTCGGGCACGAGCTCGTCACCGCTCCGATTGAGGAAATCGTGCGAGAGGGGGATCGGGCGGCCGCGGAGCTCGCGCGCATCGCGAAGCTCGCGTGACAGCGGATGGGACGGCTACAGGGTCCGGAGCAGAGCGGCCCGCAACGTCTCCGCATCGCCCGGCTCTTCGTGCCGCCGCCCGTTGATGAAGAACATCGGGGTGCCGCTCACCCCGCTGCGCACGCCGCTCTGAAAGTCCTGGCGCACGCGGGCCCGGTGCACGTGCTTCTGCAGCTCGCGCTCCACCCGCGGCCCGTCCAGCCCGAGTTCGCGGGCATATGCGATCAGCCGCTCGTCCTCGAGCGCGTTCTGGCGCTGGAACAGCAAGTCGTGCATTTCCCAGAACTTCCCCTGTGCACCCGCCGCCTCGGCCACCTCCGCCGCCGTCTCGGCGTGCGGGTGCTGCTCGACCATGGGGAAATGGCGATACACGAACCGCACCCTTGTGCCGAGGTCCATGAGCACGCTCTTGATCTCGGGGAACGCGCGTCCACAGAATGGACACTCGAAGTCGGCGTACTGGACCAATGTGACGGGCGCGTCGGGCGGCCCCAGCACGTGGTCGCGAGCGCCGACGCGGGGCGTGAGGAGCTTCGGGCGTTGCACCACGACTCCCAAGTTAGCGGTAAAGTGGGGGTTGTCGAACGGGGGCAGAGTTGATGTTTGGGCCGGTGGTCGCCCTCTGGCTGGTGGCTCAGGGCCCGAGCGACAGCGGCGCCGCGCTGTACCAGGCGTGGTGCAAGGCATGCCATGGCGCCGACGGCCGCGGCACCCCGTCCGCCTCGACCCGGCTGGAAGTTCCTCCCGCCGACTTGAAGGACTGCAAGGGGTCGACTGCCGAGCCGGAGGACCGGTGGGTCGGGATTGTGGCGCAGGGTGGCGCGGCGTTCGGGCTGTCGCTCGACATGCCGGCTTTCGGAGAAGCGGGAACCCCGGAGCAGATCCGGGCGGTGGTGCGCTACGCGCGCTCACTGTGCGGCGAGCTGGGGTGGCCGCCCGGCGAGCTGAACTTCCCGCGAGCCTTCCTGGTCGAGAAGGCGTATCCGGAGGACGAGTGGGTGCTGACGGATCGGGGCCGCGGGCAGGAGCTGATCTACGAGCGGCGGTTTGGCAAGCGGCTGCAGCTCGAAGGTGTGGCGCGCACCGTGTTCGACTCGGCGCACCGGCCGTTCGATGGCGCGACGGCGGCGGTGAAGTACAACGTCTGGCACGACGTCAGCCGTCGGGCGCTGGCGAGCGTTGGGCTGGAGGTGACGCCGCCAGTGGGGCGGGCCGACCGCTGGGAGGTCGAGCCGTTTCTCGCGTTCGGCGCTGATCCGGGACGGGCGGTGACACTACAGGGTGAGGTTGTGGGGACGTGGGAGGAGGCGGCGGGCTTCACGACATTCTCGTATCGGTTGGGCGTGGGGCGGCAGATTGGGCGCGTGGTCCCGATGGTGGAAGCGGGATGGACGGTGCCTACCGTGGGGAAGCGAACGCTGGCGTTCTACCCGCAGATGTGGGTGCAGCTCTCGCGGCTGGGGCATGTGGCGGCGTCGCTGGGCGCAGAGGTGCCGGTGGTCGGGCCGGAGCCAAGGCGCCCGACGCTCATTGCATTCGTGTTGTGGGACTTCGGGGATTCGGGGTTTTGGAGAGGGTGGTGAGGCAGGCCGGCCCTGTCCCCCGATCGACTGGAGCCGTATCGTAGAGTTCACGGTCGCGTGGGGGAACGAGCGCAAGTCAACCCGAGTCGCAATGTTGGCACCTGGGGACAGTTTTCAGAGCACCGGGCGGTTCTTGATCGGCCGCCGGCTCGGCAGCGGCGGTATGGGCGCGGTCTACGAGGCGTACGATCGGGAGCGCCAGGAAACCGTTGCCTTGAAGACCCTCCGCTGGCAGGATCCCGCCGCTCTATACCGGTTCAAGAAAGAGTTTCGCGTCCTTAGCGACGTTGCCCACCCGAACCTCGCGTCGCTGTACGAACTGGTGGCGGAAGGCGACGACTGGTTCTACACGATGGAGCTTGTGGATGGGGTCGATTTCCTGACCCACGTCCGTCCTGAATTGCGTGGCCGACCACCCGGCGAGCGTCGCTCTGGAGCCCATCCTCCCCAGCCATCCGACGTCCCTCGCCTCCGGACGGCCTTCGGCCAGTTGGTGGATGGCGTGGCCGCATTGCATCACGCCGGCATCGTGCATCGCGACCTCAAACCATCCAACGTGCTGGTGACGGGTGCGGGCCGGGTCGTAATCTTGGACTTTGGCCTGGCGGATATCGTGGCGCCTGTGGCGCGCCTCCAGACACGAGAGGACGGGGTGTGGGGCACGGCGGAGTACATGGCGCCGGAGCAGGTGGACGGCCAGCGCGGCCCCGCGAATGACTGGTACGCCGCAGGGGTGATGTTGTATGAGGCGCTGACCATTCAGCTCCCGTTTGAAGGCAACTCGTTGAAAGTCCTTGCCGACAAGAGCCGAGAGGATCCTCCACGGGCGAGCAAGCTCGTCCGGGGCCTTCCTGAGGATCTGGTCGAGCTGTGCCATGCCCTCATGGCTCGCGACCCCGCAGCGCGCCCCGAGGACAGCGAGATCGTGCGGCGCGTGGGAGGGTCTGCGCCTGCAACCTCCGTCGCCGGCGCGCCGCAGCCAAGTCGCCCCGGATTGCTCATCGGGCGCGAGCAATCTCTCGCGCAGCTCCGCGAGGCCTTCGACACGGTGTGCTCAGGCCAGGCAGTCACGCTCTACGTGCAGGGTCCTTCAGGAATCGGCAAGACGACGCTGGTCCGTCACTTTGTCGAGACCATCGAGCGCGAGGCGGCGGTCCTCCTGTTGAGCGGTCGCTGCTACGAGCGCGAGTCTGTGCCCTACAAGGCGCTGGACGGCGTGGTCGACACGTTGAGCCACTACCTCAAGACGCTGCCGGGCCCGCAAGTCAGCGCGCTCCTCCCCGAGGGCGTGTCCGCGCTCACGCGCCTCTTCCCGATCCTCCTCAGGATCGAGGCCGTGGGAGAGCGCCGCTCGGGCTCAAGGGAGCGAGAGCCGTCCGATCCGCTGGAGTTGCGGCGGCGCGGGTTCGCGTGCCTTCGCGAGCTGCTGACCCGACTGTCGCTGCGGCAACGGGTGCTGGTCTTCATCGACGACCTGCAGTGGGCAGACCCCGACAGTGTGGTGTTGCTCGAGGATCTGTTGCGTCCTCCGCAAGCACCTCCGTTGCTGCTGATCGCGTGCTTCCGCAGCGAGGACCTGGACTCCCTGCCATTTCTGCGAGCCCTGCTCTCGCAGGCGGGCGCTGTGAGGTGCCGCACATGTGAGATCGGGCCTTTGACTTCAGCTGAAACGCTGCGACTCGCAGAGGAACTGCTCGCATCCCGAGCGGGAGAAGCGGCGCGGCACGCGACGACGATCGTTCGTGAAGCGGCGGGGAGCCCGTTCCTCGTGGAGCAGTTGGTTCGTTATGTGCTGGATTCGGCGGTGAGCACGGGGGCGACCGGTGTCGGTCTCGCCGAGACGCTGGAAGCACGGATGCGAGCCCTTCCCGAAGGAGCGCGTCCGTTGCTCGCCACGCTGGCCGTCGCGGGGCGTCCGGTCGATGCAAGAGTCGCCCGCAAGGCGGCCGGCCTCGAAGGCGATCGGCGCCCACTCGTCGAGGGGCTGCTCAAGGCGCATTTCGTGCGCAGCTCCGGTAGTCCCTCTCGGCTCGAGCTGTATCACGATCGCATGCGGGAGACGATGGTTGCGGGGCTCCCGCCGCGCGCGGTTGCGGCAATCCATCTGCGGCTCGCGCAATGCTCTGAAGAACTAGGCCTCGATGATCCCGAGGCGTTGTTCGAAGACTACGTCGCGGCCGGGGTGCACGACCGTGCGGCGGTGTACGCCACGCGCGCGGCCGACAAAGCCTTCGCCGCTCTCGCGTTCGACCGCGCCGCGCTGCTCTACCGGCGCGCCCTGGAGCTGCCGCGTGCGCGGCCGGCCGAAGTGACCGCGTTGCAAGCGAAGCTGGGCGACGCCCTCGCCAGTGCAGGCCGCTGCCCCGCGGCTGCCGAGGCGTACCTCGAGGCGGCTGCCAGCAGCGCGCCCGCAGACGTGCTGGAGTACAAGCGGCGGGCGGCGGAGCAGCTGTTGATCAGCGGCCACCTTCAGGCCGGGCTGGACGTCATCCGGACCGTCCTGCAGTCCGTGGGACTCAAGCTCGCCGCCACGCCGCGACGGGCTCTGCTGTCGTTGCTGTACCGGCGCGCGGCGTTGCGGTTCAGAGGATTAGGGTTTCACGAGCGGTCCGCGTCCGAGGTTGCAGCGCACGAGCTGACGCGCATGGACGCGTGCTGGGCCGTGGCGGTGGGGCTCGCGCTGGTAGACAACATTCGCGCGGCTGACTTCCAAGCGCGCCACCTGCTCCTCGCCCTCCGGTCTGGGGAGCCGCATCGTATCGCCCGAGGCCTGGCGATCGAAGCCGGTTCCACGGCGACGCGTGGCAGGCCGGGCCGGCAGCGCGCTGCGGTCTTGCTCGCGGCGGCACGAGACATCGCGGAGCGGATCCATTCCGAGCACGCGCTGGCGCTATGTGAACTGATGTCCGGGATCGCCGAATACCACGAGGGGCGTTGGGAGTCCGGCCGGCGGTTCGCAGAGCGGGCGGAGCAGATGCTCCTCGAGTGCGGCGGCGTCCCTTGGGAACTGAGCACGGCGCAATTGTACCAAGCGTATGCCTGCTATTTCCTCGGGGATATTCGGGAACTGACGCGGCGGAGCCGCGTGTTTTTCGACCGCGCGCGAGAGCGCGGAAATCTGTTCGCGGGCTACATCTTCCGCTCTGGCTTCAGCAACCTCACGTGGCTCGCAGCAGACGACGTGGCAGGGGCGGAGCGTGCGCTCGAGGAGGCCGTTCGTGAGTGGCAACAGGAAGAATTCGGGATCCCGCACTACCTGGCTATGCTCGCGCGCTGCAACATCCAACTGTATCGGGGGAGGCCCGACCGGGCCTGGGAGATCGTCACGGGGGCGTGGCCGGGGCTCGCTCGCTCCGTGTTGCTGCGCATTCAGGGCATTCGGATCAACACACGCGATCTTCACGCGCGGTGCGCATTGGCCGCGAGCGGTGGTAGCGCCGCCCCCCTCGTCGCCGCGGCCGCACGGGATATGAGACTGCTCGAGGCAGAGCGGTTGCCCTGGTCGGACGCGCTCTCGTTGCTGCTGCGCGCGCAGCTGGCTGCGGCCCGGGGCGAGGAGACCGTGGTGCCGGCGCTGCTCGAACAGGCGATCGCGGCGTTCGAAGCGACCCACATGGCGTTGCACGCCAACGTCGCGCGCCGCCGCCTCGGAGAGGCGTGCGAGGATCGCGACGCAGGTCGCGTGCTCGTCGCCCGCGTCGACGGCTGGATGCGCGAACAGGGCATCCACAATCCCGCCTGCCTTACCCAGGTCCTCGCGCCCGGTCTCGCTCCGCCCACGGGCTAACCTTGCCCGCCACCGTTGTGGGATGCATCTTCGCCCGAAGCCCACCGGGGAGGGTGCATGCGACGCCTCCGCATCGGCGTTCTCGACCTCGCCACCAACGCCCCAATCCGCAACCTGTATGGACGTCTGATGAATGCGAACCTGGCCAGCATCATGCCCCAGGCGGTTGCGGCGTGGTGCGAACAAGCGGGCCACGAAGTGTGCTTCGCCTGTTACACAGGGCTGCAGAGCCCAGTGCAAGCATTGCCGCAGTCGCTGGACTTGTTGTTCATCAGCGCCTTTACGCAGGCGGCACAGCTCGCCTATGCCCTCAGCAACTTGTTTCGCCGCCGAGGCACCGTGGTCGCCCTCGGAGGGCCGCACGCCCGGTCCTATCCGGAAGACGCGAGCAAGTACTTCGACTACGTGCTGGGCCTCACAGACAGGGCAATCATTCTCGAGGTGCTTCAGGACTGCTCGCCGCACCGTCCCAGCGGGGCTTATCTCTCGGCGTCGCGTCAGCCGGACGAGTTGCCGGCCGTGGCGGAGCGCTGGAAGTTCATCGAGCCGACCCTCGCGTGCGCCCCCTTGGTCAAGCTCGTCCCGATGTTGAGCAGCCTTGGCTGTCCGTATACGTGTAGCTTCTGCATTGACTCGGTCGTCCCGTACCATCCGTTCCGGACCCAGCAGATCGTCGAAGACCTCCGGTTCCTGCTGCGAAAGTTGCGGCGACCGCAGGTGGCCTGGCACGACCCCAACTTTGGGGTGCGGTTCGACGAGATCATGGCGGCGATCGAAGAGGCCGTGCCGCCCGGCCGCATGGAGTTCGGGGCGGAGAGCAGCCTATCCCTGCTCTCCGAGTCGCACCTCACCCGTATGGCGAAGGTGGGGTTCAAGGCACTGCTCCCGGGAGTGGAGTCGTGGTTTGCGCACGGCGAGAAGTCGAAAACCGGGTCCCTCTCGGGCTTCGACAAGGTGAAACAGGTGTCCGAACACGCCGCGCTGATTCTCCGCTCGGTTCCTTACTTGCAGACGAATTTCGTACTGGGGCTGGACAGCGACGAGGGCCCGCTGCCGTTCGAGCTGACCAAGCGATTCGTTGACATGACCCCAGGCGCGTTCCCCGGGTATTCGCTCCTCACGGCGTACGGTCGGGCCGCGCCTCAAAACCTGGAGTTCCAGCGTGAGGGGCGCCTGATCCCGTTCCCGTTTCACGTGCTGAACAACAATCACGCCATGAACGTCCGGCCGCGGCACTACAGCTGGCCGGACTTCTACGACCGGGTCATCGACCTCACGAACCACTCGTTCTCGTTGCGGACCGTGGCCCGCCGGTTCCGGGCCGCACGCACCGCGCTCCCTCGGTGGATGAACTTCGTGCGGGCCGTCTCGTCCGAAGGACGAGGCAGGCTCCGGTACTATCGGACCGTGCGCCGCCTGCTCGACACCGATCGATCGCTCCGTCGCTTCTTCGATGGCGAAACCGCCGACGTGCCGGCGTTCTACGTCCATCGCATCCGTCGGGACCTCGGGCCGCTGTGGGAATTGCTGCCAGCCGGCGCCCTGTCGTCAGCGTCAACGTTGTGCCTTTGAGTGTTTGGCGCGTAAAGATGGCTCGCTCCCATTCACGTTGAACCTTCGAATCGTCTCACTCAGCTTGGCCGCCGCTTCCGACAAATGCTGTGACGTCGTCGTCAGCTCCCCCAGCGACGCCATCTGCTGCTCCGTCGCCGCCGACGTCTGCTCTGCGCCCTGGGCCGCTGTCTCGGCGATTCCCGCGACTTCCTCCATCCGGCGCACCACTTCGCGAATCCGTTGGGTCTGCCCCTCCGTCTCGCCAGCGAACGCGCTCGCGAACCGCACGGTGGCGTTCAGGTCACCGAAGATGGCGTCGAGCGCCTGCCGCGCCGCCGCCGAGACGCTGCCCACACCTTCCGCCGTGCGGCGTCCCTCGGCCATCGCGGTGATCACCTGACCGATCTGGTCCTGCGTCTGCCGCACGCGGTTCCGCACCTCTTCCGCGGAGCGCGAGCTTTGCTCGGCGAGCTTGCGTACCTCGTCCGCCACGACGCGGAACCCGAGCCCGTGCTGGCCGGCGCGGGCCGCCTCGATTGCGGCGTTGAGAGCCAGCAGGTCGGTCTGGCTCGCGATGCGCGTGATGGCGTCCACCAGCTTGCCGATCTCGCGCGAGCCCTGCTCCAGCGTGCCCGCTGCGCTCGACACCTGGTCCAGGTGCTGGACGAGCGTCACGAGCAGCTCACTCGCGCGCGCGATCTCCTCCCCATGACGCTGCGCCTGCTGCGCCACGCTGGCGATCTGGCGCTCGGCTTCCTGCGCGCGTGTGTGCAGCTGCTCCGCGACGCCGGCGGCGGCCTCCGAGTCGGCGCGCCCGGAGCCGATCAGCTGGCGCTGCCGCGCCGTGCCGTCGGACAGCTGGTGCGTGGTGGCGGAAATCTCCTGGGACGCGGCCTGAAGCTCTTCGGCCGACGCCGCGAGCTGCTCCGCCATGGCGGCGAGATCCATCGACTGCTGCTGGACCTGGCGCACGATCCCGGCGATCGCCTCGGTCGTGCGGTTCATGCTCACGCCGAGGAAGCCCAGCTCGTCCGGCTCGTCGTCATCGATCTTGACCGACAGGTCGCCGTGTTCCACCTGCGCCAGGGTCGCGCGCGCCGCTTTGAGGCGGTCGCCCAAACGCGCGAGCAGCGGCACTAATGCGACGCACACGAACAGCAGCCCGAGCGACTCCTCCGCGATTTGGGTCCACCCCCACGTGCGCTCCCCCTGGCTCACCTGGAGGCCGGTGGTGACTCCGAAGCCGGTCAGGTTGACGACCAGCGCCTGCCACGCCTCGGTCCGCCCGAGGTAGAGCGCGGCCTGGAGCGGCGCGATCAGGTAGGCGACGTACAGCAGGTGCCCGGTGGGTCCGACCGCGTAGAGGATTGCCGAGATCATCGCGGCGCCTACCGCGTTGTTAGCATAGGCGTACCAGCCGCGGAACTCGCGGTGCCGCTCGGCGGCGCGCAGCATGGTGTAATTGATCGCCGCGAAGGCGACGCCGAACCCCACGATGAACAGCCACGAGACGGGCACTAGCCCCGTGAGGCGCACGATCGCGAGTAGCGCCACCCCGAACCCGAAGAAGCCCCAGCGGGCGCGGCCGTTGGCGATGACGTACTGGCGTTCCTTGGCGCGGATTTCTTCCGCGAGTTGGTGAGCGAGGTCGGCCGCGGTGGGCATGGGGACAAAATGCCGCGCGGGGAATGCGAGGGGTAGAGGCTACATCCGGAAGAGATAGCTCAGCTTGACGAAGAGGCCGTCGGCGGTGCGGCTCAGGTTCTCGAAGTGGAATGCGTCGGCCTCGGCAAGCGACGCGCCGTAACCGACGAACAGCACCGTGCCGGGGATCGGCTTGTACGAGAACAACACGTCGTTGCGGAAGTCGTTGGTCACCGCGGCGGCCGTGCCGGGCCCCAGGAGCGGTTGTCCGGTGTGCGGATCGCGTAGCGCGACTTGATCCTGCGCGAAGTACTGCCCCACGTAGCGGACGAAGATCGCTCGCGACAGCTGGTACTCGAGCTTGAGCCGCGGGATGTTTGCGGTTGAGAAGCGACTGCCGTCGCGTGCCCGCGTGATGCGCTGATGGACCCAGCGCAGCTCGAGCCGCAGGGACGTCGTGGGCCGCAGGGCGGCGATGGTCGCCAACGTTACGAAGCGGCCTTCCGACGCTTCGGCAAAGATGGGGAGGGCTCCCGTCGCGAAGGTCGCGGTTCCGGTCACGGCGCGGCTCGGCGTGTTGATGGTGAGCGACCCCGCCGGCAGGTGGTAGAGGTCGTTCGGCACGACGAAGGCCACCGTGCCAGTGGTGCGATCGACCTTGAAGCCGCCGTACGCCGCGGCATCGAAGCCAAAGTGGTCGAGGCTCACGTTGAGCACGCTCTGCCAGCCGCCCCGCAGGTTGGCGATCCAGAAGTTCTCGAGCGTGTCCTCGACGGTGCCGCGGTGGCCGAAATCCGCGTAGCGCCAGATCGGGGCGAAATGGAGGATCGTTGTCAGCTGCTCCACCAGCGCTCCGGGCCGGCCGTACCAGCTCAACCGGTTGTAGGTGCGGGCCGCGACGTAGTTCACCCGATTCACGAACCCGCTCGTGTCCTGAAAGCTCGGGGCCGCGCCGAGCAGCTCGTAATGGTTGCCGTAGGCCCGGCCGGTACGATCGGCAAAGATGACCGACCAGAACGCTCCCGCCCGGCCGCCGGTCGGGTCGCGCGTCCACGCATTCGCGATCTGCACCTCTGAGAACCAGATGTTGCGCCACACGAGGCGCGCGTCGGCGCCCGCCACCCGGTTGTAGGCGTTGCCATCGATGCGGTCGGTGTAGACGATACCAAGGGTGGACGTCGGCCCGAGGTCGCGCCGCAGTCGCAACAGGTTGTACACGGGGTGCGATCCGGTGGCCGACTGGTCGCTGTTGTCCACCGCACCGAGGTAGGCGATCCCCATCCCGCCCACCTTCCCCGCCAGCTTCGCGCCGAACACCGGCTGCTGGATGCGCCGCGTGTAGATCAGGCTGTTGGGCGTGTCGAACTGCTCCAGCCCCTCGAGGAAGAAGGGCCGCTTTTCAGGATAGAACAGCGCGAACCGCTCGTTCAACGTGACCTGGCCGACGTCGGCCTCGACCTGGGAGAAGTCGGGGTTGGCGGTGGCGGTGAGGCTCAGGTTCTGTGTCAGGCCCCAGCGGAGGTTACCCGCGGCCTCCGGCGTTCCGCGGTAGTCGTATCCCGCCGGCGTGGGCGCGCCGTCCACCTTGGTCGTGAACTCGGGCGTGAGGTCGAGCACCAGGCCGCGGCGCAACTCGGTGAGCCCCATCAGGCGACCCGACTGAATCAAGAAGCTCGCACTGGCCCGGACGGCCGGTGTCCAGGTCAGCTCGTGGCCCGAATGCTGGATCTCGCGCACGACCTGGAGGCCCCAATCCTGGGGGTCGGCGCTTTGGTAACGCAGGCTCTTGAACGGGATTCGGACCTCGACCTCGTAGCCCCAGTCGGTGACGTGGCCGCGTGAGTCGTAGACGTAGTCGGGGTTCAGGTCGATCGTGGCATCGAACCGGCCACCCGCGCTCGGGCCTCCCGCCGCGCCCGCACCCACGCCGTCGCTCCACACACCGTCTTCCTGCACCCCCAGCGGATTCACCGCGAACATCATGGCGCGGCGGTGATCGAGGTAAGTGTCGAGCAGGATCTCGATGCGATCATCGGCATCGATGTTGTCGCGGTCGGCGAGGGTGGCCCGGACCACGTTGCCGTGGGGCTCGAAGGCGCGCACCCCGAACCAGATCGCATCGGGCGCGTACCACACCAGCACCTCGGTCGAATCCTCCGCGGGCCGGCCGTCCACAGGGCGGTACTCGGAGAACCCGGTGAGCCGGGCCGCCTGCTGCCATACCGGCTCGTCCAGCCTGCCGTCCACCTTCGCCTCGGCCTCGAGTCGCGGGACTCGCACGTCGAGCTGCTTCGCGAGGCCGCTGTAACGCTCACCGCCGTCGGCAGCGCCCTGGAGGGCGAACAGCAAGGCGAACATGGATAAAACATAAGTCGGAACGCGGAATGTGGAACGCGGAACATGTGTGCCGGCGTCGGAGCTGCAACGTACGAACCGTCAGCTCGCCCTTCTGTTCCGCGCTCCGCGTTCCGACTTCCGCCTTCTATTCGTACCGCAGTGAGTCGATCGGATCGAGGCTCGCCGCGCGGCGCGCCGGCCAGAGGCCGAAGAACAGGCCAACGGCGGCGCTGAACACGAAGGCGAGCAATATGGCGAGGGGTGAGATGAGGGTGTTCCAGTGGGCCAGCCGCGACAGCACCACGGCGCCGAGCGAGCCGAACACCACGCCGATGAGGCCGCCGAATAAACACAGCACCAACGCCTCGACGAGGAACTGGAACATGATGTTGAACCGCGTCGCGCCGAGCGCCTTGCGCACGCCGATCTCGCGGGTGCGCTCCGTGACGGACACGAGCATGATGTTCATGATGCCGATGCCGCCGACGAGCAGGCTTACGGCGGCGATGCCGGCGAGCAGGTACTTGAAGGTATCGGTGGTCTGCTGCAAGGTGGCCAGGATGTCGGTCTGGTTGCGGATCTGAAAGTCGTTGTCCTGACCGGGACGGATCTTGTGCTGCCGCCGCATCACGCGCTCGATCTCGATCATCGCGAGGTTCATCGATTCGAGATCGCGCGCTTGCACCGTGATGTCGCGCAGCCGGTTCGTCCCCATCACGCGGTAGCGCGCGGTCTGGAGGGGGATCAAGATCTGCTCGTCGGGATTGAAGAACGAGCCCTGCGAGCCCTTTTCCGACAGCACGCCGATGATCTCGAAGAAGATGCTGCGGATCTGGATCTCCTGGCCGATCATCGCGTCGCGATTCGAGTTGAGCATCTGCGGCACTGCGGAGCCGAGCACGGCCACCCGGCGGCGCGCCGCGTCGTCGCCGGCCGTGAACATCCGGCCCGCCGTCATGGTGTAACTGTGGACCGTGGCGTAGTTAGGGGTGGTGCCCATGACAGTGACATTGATGTTCTGGTCGCCCTGTTGCACCTGGAGATTGCTCGACAGCTCCGGAACGACGGCGGTCAGGTACTTGGCGTTGTTCGCGAGCGCCGTGTCGTCGTCCATGGTGAGGCTCACGCGGTTGTTGCTCGCGACGCCGCGCATGAAGCTCTGGCCGGGATAGATGCTGAGCAGAGTGGGCCCGAGCGCCTGAATCCGGTCTTGCACGGACTTCTGGGCGCCCGAGCCCAGCGCGATCATGGTGATCACGGCGCCGACGCCGATGATGATGCCCAGCATGGTGAGCAGCGAGCGGAGCTTGTTGGCTCGCAGCGCCTCGAGCGCGACCCGGACAATTTCGCCGAGCAGCATGCTACCTCGCCGCCGTGCCCGACAGCACGATCACGGTATCCTGGTCCGAGAGCCCCGACGTCACCTCGATGTAGTCCTGATCGGTGAGACCGGTGCGGATCGGGACCGCGGTGATCTTGCTCCCGCGCAAAGTGAACACGATGTAGCGCCCAGTACTCGCGCCATCTCCCGCGGGAGCGCCGGCTCCCCCTTGTCCTCCAGGGGCGGACTGGAACTGTGCCCGGATCTGAGCGAGCAGCGCTTGCTCGGTCGGCGTCAGCTCTTGTCCGGTCATGCGTTTGGCGAACGCTGCCTTCACCTGCTCCGGAGTGACTCCGGGCGGCAGGGTGATCACTCTCCCGCCCGGCGTCGTGAACGTCGTTCCTTTCCCCTTCGCTCCCGCGCCCGCCCCCGATCCCGCCACCGGCTTGGGCTCGGCAGCGTGCAGCTTACCGCCGTCCGTGAGAGGAGTGTCGGCGCCGGCGCGCGGTGTCGCGTCCCCGGCGGCCGAGGCGAGCTGCCGTTGAACCGTCGCCAGGTCGAGGCCCAGGACGCCCGCCGCCGAGGCCACGTCACGCTGGGTGCGCAGCGCGGCGTTCGGTATCGCCAGCGCCCCTTGGCGCTGCCCGATGTGGATTTCGACTTCGGTATTCATCCCGGGCTTGAGCACATGGCCAGGGTTGGGGATGTTCACCTCGACGGGAAACATCGTGACGTTCTGTGTGACCTGAGCCTGCGGCTCGATCTTCAGCACGCTGCCGTCGAACGTGCGGTTGGAAAACGCGTCCACGGTAATCGTCACCGGCATGTGGGGCTGCACCTTGCCGACGTCGGTCTCGTCCACGAGCGCGGAGACCTGCACCGTATCGAGGTTCGCCATCTTGAGGATGACGGTGCCGCCACCCACGTCGTTGGTCGGGCTCGAGATCACGGTGCCGAGTACGGCGTCGAGCTCGAGGACGGTGCCCGTGATGGGCGCCGCGACGTGCGTGTCCTCCATGGCGTCGGTGGCGGTCTGCAGGTTTGCCTGCGCAGTGATGACGGCCGCCTGCGCGGTCGCGGCGCCGAGCTGCGCAGAATCGTAGCCCGCCTGGGTGATCGCCTGGGTCTGAAACAAAGCCTGGCTGCGCTTGAGCTGCGCCGTCGCGTTGTCGAGCTGCGCCTTCGCGACCGCGAGGTTGGCCTGGGCCTGCGTCAAATTGTTCCGCGGGATCCGAGGATCGACCTTGGCGAGGAGCTGGCCCCTCTTGACCTCGTCGCCTGTCTGGACGGGCATCTCGATGATCTCCCCCGAGGCCTTGGACTTGACGCTCAGGGTGAGGATCGGCTGAATCACGCCCGACGCGGTCGCGGACACAGCGATGTCGCGCCGCGCCACGCCGACCTTCTCGTACGGCGGGCCGGCCTCAGGCTTGTGGCAGGACGCGAGCGCGACCGCGACGAGGACGAGCGAGGCGGGCCTCATCTCCCGCCGCCTGTCTGTGACTGCTGCTGCTGTCGCAACCCCGGGAGCCCGCCGCCGGTGACGTTTTGGAAGCGCTGGCGAAACTGCTGCTGCGCCTGCACTAGCGAGGCGCTCGGGAGAATGAGCACCGTGTCCTTGTCCGTCAGGCCCGCTGTGACCTCGAGGTAGTCCTGGTCCGAGAGGCCCGTCTTGATTGGTACCGCCATGACCCGTCCCGCGCGGCGCACGAACACGATGTAGTTGTTCCCCGACACGTTACGCGAGCCCCGTGCTCCTCCTCCTCCCGCACCCGAGCGTTGCGAACGAGCGAACACCTGTGCGAGCAGCGCACGCTCGGCTGCCGTCGGCTCGGCGCCGCTCCGCATCTTGGCGATCGCTGCCTGCACCTGCTCCGGCTTCACCCCCGGCGGCAGCGTGATGACCCGTCCGTTGGGCGTCGTGAACGTTCCCGGACTCCCTTCCTGACCCGGGCGAGGGGCAGTGGTGTCGTGAGCTGGACGCTGTCCGGGGGGGGGCCCGCTCGCGGCCGCCGCGGCGATCTGCTGCTCTACGACTTGCGCGTCGAGACCCACGAGGGGCGCGCCGGCATCCACGTCGCGCTGGGTGCGTAGCGAGGCGGTCGGGACCGCCAGCACGCCGTCACGGCGCCCAGTATGAATCCGCAGGTCCGTGTTCATTCCCGGCTTGAGTAGGTGTCCCGGGTTCGGGATGTTCACGAACACGGGGAACGTCGTGACGTTCTGCACCACTTGCGCCTGCGGCCCGACCTTCAGCACGGTGCCGTCGAAGGTCCGGTTGGGGAACGCGTCCACGCTGATCGTCACCGGGAGCCCCGGTTGTACCCGCCCGATGTCGGTTTCCAACACCATGGCGGAATCCTGGACCGTATCGAGGCTCGCCATCTTGAGGATGACGGTGCCGCCGCCGAGCGTGGGACTCGAGATCACGGTTCCCAGCACGGCGTTCAGCTGGAGGATCGAGCCGGTGATCGGCGCGCGCACTTGCGTGTCCTCCATCGCGTCGTTGGCGGTCTGGAGGCTGGCCTGGGCGTTGGCCACGGCCGCTGCGGCCATCGCCTGGCTGAGCTTGGCGGCATCGTATTCCGTCTCGGCGATGGACTGCGACCGGTACAGATCCTCGGCGCGCTTGAGCTGCGCCGTCGCCGTCTGCAGCTGCGCACGAGCTTTGTCGAGGGTGGCCTGCGCCTGCGTCAGATTCTGGCGCGGAATGCGCGGGTCGATCCGGGCGAGCAGCTGGCCCTTTTTGACTTCGTCGCCGGTCTGAACCGGCATCTCGATGATTTCCCCCCACGCCTTCGATTTCACGCTGAACGTGAGGATCGGCTGGATCACGCCCGAGGCGCTCGCCGTGACCACGATGTCCCGACGCTCGACAGGAATCGTCTCGTAGAGAGGAGCCGTCTGGGCTTTTTGGCAGGCGCCCGCGAGCGCGACGAGCGCCACCGCAGCGCCGGAAGGCAAGCGCGGCGGCATCATGGTCGGCGGGGCGTGGTCACGTCGCGCTCGATGAGCCCGTCGCGCAGGTGGAGCTGGCGGTGCGCGTGGGCCGCGATGTCGGACTCGTGGGTGACCAACACGATGGTCTGACCCGCCCGGTGCAGCTCGTCGAACAGCCGCATGATCTCCTCTCCGGTGGCGGAGTCGAGGTTGCCGGTCGGCTCGTCGGCCAGGAGAATCGACGGCTCGTTCACGAGCGCGCGCGCAATGGCCACGCGCTGGCGCTGGCCGCCCGAGAGCTCGTTGGGGCGGTGCTCCATCCGGTCGGCGAGCCCGACCCGCTCGAGCGCCTGAGCCGCCTTGGCGCGCCGCTCTTTGGCGCCGAGGCCGGCGTAAATCAGCGGCAGCTCGACGTTGTGCAGCGCGCTGGCGCGGGGCAACAGGTTGAACGTCTGAAACACGAACCCGATCTCTTTGTTGCGAATCCTGGCCAGCTCGTCATCCGACAAATCACTCACCTTCTGGCCGTTGAGCCAGTATTCGCCCGCCGTGGGCGTGTCGAGGCAACCCACGAGGTTCATCAGGGTGGACTTCCCAGAGCCGGACGGACCCATGATGGCCACGAACTCGTTCTTCTGGATCTGGATCTCCACACCGCGGAGCGCGTGCACCACCTCGCCGCCCATGTCGTAGTCGCGCGTCAGCTTGTGCGTGAGGATCACGATGTCTGGCAACGGCGTATCGCCGGTGCGGAAGGTCATCGCCTGGACGGTGGTCATAGCGCGTGCCCCACGAGCGCCTCGACCTGGGCGCGGGCGATCAGATAGTTGTAGCGCGCCTGCACCTGGCTTACCTGCGCTTGGGTCATGTTGGCTTCCGCGGTGAGCAGGTCGAGCAGTGTGCCGGCGCCGAGGCGATAGCGCTCCTGTGTGACGCGGAGCGCTTCGGTGGCGGCCGCCACGTTCGCGGCGGCGATGCTGATCTGCGCGTAGGCGGTGAACAGGGCAGCGAGCTGTTGCGTGAGCTGGGCGTTCATCTGACGTCGGGTGTCCGCCGCCGTCGCCTGCGCGACGTCCCGCAGTACCGAGCTGGATACCTGATCGGCCTCGCGGCTGAATCCGTTGAAGATCGTCCAGTTCAGCGAGAATCGGAGCGCCCAGTTGTTGACGTAGTTCTGCGTGGTTGACCAGGGTGTCAACCCGATCCGGCGCAGGCTGTCGGCCCCCGTGTAACCGTTCGAGTACGACACCGAGAGATTGGGCCAGTATTCCGAGTGGGCCACGCCGGCCTGGGCCCCAGCGGCGCGCGCCTTTGCAGCGGTCTGCTGCACCACGGGCGACGATTCCAGCGCCTGAGTGCGGAACCCCGTCGTGTCGGGCGGCGGTGGGAGAGAGGTATCGGGGAGCGCGCGCACCAACTGGTCCACGCCGATTTGGCGTCCGAGGTTAGCTTGTGCCGTGGCCAGATTGGCCTCGGCTTGGAGCAGCGCGAGCCGGGCGTTGCCGAGGTCGACCGTCGCCGTGAGCGTATCGGAGCGGGTGGCCGCACCCGCCGTGAACTTGTTGACGGAGATTTGGAGTTCTTCTTTCGCTCGGTCCACTTGCGCCTTGGCAACCCGCACGAGTTCTTCAGTTGCGAGTGCTGTGAAGAAGACCTGGGCGGTCGCCGCGGATACCTGGTAGCGCTGGTTCACGAGACCTGCGTCGGCGGCGTCCTGGTTGGCTGCAGCCGCGCGTTTGGACGAAATGCGCTGAAACCCGTCGAACAGGTTGAGGTTCAGACTCAACGAACCCGAGTACGACGTGTTCGACGGTACGAAGACGATCTGTCCGGTCTGCGTGTTATACCGATTCGGCGAGCTCAAATTGGAAGACCCGCCCACGCTGACGCTTGGCAGAAACGCACCGGCGGCGGCAAGATTGCTGGCGCCGGTGTTGCGCACGTCGCCCCGGGCCTGCACCATCGCCGGCTGAACGTCGAGGGAGCGCCGCACCGCCTCCGCGAGCGCGATCTCGAGCTGCGGCTGTTGCGCGGCCGTCCCGGTCGCGATTACGACCGTTGCCATCCCCGCGATGATTCCCGCGCGCCTGGCGATCATTTCTTCAGGCTCCCCCGACCCGTGTCGCCCTTCTCCTGGTCCCTTTGATGCCGATACCGGGTGACATGGTCGCGATACTTCGCTTGCTGCTCGGGCGTGAGGAAGCGCGACACGTCGCTGTCCATCTGGGCACGCATCGAGTCGAACCGCGGGCGTACCGTCTCCCATAACTCGCCCATCCGGGTCCAGTGGCGTTGCAGCACGGCGCGCACCGAGTCGCTCTGCTCGCGTGTAAGGCGCAGCTCGTGGTTCAGCTCACCCATCAGGTGGTCGATACCGCGGCCGCGCTCGGGCGCGGCGGCCGAAGCGCGCCGCACCCATAGCGCGCGCCCGCCAGCTCCTACCGCGATCCCGGCGAGGAACGTGGCGGCGAGGAGGACCACCGCCCAAGTCGTGGAACGGTTCAGCATGTCTGACATCCCTCGTTAGTTGCCGATGACGGAGGCGAGGACGACTTCCACCTCTGCGGGGTGCGCGGGCGGCGCGATCAGCATGTCGGTGACGCTCGGCCGGGTGGGAGAGAGAGGCGACACGCTCGCCCGGCCGACCAGATAGCCAGCGACCACTGCCACGAGGACTGCCGCGGCGACGCCGGTCCGCGCCCAGCGGGCTAGCACCGCGTCCCATGACGCGGCGCCGATCCGCTCGACGCGCGCCAGGATGCGGGCCGCGAACGCCTGCCCGTCGTCCCCGGGGTCGAGCGCCTCTCGCAATGCCTGCCCCAGCACCCGATCGGGCCGGTGGTCGAACGGTAATGGCTCCTTCATCCCTCCTCCTTCCAGTCCACGAGCAGCGCGCGCAACCGGCGCCTTGCGTGGAACACCTCCGATCGCACGGTCCCTTCCGGGATCCTCAGGATCTCCGCGATCTCGGCGTGCGAGTAGCCTTCGACGTCGAACAGCACCACCGCCAGGCGTCGGCGCGCGGGGAGCTCCGCAAGCGCCTGCCGCAGCCGCTCCGCGAGCGCCCGCCGCTCGACGGTCGTGTCGGGGCGCGGGCCACCGGCGGTGAGGCTCTGATCGAGCGGCTCCACGCGCCGCACCGTGCGGCGTCGGCGTCGGTCGGTGGCGGCATTCGCCACGATGCGCAGCAGCCAGGGGCCGAACGGTCGGCGGGGATCATACTGATCGAGCTTCAGGAGCGCCGACAGCATTGCGTCCTGGGCAGCGTCGTCCGCGTCCTCGGGATTGCCGAGCACCGCGCGCGCCACACGGCGCGCGACAGCAGCGTACCGCTGCACGAGCGTGCCAAACGCCTCCCGGTCTCCGGCCGCGGCACGGGCCACCAGCGCGGCCTCGTCCTGCCCAGCTATACGCGCGCCTTGCCGCGCCGGTTGGGGGGCGGTCGGGTCAGGGGCGGGCAGGGGCGTGGGAGTGGGGGTGGGGGTGGGGGTAGGGGTGGCGGCGGCAGGAGGCAGCTCACCCATCGTCGTCCTCCCGCGAGCGTCGTTGCTCACGCGCGTACAGGGCGAACGCGAGGGCCACGGCGAAGGCGCCCGTCGCGAGCACGGTCCCCATGATGCGTGGGAACGCGAGCAGCAGGGCGCCGAGCCCTGCGCAGCCGAGCGCGACGGTAGCGGCCATCGCGCGGCGCAAGCCACCCGCCACGCGGCGGAGCGCCACCACCGCGAACGCGCCGAGCTCGTACCCCGAGCGCTTGTGTGGCTCGTCGCTGCCGTCCGCGGCGGCCTGCACGAGTGCGGTGCCCACGAGCTTGGGGGGCAAGCGCAGCGGTCGTGCCCGGAGCACGATCTCGCGGCTCGACGCCAGGTCGTGGCGGAACTGGGCGGCCAGCTGCTCGGTGAGGTTCTCGCACTCGGCCGCGACGTCGAGCTCGTAGTTGGTGAGGAGGCTCGACACGTTCAGATTGCTCGAGCCGACGCGTGCCCAGCGCCGATCCACGAGCATCGTCTTGGCGTGCACCATCGGACCCTCGTACTCGAACACGCGCACGCCGGCGCGCAGCAGATCGCGGTACCCCACGCGGGTGAAGTTGCGGAGGACCGGGAGATCGGTCGCGCCCGGGACCAAGAGTCGTACGTCCACGCCGCTCTGGGCCGCGTCGACGAGGCTCGCGTACAGCGGGGTGGGGGGGATCAAGTACGCATCGGTGATCCACAGCCGTTCCACCGCGCTCGCCGCCAGCAGCTCCACGGTACGATAGACCCGGGCACGCCCCGGGACGCCTTCCACCACGCGGACGGTGGATTCGCCGCACTGCGCCGGGTCGGCGTCGAGCTCGTCGGGTGGGAGGGGAGGGCCGGCACGACGCCAAATGTGGGCGAAGGCGCCGTCGAGGACGGCGGCGGCCGGCCCGCACACGGCGACCATGGTGTCTCGCCACGGCCGCCGCTGCCGGGCCGGATCGCCCGCCCACTCGTCGCCGATGCAGAGGCCACCGACCATGGCCCAGCCGCCATCGGTCACCAGCAGCTTGCGATGGTCGCGAGCGAGCAGCTCGAACGGACGGAGCGTGAGCAATGGGTGGAACGCCCGTACTTCGACGCCCGCCTGCGTCAAGCGACGCCAGAAACGCCACCCCGTCCCGAAGGAGCCGAGCGCGTCGTACAGGACGCGCACGCGCACGCCGTGGCGCGCCCGCTCCACGAGCGCGTCGGCGAACCGCTGGCCGGTGGCGTCGTCGCGGATGATGTAGTTCTCGAAGTGCACCCACTGGCGCGCCGCGGCGATGCCCGCCAGCATCGCGTCGAGCGCACGGGGGCTGTCGGGATAATGCTCGAGGCGGTTCCCCTCGATCGGGCGCGCGCCGGCTGCGCGATCGATCGCGAGCGTCAGCGTGTCGCGCGCGCCGGGCGCGGCGACGGCGGGGACGCTCACCCTACCGGCGCGGGCGCGGTTCCGAGACCGAGCGCGCCCTCTACGGGACGAAGCGCTTGAATCACGAAGGCGATGTGCTCGTCGAGCGGCACGCCCAGCTCGGCCGCCCCCTGGATCACCTCGTCGCGATTCACACCCCGTGCGAACCCTTTGTCCTTGAACTTCTTCTTTACCGACGAGACCTCGAGATCTGCGAAGCTGCGAGACGGACGCACCAGCACACACGCCACGAGGAAGCCACACAGCTCGTCCACCGCGAACAGCGTGCGCGCCATGGGCGTGTCGCGCGGCACGCCCGTATAGGTGCCGTGCCCGAGAATCGCGCGGCACACCGGCTCCGCGACGCCTGCCGCTCGCAGCAGGCGTACGCCCCAGGCCGGGTGCCCCTCGGTGGGCGAGTGCTCGTGGTTCGGATACTTCTCGTAGTCGAAGTCGTGCAACAGGCCCGCCAGGCCCCAGCCTTCAGGATCCTCGCCCGCCTTCACCGCGTAGGCGCGCATCGCCGCCTCGACGGCCAGCATGTGCTGGCGCAGCGAAGGCGATTGGGTGTGCTCGTGCATCAACGCGAGTGCTTCGTCTCGAGTCATCGTGCTCAGTCTACCCCGAGGGGCGTCGTGTCCACATCCCACCGCTCGGCCCACAGTTCGGCGATGAGCAGTGGCCACAGCTTGCGGGCGTTGTTGCGCGCACCCGCGCGGTGCTCCGCCAAGAGCCGCGCCGTGGGCGCGCTCCGGAACAGCCGCGGCGCCAGAAGGTGGCGGTCCGCGAGGGCGGCGAGCCCTGCGTTGAGCCACCGCGCCACCGGCACCGACAGCCCGCGCTTCTTGCGCCGAATGACCATCTCGGGCACCAACCCACGCGCTGCTTCCTTTAATATCACCTTGGTGCCCAAACCATGCACCTTGACGGTGGACGGGGCGGACAGCGCCAACTCCATCAGCGCGCGATCGAGATACGGCGCTCGCGCCTCGATCGACGCGAGCATGGTCGCGCGATCGACCTTCACCAGCAAGTTGTCCGGCAGATAGGTGAGGAAGTCGAGCCACAGGACGCGGTTCAGGGGATCCCCGTCTGGAAAGCCGTCGAGCCGGGCGGCGATCTCGAAGGCGGTTCGCTGGTCGGGGCCGAGCGCGCCGAACCACGTGAGGTGGCGCTCGAGCCACGGCAGCTCCGCCGCGGCGACGAACTGCTTGAGCAGGAACTCGAGCGTGACCTTTCCAGTCGTCGAGGGCACCTGGTTCACCAGCGCCCTGAGCAAGCTCCGACCCGGCAGCCGCCGGTACACTCCTGCCGCTTGGTGTCCGAGGTAGGTGGGATAGCCACCGAACAGCTCGTCCGCCCCTTCACCCGAGAGCACGACCTTGACGTGTTCCCGCGCCGCCTCCGCCAGCAGGTACGTCGGGAGGATGGCCGGGTCGCCCACCGGCTCGGCGAGCGCGCGGGTCAGGATCTCGAACGCCCGCGCCAAGGCGACATCGTTCGCCGGGACCTCATGGTGGATCGTGCGGATGTCGTGGGTCACGGCTTCCGCGTACGGGCTCTCGTCATACCCCGGCTCCATGAACTTGACCGCGTACGTGTGGATCTCTTCCCCGGGCATGACCTGGGCGGCGGCGGCGACCAGCAGCGACGAGTCGAGCCCACCACTCGTGAATACGCCCACCGGCACGTCCGACATCAGCTCGCGCTCCACCGCATGGAGCAACGCGGCACGGAGCGGCCCAGCCCCGTCGAGGCGCGAGGCCGCCTCCCGCTCACCGGCCACTCGAGCCGCGTCCCAATAGGGGCGCACCGCGACCCCCGAGCGGTCGGCTACGAGCAGGTGGGCGGGCGGGAGCTTCGAGATGCCCGCGAACAACGTGTGGGGAGACGGTACGTAGCCGAGCGCGCCGTACAGCCGAGCCGCGACGGGGTCGACCACCCGGCGCTGATCGGGGTAGACGAGCAACGCCTGGATCTCGGAGGCGAACCGCAGCTCGCCGCCGACCTGCGTCCAGAAGAGGGGTTTCTCACCGGCGCGATCGCGCGCCAGGAGCAGCCGCCCCTTCCGGTCGTCCCACACGGCGAGCCCGAACATTCCCTCGAGCCGGGTGACGGCGTCTGGCCCCAGGGTCTCGTACAGTGGCACGATCGTCTCGATGTCGCCGGTGGAGCGGAACGGATACCCAGCGGCCGCGCTCTCCCGGCGCAGTTCCGGCGCGTTGTAGATCTCCCCGTTGCAGACCATCCAGATGCCCGAGTCCGGGCTCTGGAACGGTTGATCGCCGGTGGTCAAGTCCATGATGGCCAGGCGCCGGGCGCCGAGCCGCGCGCGCGTGTGACCCACGATCTGCTCGCCGTCGGGACCGCGGTGCGCCAGGGCGGCGGCCATCGCGGCGATACAGTCGGGGTGACTGAGCGGGGCGCCCGAAAGCGACACGGCGCCGAAGATGCCGCACATTAGCGCACAACCACCCCACCCCGGGGAGGTTGTGGAGGTTGTGGAGGTTGTGAAATGGAGCGAGGCCGGCACGGGCCGTATGCCGCATAGTGATCGTCGGCGGCGACGAGCGGAAGCACGGCCCCGAGGGCGGCGCGCGCCTCGGTGTTATCGCCCGCGGTGAGGAACACGGTCGGGACGGAGCAGCGGCCGAGCGTGTCGCGCCAGGCGCCGGCGGGGAGGAGCGGCGAGCCCGCGACGTCGCGCAGGCGGGCCACATTCTGCGCGATGTAGTTGCTCGTCAGCTCCGTGCCGGTCTCCGTCGCGACCGCGATGGTGCGCCCGAGGTAGAAGGGTAGCGACGGAGGGTAGGCGCGCACCGCGAGGACGGCCGAGCGCGGGTCGGCGTGTTGCAGCGCGGCCGCGGTGGCGCTGGCGACGGCGGCGGAGGAGCGGTCGCGGCCCACCGCGGTGAGCAGCCGGCTCGAGACGAAGGGAAGCGCGATCACCACGATCGCGTAGCCCGGAACGATGGTGCGGCGCGCCCGCGCGAGCGTGCCGAGCGCCACCAGCGCGGCGGAGCAGAAGAGAACCACGCCCAGGGCGACGGCGGTAGGGGGAATCGCCGCCTTCTCACCCGGTGTGAGCGTGATCGGCGCCGGGAGCCAGCGCGTCAGCGCAACCAGCGCGAGCCCGGCAATGACGGCCACCGGCACATAGGCCCGCGCGCCGGCGTTGTCACGTGCCACCAGATTGCGCGTGGCGGCGAGCGCGAACGCCGGCATGATCGGGAGCACGTATTGGGGGAGCTTCGACTGGTTCAGGGTGAAGAACAGCAACGGCACGATCGCCCACGCCGCGAGCAGCAACGGCTCACGGGCGTTGGGATCACGCCGGGCCGTCCAGGTGGCGCGCCACGCCCGCACGCGGGCGAGGCCCGGGACGATCCATGGGAATGCCGCGAGCGGCACGATCGGCAGGTAATACCAGAACGGCGCGGTGCGATGAAAGCTACGCGTCGTGGCTCGTTCCAGCGTTTCTCGAATGAAGACGTAGCCGGGAAAGTCGGGGTGCTGGATCGCAACGGCGATGAACCAGGGAAGCGTGATCGCCGCGAATGCGGCTACCCCGCGCCAGGGGAACAGCCGGCGGACTGGCGCGCCCGTCAAGAGCGCATGCGGCACCAGCGTCAGCAGCGGAATTACGAGGGCGACGGGTCCCTTGGTGAGCGAGCCGAGCGCCATAGCTACCCAGGCGGCGACGGGGCGCTCGTCCGCGAACCAGAGAAAGGCGGCGGTGGTGCAGAGCGTGAGGGTACTGTCGAAGATCGCGGTGTGCGCGTAGGCGAGCGGCAGCACCATGGTCGCGTAGGCGAGGCCCGCCAACCAACCGGCGTCCTCCCCCCAGCGGCGCCGCGCGAACGACACGAGCAGCGCGATGGTGGCGAGCGTCGCGACGTACGCCGGCAGGCGGGCGGCGGTTTCCGTGGGGCCGGCGAGCTCCATCACCAGGGCGGCAGCCGCGAAATAGACGATCGGCTTGTCGAGGTAGGGCAGGCCGTCCAAGTGCGGGACCAGGTAATCGTTCGACTGCGCCATCTCACGGGCCACCTCGGCGTTCCGACCCTCATCGGGGTCGAGCAGGCGGTAGCCGCTCAGGTTCCAGCCGAGCGCCAGGCCCGCGAGCAAAAGGAGCAGCGGCAGCCCGGCCGATGGGCGCGATAGCGGGAGCGACGTGGTGTGAATAAGCTTCGCGTGTGGGTGATCGAACTCGGGCGCTAAAGCTATTCGAGCGCGCGTACCAGTGCCAGTTGGCGGGCGACCTGGCGGGGGCGATCCATCTCTACCAGGCGTCGCTCGCCGAGTACCCGACGGCGGAGGCGCACACGTTTCTGGGGTGGGTGTACTCGTTCGAGGGCCGTTACGACGCCGCCATCGCTGAATGCAAGCGGGCCATCACTGTCGATCCCACGTTCGGCAACCCTTACAACGACATCGGCTGCTACCTGATGGCACTGGGTCGCGAGGATGAGGCGATCCCGTGGCTCAAACAGGCGATGCACGCGCCGCGCTACGAAGCGCCTCAGTTCCCCCACGTCAACCTCGCGCGGGTGTACGAGAAAAAGGGACAGGTGCTCGACGCCGTGGCCGAGTACGGTCGGGCGCTCGACAAAATGCCGGGCTACGCTCCCGCGGTGACGGGGTTACGGCGCTTGCAGGGGCGGGTGAACTGACAGGGAGCCGGGGGGGCCTCGAGGCCGTGCATCCGCAACTCGAGCTGATCGCCGACGAATACCGTAATGCGCAGGCGCGGCTGGATGCGCTGGCGCGCGCGATCCCCGCCGAGCGCTGGGGTCGCCGTTCGGACCCGGAGCGATGGTCCGTGGCCGAGTGCGTGGCTCACCTGAACCTCACGTCGCGTGACTATCTCCCGTTGTTGCGTGATGCGATCGCCCGCGCCCGGGCGCTCGAGCGGGGGCCGGGGGGGCCGGTCGCGCGGTACCGCCGTGATCTCATCGGCTGGCTGCTTTGGAGAACGATGGGGCCACCGGTGCGACTGCGTCTGAAGACCATCAGACGGTTCGTGCCCGAGGGCACGGCGGTGCCAGAGGTTCTGGTGCAGGAATTCCATCGGCTCCAGGCGGCGCAGCTCGATTGCCTCGCGGAGGCCGATGGGCTGTCGCTCATGCGGGTGCGCGTCACGTCACCGTTCAACGCGCGCGTGCGCTACAATCTCTACGCGTGCTTCTCGATCCTGCCAAGGCACCAGCACCGGCATCTGTGGCAGGCGGAGCAGGTGTGGCGACAATAGGGGCCCCTCAAAGTCGGTGGGCCGCTGCGATCGCCGCGATGCTGCGGTCGACGTCCTCCTCGCTGGTCCGCCACGACGAGACGCTGATTCGCATCGCCGCACGCCCGTGCCACTCGGTGCCGCCACACCAGCAGGTGCCTTCCGCCTGCACGGCGGCGATGGCCCGGCGGGTTCGCTCGTCCGATCCGAAGGCCACGAGCACCTGGTTCAGAGCGACGTCGTTCAGGACCTCGCACCCGGCGCTGCGCAATCCGGCCGCGAACCTGGCAGCATGGCGGCAACACCGCTCGATCAAGTCGGCCAGGCCCGAGCGCCCGAGCGACGCGAGCGCCGCCCAGATCTCGACGCCGCGCGCCCGGCGCGACAGCTCGGGTGTGTAGTCGTCTGGCTCGCGCCCGCCCCCCTGCACGAGGTACGCGGCGTGTGCGGCCATGGCGGCGCGCAACGCGGCGCCGTCCCGGCACAACGCGACGCCGGAGTCGTAGGGGACGTTGAGCCACTTGTGCGCATCGAGCGCCCAAGAGTCGGCGGCCTGGAAGCCAGCCGCCAGGTGCGCGCGGGCGGGCGCGGCCAGGGCCCAGAGCCCGAACGCGCCGTCCACATGCACCCACGCGCCTGCCGCATGCGCGGCCGCGCACAGCTCGGTGGCGGGATCGAATGCGCCGGTGTTCACATTGCCCGCCTGCAGGCAGACAATCGTGCGCTGGTCGAGGGAGGGCAAGCGATCGGGGCGCATGCGACCCTGATCGTCGGTCGGCACGCGCACGACGCGCTCGCGGCCGAGGCCTAGGAGCGCGAGTGCCTTGAGCAGGCTCACGTGTACCTCGTTGCCCACCACGACCGTGAGGGGCGGCGCTCCGAACAGACCCCGCGCTTCGACATCCCACGTCGCCCGGCGAAGCAGGGCATGTCGCGCGGCAGCGAGACCGGTGAAGTTCGCCATGGTGGCGCCCGTCACGAATCCGCCCTCACAATCGGCCGGCAAGCCCAGCGCCTCGAGCAGCCAGCGCAAGGCGACGGCCTCGAATTTCGCGGCGCCCGGCGCTGCTACGCTCAGTCCCGCATCCTGGTCCCACGCGCCGGCCACCCAGTTGACCGCTAGCGTCACGGGCAGCGAGCCGCCGATCACGAATCCGAAGTAGCGGCCGCCCGCGCTCGCCACCGTGGCGGGCGAGCCCACCCGATCGAGCTCGTCGAGCACGGCGGCGGCGTCGCCGCCCCGCTCTGGGAAGGGACGGTCGAGCGTTGCGAGGCGCTCAAGCGCTGCGGGAGCGGGGGCGACCGATCGCTGAGGCAGGCCCTCGAGGTAGCGGGTGGCGTAGGCCGCGGCCGCGTTGAGCAGCTCACGTTCCGTCACGGCGTGGCGGCCGCCGGCACGATGTCCTTGACGATGACGCCCATGACTTCTGCGGCCAGGGCGTTGGGCGTGATCTCCGACAGGCCCGCCCAGTCGGTGGTCGTGACCACTACGAGGTCACGGCCCGGCACGACGTACACGAACTGTCCTCCGTAGCCCCACGCGAAGAACGCCGCGGGGCTCGCGTCCGAGAGCCACCAGAGCATTCCATAGGTCACCCGCTGCAAGGGGCCGACCGTGTCGCGCCACGCGAACTGCGGCCGGGTGACAGAGTCCACCCACCCTTCGGGCACGACGCTCAGATCACCCGACCAGCCGCGTTGCAGGAACAGCTGACCGAACTTCAGCAAGTCGCGCCCCCGCAGAGCCACACCCGCGCCGCCGTTGAAGGTCCCGCGGTCGAGCGGCTCCCATCCGACGGTATCGGTCGCGAGGGCCGCGAACAGATGCGCGGAGGCGTAGCTCGCCAGGGCGGTGCCGGCGGCGTCTTGTAGCACCACACCGAGCGTGTGAGCGGCCGCCGAGTTATAGGTGAACGTGGCGCCGGGGAGGGCGACGTGAGCGCGGTCGAGCAGGTACTGCACATGGTCGTCCGCGCCGATCCACAGGTTGTAGTCGGGGCCGGTAGTCTCGTTCCACTGGTAGCCCGCCGTCATCGTGAGCAGGTCACGCACGGTGACGGCGCTGTCGCCCGCATCGAGGGTGTCAGGCGGGGCGAGGAATGGAGCGATCGAGGCGGCGGTGCTCGGAAGCACCCCGTCCCGCAGGGCGATGCCCGTGAGGGCGCACATCACGCTCTTCGTCACCGAGCGGACGTCGAACAGCGTGGTCGAGTCCGCGCCGCCGAAATAGTACTCCGCCACGAGCCGGCCGTGACGGGCTACGAGCAGACCCCTGAAACGGGGTATCGCGGCGGCGTCCCCCTGCGCGGCGACGAGTCCGAGCGCGTTCATCCCCACCGCCGCTGGGCTCGCGCGCACCCAGGCTTGCGACAGATCGACCCGCGCCGGGGGAGTCGGGGCGGTCGGCGCATCGCGGCAGGCCGCGCCCAGGGCGACCGCGAGCAGCACGCACCACGGTGAGCTGCGCACAGGTCAAGAACCGCCCGTCGTCTGAGCGGGGGGCGCGGGAGGCGGGGGCGGCAACTGGCTCGCCGTCAGCGGCACCGAGGCCTTCGCGTCTCCGTCGATCCTGATCTCGAAGCGGTACGCGCCGGCGTGCGGAAACGGCACGTCGAAGACCAGAATCGCGCCCGCTTCGATATCCGTCACGCCGGCGGGCGGCTCGGCGAAGTTGACGCTGCCGTTTCCCCCGAGAATCTCCACGTCCTGTTCGTCGAGCAGCCGGATCTGCACCTGGTGCTCGCCGATCTCCGTGCGCCTGCCCTTGAGGCGGAGCACCAAATGGAGCCGCGGATGCATGGCGGGGAACTGTTGTACCCAAATGTGCTGGAAGATTCCCAGCACCGAGAGCTTGCCCGCCTGGTCGACGAGGGCATAGTCGGCGACGACGGCGAAGTCGAGGTGCATGGCAGTCGTCAGTCGTCAGTCATCAGTTGTCAGTGACTGAAGACTGACAACTGATGACTGATCACCTTACCTCGAACGGGATCCACGCGCTCGTCTTCTCCCACTCGAGCTTCAAGACGCCCCCTGCGCCCTTGGACTCGATCACGATGGTGAACCGCTCCACCGGCTGCTGGAGCGCCTCGATGCTCATGTCGAGCCGGGCCAGGTCGTACTTCGCGTCGTACGCCGTGCCCCATTGGCCGGTGTTCTTGTTGAGGATGAGCTTCCATCCGGCGGGTGACGGGATGGTCCAGAGGCTGTATTTGCCAGCCGGCACGACGCTCCCGTCCATGAGCAGATCGATGCTGGTTTCGAACACCGTGGCCTCGTTGGCGCCGGTCCGCCAGACCTGGTTCCACGGCACCACGTTCCCGAAGATCACGCGGCCGCGTGTGGAAGGCCGGCTGTAGCGGACCGTGAGCGAGGCGCCCGCGACGTTGGCGCGCACGGTATCCGGGGGCGACAGTCGGCCGAGCGAGCGGGGGGCGAACGACTTGCCGAGGGCCGCGAAGTCGAGCCCGCGGACCCGCTCGACGATCACCTGGCTGGTCCCGCCGATGCCGCTGACACCCAAGATCGTCCCCGCCTGGTCCACGCGGGCACGCAGCGGTCCAATGCCGCCGATATTCAGGACGAGCGAATCCGACCCACGAGCCTCGACGGTGACCGGCAACGGGACGGTGTCGCCGGGCGGCAGCATGCTCGTGGTGTAGCGAGCCCCACCGGCGGCTCGGGCTGCCCGGGTGACCTCCTCGACGAGGGCGTACGATTGACCCACATACGGCAGCGTCCTTGTGGTGACCTTGGTCTCCGCCGGGCCGGACGCTCCCGAAACGTTGTGCGTGACCAGTTCGAAGTCCTCGACCGTACCGCCGGGTCCGAAGGTCGCCGTATACAACTGGTGCACGGTCCGAGGGGCGCGCACCACGAGCTCGCCCAGAAGCCGGTCGGCGGTGCGGGTGTACTGCTCGATCGCCAGCGTGTCGTGCCCGAGCCGCACGACGAACTGGCCGGTTTGAGCGGCGAGCGTTGCCGGCGTGCCGAGCAACGCGATGGCCGCGACGAGAGCAGCGATGCGGGTGGCGTTCATGATACACGAATGGATTTGACTTCGTCGTTCTGCCCAATCTTGTTGACCACGTCAAGCCCCTTGGTGACCTGTCCGAACACGGTGTGGACGCCGTCCAGGTGCGGCTGTGGCGAGTGGCAGATGAAGAACTGGCTGCCGCCGGTGTCTTTGCCCGCGTGAGCCATCGACAGGGTTCCCGCTACGTGCCTGTGCACGTTCTTCGCCGTCTCGCACTTGATGGTGTAGCCGGGTCCGCCGGTGCCGACGCGTCCCTTGCCGCTCTTGGAGTAGGGGTCGCCCCCCTGGATCATGAAGTTGGGGATGACGCGGTGAAACCTGGTGCCGTCGTAAAACCCCGAGTTGGCGAGCTTCTCGAAGTTCGCGACGGTATTGGGAACCTCGTCGGCGAACAGTTCCAGCTCGATCCGGCCCTTCGCGGTCTCGAACACAGCGTGCTTGTTCGGCATCATCGCTCCACGGAAAGGTTGTCCTCCACTTGCGCGACGGTCTTCATACCCACAATCACCACCGAGACGGCCGGGTTGTCCAGCACGAACCGGATGGCGAGCTGCGCCGGCGTCACGCCTGCCTGCCGGGCCAGGTCCTTCACCCGCTCGCCCAACGCCGTCAGCTGGACGACGTACGGCCTGGGCATGCGAGCGCGGATGTCCCCCTTGGGCCAAACGCTGTCGGCCTGATATCGGCCAGCGAGGAACCCGTTAGCGAGGGGCTCGCGGGCGATCACGCCGACATGGGCGGCGTTGGCGGCCGTGAAGAAGGCGTCTTCGGGCTCACGGCGCGCGATGTTGTACACGATCTGAACCGTATCGGGCCGCGTCACCTGCACCGCGGCGAGCCCCTCCTCGGGCGGGTGCACCGACACGCCGTAGAAACGGATCTTGCCTTCTCCCTTCAACTCGTCGAGCACACGATACGTTTCGGGATCGGCGATCTGGTCGAGCGAGGGGTTGTGCAGCTGCAGCAGGTCGATGTAGTCGGTGCGCAGCCGCCGCAACGACTGCTCTGCGGCGAAGCGGATGTAGGAGGGGGAGAAGTTCACGTCGTGGGTGAGAGGCAGGGGAGCGTCGGCGGGCATGGTGTCGAGTGGGTGACCCAACACTTCGGCGATGCGGCCCGCCATCCGCGGGTCCACGTCGCGGTTGTAGAAGTTGCCGCCGACCTTGGTGGCGAGGATGACGTCATGGCGGACGTCCTGGAGCGCCTCACCGAGCAGCGCTTCGGAATGGCCGTGCCCGTACACGTCTGCGGTGTCGAAGAAATTGCAACCCAGGTCGTAGGCGCGCCGCACCGCGCGTCGCGATTCGGCGTCGTCGGTCGGGCCATAGGAGTTGCCGACCCCGTTGCCGCCGATGCCCCAGGCGCCGAAGCCGATGGAGCTGACAGCCAGTCCAGTGCGGCCGAGCACCCGCCGCTTCACCGCAGCAGCTCCGCCAGCGCCGCCCGCGAGCTCACGGGCAACGAGCAGGTCGACCCGACGCACACCGTCGCGGCCGGGACGGCGCTGATCTTCCGAACGACGACCTTGCGCGGGCGATACGTCTGGAGGGCGAGCAGGTGCATGTCACACGCCGCGCCGGGACTCCCTCCGGGACCCGCGACCTCGATGCGGGTGATCGGGTTGACCGCCCAATCCACCGCGCGGAGCAGCGTGGCTCCGTACAGCGACAGCTCGGAGGCTGCGCCGCCGAACGTCTGCAGCTGGCGGTCGAGCAGGCGGCGCCATTCTCGGTCGTCCGTGAGCGCCCAGAGGCGGGCCAGGACCAGCGCCGCCACGCCGTTGCCGGACGGGGTGGGAGCATCCTGGACCGGCTTGGCGGGCGTCGCAAGATACGTTGCTCCCCCCCCCGCGCCTCCCCCGCCCCCCCCATCCCCGCGGTCTCGGGCTAGATCGAAGAAGCCGCCATCGGTGTCGTCCCAATGGGCGCGACGGCAGTAGTGCATGACGGCGACGGCGCGCTCGTGCCAGGCGCCGTCGCCGGTCGCCTCGAACGCATCGAGGAAGGCAGCCGCCGCGTGGACGTTGTCTTCGAGCAGCCCCCCCGGCCCCCGCGGCTCCGCGCGCCCGATCACATGACTCATGCCGCACGTTTCGTCCCATGCTTCCGCCCAGATCCGGCGCAACACGTCGAGGGCACGTCGATTGCATTCCGGCCGATTGAGCACGGCACCGGCGTGCAGGAAGGCGGAGGCCATCATCGCATTCCAGTTGGTGTACGGCGTGGTGTCGACGTAGGGCGCGGTGCGTTGGTCGCGGGCGGCCTTCAGCCTGGAGAGGGCGTCCTCGAGCACGACCCGCTCGGCGTCTCCGGCGGGGTCGCGCTTCCTCCACAACACATTCTTGCGCGGATTGTGGTGCATTTCCCCGTGCTCTTCCACGTCGAAGACGCGACTGGCGACCGCGAACGCGTGTTCCGGCAACGCCTCACGCAGCTCGTCGGGCGTCCACGTCCAATAGTCGCCGTCGTCGCCGAAGCGCACGTCTGCGTCCTGCGACGTGTAAAAGGCAGCCGGCGCTTCGCTCGACAGCACCGCGAGCACCCACGTGGTGATCCCCTCAGCTACTTCCCTGAAGAGGGGCACCTTCAGGGCCGCGTAGCCGTCCAGATAGGCGTGTAGCAGCTCCGAGTTGTCGTAGGCCATCTTCTCGAAGTGCGGCACGATCCAGCGCTCATCGACGGAATAGCGATGGAAGCCGCCACCCAGGTGGTCGCGCACCCCGCCGCGCGCCATGCCGGTGAGCGTCTTCTCGACGATCTCGCGCATCCAGTCCTCGCGCGTGTCGTGCCAGCGGGCGATCAGGAACTCCACGCCCGCGGGGTGCGGGAACTTGGGGGCGGTGCCAAAGCCCCCGTAGCGGACGTCGAACAGCCGCGCCAGGTCATGCGCCGCGCGTTCGACCGTCTCCGCCGAGACGTCGCCGCGCTTGGCCTCGTCGAGCGATTCGGCCACGTGGCGTCGGATGGCCGTCGCGTTGTCGGCGACCTTGTCGCGCTGCTGGCGATACAACCCCGCCACGTGTCCCAGAACCGAGAGGAAGCCCGGCCGGCCGTAGTGATTCCCTTCGGGGGGGAAGTACGTGCCGCCGAAGAACACCTCGCCGTCGGGCGTCAGGAACGCCGTGAGGGGCCAGCCGCCTTGACCGGTGAGCGCCTGTACCGCGCGCTGATAGCGGGCGTCGACGTCCGGTCGCTCGTCGCGGTCCACCTTGACGCACACGAAGTCGCGGTTGAGCACTCGAGCGACGTCGGGATTCTCGTACGATTCGCCGTCCATCACATGGCACCAGTGGCACCACACCGCGCCGATGTCGAGCAGGATCGGCTTGTCCTCGGCGTGCGCCCGAGCGAACGCCACCTCGCTCCAGGGGTGCCAGTGCACCGGCTGATGCGCGGCGGACTTGAGGTAGGCTGACGGCTCGGAGGCGAGGAGATTGGACATCGCGGGAAAACTAACCCCGGCGGTGCGAGGTCAGGCGCCCTGCTCCAGATAGCGCACGGCCGTACGGGAGAGCAGCTCCGCCCCGATCGCCAGGCTGTCCTCGTCGATGTCGAACGTCGGGCTGTGGTGCGGCGAGCCCTTCTTTCCAGCCGGCGCCGAGCCGACGAACGCGAATGCGCCGGGCACGCGCGCCAGGAAGAACGACATATCTTCGCCCCCCATCGTGCGGACGCCGTCGACCAGGCGCTCCTTCCCCACGATTTCCTCGGCTACGCTTCGCATGATCGCAGTCATGCGATCGTCGTTCACCAGCGTCTTGGACATCCGTCGGTACCGCACCTCCGCCTCCGCCCCGAGCGCACGGGCGATCCCCTGCGCCGTCTGCTCCACGAGCTGCGGCGCGGCGTCGTAGAATGTCCCGCCGAAGGTGCGCACCGTGCCTCGCAGGTGGGCGCGAGCCGGAATGACGTTGAAGGCGTGGCCCGCGTTGAGTTGCGTGACCGAGACGACGCCCTCTTCGAACGGATTGCGGCGGCGCGAGACCAGGCTCTGCAGGGCGGTCACGACGTGGGCGGCGATCAGGACCGGATCAATCGCTTGATGAGGCGCCGCCGCGTGACCGCCCTTTCCCACGATCGCGATCTCGAACTCATCCACGGAGGCCATCGTGGGCCCGGGCATCAGGGCGATCGTCCCGGTCGGGAGATCGTTCCACAGGTGAATCCCGAACGCGGCGTGCACGGTCGGCGCGTCCAACACACCGTCGTGGATCATCGCCTCCGCGCCATTGGAGATCTCCTCCGCGGGCTGGAACGCGAATTTCACCGCACCCGGGAGAAACGCCGCATGCAGCCGGCGGGCGACCTCGAGCCCGATTGCGACGTGCCCATCGTGGCCGCAGGCGTGCATTCGTCCCGGGTGCTTGGAGCGGTAGGGAACCTCGTTCGCCTCTTCGACGGGGAGGGCGTCCATGTCGGCGCGAATCAGGACGCAGCGCCCGCTGGGAGGCGCACTATCCCGCACCGCTACGACGCCGGTCTTGCCGACGCCGCTTTGCACCGCGTAGCCGAGCCGCCCGAGCCGCTCCGCCACGAGCGCGCTGGTACGCCGCTCCTCGAAGCCCAGCTCGGGATGCTCGTGCAAGTCGCGACGTGTGGCGACGAGCTGGGCGCGGTCGACGGGGGGGAGCGTTGATGTCATGCCCGCGCCTTGTCCACCCCGGGCTTGCGCCCGGGGTTAGTCAGTCGGCATCCCGTATCGCTGACCCCGGGCGCCAGCCCGGGGAGCACAGGAGACTCGCTCACACGCGGGACGACGGACACAATCTGTTCACCACGCAGATCTCGCATTTCGGCCGCCGGGCGATGCACACACGGCGCCCGTGGAGGATCAGGGTGTGCGACCACCAGGTCCATTTGTCGCGCGGCACGAGCGCCATCAGGTCCCGCTCGATCTTCACCGGGTCGGTGTCTCGGGTGAGGCCGAGCAGGGTCGAGAGTCGCTGGACGTGGGTGTCCACGACGATCCCCTCGTTCTTCCCAAACCAGGTGCCAAGGACCACGTTGGCGGTTTTGCGGCCGACGCCGGGGAGCTCTACCAGCTGCTCCAGCGTGTCGGGCACGGCGCCGCCGTGGCGCTCGACAAGCGCCTGCGCCATGCCGATGATCGCTTTGGTCTTGTTGCGGAAGAATCCGGTGCTGTGGATTTCGCGCTCGAGGACCGCCGGGTCGGCGGCGGCATAAGCCTCCGCCGAACGGTACTTGGCGAACAGGGCGGGGGTGACCAGGTTGACGCGCGCGTCCGTGGATTGCGCGGACAAGATGGTCGCCACCAGCAGCTCGAGCGCGGATGCGTGGTGCAGCGCGCAGGTGGCGTCGGGGTACTCGCGCTCGAGGCGCGCGATGATCCGACGCGTGCGGGCGCGCCGGGCGGCGGGGGTCTCACGCCGGGGGCGCGCCTTGGGGGCCTTGGTTCTGGTCGGCATCAGGCTGCGGGGGAGCGATGTACTTGCCCATGCTGAAGGGAACGTACGAAAGGCGACGGAAGGACGGAAGGACGGAA
>DATLKF010000003.1:0-3791 GCA_035538515.1 Gemmatimonadales bacterium
TCCACCGATCCTTCGCTTTCCTTCAGCATCGCGATCAGCCGCGCAAACAGAGGTTGCTTCGACAGGCGCGCGCGTGTCACGTCTTTGCGCGCGGCGTCGTCCATCGCCATGACCTCGCGTCCTCCGGCGGTGAGCTGCACGACCTCGCCCGGCGTGGTCACCCACCCGAGCTGCTCCGCCCCGCGCACCACCGAGGACATGCGGTCGTAGTCCACCCCGAGGTCCTCGGCCAGCTCGAACACCGGTCCTTTGCCGCCCGGACGCGTAAGCAGGTGGTCCAACAGACCCGTGACTTCCGAGACGTGGACGCGGGGGAACGGAACGAGTCGCTGCGGCGCGGCGGGTGCCGGCTCGGGAAGCAGGGTTGCCGTGAGAATCGCGTGCAGCCGGTCCACCATCTCCTCGAACTCCGGGCTCCGCTCCTGGCGCGGATACGGCAGTGGATTGACCAACTCCTCGCGCACGTGACCCGGGTTGGTTCCGAACACGACGATCCGGCCCGCCAAGAACACCGCCTCCTCCACGCTGTGGGTGACCACCACGAGCGTGTTCACCCCCGTGGCGGGGTCGCGCCACAGATCCACCACTTGGCTCCGCAGGTTTTCGGCCGTGAGGGGGTCGAGCGCGCCGAATGGCTCGTCCATGAGGAGGATCTCTGGCGCCACGGCGAGCGCGCGCGCGAAGCCGACGCGCTGCTTCATGCCGCCCGACAGCTCCTTGGGATACGCCTGCTCGAACCCGTCGAGGCCGACGAGGTTGATGGCGCGAGCCACGGCGTCCCGCCGGGCCTGCCCCACCACCCCCCGCGCCTCGAGGCCCATCGCCACGTTTTGCGCCACCGTGAACCAGGGAAGCAGGGCGAACGACTGGAACACCATGGCCGCGGCGCCCAACACGCCATCGAGCGGTTGCCCGCGATACAGCACCTTCCCGTCGGTCGGGCGCGCAAGCCCGGCGAACAGCCGCAGCAGCGTGCTCTTCCCACACCCCGACGGCCCGACGAGCGCCACGACCTCATGCTCGCGCACCACCAGCGACACGTCGTGCAGCGCCTCAAGGATCTGGCCGTTGGGAAGCTTGAAGCGCTGCGTCACGTGCTGCGCGTCGAGCAGCGTGGTCCCGGGCGTCATTGCCCTAACGCGAAGCGGGCGCGGGCCCACTCCATCAACGAGCGCCACACGAAGCGGTTCCACCCGACCACGATGAGACTCATGAGGGCGATGCCGCCGGCGAGGAGGGGGAAGTTGGCGCGCGCGGTCGCCTCGCTGATCAGGCTTCCGAGGCCCCGCGTGGTTCGCAACGCGCCGCCAGCCTGGATGTACTCGGCTACGATGGAGCCGTTCCACGCCCCGCCCGCCGCCGTGACCCACCCCGTGACGAGCGCGGGAAGCGCTGCCGGTAGATACAGCCCGCGCCACCGCGCCAGGCGCGGCAGCCGAAACGCCGCCGTCGCGTCCTTGAGTTGCTCCGGAATCGCGGCGACCGCCGAGATGACGTTGAAGAGGATGTACCACTGCCCGGCGAGCACCATCAGCGCGACCGAACCGAGCCCGAGCCCAATGCCGAGCCCCTCCAACAGCAGAATGACGAGTGGAAAGAGCATCGGCGCGGGGAACGACGCCACCACTTGGATGATAGGCTGCAACGCGTGAGCCAGGCGCGGCGAGCGACCGATTACGACGCCGGCCGGGACCGCCCAAAGCGTCGACACCAGCACCGCGGCCATCACGCGCGTGAATGTGAGGGCGCTGGCTGCGAGCAGGTCCGCCCACTCCCTCCAGCCCAGCTGCGCGATCAGCAGCCACAGCCGCCACGCGCCCCACGCCGCCACGGCGGCGATGGCGGCGGCGACGAACGCGCCGCCAATCCAGCGCACCACCGGACGCTCGAACGCGCGCAGCGGAGCCCGCAGGATTACCGGGCTCATCGCGCGAAACGGCCCCTCGAGCGGCCGCGCCGCCCGACGGGCGGTGACGTAGGCGCGCCGCTGGAACAGCGCGGCCCCGTGCGGCAACCGCGCCCGCCGTAGGAACTCGAGCACCCACGAGGAGGGCGGCGCCCCGCCCCCGCCGGTCTCGTCCAGCCGAAACTTCTCCACCCACACGACCAGCGGTCGCCACAGCAGCTGGTCGAGGCAGACGATCATCAGGACCATCGCGACGATGGCCAGCGCCATCGCGGGGACGTCGCCGCGGTCGAGCGCCACGCTCATATAGGATCCGATGCCAGGGAGCCGATAGTCGCGGCCGCCCAACTGGAACGCTTCGTTCACCATCAGAAAGAACCAGCCGCCCGCCATCGACAGCATGCCGTTCCACACCAGACCCTGAGCCGCGGCCGGCACTTCGAGCTGCTTGAACATGCCCGAGGGCCGCCAGCCCGCTACCTGACACGCGTCCCGCAGTGGCTCGGGCAGACCTTTGAGGGAGCTGTAGAACGAAAACGCCAGGTTCCACGCTTGCGCCGTGAAGATCATCAGGATCGCGGCGAGCTCGAGCCCGATGTTGCGCGTGGGGAACAGTGCCACGAGCCCCAGCACGAGGCCCGGAAGAAAACCCAGCACCGGGATGCTTTGCAGAATGTCGAGCAGCGGCAGGAGCAGTCGTTCCGCCGCGCGAGACTTCGCCGCCGTCCACCCGTAGCTCAGGGCGAAGAGATACGAGATCACGAGTGCGATCACGCCGCGGGACAGCGAGTACAGCGTGTACCTGGGGAGCGCGGCGAATCGCAGATCGATCTGGACCGCGGGGGCGAACGGCGCGCGGAACTCGCGCGCGAACGCGACCACCGTCGCGATCGCTCCCCCGAGCAGGCACAGGATCGCCAAGTCGGCCAGCCCGAGGCGCCGGAAGCCCGGTGGCATGAGGGCGGTTGGAAAGCGGAGCAGCTTCATGGCCACCCGAAGAGTTTAACTTGAGTCGCGATGCCAGATTCGCCGACTGAACAGACCGTCGAGCTCGGCGGCGTGCGTTTGTACACGCGACGCATCGGAGACGGCCCGCCCGTGGTGGTGTTGCATGGCGGCCCCGGCGCTCATCACGATTACCTGCTTCCGCAATACGACCTGCTCGCCCGCCGCCGCGCTCTCCTCTATTACGACCAGCGGGGAGGCGGCCGATCTCCCGTCCCGCGCGAAGTGCCCGTCGGCTGGCGCGAGCACGTCACCGACCTCGAGGCGCTGCGCGCCCACTGGACTCTCGAGCGCGTGACCCTGCTCGGCTACTCCTGGGGAGGACTGCTCGCGGTCTTGTACGCGCTCGAGCATCCCCAGCGGGTGGAGCGCCTGGCGCTCGTCTCGCCGGCTCCCGTGACCGCGGCCTCGCGTGACGAGTTCGAGCGCCGCCTCGCCGCCCGGATGACACAGCCCTGGATCGCGCGCAGCCGCGCCGAGCTCGCGGCGTCGGGCCTCGCCCGCACCGACCCCGAAAGGTACCGCCGCCTCGCGTTCGCGCTATCGGTCGCGGGCTACTTCCACGACCCGCGGCGGGCGAGCGAGCTGACGCCGTTTCGCGTCACCGAGCGCACCCAGCGGGCAGTGTGGGAAAGCCTCGGAAACTACGACCTGCGCGGGCGAATCGAACAGACCTTCCCCGACGGTACGGCGCCCCGCTCCCTGGTCGTGCACGGCGTCTATGACCCCATGCCCCTGGAATCGGCGCGCGAGACGGCCGCCTTGCTCCACGCCGGCGTGATCGAGCTCGGAACCGGACACGCGCCGCACGTCGAGGCCACCGAGGACTTCGTGCGGGCGCTGGACGGGTTCCTGCCGAAAAGCGAAGGCGACGGAACGA
>DATLKF010000004.1:0-17167 GCA_035538515.1 Gemmatimonadales bacterium
CTTACACGGGAGGGGGTGCAGCACTATGTCGCCGATGTCCACCGCGGGCGTACCGCTCCGCGAATCGCGGACGCCTCCCAGCTAACGCTCACTGACTCATCGACATAGCGAGGTGATCCAGCATGTCGCGTGATCAGGCGGTCCGAGAAACACCACGTTCTCCCGCCGCTCGATGAAGCTGAGGGTGTGCAAGCTCTCCAGTTGGTCCCGCTTGACGCTCGGCTGGAAACTGAAGTCGAAGTCGGCCAGGGTCTTCACCGCGGGGAGCCGAGCGGACCGCATGGCCGTCTGGAGCCGGCGCTGATTGCGGAGCGCGATGTGGCTGCCGAGGAGCTCGGCCATCGCTTCGCCCGCGGCGAGCTCGCCACTGTCGGCCCGGCGCAGGATGTCGTCGAGCGCCTCGAGCGCCCCGGGCATTTTGAGATCGGCGAGTTGGGCGCGGAGCCGCTCGCGCAGGGAGGGCGCGGGCATCAGACGGCCTCCGGGACGAGCGCGCTATAGCTCGTCAGGGCGCGCCGCTCGACCGCGACCGGGGCGCGCGCGGACCGGGGTGCGGGCACCGGCGGTGGCAGCAAGACCAGCGAGCGGTACGGCCGCGCGGCCAGGGGCAAGAAGGTGGCCTGCTCCTCGGGTAGGCGACTCACGGGGACGACGCGCGTGGTGCCATGGACGCGCTGATTGGCCCGCACCAGCCAGCGGGCGCACTGGTCGGCGAGGTCCGCGTCGCCCAGGAACGTCCGGCCGTAGAGGAAATTCCCGCGCAGGTAGCCGACGGGTCGCTCCACTTTCCCCTTGGTCTTCGCCCGGAAGGGCCGACACGCGCGGATCCGGAAGCCCCAATGGGCCGCGAAGCGGAGGAACTCCGGATTCTCGAGCAGCCGCCCACCGTGGGGGCGCTGATCGTCCAGGATCACGCTCTTCATCTGATCGAAGAGGATCTCGTGCGGCACGCCGCCGAAGGCGGCGAAGGCCCGCTCGAGCCCGAGCATCACCGTGAGCGCGGTCTGGCGGGCGACGAACTCGACGTAGAGCACCCGCGAGTAGCCGAGCACGACGAGCAGCGCGAAGCGCTTGCCCCAGGGGAAGCGGATCTCGGCGAAATCGAACTGAGCCTGCTGGCCAGGCAGGGTCTCGAACCGCACGATCGCCTCGGCCTCAGGCCGCGGACGAACGTGCGCGACGTAGGCCTTGAGCTGGCTGTAGCCGCCGGCGTAGCCAGCCGCCCGACACTCCTCGAGCAGACGGACCGCCGACAGCGCCGGATAGGTGGCCAGGCGCTCCTGAATCAGCGGCTCGTAGGACGCGAGCTTCGTACCGCGGGACGCGCGCTGGCGCGGGACCGCCGTCCCGCTCACCTCCCGATCGAGCTGACCGGTCCTGATCCAGTGATAGATGACCCGGCGACTGACGCCCAGCTGCCGGGCAATGGCCGTCTTCGAGAGTCCCGACTCCAAATAGTGTTTGAGCAGCACGAGGGTATCCCATCCGTACACAGGCCCGCTCCCCCATCGAGGAGCAGGCAAGCTCCCAGTGACGAGGCCCCGACGTCAGGCCTCACGACGGGTACCCAAGTGTGCAATTTCACCCGGCGATTCTGTGCAATCTGAAGTCGGCGATGACAGCTCTGCGACTCCCGGACGTCAACCGCGCCTGGGGGCGCCCCGCCGCGGAAGGCTGTTCCAGCTCCTCTGGCCCCTAACGTCCTATCTGGTGACGAATGTGACCGTGACTGTGTTCTGGGTGCTCTTTTTCGTCCTGAACCGAACCACGGTGATCGGCCGGCGCAACGTCAGCGAGGGGAGGAACACGCTCCTCCTCTCGAATCACCAGTCGATGCTCGACTGCTTCCTAGTGGGCCTGGCGGCGTTTTATCCGAGGTCTTGGCTCACGCCACACCTGATTCCCTGGAATCCCGCGGCGGCTGAGAACTTCTACAAGAACCCGATTCTGGCGTGGCTGGCGGACAATTGGAAGTGTATTTGGGTGCGGCAGGGGCGGCGCGACCTGCATGCACTGCACCGGATGATGCACGTGCTGCCCCAGGGCACAATGACCCTCTTTCCGGAGGGCACTCGGTCGCGGGATGGCGCCGTGGGACCGGGCCGCCCGGGACCGGGGCTGCTCGTTCTTGCGACCCGGCCACGCGTGATTCCCGTCGCGATTGAGGGGATGCAGGAGGTGCTGCCCATCGGGCGCCACGTCCCGCGGGTCTTCAAGCGGATCTGCGTGTCCTTTGGCCCGCCAGTGGACTATGCCGAGTTCGTCACCATGCCGCGCACCCGGGAGACGGCCCAAGCGTTGGTCGACCGGGTTATGGAAGCGATTCGGGTTCAGCACGCCGAACTCAGCGGCGGCGGACCTAGTTAAGCGCGTTTCGTACGTTCCGGAGGATCGCGTTCAAGGTTCGCTCGACCCGCGCACCGTGAGCCGGGCCCCTCGCTTCAGAGGGCCCTCGCCCTCGACGCCCGTGCAGGCAGGCAGCCACGTGGCCATGCGTGCAGGGTCGGCGAGGCAGGCAAACATCCGATCGATCGGCGCGCGCACGTGGTCGATGAGCGTGTGGCGGATCAGGCACATTCGCTCGGCGCGAAACGAATGCACGACCACGCCCTGGCCATCAGACTTCGGCCGCCGCTTGGGCCGCGCCGGCTACTCTGCCCGCCCGCACAACTCTCGTCTGATCGTCGACAACAAGCCGGATATCGCCGTTCGACGAGATGAAGGCGTTGAGAATGTCGTAGGCTCCCGACTTGGCAACGTGGAGGTTTTCTGAGTCACGTCGGTAGGCAATGCCCGATCATCTCCCCGATTCAGAATCTCCCTGACCCGAATGGGGCCTAGGGTGCAAAACAGGACCTGAGCGTCTCGACCTCCTGCAAACGCGAGAATCCTGATGTTGGGCAGATCGGCCCTGATCTCTCGGCCGTGGGATATGTTCGCCTCTTCCATCCGCTCCATGAGTCGAAAGGCTGCGACTCGGATGTGACGCGGGTCTCCATAGGTCCCCCCGGTTACCTCTTCAGCCTACTATGCCACTTTACTCAGACCCCAAAGCCCGAACAACACGGCGCTGCATTGCTCACGCGCCGACCACCGGCGCGGTCGGTGCGGCGTTCAGCTTCAACTCACCCCGTATCCGCCCTCGGGCGACGTCCACGCGGGCTGCGATTGGTGGAAGAAATCCAGCAGCTGCCGCTCAGTGAGCTCAGCGAGGGATGCCTCGGTACTTTTGGATCCCAGAGGCGAATAGCGAGTAAAGCGGCGCTTGCGCTCGGGGCCGGTCCCGAGCTCGAACAGCAACCCAAACTCATCCTTCCCATAAACGGTGAAGCGGCCCGTGGGATAGACCCTCCAGGTGTAACCGTCTACCAGGATGGTAGGTCGTGCCATACCTCACGCGCGCGGACCCCAGGCAGTCCGGCCTCTAGACTGGCCCCCGAGGTTTCCCCTGCGGCTGCTCGTCCTCGTGCTGCCGGCGCATGGCCAAGTCGGCCTCTTCCCGGCCCTGCCGCCGGGCCATGACGATTGCGCAGTCCACAGCCCGATGCGGTCGAGTGACAAGACATTCCAACGTGGCGATATGTGTTACCATGGCATTCATGTCTGTGGAGTGCTCCTTAGCTGGCGTTGCGGACGAGAAAGAAGGGCGGACTCTCGGCCGCCCCCCTCCCCTTGAACAGACCGGTCGGCCTTGAAACAGACCGGAGCTACGAGCGGCCACACCGACCGGTCGGCCCTAGTTGCTTGCCGCGATTTTGTGGAAGGTCGAGTTCGAAACCTCGTAGGCCTCAACCTTCGGTGTTCCCTCAACGACCTTCGCCAGGCTCGTCAGCACCTGCGGATAGATGTCGCGGCTATAGTTGTCCGCGTCCTCTTTCCGATCCCACAGACTGATCGCAACCGCTTCGGAGCGGTCCGGGGCAACGAACGAAATCTCGTCCTTGAAGCCATTCTGTTTCCGAAGCAGGGGCAGGACGTCCTTCTCGAGCGTCTGGGTAAACTCAGGGGCCATGTTGGCCTTCAGATGCAGGGACACATTGCGTGCGTACATATCCGCCTCCTTGGCTTCTCCGACGTGAACCTATGTGACTACTACGCTTGTCTGCGCGTGTTACAGCGTCTAGCCGCTCAGTACATCCCGCCCATGCCACCTCCGCCGGGCATCGGGGGCATCTTCTCCTTCTCCTTCTTCTCCGCCACCACGCACTCGGTGGTGAGGAGCAGTCCCGCGATGGACGCGGCGTTCTGCAGCGCCGTGCGGGTGACCTTGGTCGGGTCGATGACGCCGGCCGCGACCAAATCCTCGTACTCGTCGGTCTGGGCATTGTAGCCGAAGTTCAGCTTGGCCGACTCCCTCACCTTCCCCACGACGATCGCGGCCTCGGCGCCCGCGTTCTGGACGATGATCCGCATCGGCTCCTCGAGCGCGTGGCGGACGATCTCGATCCCGGTCTTCTCATCGTCATCGGCGCCCCTGACCTTGTCGAGGGCCTTCCGGCACCACAAGAGCGCGACACCGCCGCCCGGCACGATGCCCTCCTCGACCGCGGCGCGGGTCGCGTGCAGCGCGTCTTCGACCCGGGCCTTCTTCTCCTTCATTTCGGTCTCGGTGGCCGCGCCCACGTTGATCACGGCGACGCCGCCCGCGAGCTTCGCGAGCCGCTCCTGCAACTTCTCCTTGTCGTAGTCCGACGTGGATTTCTCGATCGCGGCCTTGATCTGGGCGATACGGCCCTGAATGTCGGCCTGCTTGCCCTTGCCGCCGATCAGGGTGGTGTCGTCCTTATCCACCAAGACACGCTTGATGTGGCCGAGATCGTCGAGCACGGTGTTCTCAAGCTTGAAGCCCAGCTCCTCGGAGATCACCTTGCCGCCGGCGAGGGTCGCGATGTCCGTGAGCATTTCCTTGCGCCGGTCGCCGAACCCCGGGGCTTTCACCGCGCAGACCTTCAGCGTGCCACGCAGCTTGTTCACCACCAGCGTCGCCAGCGCTTCGCCCTCGACGTCCTCGGCGATGATGAGCAGCGGCTTGCTTGACTGCGCCACCTTCTCCAGGACCGGGAGCAGGTCCTTCATGGTGGCGATCTTCTTTTCGTGCACCAGGACGTAGGCATCCTCGAGCACCGCCTCCATCTTCTCCGGGTCCGTAATGAAGTAGGGCGAGAGATAACCGCGGTCGAACTGCATCCCATCCACCGTCTCGAGCGTGGTCTCGAGGCCCTTCGCCTCCTCGACGGTGATCACGCCGTCCTTGCCCACCTTGTCCATGGCGTCGGCGATTTTGTCGCCGATTTCCTTGTCGCCGTTTGCCGAGATCGCCCCGACTTGAGCGATCTCCTTCCGACCCTTCGTGGGCGCCGAGATCTGCTTCAGCTCCTCCACCACCAACTCGACCGCCTTGTCGATGCCGCGCTTGAGCGACATCGGGTTGGCGCCCGCGGTGACCGACTTCAATCCTTCGCGGAAGATGGCCTGCGCCAGCACCGTCGCGGTGGTCGTGCCGTCCCCGGCAATATCGGAGGTCTTGGTCGCCACTTCCTTCACCATCTGGGCGCCTATGTTCTCGATCTCGTCCTCGAGCTCGATCTCCTTAGCGACCGTCACGCCGTCCTTGGTGATGGTCGGGTTCCCGAACTTCTTGTCGATGACGACGTTGCGACCCTTCGGACCGAGGGTGACTTTCACCGCGCTTGCCAGCTGGTCCACGCCCCGCTTGAGGCGCGAGCGGGCCTCTGTATTGAATTCGAGGTACTTGGCAGCCATCTATTCCTCCCGCGCTCAGCTGAGCTTGGCGATGACGTCGGATTCCTTGATCAGAATGATCTCTTCGTCCTCCAGCTCGACCTGCGAGCCAGTGTACTTCCCATACACAACGCGGTCCCCGACCTTCAGCTCCATCGGGACCCGCTGGCCCTTTTCCATCCGGCCGGGCCCGACCGCGATGACCTCACCCTGAATCGGCTTCTCCTTGGCCGTGTCCGGGATGTAGAGACCACCTTTCATCGCCTCCGTCTCTTCTACCGGCCTGATCGCCACCCGATCGGCGAGGGGGTAGATCTTCAGCTTCGTTTTCGTCGCAGTAGTCATGACGTCGGCCCCTTGGTTGCGAATTGCTTAACAGTAATAGTTAACTAGATTGGCAGTGTATGGCGTTGTACTATACTTGTCAAGTGAAACAGCGAATCGTAGCAGATAGGGAACGAGCAGTTGACGTCTTTGTGTCAAGTAACGGATCCGGCCAAGGAGGGATCCCGTGAATGTGTCGTTGGTGATCAAGCGCCGGCTGGAGGACTTCGGGCTAGAGCAGCAGGATCTCGCCCGAGCGGCCCAAGTGACCGAGTCCTACATCTCCCAGTTGCTCACGGGGAAGCGAGCGCCCCCCGCACCGAACCGCACCGACATCTATGACAAGATGGACAAGTTCTTGAAGCTGCCGACCGGGGAGCTCGCGCGGTTGGCGGACCACGAGCGCAAGGAGCAATTGAAGAGAGAGCTGGGGGACGAGCCCGCGCCGTTGTTTCGGGAAGTCCGCGCGTTGATCCTCCGCAAATGCGAACCCGACACCGAACGACACGTGCGGGCGGTGTTCGAGAAGCAGCCCTTCGGCGAACTCGAACGCCTGGTCACTGAGAAGCTGCTGGACGTGGTCAAGGGATTGGCCCAACATGAATTGGAGGACGAATCGTGGCTCCGGACGCTCGCGAAACTCGGCGGTCGAAGCTATGAGGCGATGCGCGTTCTCGTACTCGAGTTCCTCGACACGGACATCTTCCACGTGTCAATTGCACACTGCGTCTCGTTCTTGGATCCACTCATTGAATCCTGGGACATCGACCTCGCGACGTTTGCGCTGGAGATCGTCTTAAACGACCGACTCGTGGCTGGGAACGTGAAGAAGTTTGAGTTTATCGAACTGGAATCCGAACAACACTTCGTCGAAGAGCCTGGGCTCAAGGAATTCCTCCAGGATTCGTCTCTCAGCGGCACGGCCACCGCCAAGGAAGTCGCGTTTCTCAAGCGGCTGAAGTTCCAGGGCCAGCGGCCGACGCCCCTCTACTATTACCGGGAGTTGCAGAACCTCCGAGACCCGCTCCATTTTCGCACCGCGTAGACCGGAACAAGGAAGAGGGACATGACCATCGAGCCCAATGACTTTCAGAGTCGACTGAGCGAGCTCCTGGGACTGCAGGGCGCGGTTCTTACGGACGAGGAGCTGTCCCACACGGCGGAGCGTTACCCCCAGTGTCGAGGGAAGGAGCACTGGGACGTGCGCGAGTATGTCCGGCGCACCGGGGTTGGCGCGCGCGAATACCGGGTGGTGCGGGGCAGTAGCATCGAAGATGTGTACCGCAGCGCCGAGCGGATCCGCGCGGCCGCCGTAGGGACGGCGCTGAACGAGCTCGAGTCCCAGGAAAGGTCGGAGGAGGCTCCAGGAGGAAGCGGGTAAGTCCTCAGTTTTGGCCGCAACGGACTTCACGATTGGAGGCTGTCATGACCCGGAGGAAGCAGCCGTGGGGGGAGCAGCGTGGCTGGATCGTCCCGGCAGACGGCAGCCCTCCGCAGGAGCTGCCCCCGCACATGGTCGGTCACAAGCTCATCTCCTGGCCCGGAACGACGCCCGAAAAGGAGCCCGTAGAGCCGGTGAAGGATCTTGCCTCGAAGGACTACTATCATCGCCACGTGCTGAACCCCGGGGGTGTGTCCGTCTACGTACCAGAGGGTCGGGACGCAGAATCCCTGCCAGAGTCTATCAAGAACGAAATCCGGCGTCAGTTGAAGGGACAGTCGTAGGCGCTCTGGTCTCTGCCGCTCAGATCCACTCGACCTTGAACCCCCGCTCGAGGAACCAGTCCTCAACCTCCCGCTCGCTCCCAAACTGGGGCAGCTCCACGAGTTCACCGGCAAGGTAGCGAGCCGCGACCTCGTCCAACTCGAAGTCCTTCATCCCGTCGCGACTGGACCACACGATCTCGCCGGCGCTCGGATCGAACAAGGCGCGATCGTTCGGGTTCGCTTCAGGCGAGTGACGTCCGACCATCCACGGCGCGTAATCAGGGTGCCAGAGGAAGAACCCATCAGGGTCTCGTTGCAGTTTCAGCGTGTTCATGCTCTCCACACTTGCCGCCGCCGACGACTAGGGCTGGCGGCCTCCGAGGGCGGCCTGCAGCTGGCGCAGCACCTCCCCCAGCTGGGACAGCGCTTCGCCGTAGCGGGCCCAGTCGCCGCGGCGCTGCGCCTCGACGGCGCGCTGGTACAATTCGGCGGCCCGGCTGGCGAGATCCGCGGCGCGCCGGTTGCCGGGCCGGGCGACACCGCGCGACACGGCGGCAGGCGCGGCGGGCTCGACCGCGCCGCCGAACAGGCGCGCCAACCCGGCCTCGAGCGTCTCCTCCATGACCACCTGGTTCTCGTGCGCCACGACGACGCGCTTCATCTCCGGGATGCGCCCGCCCTCGGCCCGGAGGTAGAGCGGCTGCACGTAGATGAGCGACTCCTCGATGGGGATGACGAGCAGGTTGCCGCGGATCACCTCCGAGCCACGCTGGTCCCACAGCGAGATCTGGCGCGAGATGTCAGTATCCTGGTTGATCCGGTTGACGATCTGGGTCGGGCCATAGACCAAGCTCTGCTTGGGGAAGCGGTACAGCACCAGCTGGCCGTAGTGCTCCCCGTCGTTTCGCGCCACCATCCACGAGGCCAGGTTGTCCTTGCCGCGCGGCGTGAACGGCACCATCAGGATGTACTCCGCCTGCCGCTCCTCAGGCAGTCGCATCACGATGTGCCGCAGGAACGGATCCGGCCGCTCGCCGGGCCGCGACAACACCGGCTTCTGCCACTGGTCCTCCCGGTGGTAGAAGACGTCCGGCTCAGCCATGTGGTAGGTGGCGTACAGGTCGGTCTGCACCCGGAACAGGTCCTCGGGGTAGCGCAGATGCGCCCGCAGGTCCCGAGACATCGCGTCGAGCGGCTGGAAGATCCCGGGGAATACTTTCGCCAGGGTGAGCACCAGCGGGTCGCGCGGATCGGCCAGGTAGGCCGTGACGGTGCCGTCGAAAGCGTCGATCACGACCTTCACGCTGTTGCGCATGTAGGTGGTGCCGTCGTCGAGGGGCTGCGCGTAGGGGTAGCGGCTTGTGGCGGTGTAAGCGTCGAGGATCCAGCGGAGCCGGCCCGAATCGGTGACGACGAGATAGGGGTCGTTGTCGAACAACAAGAACGGCAGCGCCTTGCGCGCTCGCACCCGGATGTTGCGGAAGTACATCGCACGGCTGTCGCTCGTGATGTCGCTCGACAACAGCACCTTCAGGGAGCCGAGGTAGGTCGCCAGCATCAGGCGACGCAGGAACGAGCCGACCCGAACGCCCCCAGTTCCCGCATAGGAGGTGAAGATGTTCTCCTCACCCGAGGGGTAGTCGAACTCCTTTTGCGCGGTCCGGGCGAACACCCACGAATCGGCGAGCTCGCCGAAGTAGAGCTCCGGGCGCGTCACCCGCAGCGACACACTAGACACGGGCGGTAGGTCCTTGATGAAGAGGACCGGCAGTCCCTCCGGGGTGACTTGGTTCACCGGCCCGAGCGTGAGCCCCATTCCGTGCGTGAAGGTGAGCCGCTCGTTGATGAACGTACGGGTAGGGAGCGAACCCGAGTTCAGCTCGCGTGGCGAGAGGAGCACCTGGCGGTACTGCCCGTCGATCCAGTAGCGGTCGTCGTCTACCGAGACGAAGTCGTAGTAGGTGCGGATCTCCTGCAGCTGCCCGAACGTCTGGAGCAGCGGGTCGCGGTCCCACAGTCGGACGTTGTCGATAGTCGGCCGATTGGCCCGGATGTCCCGTGCGGTGAGCCGGGCCTCGCCGGTGAGGTCGCGCGTCACGACGCTGTCCAGCCCCCAGGCCCGCCGCGTCGCCGCGATGTGGGAGGCGAGCTGCGGCGTCTCCTTCACCAACTCGTTCGGCGCCACGATGAGTCGCTGGACAATCGTGGGGTAGAGGGCGACGCCGAGCAGCAACGCGCCGAAGTACAGCCCGAGCGCGAGCAGCGTGGTCCGAGCCAGCCGGTGGCTGCGGGCTCCCCACAGGACGAGCGCTCCGCCCGCCACGGCCGCGAGCCCGGCGAGCCGCAGGCCGGTGAGCTGGGCGTGGAGATCGGCATAGCTCGCCCCCACGAGCGGCCCGGTAGTGGAGTACAACAATCCCGGAAGCCGGACGAAGTACACCCGCAACGCGACCAGCACGAAGAGCAGGGCGATCAGCACCGCCAGGTGCAGGCGGGCCGACGGCTCCACCGTGACCTGCCGGCGGAACACGACGATGTCCTGGCGCACCGAGTACAGCAAGATGGTCGCGAGCAGCGTGAGCGTTGTGACGGCGATGGCGAGACCGATCGCGCCCGCAATCACCGGCACCGTGAACACGTAGTAGCCCACGTCGCGGCCGAACACGGGGTCCGTCACGCCGAACGGCGTCCGGTGCAGGAACTGGAGCACGCCCAGCCAGCCGCCTGCGGCGCCCAAGCTGAACAGCAGCGCCAGGCCGAGCGCGGTCGGCAGGGCCAAGCGCCGCAGCAGCCGGGTCACGTCCACGGCGGCGCCCCCGGAGCTGACCTGGACGACCAGCGGGTTCGGGACGAGGCCGCGCTGGGCGATCCGCAGGTTGACGTACAGGAACACGAATACGAGGCCCCCGACCCCCATGCCGAGGACCGCCTCGGCCACCAGCCGCGTCGTGAACACGCGCTCGTAACCCAGAGCTTGGAACCAGAACCACTCGGCAGCGAGCGAGACCAGATTCGAGAGGAACAGGAACAGGGCGAACAGGAGGACCAGCACGACAAGGCCCAGACGACGCCGCTGACGAGGCGGCAGACGGGCTACGCTTAGTGGAGCGGTCATGAAAGGTAAACTAGCACAGGAGCGGGGGACCGACTCGCGCTGTCACGCATCACAGAGCGCGCGTCGAGTCCATGGGGATGCATGTTGACGAGCATTAGGCCTCGTCGGACAGCACCGTCCATAGCCGCCCATCGACCCGCACTTCTTTTTTGGGCGGATTTTTTTGTGTGATCTTGATTTCTGGCACAAAATCCGGTACAAAATCCGGTACAAAATCCGGTCGTAAATCCGGTGGATTTAAGGCGGGAACTGGTGGAAAATCCGAGAAATTGACGGTCTAGAGCTGAGCGACGAAGCGAGAGCCATCTCCTCGTTGGCGCCGTCTACCCTGCTGAGGCCCTAACGGCGCGCTAGCGAAGGGGCCGTCCCTTCACAATCCGGCTACGTTCACCGCAGTTTCTTCCCGCTTTCCCGTGCGCCGCTCGACATACGCTCGGTACCCGCAATCGCACTGCGCGAACGTTCGTCCCTGCCGGTCACATCGAAAGAACTGCTGCACGCCACACGCTGGACAGCGTGGCGGGCCACCATCCTTGACCAGCGTGCGTTCATCGGCCGAGCGGTTCACTGGGCCGCACCCTTGGGCGGGATGGGCAGCCCCGGCCACGACATGTAGCCGGCCGGCGGGCCGTACACGATTGCCAGCGCGCAACTGCACGGCGCGCCGCTCACCTTTGCCGGGATGACTGGCACGGAGGCCAAGCGATACGAAACGGTCGCGGGATCGCTGATGGACCCGCCGCAGATGTGGCAATGGATCTTATTCATTGTCGCCTCGCGTGTAAAAGAAGAAGGGGCGGCGTGCTGCCGCCCCTCGTGTACCTCTGCTTCGCTTCGCTTACCGAGTGACCGGCTGACTCTGATTGGGATTCCGCGACGCGATCTTGTGGAACGTCGAGTTCGACACCTCGTAGCTCTCGACCTCCGGCGTCCCCTCCACCACGCGCTCCAGCGACCGCAGCACGGCCGGATACGTGTCACGGCTGTAGCTCTCCGCGTTCTCCTTGCTCTCCCACAGGCTGATCGCTAGCGCTTCGTTGCCTTCGGGCGCGAGAAATGTGATCTCGTCCTTAAACCCGGACTGCTTGCGCAGCATCGGGAGCACGTCGTTTTCCAGCGTGCGGGTGAATTCGGCGGCCTTGTCGGCCTTGAGATGCAGCGTGACGTTGCGTGCAAACATGAGGGACTCCTTACTGGCAACAGCGTGAGCTTCGGTACAGTGACACTTCGACGACGGTGCTGCGAGGTCCGTTAGTTGCGCGACGCGGACCGGATGTGATGCAGGCCGCGCAGCTGGCGCTCGCGCTCGGCCTGGGGTGACGCCCCGTAGATCAGCGCGTGATCGCACCGGCACAACGCGCTATGCGGCGTCGCGATCGGCGCGGTCGCGGCTGGCTCCCGATAGGTCGTCCCGCCGGACGTGGCGATGAATCCGCCGCAGTGATGGCAATGCGTGTGCATGGCCGAACGTAGCGGACTGTACTATGTTTGTCAACCTGTAAGCACAAACTGTAACACAATTAACCGTCGGTGGTTAACAATGGACGTCGCGCTGGTGATCCGGCAACGCCTTGACGAGCTGCAGCTCGACCAGCGCGATCTGGCGCGCGCGGCCAAGGTGACGGAGTCGTACGTCTCGCAGATCCTCACGCGCAAGAAGCTGGCGCCCGCCCCCGAGCGCACCGACATCTACGACCGCATGGACCGGTTCCTCAAGCTGCCGCAGGGCGAGCTCGCCCGCGTCGCCGAGGCGCATCTCAAGGAAGAGCACCTGCGGCGGCTCGGCGAAGTCGCGCCGCTCTTCCCCGGCCTGCGCGCGATCCTGTTGCGCAAATGCGTCCCGGCGCAGCGCGAAGCGGTGCGCGCCGTCATCGAGCGGCAATCGTTCGGGGAGTTGGAGCGTCTCGTCGCCCAAACCCTGCTCCAGGCCGCACGCCTCGACGGCGATGTCCTCGAGCTCACCCAGAGACAACTCGGCCGACTCGACAGCGCGATCCATGCATGGGCGTGGGACCCCGCGACGTTCGCGCTCACCGTCCACCCGGCGACCGGACGCGGGGCGGGAGCGGGGGCAGCGCGGAAACGCTTTGAATACCGCGAGCGGGACGAACCGGACGGCGATGGGGAGAAAGGCCTGGTCGAGTTTCTGCGCGATCCGTTGCTGAGCGGCACGGCGAGCCCAGCGGAGCTCGCGTTCCTAAGGTCGCTGCGATTCAAGGACCGCCGACCGACCGCGCTGTACTATTACCGCGAGCTGCAGAACCTCAGGGACCCGCTGCATTTCCGGCAGACGGCCTGAGGGCACCGGAGCCGGACGCCGAACAACGGGCGTTTAACAATCCTTCGAAGGCTGAGAGTTGGAAGCTCCCGAGGAGGGACTCGAACCCCCGACCCGTTGCTGCAGCGAACAGGGGGAGCCGCCCACGGAACCTGCATCTGAGGCTAAACGACCGGGACACTTTCCGCCAGCCGCGAGTCCGCCGAGCGAAAAGTCACCCCCGAAACCGTCACCGAAACCGTCACCGCGCAAGCGGGCGTCGTGAGTTGGCGCGTCGGTGATCCGCCAGCGAGCCGGAGCGTGCAACCACAGAACCCTGGGACTGGTGTCACTGGCGACGAGCGCCTCGGCGGCGTCAGCGGGCCTTCTCGTTCGACGACGATGCGCGAGCGGGATTCGAGCACCGAACCTTCGGCTCCAGGGGTACGCGCCGTCGGCGCTCGGTAACGCTGGTTGGGGGTAGCTGCCGCTTGGTCCGGGCGACTCGCCCGCCGCGTGCCGTTTCGTTGAAGGACAGACGTGCCGGAACAGCTCCCACACTCGCGCCCACACCGCGGCAGCCGCGAGCGCGACGAGGAGCACGCGCAGCAGCTCTGCCCGCCTCAGCGCGTGCTCCACCCCTCCATCCGTGCCGAACGCCCGCACTTGCTCACGCACCGATGTTCAGGCGCAGCTGCACGCTGCGCGGCCGTCCCACCGACGCGCCGCTGAAGAACGCCCCCTTGAGCGCGTACTTCTTGTCGAACAGGTTGTCGACGTACACCTGGGGACGTACGACGACGCGGCCCGTCACGAGTGTGTATCCTGCGCTCGCGTTCAGGATGAAGTTGGGCGCGACGTGGTTGACCTTGTTGAACGCGAACAGGGTCGTGCTATAGGTGGGGTTCGAGTCGGCCGGCGTCGCGCTGATCAGGCCGGAGCCGTAGATCCCGGTCAGGGACCCGTAGAAGCCGCGACTCGCGAAGACAAGGCCTGCGAGCCCGGAGAGCCGCTGGTCGTGATCCAGGTCGTGAGGCACGACCGGCGGCTGGATCGAGAAGAACCCTCCGGTGATCGTTCCATATCCGTAGGCGTGATTTAGAGCCAGGTTCACGTACCCAGACACCGGGCCCCTGGGGCGGATCTCGAAAACGGTCTCGATCCCCGTGACTCGCACCTGCTCGATGTTTACCGAAGTGACGATAGCGCTGCCGGGCACTGTGTTGTCGTCGATGCCCGGCGTGCTCTGCTTGTGGTAGGCCGAGAGCTTGGTCACCACTCCGAACGGGAAGCGGTGCACGTACCCCGCTTCGAAGAAGTGGTCGCGTTCGGGTAGCGTTGGCGACGTGCCTACGCCGCCCTGCGCTGTGCTCGTGATCGCACGCAGATCCTCGACGTTCGTCGGAACAAACAGGCGGCCGTAGTACAACCAGAATGTGTTCCCAGGATCTGGGAAGAAGCTGAGCTTCACGCGTGGGCTTACCTGGTTCTGGCTTCCCGCGAACGGGGCATTGTGGTTGTCGAATCGGACTCCGGTCCGTAGCTCCCACTTGTCCGAGGGCGCGATGGCTGTCTGTGCGTACACGCCCACGTCGCTACCGTTCAGGCCGGACTTGGAGCTGGGTCCAGACCCCCCGCTCGCGTTGGTGGTCGCGAAGTCTTCGTGGCCACTCGTCACGGAGCTCAGGGTGCCGAACTTGAATTCCAGGCCATGATGAGGTTGAAGCGTGTAGTCGAGCTTCAGTCCCACTGTGCGGAAGCTGCGATCCTCGCTCAGGTTGTAGTGGGTCGTGTCGGGATTAAAGACGAACGACGGCTGGTCGCTGGGGCTTGGTGTGTAGGTCAGGCTACCATCTCGGAAGAACGCCCCCGCAAACAGCTCAGCCGACCGCTCGCTACCCGCAGTGTTCGCTTCGAACCGGTGACGCAAGCCGACATTGACGAATCCGTTCACGTCCTGCTGGTGGTCGTCGATGATTCCTGCGCTCGAGTCGAATGGGACGGCGAAACGCGTGCGCGAACGGTTGACCTCTAGGCTGAGCACGTCGCGGCCCGTCGGGACGTACTGCGCTTTCGCGAACCCGAACAGGTCGGTGCCGTCGTTGTGAAAATTCTCGACCTGATTGCGCGCGGTGTCGAACACGACGGGCTCCCGTCGCATGTCAGTCGCTTGGCGGGCACCAGAGACAAAGAATCCCCATTTCCCGGCGTTCGTGCTCACGTTCAGCGACTGGCCGTTCGCCCCTTGAGGCCATGAGCGTCCGGTCGCGAACGCGCCGCCATATGTCGACGCGTCGACGTGAAAGCCACCGCTCGGAATGCGCGTGCTGATGTTCACGACCGCAGCGTTCTTGTTCCCGTATTCGGCGTCCCAGCCGCCGGTCTGGAAGTCGATCTGGTTTACCACCTGGGGATCGAATAGCTCGTTTAAGCTCCCGGAAATCCCGGCGGGAACGGGGACGCCGTCTACGTAGTACGTGTACTCGGCGTGCTGGCCTCGGATGTGTACTTCGCCGGTCGGGGCTCGCACGGCTCCCACGATAGACTGCTGCAAGATCTGCGAGGTCGTGTTGGTCGGCGCGCCGTGATAGTCGTTCTGCTTGAAGACTTGATTGCCAGTGCGCGTGTCCACCGCGACCGGCACTGCCGCGCTCACCTCAACGGCCGACAGGTTGATGGGGAGGGGTACCAGCCGAAAATCGGCGCGCGTGAGCTCTCCGCTGGCGCCCACGGCAACGTTTTGTGCTTCGGCACGATACCCGAGGTAGCGCACCTCGACACTGTATGACCCGCTAGGCAGGTTGTGGACCACGTAGCGTCCGAAGGCATCGGTGATTGCGTTGGCTACCGTGCTGCCGTCGCGTAGGATCCGGACCTCACCGCCCGGGAGGGGCGCGCCGGTCGCGCTGTCGGCCACGGAGCCACCGATATCACCGTCGTCGGCGAAGGCCGGGCGGACGGTGCCGACGGTGAGCAATGCCAAGGCCACGGCCTGATAGAATATCTTCGAGGTCATGCGCTCTCCCTTGACGTGAGTGAGTTGCAATGACTCGTGCGCGTCCCGGGTAGCGAGACGAGGCGGCGAATCGGTTCACGTGCAGGCGACGCGGGTGCGTCGCTAGGAGAGAGCGGGAGGTGCGCGGGGCTGCGGGTGGGGTCGCGCGAGCGGGTGGGGCAGCCGCGCGAGATCGGCGCGCTGCGGCAGCTGGCGGTCGGCGACGGGGAGGCGGAGCGTGCCCGCGGCACTCGCGACCACCGGGGCGGAGAGGAAGTGGCACAGTGCGCAGTCCGGTGGATGGATGCGCGGACAGCTCGTGGTGGTGTGGGATTCGATGTGTGCGACGGCGTGCGCTTCGACGGCGTCGACACGGGCGTCCGCCCACGCCGCTGCGCCCGGCAGCGCGAGCTGCAGGGCCGTGGCGAGGAGCCAGGCACCGCGGACGGCGAGCGGACGTCGGCGAGCGTGCATGGCGGTCATTGGTACGTCAGTCTCATCCCGGAGTTCCCGCCGGCGCTGTGACGCTGGCCACTCGAGCCACGACCAACTTGCGTAGCGCGCCGGCCACGACCGGCAGCGGGCCGTATAGGCACAAGATGAGCGGGCCGGTGAGCAGATCGGCGATGTAGGACACCCACGACCCGAGCAGTGAGGCGAGCGCGCCGGAGCCCTTGGAGATCAAGACCAGCTTACTGATGTCCCGAGTGAACAGCAACCGCCGCATGGGCGGTGATCGACGTCTTGCCTGCGTACGCGGTGATCAGCGCCCCTGTTGCCGCCGCAGTCACGGGACGGTCGAAGCCGCAAGGTGACCGCTGGCTCGATGTCCAATTCATTGGCGATCGCGACTCCGACCGGATGGCGGAGTACGTGCAACAGCGCACCGATGCGCTTGAGGGAGCGGCCGACCTGCTCGATCGGGGCTGGACCGAAGCCGTCATCAAACCGTCATCGCGGCGACGGGCTGGTTTTGCAAGTTCGTTGTGGGGGAAACTCCCGAGGAGGGACTCGAACCCCCGACCCG
>DATLKF010000005.1:0-8632 GCA_035538515.1 Gemmatimonadales bacterium
TGATCACACCGATTGCGATGGAGGAGCAGCTGCGGTTCGCGATTCGCGAGGGCGGGCGCACGGTGGGGGCGGGCGTGGTCACCAAGATTCTCAAGTAGTCCTCCGTCGTCAGTCATCAGTTATCAGTAACTGACGCCTGACAACGGAGGACCGAGGACTGAGGACTGAGGACAAACATGGCCGGCAAAATTCGTATCCGACTCAAAGCCTTCGACCATGCGCTCATCGATCAGGCCGCGGCCGACATCGTGCGCACCGCGGAGAAGACCGGGGCGCAGGTCTCGGGGCCCATTCCGCTGCCCACCAAGCGGCAGCTCTGGACCGTGCTCCGCAGCCCGCACATCGACAAGAAGAGCCGGGAGCAGTTCGAGCTCAAGACGCATAAGCGGCTCATCGACATCCTCGATTCGCGGTCGCAGACGGTCGATGCGTTGACGAAGCTCGATCTGCCTGCGGGCGTGGACGTCGAGATTAAGGTCGAGTAGTTACTGACAACTGATGACTGATAACGGACTACCGGAATGACCGGACTCATCGGACGCAAACTCGGCATGACCCGCGTGTTCGACGGGGAGGGCACGCATGTGCCGGTCACCGTCATCGAGGCGGGCCCGTGCCCCGTCGTGCAGGTCGGGGGCGCCCAGGTCCAGCTCGGGTTCGGTGCCCGGAAGCCCAAGCGCACGCCGAAGGCCATCGCCGGCCACGTGAAGAAGGCCGGGCTGGAGGTCGCGCCGCGCGTGCTCGAGAGCTTTCCGCTGCAGGGCGACGCCCCGAAGCCGGGCGACACCGTCACCGTCGCGATCTTCGCCGAGGGCGACCGCGTGAAGGTCACGGGCGTCACCAAGGGCCGCGGATTCCAGGGCGTGGTGCACCGCCACCATTTCGGTGGCGGCCCCGAAACCCATGGCAACACCAGGCACCGCAAGCCCGGCTCCATCGCTCCCGGTACCGACCCTTCGCGCATCATCAAGGGCAAGCGGATGCCCGGCCATATGGGAGCGCGCACCTTTACCGAGCTGGGCTTGCGCGTCGTAAAGGTGGACGCCGAGCGCCATCTCTTGTTCGTCCGCGGCTCGGTGCCGGGGCCCGTGAACGGGCTCCTCACCGTGCGCAAGCAGGGAGGCGCGAGCCGTCATGATTGAAGCGCCGCATTATTCCGCCACCGGCGCGAAGAAGAAATCGGTGCGCCTGCCGGCCGCGCTGTTCGACGGCACAGTGAACGAGCACGCGCTGCACCGCGCCGTCGTCACCTACCTTGCGAACCAGCGCCAGGGGACGCACGACACGCGCACCCGCGGCGAAGTCTCCGGCGGCAACCAAAAGCCGTGGCGCCAGAAGGGCACCGGGCGCGCGCGGCAGGGATCGATCCGTGCCCCCCACTGGCGGCACGGTGGCATCGTGTTCGGCCCTCACCCGCGCGAGTACCGCCTCGGCATCCCCAAGAAAATCCGCCAGCTCGCCAAGAAATCGGCGCTCAACGCCCGGGCGCGCGAGCAGGGCCTGTTCGTGGTCGATGCGCTCGAGTATGAGAAGCCAAAGACCAAAACGCTCGCGGAGCTGCTCGAGAAGCTGGGCGTGACGGACAAGAAAGTGCTGGTGCTCACTGCTGGCGCCTCGCACGCGCACAACGTCTACCTCTCGGGGCGCAACATCCCCGAGGTACGCGTGATGCGGTTCGCCGACGCGACGGCGTACGAGATCCTCTGGTCCGACGCCGTCGTGGTCGAGCTGCCGGCTCTGGGAGAGGCGCCTGGAAAGGCGGAAGAAGAGGAGGGAGCGGCCGATGCCTGACGTCCATCAGGTCATCGTGGGACCGGTGATCACCGAGAAATCCTCGGCGGCCTTCCAGGCGCGCAAGGAGTACGCGTTCCGAGTGCAGTCGGACGCCAGCAAGCCGCAAATCCGCGCCGCGATCGAGGCGCTGTTCAAAGTGACGGTGACCGACGTGCGCACGCTGGTGGTGCGGGCGAAACGCAAGAGCTACGGGCGCTACGTGGGCCGCCGGCCCGCGTGGAAGAAGGCGATCATCACCCTCAAGGAGGGTGACACCATCCCGGTGTTCGAGGGCTAGCATGGGCATCCGACAGTTCAAGCCGGTCACGCCGGCGACGCGCTTCCGCTCGGTCTCGGACTTCGCCGACATCACGAAGACGGAGCCCGAGAAGTCGCTACTCGAGCCACTGCGGCGCACGGGTGGGCGCAACAACAAGGGCCACATCACCAATCGGTGGCAGGGCGGGGGACACAAGCGCCAGTACCGCCGCATTGATTTTCGGCGCGAGAAGTTCGGCATCCCCGCGAAGGTGGCGGCGATCGAGTACGACCCGAACCGCACGTCGCGCATCGCGTTGCTGCACTACGCGGACGGCGAGAAGCGCTACATCCTCGCGCCCAAGGGGCTCGCCGTCGACGACACGGTCGTGTCCGGGCCGGGCTCGGATATCCGGGTCGGAAATACCATGCCGCTGTTCGAGATCCCGCTCGGCACCACGGTGCACAACGTGGAGCTCAAGATCGGGCGCGGTGGCCAGCTCGCTCGCTCGGCGGGCACCGGCGTGCAGGTCGTGGCCAAGGAAGGCAACTATGTCACGGTGCGCCTCCGCTCCACGGAGATGCGGATGGTGCGCGGTGAGTGCCTCGCGACGGTCGGCGAGGTCAGTAACCCCGAGCACGAGCTGCTCTCGATCGGGAAGGCCGGCAAGAGCCGCTGGCTGGGTCGGAACCCGCGGGTGCGCGGCGTCGCGATGAACCCGGTCGACCACCCGCTGGGGGGCGGCGAAGGCAAGACCTCGGGCGGCCGGCCGCCGACGTCGCCGTGGGGCAAAGTCGAGGGGAAAAAGACGCGGCACAAGAAGAAACCGTCGACGAAGCTGATCGTGCGCGGACGCAAGCGCGGGAAGGCCACACAATGAAACGCGGAATGCGGAACGCGAAACGCGGAACAGGAATGCCGGGCTCGACGCTTGCCGTGCGGTTCCGCGTTCCGACTTCCGCCTTCCGCGTTCGATAGGGAGTCACGGCATGGGACGGAGCGTCAAGAAGGGCCCCTACGTCGAGCCGTCGCTGCTCGTCAAGATCCAGGCCCTGAACGAAAAGAACGAGAAAAAGGTGTTCAAGACGTGGTCGCGGCGCTCGACCATCACGCCCGACTTCGTGGGCCACACGCTCGCGGTGCACAACGGGAACAAATTCATCCCGGTGTACATCACCGAGAACATGGTGGGCCATAAGCTGGGCGAATTCGCCGCGACGCGCCTGTTCCGCGGCCACAGCGCCAAGGGCTCGGCGCAGGAGCGCGAAGAGGCCGCGGCGGCTGCGGCCGAGCAGGCGCCGCCGCCCAAAGAGTAGCCGATGGAAGCGCGAGCGATCCAGCGGACTGTGCGCCAGTCGGCGCGCAAGATGCGCCTCGTGATCGATCAGATCCGCGGCCGTCCCGTGCCGGAGGCGTACGCCATCCTCCGGTTTTCGAAAAAGCTGGCCGCGAAGCAGATCCACAAGGTGCTCAAGTCCGCCGTGGCGAACGCGGAGCAGCGGGCGCTGCGGGAGAACGCGGCGCTGGACGTGGATCGGCTGCGGGTGCAGTACGCGGTAGTGAACGAGGGGCAGTCACTCAAGCGCTACACGTCGGCCGCGATGGGACGCGCCACGCCCATCAAGAAGCGCACCAGTCACGTGGAGATTCGCGTGGTGGGAGAGGCCGAATCCCGGGCGCCGAAGAGTCCACCGGCCAAGGCGGCCGCGAAGGGCGAGACCACCGCCAAGCCCGCGGGGGCGGGGGCGCGGGCGGGGGCGGGGAAACCGAAAGCCAAACGCGCCAAGGCCAAGAAGGCGGGCCGGGCGGGCCGGTCCAAAAAGAAAGCGGGGAGGTAAGTGGGTCAAAAAACGCATCCCTATGGGTTCCGGCTCGGCATCGTGAAGCCGTGGCGCTCGCGCTATTTCGCGCGCCGCGACTTTCCCGAGCTTCTGAAGGAAGACGACCTCATCCGGAAGTACCTGAAGACGAGGCTGTCGCACGCGGCCATCGCCGACATTCACATCGAGCGCAAGCCGGGCAAGGTCACGGTGACCGTGCACACCGGGAGGCCCGGCGTGGTGATCGGCAAGCGCGGCGCCGAGGTGGACAAGCTGCGCGACGAGCTGGCCCAGCTCACCGGCAAGGAAGTGGGGATCAACGTCGAGGAGATCAAGCGGCCCGAGCTCGACGCCCAGCTGGTGGCGGACTCGGTGGCGCACCAGCTGACCCAGCGCATCTCGTTCCGGCGCGCCATGAAGCGCGCGGTGCAGAGCGCCATGCGCATGGGGGCGCAGGGGATCAAGATCAAGACGGCGGGTCGGTTGGGGGGCGCCGAGATCGCGCGCACCGAGGGCTACCACGAGGGGCGCGTGCCGCTGCACACGCTGCGCGCCGACATCGACTACGCGACCTCGACGGCGAAGACCACCTACGGCACGATCGGCGTGAAGGTGTGGATCTTCACCCGCGAGATGACCGAAGAGCTGGCTGGCCGGACGTACTCGACCGGAGTGTGACGGGATGCTGGCACCCAAGCGCGTCAAGTTCCGGAAGCGGTTCAAGGGCCGCACCAAGGGCATGGCCACGCGCGGCAACACGGTGGCCTTCGGCCACTACGGGCTCATGGCGCTCGAGCCGGGGTGGATTTCCAACCGGCAGATCGAGGCCTCGCGCGTGGCGCTGACGCGCGAGATGAAGCGGGGCGGCAAGGTCTGGATCCGCCTCTTCCCCGACAAGCCGATCACCAAGAAGCCGGCCGAGACGCGCATGGGGAAGGGGAAGGGGAATCCCGAGGGGTGGGTGGCGGTGGTGAAGCCGGGCCGGGTGATGTTCGAGCTCGAGGGGATCGCGGAAGACCTGGCGCGCGCGGCGCTGGCGCTCGCGGCCGCCAAGCTGCCGATCAAGTCGAAGTTCGTAAAGCGGGAGGAGCGCTAGGATGCCGACGAAAAAACCGGAGGCGCTGCGGGAGATGACGGTCGAGGACCTCCGGCAACAGCTGGTGGTGCTCACCGAGGAGCGGTTCCGCCTGCGCTTCCGGCGCGCGACCGAGGCGCTGTCGAACCCGCTCGAGCTGCGCAGGATCCGCCGCGAGATCGCGCGGATCAAGACCATTCTGGCCGAGAGGACGCGAGCATGAGGCCGCGGCGCAAGGTTCGCACCGGCGTGGTGGTGAGCGACAAGATGCAGAAGACCGTGACGGTGTCGCTCGTGCGCCGCTTCGCGCATGGGTTTTACGGTAAGCAGGTGGTCCGCACCAAGCAGGTGGCGGCCCACGACGAGCAGGGCGCCAAGGCGGGTGATACCGTGCGGATCGTCGAGACCCGGCCCCTGTCCAAGACCAAACGCTGGCGCGTGGTCGAAATCGTCGAGCGGGCGAAGTAGGGGGAGGAGGAGGGGGGGACCATGGTGCAGCAGGAGTCGATTCTCAAGATCGCGGACAACTCGGGCGCCCGGCGGGCGCTCGTGATCCGTGTGCTCGGCGGGTCCAAGCGCCGCTACGCAGGGCTCGGCGACATCGTCGTGGTGACGATCAAGGACGCGATCCCCACCGGCCAGATCAAGAAAGGCGAGGTGGCGAAAGCGGTGATCGTCCGGACGGCCAAGGAGACGAAGCGCAAGGATGGCTCCTACATCCGCTTCGATGAGAACGCGGCCGTGCTCATCACCGACCAGGGGGAACCCCGGGCCACCCGCATCTTCGGGCCAGTGGGACGCGAGCTGCGCGAAAAGCGATTCATGAAGATCGTCTCGCTCGCGCCGGAGGTCATCTGACATGAAGCCGCTGGTCTACAAGAAGAGCAGCCGGCGCCGCGTGGGCCGTGAGCCGGAGCGCCACAAGCTGCACATCGCCAAGGGCGATACCGTGCGCGTGATCTCCGGCGAGCATCGGGGAAAAGAGGGCAAAGTGCTCCGCGTCTACCCCAAGGAGTTCCGGGTGGAGGTGGAGGGCGTGAACATCGTGAAGAAGCACAAGCGGGCGGCGTCCGCTAACGAGGAGAGTGGCATCGTGGAGCTGACGGCGCCGATCGCCGCGTCGAACGTGATGCTGCTCGACCCGAAGTCGGGCGAGCCGACGCGCATCCGGCGGCGGCTGGACAAGGACGGCACGGCGGAGCGGGTGGCGGTGAAGTCGGGCCAGCCGATTCCGCGAGTGAAAGCGAAGTAAGCGCATGGCGGACACCAACGACAAAGACCAGAAGCAGGCCCAACCGGCTGACCCCGAGGCGACGCCCCGGGGCGAGGCGGCGCCGCGGGCCAAGGAGCCGAAGGCCAAGAAGCCCAAAAAGGCCCCCGAGCCCCGAACCCCGAGCCCCGAGCCCCAAGCTGGTCCGCCGCCCGAGCCCGCCCCGCGCGCCCGCTTGCTCGACTTCTACGAGCAGCGCGTGCGGGCCAAGCTGACGCAGCAGTTCGGCCTCAAGAACCCCCACGAGATCCCCAAGCTCGTGAAGATCGTGCTCAACGTGGGGATGGGCGATGCCTCCAAGAACCCCAAGGGTCTTGAGGCGGCGGTAGCCGAGCTCAGCGCCATCTCGGGCCAGCGGCCGGTGGTGACGCGCGCCAAGAAGGCGATCGCCAACTTCAACCTGCGTCAGGGGATGGCGGTGGGCTGCTCGGTCACGCTGCGGGGCGGCCGGATGTTCGAGTTCCTCGACCGCTTCATCAGTGTGGCCGTGCCGCGCATGCGCGACTTTCGCGGCTTGCCGACCGACAGCTTCGACGGGCGGGGCAACTACACGATCGGCATCAAGGAGCAGATGATCTTCCCCGAGATCGACTACGACAAAGTCGAGAGGGTCCACGGGATGGATATCACCTTCGTAACGAGCGCCGGCCGGGATGACACCGCGCTCGCTCTGCTGCGCGAGCTGGGGATGCCCTTCCGGGGCGAAGCCCCCGTCGCGGTGGCGTAGGAGACGATAGTCATGGCGAAGCGGACGTGGATGGAGAAGGTGAAGCGGAAACCGAAGTTCAAGGTGCGCGGCTATTATCGATGCCAGCGCTGCGGTCGCAGTCGAGGGACGCTCCGGAAGTTCCGGTTGTGCCGCATCTGCTTCCGTGAGCTCGCGCTGCGCGGGGAAATCCCCGGCGTGCGCAAAGCCAGCTGGTAAAGGACGGACACGAGATGAGTGTGATCGATCCCGTCGCCGACATGCTGACTCGGGTGCGCAACGCCTGCCAGGCGGGGCATCGCCGCGTCGACATGCCGGTGTCGAAGCTGAAGGTCGAGATCGCGCGGCTGCTGCGCGACAACCACTACGTTCAGGACTACAAGGTGCTGGACGACGGGCGTCACGGACTGCTGCGGCTCTACCTCAAGTATCACAACGACGCCCCGGTGATCCGCGAGCTACAGCGCGTGTCGGCGCCGGGCCTGCGGCGTTACGTCAAGGCGCGCGAGATCCCGCGCGTCAAGAACGGCCTCGGGATGGCGATCCTTTCCACCCCGCAGGGACTCATGACGGACCGCGAAGCCCGCACCGCCCGCGTGGGCGGTGAGCTGCTCGCGGTGGTCTGGTAGGAGGCCCGGTGTCCCGCATCGGTAAGAAGCCGGTCGTCATGCCCAAGGGCGTCACCGCTCAGGTCGACGGCTCCCGGATCACGGTGAAGGGTCCGAAGGGCGAGATCAGCCGGATGGTGCACGCAGAGCTCGGGGTCGCCGTCGAAGCCGACAGCATCGTCGTGCGCCGGCCCTCGGACGAGAGTCGCCATAAGGCGCTGCACGGACTCACCCGCACGCTGGTCGCCAACATGGTGGATGGGGTGACCAAGGGGTTCGCCAAATCGCTCGAGATCCAGGGCGTTGGCTACAAGGCGGAGCCCAAGCCGTTCGGCGTGCAGCTGGTCGTTGGCTTCTCGCATCCCGTGCCGTATCATGCGCCCAAGGGGATCAAGATTTCGGTGGACAACAACGTCCTGTTGAAAATCGAGGGCGTCGACAAGGAGCTCGTGGGGCAGGTGGCCGCGGAGATCCGCGCCATCCGGCCGCCCGAGCCCTATAAGGGCAAAGGCATCCGTTATGTGGGCGAGCAAGTCCGCCGCAAGGCGGGCAAGACCGCCCAGGCGGCGGCCAAGTAATCCATGCGCACGATCCATAAAGCCCGTACCCGCGCGCAGCGCCGCTACCGCCGTCACTTGCGTGTACGTCGCAAGGTTACGGGCAGCGCGCAGCGGCCGCGCCTCGTGGTGTTCCGCTCGTCCAAGCACATTTACGCCCAGGTCGTGGACGATACCCGGGGCTTGACCTTGGTGGGCGCGGCCGACACCTCCGAAGGCTTACAGGTCGAGGGCTCGGGCAAGACGGCGAAGAGCTTTGCCCTGGGGCGGCTCATCGCCACCAAGGCCAAGGCCAAGGGCATCACCAAGGTGGTGTTCGACCGCGGCGGCTATCAGTATCACGGGCGCGTGAAGGCGGTGGCCGAAGGCGCCCGCAAAGGCGGATTGGAGCTCTAATGGCGAACGAACAACAGCAAGGGCAAGCCGGGCCGGGGACGGTGGAGCCGGTGGAGACGGCGCACGCCGGCGGTGAGGGGACCGGGGAGGGCCGTCCCGCCGGCGGGGGGAGCGGAGGCGGAGGGCAGGAGCGCGGCGGGCGCGGCCGGGGCGGGCGGGGCGGGGGGG
>DATLKF010000006.1:0-33598 GCA_035538515.1 Gemmatimonadales bacterium
GGGGTCAGCGTCATGCTCCCTCCGTCTGGGAAATACGTCTACGCCACACGGGTCGCAAGCACCACCTCGCCTCGGTCTGGGGCTCGCGGCGCTCGGCCGCCCCGGATACATCACGGTCGAGCACGCGCGCGACCTGGCGGGCAGTTACGAGCCGGGCGCCATGGCGCAACGGACGCAGGCGGTGCTCGACGATGCCTACGCCGCCGGCGTGCGCTACTTCGACGCGGCGCGCTCCTACGGCCGGGCGGAGGACTTCCTCGCCTCATGGCTGGCGCAACGACGCATCGCGCCGGGCGCGGTAATCGTCGCCTCGAAGTGGGGGTACACCTACACCGCCGCCTGGCGCGTCGCTGCCGAACATCACGAGGTGAAGGACCACTCGCTGGCCACCCTCCGGCGCCAGCTCGCCGAGACGCGGGCGCGGCTCGGCGCGCACCTCTCGCTCTATCAGATCCACTCGGCGACGCTCGAGAGCGGCGTGCTGACCGACGGCGCGGTGATCGACGAACTGGCGCGCCTCAAAGCGACCGGGCTCCGGGTTGGGCTAACGCTCACCGGCGCGGCGCAGTCCGACGTCCTCCGACGGGCATTGGAGATCAGGCGCGATGGCAGGCACGTATTCGACGCCGTGCAGGCGACGTGGAACTTGCTCGAGCGCGGCGCGGGCGTTGCCCTCGAGGAGGCCCATGGGGCCGGCATACGAGTGATCGTGAAGGAGGCGCTCGCTAACGGCCGGCTCACCGAACGGCACGCTCCCGCGCTGTTGCGGCAGGAAGCGGCGCGGCTGGACACCACCGTCGACGCCCTCGCTCTTGCCGCCGCGCTGGCGCGGCCATGGGCGGACGTCGTCCTGAGCGGTGCCGCGACGCCGGATCAGCTCCGCTCGAACCTGCGTGCCGTGAAAGTGTCGTGGACGGCCGAGACAGATGCACGCCTCCAGTCCCTCGCGATGGAGTCGGGCGCATACTGGCGCGAGCGCAGTGCGCTCCCTTGGAACTGAGCGGCGGAGGCTGGGGAGCAAGGTTGAGCGCACGCCGCCAAGTGGAGGAACAATCGGGCAAAACGAAGCCACAACCATACTTGGCGAAGCCTCACGACCGGAACCACTCGCAGTCCCGGCCGACATGTCGTATTCTAGAGCACCCGGTCGCCCTAGCTGCCAGGAGGGCAACCGTCATGCCTAAGCTGCCGATCCCCATCGCCCTGCTGCTTCTCGTAACGCCCGCGCAGGCGCAACGTGTGACGCGCCAGCCGTCGACCGACCCCTGGGAAGTTACCGAGATGACCAATCAGCCAACCCTGACGTTGGAGCTTTTGGCGCTGAACATGGTGCGGGGGTCGGTCTTCGAAGTGCGTCCAGCCCTGGTCGTGCGCTGCCGGGAGCATGAGCTCGAAGTGTTCGTGTCCGCGGGATCCGTCCTGGATTCGGATGACAGCGGCGTGACGCCGGTCGGCATTCAACTGGGCACGCGGGCCCCGGAGGAGACCCGGTGGAACCGCTCGACCGATTCGACGTCTGTGTTCGCGCCTGAAGCGCGGGCGTTCCTACGGCGGCTACTGTCCACCCCGGACTTGCGGCTCGAGATCCATCCCTCGCACGGATCGCCGCAAGTCGTCCGTTTCAACGCGCGCGGGCTCGAGCGCCACATGCCGCAGGTCGATGCCGCGTGTCCACCCGGAGGGAGCGGCGACGAGCAGGATGCGATCGCTGGGCAGATCTATAGGGAGAATGATGTCGATGAGCGGCCGGTGCTCGTATCCGCACCACCGTTCTCGTACCCGCCCTTACTCCGGCAGGCAGGACTCCAAGGTCGCGTGACGGTGCAGGCCGTCATCGACACGCAGGGCAACGTGGAGCCTGGATCGGTGAAGGTCATCGAGAGAACGAGTACCGGATTCGAAGAGTCTGCACGTGACTACGTCCTTCATGCGGTGTTTCGACCCGGACAAGTGAAGGGACGCGCCGTTCGAGTGCTCGTTCTGGTGCCGCTCGATTACAGGATCAGGTGAGGAGACCCGTCCGTCGCTTATCGTCGTCTCTCCAGCACCAGCGCGAGTCCGAACCCGATGAAAATCGCCCCGGTCACACGATCCAACGTTTTCTCCACAAGCGGACGTCGGAGCCAGCGGGAGAGCGTGCGAGTGGCGAGCGTGAGCGCAGCGAACCACAGCATGCCCTCGGACGCATGAATTGCTGCGAGCAACATGATGAACGGCGCGACGCTGATGGCCGCGGGGACGAACTGGGGAAGGAATGTCACGTAAAAGACACCGACCTTCGGGTTGAGGACGTTCGTGAGGAATCCCCGCACAAACCAGCTTGACGGTTGCTCCCGAGCATTCCGCAGCAGAGCAGTGTCCGCACTCTCGACCACGCCAACTGCTGGCCGTTTGCGGAACAGGACCCAGAGGCCCATCCAGATCAGGTAGCAGGCGCCGACGATGCGGAGGGTATCGTAGGCGAGCTGCGAAACGGCGAGCAGCGCCCCTAATCCCACCGCGACGGCGAACCCCCACGTCAGGCACCCCAGGCAGATGCCCGCCCCGGCGAGCATCGCCCGACGTGAGCCCTCGACGGCCGCGGTTCGCAGTACCAGCGCGGTATCGAGCCCCGGCGTGATGGTCAGCAACCCCGCGGCAACCGTAAACGCCACTAACGCATGGGCGATGGTCATCGTTGCTCCCGGGTATTCATCCGAACTCTGGACCGAGCACGGCGCACTGGAGCGTCGGTCGCCCCGGATAATTGTTCGACCCGCGGACCATCCTCGTGAGCGGGCGCGAGAACTGAAAGCCGCACTTCGTGACGAGTGGCAGTCCCCATGGATTCTGCGTCACGGCATCGACGAATACGAGATCGCGGCCGGTGCGCTCGAGGAACTCGCCGAGCAGCCTCGCCGCTGCCCGCTCGTCGCGCGCCACCCATGGGCCGAGGTGATCGGCAAGCGACCCACGTCGTCCGAACGCGTAGCCAACGACCATGCCTCCTCGCCGTTCGACCAGCGCCAGCTCGGGCGCCGATTCCGCGAGTGAACGCAGCAACGCACCGCGGTCGGCTCCGAACACCTCGCGGTCGAGCTGCAGCACGTCCACCGCGATCTCTGAAGGCTGTTGTTGGGCCTGACGTCGGCCCAAGCTCGGTCGGTGGAGGACCCACCGCTCGATTGCATACTCGTCCACAAAGCCGAGCGTTTGGTAAAGAGGTCTGCCCTGGGGCGTGGCGTCGAGCTTTGCCACGGGGATGCGCTGCGACTCGACGTACTGGATGGCTCGCTCCAGCAGGGCCCTCCCGATACCCTGGCCGCGATAGCCGGGGTCAACGATCACCATCCCGATCCAGCCGAAGCGGCCCTCGTACACGATCGCTGTGGACGTCCCCACGACCCGGCCATCACACTCCGCCGCGAAGCAACCGTCGGGGCTGAGGGCGAGAAACCGCTCCCAATCCGCTACGGTCTGATTCCACTGTGCGAGATCCTTCAGGTGCATCCCAACGGGGATATCGTCCGGGGTCATCAGGCGCAGTCGCAGGCTCATGTCGCCTTCAGAATCCGCACGATCGCCATGATCGTGTTCCAATTCCGTGTCGTCGCCGGCGTACCGAACAACTTATCGATCCGGCCAAGGTAGCCGATCGTTTTCATGTGACGGCGGTACTCTCCGAACACGAATCGGCCGCGCGACGCGATTATGCGCACGAACCAATCCCCATCAGGCGGAAGTCCGATTGGAAATGAGGCACGGAGGCGGGGGACTTGCGACAGGATGCTGACGAATCGCACGATGTCAGGACGTGCCGGCCGAGCTCCGAATGGGTTCTCGGTCTCGAGGCGGATGACATCGCCTCCGTCGCACAGCGTGACGTTTGCCGCGAATGGCAGCTTCCGGAGCAATGCGGCACGGAACTTCGCTCGCGATCGCGGCTTATAGACGACAAACGTCCCTGTCGCACCCACGTTCACGACGTCAAAGCGACTCAGCTCTCTGGCGAGGATGCTCGGGCGAAACCTCCGGTGCCGGCCGACGTTGATGCCTCGAAGGAAAACCACGAGCGCCATACGGAGATCAAGCCTCACAGCGAGTTCCGAACTTGTCGAATTCCGGCACCAACTGCAATTATCTTTGCAGGGTGAGCTCGCCCCCCCCCACGCCGCCAGGTCACCGCCCCTTGCGTGAAGGGGTGGCTCTTGGCGCCGTCGTCGCCACCGCGATCTGGATCTGGCTGGCGGTGGTAGACGTCATCGCCGGGCAGCCATTCCGCACGTTCGCCGTGCTTGGCGGCGTCGTACCCTTCACGATCCTGCATTACCTCCTCAACATCGCGTACAGCGTTGCCCTGGTGGCCGCTGTCCATCGCGCGGCCCGCGAGCCCAGCCTACTGATCGGCGTGGGCTTTGTCTCCTTCATCATCGAGTTTGGGTTCGTGATGCTCGCGATCCTGCTCTCGCACACCGGGCTCGGGACCCTCGCGTGGCCGCGGATCTTGGGGGGGAACCTGGTCGGCGCCACGGTCACGGTGCTGTGGCTGGCCCGGCGACATCGGCTCATGGCATTGCTACGGGCGGAAGAGCGGGAAGAAGAGCCTTGACGCGCGCGGGAAAGGACCGTAGCATTGCTGCCACAGCTGGTGTTGCAAACGAGCAACGGAAGTGGGGGGAACTGTGGAGCGCCTCGACCATATCTCGGTTCAACGGTGGGCGCGGCTGTGGAACGGGGTACCGCGCTATCAGTTACGTCGTGGAGCGTGGTATCCCGTGCTGAGTGTGGGGTCAGGTGAGGTGGTGCTCGTCGTACGTCACCAGTCGAGAGTGGTGCCGCTCGCCCGTCTTGAGATCGTCGGGACCCAGCCCACCCAGTGGACGGTGTTGCCCGACGGTCGCTACTCCGTTTCGGTTTGCCCCAACTGTGCCAACCGTGTGACGATCGCGCGGTCCTCGCTGCCAGACCGGATGCGTTGTGAACGGTGCGGCGGGGTCTTCGCCTTCGAGTCGATGCAGGAGGGTGTCGCAGCCCACTAGCCAGCGCTGCGCGCCGCGGTTCCTCATGTTGTCCGCGTTTACTTCCTAGAGACCCAAGAAGGGGCAGTCCGGCGATGGCCACGACGTCCGCCACTCGCGTGAGCGCGATCACGAGAGCCGTGGTCGTGCGCCCGGCGTGGTGTGACCCGCCTCCACCGGCTCGACTCTTTACGGCGGATCGCAGTCGGGAGGGAGTGTGCCAGCGGCCAGCCGCGAACGGTCTCTCGGGGTGTACTGGGCACGCCTCAAGGTCGATGGCGGGTACGCCATCCGACGGGGCGCGTGGTATCGGGTCACCCAGTTCGCCAAGGAGAATGTCGTCCTCGAGATGCCCGGCACGTTCGTCACGGTGCCGCGCTCCGCGGTCGAGTTGGTCGGAGCGCCACCGCGCCGCTGGACCGTCGTCCCGCGCTCGTCGGGGTTCACGATGCTCCCCGAGGCCTGGGGCCAGCATTATGGTGTGTGTCCGGCCTGTCACCACCGCGCGCCGCTGCTCACCGTTCCGCAGATGCTGCGCTGCCCCCGGTGCAGCGAAGCGTTTTCCGTCGCCTGGGACGAATCGTATCTACGAAAGTGAAGGCCGGGGGCGGCCCTGAGCGCCCCCGGCGCAAGTCGTCTCGCTAGTCCTCTTCTTCATTGAGCACGTGGAATGTCGTCCGGTTCGCGTTTCCCGGAGGAGCAGGCGGAAGCTCCTGCAAGAAACCCACGAACCCCTTCGATGCCGTGACCCCCTCGACTATGGTACCTGGCGATCCCACGAGGTGGCAGCTCACGACGAGCACTCCTCCGCTGCCATCTGAGTAGGAAATGCGGAGAACCAGAAGGCCAGCCCGCGCGTTGGCGAGGGGGCCGATGTCGTCGTGCGGGAGCGGCGGCGTGCCGGGCGCCAAGTCAAACCTGACGAGTCCACTGGCACGATACGTTCCCTTCCCAGTGGACGTGCCGGCCCTGTCGAAGGTCTCCCACGTTCCACCGCCCGTCACGTCGTCTTCCTGACCGGTCCGGAATGTGCCAGACCCCGTAAGAGTGATCTTCGAGCCATCGCGCGCATCCGCCGAAGCCATGCCGCCTGCGGAGAGCGTGCCGGTCGCGAAATCCACGCTTATGATGTCCCAGCGGATGCTCTGGTCCCCTTCGCTCTCAGACCCCTGGTTGCCTTCCCTGTCCAACGCACTGAAGTGCCGAGATGACGCGTTGAGTTTGGAGGCCGCCGGCGCCGAGGGCGGGTTCCCCTTATCGCATGCCAGAGCCTGGCTTGCCAGGGCAATGCCGACGAGCCCGACATCGAGTATTCGCCTTTTCATAACTCCTCCTTGTGACCGTACGTACCGCGACGCCGCAAGACACCCAAACGTTCTCGCGGGAGGTGCTCGAGCTTTCGGGGGGGGGGAGGGTCTTCTCGATTTCCGCGTGCACGATTCCGACGTCCGTCTCACTCCGAATGGTGATGCTCCCCGCACTCTTAAGGGAGTGCGGAATTGCTCACAAAGGCGAGTCGCTTCCGTCCGGTGACCACGACGGCACGTTGATCGTTCCCTGTCCGCCGTACACGTAGGCGATCACGCGCGCGGATCCAGGGGGGCCGTCGATCGGCATCAACCGCAGCAATACGTGCTTGTAGAAGGGATGATCGTCCGCGGCCACCTCCGGGGAAAAGGAGATGAACGCGACCCATTTGCCGTCGGGCGAGATGTGCGGAAACCAGTTGTTGAAGCCGTCGTTGGTGACCTGCTCCTGCGCACTCCCGTCGGGCCGCATGCGCCAGATCTGCATGCGTCCGCTGCGCACCGAGCTGAAATAGATGTATTGACGGTCGGGCGTGTACTCCGGGCCATCGTCGAGACCCGGTGCCGACGTGAGACGTATCTCGTCACCTCCGCCGGCTGGAATCTTGTAGATGTCGAACTCGCCGTTTCGCTCGCCGACGTACACCAGCCAGCGACCATCGGGCGACCACCCATGGAGGTACGATGGTCCCTTCGCCGTCACCCGCCTCGGCGTTCCGCCGGTCGCCGGCACGGTGTAGACGATCGAGGCGCCGCTGTCCTCGACCGCGTGGTGACTGATGCCCAGCATCCGGCCATCGAACGACAGAACGTGATCGTTGTTGTTGCGCGTCGCGAAGCCGGTGTTGATCGGCTCGGCGGAGCGCGACGCGAGATCGAACCGAAAGAGCCGCCCTTCCTGCGCGTAGATCAGTGCCTTGCCGTCGCGTGTCCAATTGGGCGCTTGAAACGATCCCCGATACTGGTGCACTACATCCGCGTTGCCGCTCGCGACGTCCAAGATTTCGAGATTGCTGCCGAGGTAATCACGGTACGGGACCAAGCCGGGCGGCGCCGGCTTCGTGATGCGCACGTTGCTGAACGCGGCGCGCTCGACCACGGTGTCATTGTGGGCGCAGACGAACAGTCCGACGTACACCGTATCGGGGAGCGACACGCCGGCCAGCTCCTGGGTAGCCAGGGTGTCGCCGAATCGCGCCACGGACATGATCTAGACGCCCTCGCGTCGCTCGAGCTGGATGACTGCGTCCGGATCGGGCAGGCTGTCGCGCGACTTGGCCTCTTCCGTCGTCCCGCCGATGGTGCGACGGAACTGGAGCGACAGCAATCCGTTGCCATGCAGCGCCGCGGTCACGTGGACACCGCTCGATACGAGCGTGGGGCGAATGGTCCAGCCGATCTTGCGATGCTCCTCGACGCCGGCGCCGATGAAGCGGGCGCGGGTCGAGAGAATGAAGTTGCCGCTGATGCGCTTCCACACGAAGTGGAAGTCGTCGCGGTCGCCCCACATGTTTTGCCCCGAGCCGGCGATCACATACTCCTGCCGCTCGAGATCGTACGACGCGGAACCTGGTCGTCGCACTCGGCCCACGTCGGATTGTGCATCGAACACGCCGATCGGACTCTGCGCCAGGGCAAGCGTGTGGCACAGCGCGAAGCTCGCGGCGGCCGCGAGCAGGCGACGAAACATGTCAGGGCGGAACTTGCGAGCCTGGGTAGGTCATGTCAAACTAGCGAGCCTCGCCCAACGGGTTAGTCATGGCCAAACGCGAACTGCCTCGGTTGCTGGTCCTTGTGCTGCTCACCGCCTGCGGAGAGCACCTCACGGACACACGAGTGCAGAATCCGCAGTCCGTCTCCGTGCTGACCCAGCACAACGACAACACGCGGTCCGGCTGGAACGCCAACGAAACGGCCTTGACCACGAGCAACGTGAACGTTCAGCAGTTCGGCGCCCTGTTTTCGTTGCTGGTCGATGACCAGGTGTATGCCCAGCCGTTAGTCGTCGGCAATGTCGCCATCGACAACACCCACCGCAACGTGGTCTATGTCGCCACGGTGAACAACACCGTCTATGCCTTTGATGGCGACGACGGAAGGCTGTACTGGAAGCGAAGCTTTACGGCGCCGGGCATGCGGCCGCCGACCAACAGCGACATGACCGGAGCATGCGGTGGGATCTACACCAACTTCAGCGGCAACATCGGGATCGTCGGTACTCCGGTGATCGATTCCGTGCGCCAGGTCATCTATTTCGTGGCTCGCAGCACCTCGGGTGTGGGGGGCCCCTTCGTGCAGGACCTGCACGCGGTGAATATCGTCAGCGGCACGGACGTCGGAACCACGGCGCGCATCACCGCCAGCGTCAACGGCAACGGGGAGGGCAGCGTCAACAACGTCATCTCCTTCAATGCCCAAACCGCGAACCAGCGTCAGGGACTGACGCTCCTGAACGGCATCGTGTATGTGACCTGGTCCTCCCACTGCGATTGGGCGCCGTATCACGGATGGATCCTGGGATATGACGCCGCCACATTGCAGCAACGCGTGGTCTACAACGACACGCCCAACGGCTACGCGGGCGGCCTGTGGGAAAGCGGCATGGGGATGGCCGCCGACGCCCTGGGCAACCTATACGTGGTGACGGGGAACGGCACGGTGGGAGACAGCGTTGATCCCACCAACCCTACGAATCGTGGTGAAAGCGCACTGAAGCTCACACCGTCGGGATCGACCCTGCAGGTCGCCAGCTATTTCACTCCCGCCAATTTCCGGGCACTCAACGACTCCGATTTGGATTACGGGTCGATGGGGTCGTTGTTGATTCCCAATTCCAACTATTTCCTGACCGGCGGCAAGGACGGCAACCTGTACCTCTTGAACAAGGACAACATGGGAGGATGGACGTCCGCGTCGAACCAGGTGCAGCAGGTGTACCCGCTCGGTCCCAGCGCCAACCTGCATTGCCAAGCGGCGTACTATGGAGGAAGCACGAAGGAATTCATTTATGTGTGGTCCGAGAATGTTCCCTTGTGGGCGATCCCGTTCAACCGCGCCAGCAACCTGCTGGATCAGACCGGCAAGATCGGTTTCGCCGGGGGACCGACCGGACAGAGCGGCGCGGTGTTATCGGTCTCATCGAACGGGACCAAGGCGGGGACCGCCATTCTTTGGGCGTCATACGCCAGCAGTGGGGATGCAGAAAGTTTCGTAACTCCAGGTATTTTGCGGGCGTTCGATGCGAATGACGTAACGCGGCAGCTGTGGAACAATCAACAGAATGCGTCCCGCGATGGGGGGGGCATGTACGCGAAATTCTCACCGCCGACGATCGCCAACGGACACGTGTACCTGCCGACGTTTTCGAACAAGGTTGTCGTGTACGGATTGCAATGATCACCGACCGGCGCGCTCTCAGTCGATTCTGGTGACGCGATCGCCAAACCGCGAACGCAACGTATCCTCGAGCTCTCGCCTCAGGCTATCTCCCTTGGGACTCCACTTGGGGTGCCACGCGCCCCCCCAAATGAATTCCTCGAGGTCAAACGAGACGCTTTGAGGTTCCTGAGCGACGCACAGCTCCAACAATCTGGCGTCCCCGCTGTGCTCATACCGGGCCAAATCGCAGTCCGAATGGGCATTGGCCCGAAGGCCGTGGCGCCCAGCGAGGACAGCGGCGATCTGACTACTGTGCTGGGGGGTGGAATCGTCGGCGACGGCGCTTACTCGGAAATGGACACCGATCGCTGCATCACAGGCAGAAACCAAGAGGACGCCAAGCAGCAGCAGGTGGTGTGGTTTCATGGGGATCACAGAGAGGTTCAATGTGAAACATGCAGGCAATGCAGGCCACCGGCTAGGGTGGTTCGGGAGAACGGTTGTTTGATCAAAAGCGGCGGCGGCCTTGAGAGGAGAGAGGGGACGAGGGAACTGCGAGTTACTCGAGCCCCCGGTCGCGCAGCCGGATCACCTCGTCGAGCGTGGGGTTCGAGTACCCGCGGCTCTTCACGCGCTCAATGAACGCCCTGGTCACGCCATGGTCTCGGGCCCGGCGCAGCTCCCGCAGGGACAGGCTGTCGTACCCGGCGTCCTTGAGCGACCTGATGTACGACGGATCGACGCGGTGGTCGCGCGACTCCACCAGCTCCTCGGGGTTCGCGGGCGCGTAGCCCGCCTGCTTCATCTCCGCGATATAGTCTTCGCTCACACCGTGATCCCGCAGCCGCACGAGGTCTCCTGCACCCAGGTTCTTGTAGCCGGCTTTGTCCAGTGACTCGATGAATTCCGGGTCGACACCATGATCCCGCATGCGGACGAGGCTTTCCGAATCGCTCAGGTGGTATCCCCGCGCCCCGATGTCCCGGACGTACTCGAGATCGACGCCGTGCGTCGCCATGCGCGCGAGGTCCTTCGCGGTCGGGCGCTCGTACGCCTGGTGCTCGAGCTCGTCCACGAGATCCAATCCCACGCCCGCCATGGTCATCTCGAACTGTTCCCACTCGGTCGGCGCGTTGACGCCGCGTTTGGCCAGCTCGGCGACGAAACTGGCGTTCGGCTCGTAGGTGAAATGGCCCGAGCCCTTGCCGCCTTCGAACCAGCCCTCGCAGGTGAGCGTGCCTGCGGACCTCACGATCTTGAAGTGCACTGTGGCTCCGGGCCCGCCCATGTCGGCCGCGGAGAGGCCCACCAGCTCGCTCAAGGGCACGTCCCGCCCCCAGTTGCTCGAGTGGTGGCCCTCGCCGTAACGGACGGTGAGCTGGACTTTGCCCGATTGATCAGCCGGTTCGATCAGCCATTGTCCGCTGGACGGAACGGAGTGCTGGGCTGCGAGGACCGGCGCTGCCAGGCAACCTGCGAGGAGGAGGAGGGCCCACCGCATACGAACCCCGGGAGTGGATTTGGGAGTTGGATGGGAAGGTCGCACCGAAGGTTGCAGCGGGGCGGGGGGGAGGCGGGTGGCTTCCCTACAGCAAAGCGGCAAGGTCGCAGGAGAAACCGGGGAGCACGTCCTCGCCGTCGAGCGATTCCACCGTCGCTTGCGTGCCATCTGGGCGATAGATGTGCGTCAGCCGGCGCTCAGGATCGACGACCCAGACCAAGCGCGTCCCGGCGGAGAGCCAGTCAGCGACTTTGCCGAGCGTATCGCCAGGACGATCGCTGGGCGATCGCACTTCGACGACCAAGTCGGGCGCGAGGGCGGCGAATCCTTGTGGCGCCGGATCGGGGACGCGTTCGCGGCGGGGTTCTCGCCCGACCAGCATCCCGCGCACCAAGTCCAGCTGTTTGCCGGGGATGTTCACGTTCAGGAATTCGTCCGCCGTCATCAGCGGCGAGGGGGCATGTGCGGAACGTAGGCGCGCTCGGCGGGCATGACAAGAAGTACGTGGGTACCTTCAACGCACGTTCAACGCCCGTTGGTCCTCCCCCCTGTCCGTGGGTCACGATCGGCTTGAAATCGATTGAAGGGCGTGTTCAGGCGATGATGGACTCTTCATCGACAAGTTCCACGGCACCACATCGGGGTAGCATAGCGAACGCGGAGCCAAGTGCCTAAACGGGGAGATACCATGCCAAACAGGGCGCTGGTATTGAGCGGCGGGGGATCACGTGGCGCCTTCGAGCTCGGCGCCGCCGACTACCTCGTCAACGACCTTGGCCTCGACTTCTCGGTGATCGCGGGGGTCTCGACCGGGGCGCTGAACGCTGTCGTGCTGGCGCAAGGCCGCGGGCTCGACGGCCTACGGACCCAAGTGGGCGTCCTCAAGGACGTGTGGTTCGGCATTCGGTCGGCGGACGACATTTACCGCAAGCGCTTCCTCGGCGAAGTGCTCGTCTTCCTGTTGAAGGACAGCATCTATTCGCCGAAGCCCATTTGGGCCAAGATCCAGCAATACGTGGACCCCGAGCGCCTGCAGGGCTCGGGTCGGGAGCTGCGCATCGGCGCGACCATCCTGGAAACGGGCGCGTACCGGACGATTGACCAACGGGACCCCCGGATCCGCGAATGGACGCTTGCGAGCGCGTCCATGCCGCTGTTTTTCCCGCCCGTGCACATCGACGGGGCAGCAGCGGTCGACGGCGGGCTGCGAAACGTCACGCCCCTCGCGGACGCGTTCCGGGCGTTGAAGGGTCTCCCTGCCTCCGGCGACGGGCGCCCCGATGAGCTGTACGTCCTGTTGGCCTCGCCCCTCGATCTCGCCCCCGCCCCGGCGCCGTCGAGCTGGAAGACGGGTCGCGCCGTGGCCGAGCGTGGCGTCGACGTGCTGGTCAACGAGGTGTTTCGGGAGGACTTGAGCTACGCGTTGGCCATCAATCGCACGGTGCGCCGGGCCGGCGCCATCGCGGGGGCGGGGGCGGGGGCGGGGGGCCAAGCGATGCCGTTCGGCCCGTCCAAGTACCGCTCCGTGGGCATCAAGACTATCCTGCCTGAGAAGGAGTACTCACAGGCGCTCGAGTTCGACCCTCGGAAGATCCGCGAGGCGTTCGCGGCCGGTCGCGCGGCAGCGACTCACCCGCTCAGCGAGGACGAGCTCGAGAATGCGCTTCGTGGAACGCAGCGTCGATCGACCGACCGGGTGTAAAAAGCAGGTCCTTCGCTCGGGCTGTTCGCGCTCGCTCATGATGACAAGCTCGCGTCGTTCACATGAAGGAAGTGGCAAGAAGGAAATGGGGGTAGTGGGTCAATGACCCACCGCCGAAATGGGAGAAGAGTGGACGACGTCGTTCTTCTAATCCATTTTTTCAAACTGAGTGAGAAGCGTTGTCATCCTGAGCGGAGCGCGCGGAACGCGCGCGTAGCGAAGGACCTGCTTTTGTCGGGATCGAGCGAACGGGTGCAATAGAAGTCGACTCTCACCGAGAACTGTCTCCTGGACATCACAATTCAAACGCGCGACGGCCATGCTCGATTTCGGCGAACGGCTCGCGAAGCACGGCTATCTCGTGCTGCTGCCCGATCTCTTCGATCGGTCGGGACCGTACGCGCCCATGAACGCCAAGACGGTCTTTGCCGATCCCGAGGAGCGAAAGATCTTGAGCGAGAAATTCATGTCGCGCGCCACGTTGCCCAACATCATGTCAGACACGGCGGCGTTCCTCGATTTTCTCGCCGCCCAGCGCGACGCGCGCCCGGGTCCTCTCGCCACGACCGGCTATTGCATGGGTGGAGCGGCCTCCGTAAGCGCCGCGGGGACGTATCCCGACCGGATCAGCGCGGCGGCGGCGTATCACCCGAGCAGGCTTACGACAGACGCGCCGGAAAGCCCGCACCGTCTGGCCTCGAGCATCAAGGCGCGCGTGTACGTGGCCGCGGCGAGCGACGATGCGTCGTTGCCTGATGACATGAAAGCCCGCTTCGACCAGGCACTCACCGCGGCGGGCGTCGATCACGTCCTCGAGACCTATCCGGCGCGGCACGGCTTCGTGCTGCGCGATACGCCCGCGTTCGATGCCGCGGCGCACGAACGGCACTGGCAAACCCTCACGAAACTACTGAAGGAGACTGTTTGACGGCGAGATGAACTTGACCTGAAGTCAGGTGCGCCACACCGCCGCGACCACCGAGGTCACGAGCTCCTGCAAAGCCACCCAATGCCGGCGACCGAGGCCCGTCCGCAACCGTCGCTGCACCCGTTGCCACGCCGGCGTGGCCCGCTCGAGCGCGCGCCGACCCTGCGCGGCGAGCTCGACCCGGTGCTCCCGGGGGTCCGGCCCCTCGACCCGGCGAATCCACTCGCCTGCTCGAGCGGCCGCAGCGTGCGACTGAGCGTCGTGCTGTCGAGGGCGAGCAGGTCGCTGAGCGAGCGTGACCGCGGTGGTCGGAACTGCGAAACGTCGCAGGGGACGCGGCATGGCACTGGATACGGCTAGGGAAGCGGGCGCGGCGGGTCTCCCCGCGAGAACAGCAATGAGGCGCGCCGGCCGCTGTACGTGGCCTGCACGATGTTGATCTGGTCCGAGTACAGCTCGAGCAACACTCGGACGTGAACTCGCAGCCCGCTCAGGCCATCGGGCGCTGGCGCCCGGAGGCACAGCCACAGCACGTCGCCGGTGCGCCGTTGGCCACACCAGGTGATGGCGAGCGACCGCCCTGCTCGGTCGTTGAGCGTGACCGTCAATCGCAGGTAGGTGAAGGCGGTCTCGTCCGTGACTTCGTGTCCGACCACGGCCCGGAAATCGTCGGCGAAGACGCGGACCGACACTTCGACCGTCCGGTCGGCGTCGCGGTAGGCGAGCTGCGTGAGGGTTGTGTGGAGCGGGTGCACCACGAGCACGATCAGCGTGAGGGCCAGCGTGCCCATGCTACCAGGGGCTCCGTTCCACGGCCCAATGGGCGGCCACCAGTCCCACGACCGCCGATACCGCCACAGTCCGCAAACGCAGCGCGCCTACGGTGCGCCCTGCCGCGGTCAACGTGAGCAAGTGGTCGAGGAGTACCAGCGCGCCGGCGGCCACACCCAGCACAACCACCTGGCCCAGCTCGATTCCCAGGTTGAACCCGAACAACGGCAGTGCGACCTGATCGACGAACAGGCTCCGGAGGTAGTTGGCGAACCCGGCGCCGTGCACCAACCCGAACACGCCCGCGAACGCCGGACGATAGCGCCCGCCCCAGAGTGCGCGCGGCCGGTCACGCACCACGAGATTCTCGCCGCACGTCGCGACGATGGTCACCGGGATCAAGAACTCGATCAGCTGTGAAGGCAGCACGAGCGCGCCGGTCACCGCCAGGCCGAGGGTCACGGAATGCCCCACCGTGAACGCCGAGACCACCCACAGGCTGTCCCGCCAGTCGCGCGGGCGGTAGATCGCCGCGAGCGCGAGCAGGAACAGGATATGATCCATCGCCGCGATGTTCGTGATGTGGCGGAAGCCGAGCGTTACGAAGGTCGCGAGATCACTCATCGCGCTGCTCGATCGGGCTGGTAGTACGGATTCACTCCGCGGGCGCGCTCCAGGTAGCCGCGTGCGGTGACGCTTTCCCCCAGCGCCCGGGCGATCACGCTCGCATGGTAGAGGAGCTGGGCGTCTGTCGTGCCTTGTGAAAGCGCCCGTGCCATGGATACCCACGCGTCGCGGTCGCGATGCTGCTTGTGCAGCGCCCACGCCCGCAGATCGTAGCCATAGATGTCGCGGCGCGTCTCGAGCTCCTCGTCGACCTTCGCGAGCACGTCGGGGACGCGCCGGTCATGGTCCAGAAGAAACAGGCTCCAGGCGCGATGCCATTGGCCGGGCTGGCCCAGCACGGCGATCTCCATCGCGTGCGCGTACTCGGCGGCGCGGGTCGTGTCGCCGAGCTCCGCGTACGCATCGCTGATCAGTCCGAACGTAGCCGGGTCGGGCACCGCAGCGATCGCGTCTTCGCCGTAGGCGATTGCCTCACGCCAGCGGCCGCGCGCCGTTTCGAGCCGGGCGAGCGCGGCGAGCAGCCGATAATCGCCGGGAGAAACGTTGAGTCCTTCCCGGAACGCATACTCGGCCTCGGCCAGCCGCCCGTTGCGGAGCGCCAAGTCGCCGCAACGCAACTCGAACCAGGCGAGCTGCTCGGGCGGCAAGTCCCGCCGCGCCCGCGCGTCGGCCCGGGCCCGCTCGAGCAGGCGGCGAGCCAGGTCGGTGTGGCCGGTGATCTCCGCCCACCGGGCGAGCCGGGACGCGACCGAGAGCTCGTGCCGTGCCGGCCACAGCGAGTCGAACAGGGCGCGCGCCGCCCCATAGTTCCCGAGCTCCAGCTCGATCTCGGCGAGCAGTGCGCGGTGCCCGGGCACCGCGGGGTCACGCGCATTGAGGGCGCGGGCGGCGGCGCGGGCTTCGGTGAAGCGGTGCTGCGCGAGCAGCGCGGAGGCGAGCACCACGTAGGTGTTGTCGTTGTGCGCAACGCGCAGCGCGAGCGAGCGTCGCGCGAGGGCCTCGGCGCGCCGGTAGTCCGCGAAATCACCCGTTTCCCGCGCCCGCTGGAGATACACGGCAGCGAGCCGCGAGCGGTCGGCTGCGCCGATCGGGTCCGCGGCCACCCGCCGTGCGTAGAATGTGATGTCGGCATCGCGACGACGGCCGGCTTCGGCACGCGGGTCGGTCGCGGCCGTGCGAGTGGCGTGGCGCGTGCGGGCAGACACTGCAACGGCTGCAAGCGCCGCGATAGCCAGAGAGAGACCGATCCGCGTGTTGGCGCGGGTAAACCCGCGGCTCGGCACTGCCCGTGAACGGGCGGTTGCCGCTTCAGCGGCAGTGCCGAGTCGCGGCTTGAGCCGCGCACCCGGGAGAGCGCTTCCGGTCACGGCTAGTGCGGCCCCGCCAGGTAGGGGAACGTGCTCAGAAACGGCACGTCATTGGCAGGCACGTTGTCGTTCTCCAGGCCGGGGCTGGTGTTGTTCGGGTCCAGCAGCGGGCCGAAGATCGCGTCGAGGCCGGCGGCGACAACATCATCGGTCAGCTTCCGCCCACCCCAGCCGTTGGCGAGGGCCCAGCTCAGCCAGCCGGCCGTAGCGGGATCCTTGTCGGTCTGCACGATCAGCTCGTCCGGCAAGAGCACCGCCGCTAGTGTGTTCTGCACGGTCGCATTGCGGCCGGCCACGTTCGCCACAAAGGCCTTCAGCTCCCCGCGGATCAACGTGTCCTGCGCCGGGCCGAGGCTCCCGTGCACGGGGTGCGACCGCTTCGCGAGAAATACCTCGCTCACCAGCGGGTTCCCCAGGCGCTGCACCTGATTGTAGGCCCGTGTGGCGACAGGACCCACGTTTTCATCCTCGTCGCAGCCGGCAGTCACCAGCGCGAAGCCGAGCACGGCCCACTTCAAGAGATTACCGGAGTTCATCGTCCGCTCCTTGTCGTCAGGTATGTCATGTGGATCGTCGGCAACTCAGCGGCTGATCGTGCCCCACACGCCGATCTTGGCATTCCCGCCGGCCGTGAGGTCTGCCGTGGGGAGCTCGATCACAATCGAGAGCACGTTGAACCCTGCGACGTAATCGACGCCGGGGTTGCGAAACGCGCTGGCGCTGGGCGTGTCCGGCAGCTGCGCGAGCGGGCCGGTCACCGGCTTACGGTCGGGAAGGATGCGGAAGAACTGCTCGAGGTCGATGAAGAATGGATCATCGCGCCAGCCGGCGAACACCTGCATGCCGCTCGGGCTTCCCAGGATGGTGTTGATCTTGCCGGTGACCGCGGGCGTGACGTTCGCGACGGTGTTTCCCATCGCCCCCGGCATCGGGGGTGGCACCGGTCCGCGTACGTCGACCGTCTGATCGCTGCCCGACCCCGTGAAGGTGACCTGGATGACCTTGTCCTCCACGCCGTCGGTGTTGTTGTCGATCTTGAATTGGTAGAGCAGGTTGGGGTCGAAGTAGGTGGTGCTGGTCTGTGCCGGCGTGATGAACGCCCAGCTGTTCAGCACCAGGACGGTGCGACCCGGTGAAGAGCTGGGGAACACGTAGACGTCGGTCATGTCCGACGCCGGGTTTAGCTCGACGTCCGGGGTGTCCTGGTGATCCGACGCGCGCGCGAGCTTGATCAAGCCCACCGCACCGAGACACACGATCGCCGCCACGAGGAACGAGAACCGCTTCATAGCCGCCTCCGGCCGAAAAGGGACGAGCACGCTTTCGTGTCAGTCCCTCTACGCCGGAGCCGCGGCGCCGGATTGCCTCAGTCGCCGCGCGCGACTTTGCCGATGAGGAAAGGCTGCTGGGTGGGTTGCGGCGAGCCGCCGGCGGGTTCCTCCGTGACCGCCGTGACTTCGAAGGTCAGGCCGGCTGGCACGTTGAGCGCGGCGGTGAGACGGCCGTTCGCGCTGGTGTTGAAGATGCCAAGGGACACCGGCTTACCCCGCGCGATCGCCCAGAGTTGGTAGATGCGGCCCGCCGGCGCCGGCGCCAGGTCGTAGACCGCCATCACGACGCGGTGCCGGGACGGGCTCCAGTACAGACGGGCCGACGGCGGCTTGCCGGTGGCGGCGAGGGCTGCACTGCCGACGTCAGGCGAGAGGAGCGTCGCGACGAGGGAGTCGCGCGCAGTGATGGTGTCCTCCGCGGCGGCGAGCGCGCGGAGCGCGACGGTGCGGGCGCTGCGCTCGTGGAGATAGCCGTAGGCTGCGCCCAACGCGAGCCCCAAGCATGCGGCGGCCGCGAGCCAGGGGAGCACGGGGGCACGGGCCGAGCGGGGGCCGATCGAACTCGCCTTACGGGCTTCGCGCATGACACGCTCGCGCAAGGCGGGGCTTGGCGTCGCGTCCTGAGCGGCGTGTACCAACAGTCCCGTGACATCGCGGAGCGTTTGGACTTCGGCCCGGCAGGTCGCGCACTCCGCCAGATGCGCCTCGAAGCCGGTGCGCTCGTCTGGGGTGAGGGCGCCGAGTGCGTACGGTGCCGCGAGCTCCGACCACTGATGGTCGGTCATGCGGCCCCCTCCGAGAGCAACTGGGCGAGCGAGCCACGCAGTTTTTCCATCCCGGCCCGCATGCGTGTCTTCACCGTCCCCAAGGGTTCCCGCAGTTCGGCCGCGATCTCGGTCTGCGAGAGTCCGCCGAAGTATGCCAACTCGATCACGCGACGCTGCGCATCTGGGAGGTCGGCGAGTGAGCGGGCGACCAGCCCCCGCGCCTCCTCCCGCTCCACGCCCCGGTCCGGGGCATCGGCCGCGGCGCCGAGCGTGGCGACGGCGTCGGCGTCCACCCGTGATACGCGCTCGAGCGCTCGAGCCCGGCGGCCTCGCGCGCGCACGAGATCCAGCGCGCGGGTGCGCGTGATCGTCGCGAGCCATGCCCCCACGCTGCCGCGGCTGGGGTCGAACTGGCCGGCGGTCCGCCACGCCTGCCCGAACGCGTCCGCCACCACCTCCTCAGCATCAGCCCGCTCGCGCACGATGGCCAGCGCGAGGGCATATACCGGCCGCCCGTGACGATCGTACAGCTCGCCCAGGGCCCGCTCGTCAGCGTTCGCCATGCGCGCGACGAGGGTGCAGTCGGGCGCCGGGGGTCGCCCCTGCCAGTTCGTCATCACGCTCCGACGTTTGAGCAGCGTATGCACCGCACGGCCCCGAACTTGACCCCGATTTGACGGCGGCGCAACGGACTTGCCGCATGACGACCCGTTTGCGTTACGCAGCGAACGCGGGATCGGATTGAGGCGCTTTGTGAGACTTGATCTTCAAGCAGTCGGGACGGCGGATTTGCCGCCCGAAGTTCCTACGCCGGGAAGCACTGCAAGCTTGTCGAATCCCACCCCGTGAGGCTCGCCCTAGCCTTCCGTTCGATCCCGTTTCGCCACTATGGTATCGAGATACGACCGCAAAGCACGGCGATCCAACTGAATGCGCCCCTTGCGAGGATAGCTTATTAAGCCGCGATTACGGAGCTGATTCAACAAAGTGGAGACCACCTCTCGCCGCGCTGCGACGATTCCCGCCAAGTCCCGCTGCCTGATGTAATGGTCGATCGCCAGTCCGTCGGCCGCTGTCTGCCCCAAGTCATCGGCGAGTTTGAGCAGCGCGCGAACCAACCGCTCCATGGTGAGCTCGAGCGAGACGCTTTCAAGCCGTTCGTACGATTCCGCGAGGCGCTCGCAGACGACCGACAGGAGGTCAAACAGCGCCTGAGAATCGGCTCGCAGCCGACGGATCAAGTCCTCGAATGGAATTTCGACGACATCGCTCAGCTCCAGAGCGACCGCTTGCTCGCGGCGAGCGCCCGTGCAGAAGCAAAGCTCGCCGAAGACTTCGCCGGTCTTGTGAAGGCGCAGGATGACCTCGTCGCCGCGCTGGGCGAGGACGGAGGTCTTGACCAGCCCGGATCGCAGGAAGAAGACGCTGCGGGCGGCGTCACCGGCGAGGTAGACCGACTGGCCCGGTGCGATCCGTCGAGCCGGTCGCAGCGCGAGCTGTTCGCACAAGCGTCCTCGAAACAGGGTGGAGAGGACGGCACACGATGCGTGATTGGGCAACTGGTTCGTAGGCCCCACGTCCCGTGGTACGTCTTACGCACCCGGCCTGGATCTATTGGGGAGCGTGGGCGGCTGCTTCCCTGCTCGTACTACGAACCGCTAGAGCCCTTTCAGGTATTGCGTGAGGTCATTCTTTTCCTGCTCGCTGAGGCCGAGGCGGAACAAGGCGTCGTAGTGGTTCACTACCTCGAGGAGCGTGCCGAAGCGACCGTCGTGGTAGAACCCGCCTTTCTGGTGCGTCCACAACCCGGCCAAAGGAGCGGTCCTGTACATATGCGTAGGCGACCGATCCGCCTGGAAAGCGTCGACTCCCATCTCCGCAGGGGCATGGAGATTGTTTCCGGGCTCGGTGAACAGCGGCGGCACGTGGCACGTTGCGCAACGCGCCCGGCCCGCGAACAACGCCTCCCCGCGGGCGAAGGCCGCTTGGTCGAACGAGCCGGCGGGCGGCCGGGGCGCCGGGATGGAGAGTTGATAGAAGTGCAGGGCCGCGAGCTTCGCGGTGAGACGGTCCGGCGTGCCGCGGGTATTGCTCGAGCCGCTGCGAGCGGCGACGGGATACTGGCCGCGCTCGCTCAGCCGCGCATCGAAGAACGTACCCGACCCGTGCATCTCCGTCGCGCCCACGTAGGCGTTCCAGTAGGGTACCGATCCGAACCCCGTCCATGTGTGGAGGTTCACGCCGGCCAGACCGAATGCCGGCGGAATGAGCGTTCCGGCCTGCTGGCCGTCGGGCCGCAGCGCTTTCCCGTCCTTGTCGAGCTCGGCATCGAACCGGCCGGGGCCCCAGCTCGCCAGCACCTTCTTGACCGTCTCGACGTCCACGCCGAGCAGATCCGTGAACGGCTTCAGGTTGGGCGCCAGCGACACAATTGCCCCGACGTTCAGGTCCCGGTTAGCCCAGCCGTCGAGACGGTGGCCGATGCCGGCCGTCAAGGCGTCGTCTACCGTCGAGTGGCACAAGGCACATTGAATTCCCATCGACTTGATCGCGCCGTCGGGGGCAAAGATTCCCGTCACGCCGACCACCGCATTCAGCTTGAGGAGCGCCAGCGTCGTGGCGGGATCGTCGAGATTCACCTGGCCGGCCTTTAACTGCTGGACGAGCGCAGGGGGGAGCGCGGCGAGGTCCACCTTGAGGCCGACCGCCAGCGCGGTCTTGGGACCAACGCCCGGCCCGACGCCACCGTGTTTCTCGCCTGCGATGGCGCGGTGCAACTGCAACGCATCGCCCCAGAACGCTTCGCTCCCGAACGTATCGAACCGGAAGATGCGTCGCCCATCCTCCATCATGGTGGCCGCGTGATCCTCGATGACGCGGTCGAAGTCCTCGCGCGGTGCGACCGCCGCGGGGCGAGCGCCACCGATGACGGCGATCGTGCCGAGCGTGCCAAGCGCCAGACCAACAGGGACGGTGGCCTTCCAGGAGAACGGGCTACGGGCGAACATTGGTCACCTCTCGTGTCGACGGGGTACGAGCGGCCGAGCAGTAATGCATAGCTTGAAGTAGGGAGGACGTCAGTTATCCCGCTAACATTTCACCAAAGGTTGTCAAGGCAGGACTACCGGTCGAGGCTACATTGGAGAGCCATGATGCGAAAGATCGTTCTCGTCCTCATTACGTCCATTGGCCTCGTGGTCGTGGCCTTCGCGGTCTTTGTAGCGGCTCGACAGAACTTGCGATTCGACGCGCCCCTTCCCGATGTCGCGGCCTCGCCCGATACGGCGGTCATCGGGCGCGGCCGTTACGTCGTGCGCTACCTGGTGAACTGCGCGAGCTGTCACGGCGACACAACTCAGATGCTCGCGGCCGACGAAGGAAAGGACATCCCCCTGTCCGGAGGCAGGCGCTGGGACGTTCCCCCAGGGACCTTCTACGCTCGCAACATCACGCCCGACTCGGCGTCGGGCGTGGGGAATCTTTCCGACGGAGCGATCGCTCGAGCGCTCCGGTACGGCGTAGGGCATGACGGACGCGCGCTCCTCCCGTTCATGGAGCTGCAAGGGTTGTCCGACGAGGATCTGCGCGCGGTGGTGTCGTATCTCCGCACTCAAGCCCCGGTCCGAAATGTCGTCCCGCCGAACCACTTCAACCTGCTGGGGAAGATCGTCAAGGCGACCGTGCTGTCTCGCCCGGTCGGGCCGAGGGACACACCGCCGAGGACCACGCCGCACGGGGCCACGGTCGAGAACGGTCGCTACCTGGTCGAGTCAGTGACCTTGTGCTGGGCCTGCCACACGCAGCGCAGCATGGCGACCGGTGCAATCGTTGGTCCACGCTTCGGCGGGGCGACCGGCTTCGATCGCGCGCCCGACGGCCACTCGTGGTCGCCGCCCAATATCACGAGCGATTCCCAAACCGGTCGACTCGGCAGGATGACGGAGGACGTGTTCGTGGCCCGGTTCCGGCTGGGGCGCGTGATCCGAGGATCGCCGATGCCCTGGCAAGGCCTCCGGCGCCTGAGCGACGACGACCTGCGGGCGATCTACCGCTACCTCAAGACCGTTCCGGCGGTGCGTCGGGATGTAGGACCTCCCGAGGTAGCGGGCGCGAACTAGTTGATCCCCACCCGGCCGCGCGCCGCCGCGACCACCTTCTCCGGATCGAATCCCACCCCGTCCTTGAAGACCGTGACGACCTTGCGAATCACCGTCGGATCGGCGGCGAGATCGCCGTCCAGCAGCACGAGGTCGGCGTTCTTCCCCGACTCGATCGAGCCGATGTGGTCCTGCATGCCGAGGATGCGCGCGCCGTTGAGCGACACGATCTGCACCGCCTGCTCGGCCGTGAACCCGGCCTCGCGCATCAGCTCATAGCCGCGCTGGTCGCCGTAGCCGGGCAGGGCGCCGCCGTTGCCCGTGGGATCCACGCCTGCCGCGAGCACGCCGCCCGCCGTCACGAACGCCTTCTCGAACGCCATGGCGCGTTGCAGCGCCTCGGCCGTGAACGGCCAGGCGCTCGAGCTGTCGATGAAGTCGCGACTCTTCAGGTAGGAGGCCCGCACCTCGGGGGCCATCATGTCGAGGGAGCGCTGATCGCGCACCGGCCGGTGGGAGCAGAGCGCTTCGAACACCGGCAGGGTCGAGGTCATCGGGACGTGATGCTGCACCATGCTCTTGATGGTGGCCTGGGCCGCGGATCCCGCCGGATCGCCACCCTTGGCGATCACCTGGTATGAGTCGAGCGGACAGAGGTCGGGCTGCTTGTCGGGATAGAGATCGCTCGCCGTGAGCATGCCGTGCTCGAGATTGTCGATGCCCAGGGCCACCGCCTCCTGATAGCTCACCGAACAGAGATGGCCCGTCACCTTCATGCCGCGCTTGTGGGCCTCTTCAATCGTGGCCCGGAGATTGGCGCGGGTGATGTCGGTGTACACCTTGACCCACGTCGCTCCCTCGGCGGCCCAGTAGTCCACGAAGCGCCGCGCCGCTTCCGGCGTGGTCACCATCGCCATGTCGGGCGATCCCGTCTTGCCAGTGCCGGTGATGTACGGCGTGGTCACCACGATGTGCGGGCCCACCCGGTGGCCCGCGTCAATCTCGTGCTTGGTGTTGATGTCGGTGTACGCCGAGTTCGTACCCGTGGTGCGGATCGTCGTGACGCCCGACGCGAGGTAGAGCCGGGGCCCGGTGAAGCCGATCCGCACCTCGCGGCCCCCCGCCGCCGTGTAGAAGAGATGGTCGTGCATCCCGACGAGTCCCGGAATCAGCGTCTTCCCGGTGCCGTCGATGACCTCGGCCCCGGTGGGTACCTGCGCCCCCGATGCTACGGTCGCGATGCGCCCCCGCTGGATGACGACCGTGCGTCCGGGCTTCGCCGGAGCGCCCGTGCCGTCGATCACGGTTACGTTGGTGATCGCCACGACGGGGCTGTCCACGCTGATGAACTGACGCAGCGTGGTGTCCGCCGGTGCCTGCGCGACGAGCGTGCCAGAAAAGACGACTAAAAGGGCGACGAGAAGGGCGGTTAGGGTGCGCATGGTCCCTCCGGAGTCGGGCGTCAATCGACGGTGATCGTCGTCATCATCCCGGCCTCGAGGTGCTCGGCGATGTGACAATGCAGCATCCAGGTGCCCGGGTTCGAAACGTCAACTAATAGATCGACGGTGGCGCCCGACGGCACGAGCACCGTGTCCTTCCAGTCAAGATTATCGTTCCGCTTGCCATTCACCGCCAGGACCAGGAATCGCTGGCCGTGGAGGTGGATCGGGTGCTGCATGCCGTGCAGCACCGCCCGCTCGTTGGCGATCCGCAGCTTGATGACGTCCCCGCGATGGAAGTGCCAGCCGATGTCCATGTTCTCCCGGCCGCTCGCCGGGTCGCGCAGTACCCAGCGCAGCTCCTTGCCGGTGGTGGACCAGTTCATCCCGGGCATGCCGGCCCCCCACTCGACCGGCGCGAACCACGCCGAGTCGAGCATCATGAGCCGCTCGCTCAGGAACGGCAGCCCGTGCGCCTCCATCGTCAGCAGGAGCTGCCTGTCGGGCGGCCGGTCGAAGTAGCGGGCGTAGCGCGCGATGTCCTTCTCCACGCTTGGGTTTTGGGCGAGCAAATCGAAGCTCGTCGCGACGTCGGGGTGCGCGCGTTCCGAGTCGACGTCGATGACGCCCAGGGTGTCCGTTTCCGGGACGAATCGGCCGAACAGGCGATCGAGCACGCGGACGCGGTTTACCAGCGCCACGCGGCCAGGCGTGTCGAACCGCACATGCACCACATAGCGCTCAGCGGGCCCGATCACGACGCTCGGTGCCCACACCTCGCGCTCGAACGCCCCACCGTCAGTGCCGACGAGCTTGGTCTTGGCGCTCCCCCCTTCGAACGAGACGTTCCACGTGCGCGTGTTGGAAGCATTGGTGAGGTAGAACCGGACTACCTCGCCGCGATGCGCGCGCGCCGACCAATGCGGCTCACCGTTCAAGAGCATCACATTGCCGAACCGGCCCATCAGGGCGTGCGTCGGCGTATCGCTGCCGTAGGCGACCGGACCGTCGTCGCCGATCAACAGGTCGTCGAGGATGAGCGTCTCCTCGCGATTCGCGGGACCGTAGAGATCCCCGCCCGCCGGATGCACGAGAATGTTGCCGTACAGGCCGAGGTCTTGCTGGATGTCTTCGCGCTGGTGCGGGTGGTACCAATAGATGCCGGCATCGGGGAATTGCACTCTATAGATGAAGGTGTCGCCTGGCGCGACGACCGGTTGGGTCACTCCTGGGACGCCGTCAAAGCGGTTGTCGAGCCGAACGCCATGCCAGTGAATCGACGTCGGCTGGTCGAGGTGATTCGCGAGACGAACCGTGATGCGTGCGCCCTGGGTCGTGACGATCAGCGGTCCGGGCTGCTCGCCATTGAAGCCGTACATGAGAACGTCGTTCCCGGCTATGCTCCGGCGCACCGGTCCCGCCACGAGCTCGAGCGTGTCGCCGTCACGGAGCGTGCGGGGCTGGGGCGATCGCGCGTCGCCCACCGCGCCATCGGCGCGCGGCAGCCAGGGCGCGGCAGCGGGCGTGAGCGCCATTTCCGACGGCAGCATGCGGATGTGCGGCGTCATGGGCACGCCGTGCCAACCGGAGGATTCTGCCGGAGGCATGACGGCGCCGAGGGAGAGCTGATACAGGTCGGGTGGCCGCATCCGGTTGCTGGGCGATTCGCCACGGAGCAGTACCGGCCCGTGGGGCTCTGAGGACGAGCGGCTGGTTTCGGCGCTGATCAGCACGAGGAAGCGATCGAGTGCGATCTCGCGGGTGCGATTGACGCCATTCGTGACCACGCCAAGGCGCCGGACGACGTCCATGGCGGGCGTTACGGCCCAGGCGATGTAGGTCGTCCCCTTGGGCGGTGGCGGCAGGTCGCGGAGCGTGATGCGGAGGGCATAGCGATAGTAGCCCTCCACGGTGACGGGGACCGTAAAGGGGCCCGGGATGTATTCCAGGGCGACGACTCCTGACGCGCCGCCACCCCGCTCCGTGGCGCTCAAGTCGATGCAGTAGAGATCTCGGCTCGGGCGGATCTCGCCGGCGACGGGCGGGGAGCACAGCGTGGCTTGCGCCGCCGCCGTGGCGGTGTGAAGCGACAGGATGAGGGCGTAGACGGCGGAGTAGCATGTGCGAGGCATGCACGATTAACATGTGGCCGGCGCCGCCGCGCGAACAGATCCTCAGCAGTTCTCCCCGTCTAGGGAAATAACCGCGAAGGAGGGCTCATGCGATATCGTCCTGTCGCCGTTTTCGCTGCCCTGGCGCTCGCCGCGTGCCCTGAGCGGCCCGCGCAACCGTCGCAGGGTCCCGAGAGGCCGGCGGCGACTGCTCCCGCGAATGTCTCGCACGGGGAGGCGCCCGTGGGATCCGCCGCAGAACCCCCGCCGGTCGACCCCGTCGCGCCGCCCCGTGCGACCGGGCATCTACGTCGTTTACGAGTGACCATTCGTCACGCGAAAGTCCCGATTGCCCAGGGCGTGACGTATGACGCCTGGACCTTCGATGGCCACATACCGGGGCCGGCCCTCCGCGTTACGGTTGGCGACACCGTCGATTTCACGCTGGTGAACGAAGCCCCCATGCCGCACAGCCTCGATTTCCATGCTGCCGAGATCGCGCCGAGCCGGGCTTACGTGAACGTCATGCCGCATGACTCGCTGCATTACCGCTTCGTGCCCCGCGTGGCCGGAGCCTTCATGTACCACTGCGGTACGGCGCCGGTCGCGCTGCATATCGCGAACGGGATGTACGGTGCAATCCTCGTGGACCCGCCAGAAGGGCGTCCATCCGCAAAGGAATTCGTCTTCGTGCAGAGCGAGTTCTACACGAAGACGCTTCCCGACTCCACCCGCACCATCGATTGGGAAAAACTGCTCAGCCTTGCGCCTGATTACGTCGTGTTCAACGGCCGCGAAGCGGAATACGCCCATCATCCCATTCGCGTCGGCGTCGGGGAGAAGCTGCGGATGTACGTGGTCAACGCTGGCCCGAACCGCTTCTCCGCGTTTCACGTCGTCGGCGCGATCTTTGATCGCGTCTACCTCGACGGCTCACTGGCACATCCCATGGAGGGCGTTCAAACGGTCATGGTGCCCGCGGGCGGGGGCGCCATCTTCGAGACGCATCTGGTCGAGCCCGGGACGTATCCTTTCGTCAGTCACGCATTCGCTGACGCGACCAAAGGCGCCGTGGGAATGTTCGAGGCTCACTTCGCGCCATGATCGATCGCACGTCGAGTCGTTGCCCCACAGGTCAGCGGTCGTGGGGTGGTTCTACCCGGGATCACACCGGGCAACACGGGGGTACGGTTACATCGCGCGCACGCGGCACTGCGCAAGCAGCTCGCGCTGACCTGCAGCACCTGTGCCGAACACGGTTGTCTCGACTGCCACTGCGGCGGTCCGATCAAGCACCACAAAGAGCACGGAGAATTGTCGCATGAAATCGCATCACGAGCATCACGGCCCGGATCATAAGCCGGCGCCGGGCGCAGACCAGGCATACCAACGCGCATATGCGGCAGCGCAGCCTGACGCCGGGCACCGGGTCATTCAGGTCGAGCTCGAGGCGCGCGAAATCGATTGGGAGTTCGTTCACGGCTCGAGGACGCGCGCGTGGGGCTACAATGGACAGATCCCTGGTCCGACGCTCGAAGGGCAGGTCGGGGACGTCTTCGAGATTCGCTTCACGAACCGGCTCCCGCAACCGACCAACATCCACTGGCATGGGCTGCGCGTCCCGGCGGCGATGGACGGCACGGAGATGGTGCAGCGCTCCGTGGCGCCTGGCGAAACGTTCGTGTACCGCTTCCGCCTCCCCGACGCGGGGACGTTTTGGTACCACCCGCACAGCAACGAGCCCGTGCAGCTCGAGATGGGACTGTACGGCCCGCTGATCGTCCGGGGCGGGGACGAGCCGCGGCTCGACGCCGAGCGCGTGCTCGTCCTCGATGACGTGCGGCTCGACAAGCAGGGCCAGGTCGCGCCATTCGGAGGCATCGTCGAGCATCACGACGGGCGCGAGGGCGACACCCGGCTCGTCAACGGCAAGGCCGAGCCGGTGTTGGAGATCGCCGCGGGACAGATCGAGCGCTGGCGCATTATCAATGCGTCGAGCGCGCGCTACGTCCGACTGTCTGTCGGCGGCAAGCCGTTCAAGCTGCTTGGTACGGATGGCGGCTTGCTCGAAGCGCCCGTCATCATAAACGAGATCCTGCTCGCAACGGCCGACCGGGTGGATATCGCGGTGGGACCATTTGCCCAAGGGGAAGAGGTGAGCATCGACGCGCTGCAGTACCTGCGAAAGACGATGCGCAAGCGGAAGGATGAGCGCTTCGCGACACTGCGCGTGGGAGCGCCCCGCCCCACGGCGGCGCGGATCCCCGACCGCCTGCGGCGCATCGCGCCGCTCGCGCCCGCAAATGCGAGCCCGAATCGCACCGTGACACTCGGGGTCAAGCTCAGTCTGCGACGCATGGTCGATTTCGTGATCAATCGCGAGCGGCACCATCACGATAAGCCGGTGAAAGCGGGCGAGCTGCAGGTGTGGGACGTCGTCAACACAACACTCATGGACCATCCGTTCCATCTGCATGGCTTCTTCTTCCAAGTGCTGGCGGTGAACGGCAAGCCGCCCGAGTGGCGCTCGTGGGAAGACGTGGTGAACGTGCCACCCCGCGCCACGGTGCGGATCGCCTGGCTCCCGATCGTCCCGGAAGCTGGATGTATCATTGCCACATCCTTGAGCATCACGCCTCGGGGATGATGGGCCACTTCGACGTCGTGTCGTGACCGAAGCCGAGTGGATCACGGTGCCACGGCGGTCCAGAAGAGGGACTCGAGCGGGCAGGAGAAGCCGGTGGCCGGCATGGCGTCCGGGCGTCCACTCGACCCTCGAGCTCATGCCCGTGTCAGCGCTGGAAGCCAGCGTGTTGTAACCATGAGGCGGCCCAGCTCGAATGCGTCTGACACCGAGATAGCCATGGTGTCGGGGTGGCTTGCGGTCCAGTCCGTCGCGCTCTCCAGCAGGCGGAATCATCCCGCGCAGCACGACAGCATCGCCACATCCTTCGTGAACGTTCGTGCGGTGAGCTTGATCCCCTCCGACAGCGTCAGGTAAGGGTGGAACGCCGATGTCACGTCCTCGATCGTCAGTCCGTGCTTGATCGCGAGCGCCGGCTCCGTGATCATCTCTCCAGCTTCGGCGGCGAGGATCTGGGCGCCAATAATCTTCCTCGTCTCGGCGTTCGCCACGAGCTTCACGAAGCCCCGGGTATCGCGTGCCGTGATCGCGCGCGGCACCTGCTCGAGCGGCATTTTCGCGACGAGCGGCTCGATCCCCTGGGCGCGGGCGCGGTCCTCCGTGAGCCCCACACTGGCGACCGCCGGATCGGTGAAGGTGACGTTCGGGAGGGCCGTGAGATCGTACCGGTGCGCGTTGCCGTTGAGCGCGTTCTCCGCTGCCAGCGCGCCGCCGTACGCCGCGACATAGACGAACATCGGGTCCCCGATCACGTCGCCCGCCGCGTATACGTTCGGGTTCGCGGTTTGCAGGAACTCGTTGACGACGATCTCGTCCTTCTTACCGACCGTGACACCGAACGCGTCGAGCCCCATGCCGGCGGTGTTGGCTCGTCGTCCCGTCGCGACGAGCAGCTGCTCGCCGCGTGCGATCCGCGCGGCGTCCTCCATATGAAAGGAAACGGTGTAGCCATCCGGCTGCCGGCTGACCAGGTCGATCCGGACGCCCGTGTGCACCTCGAGTCCTTCCGTTCGGAGGAAGTCGCCCAGGGCGTTCCCGATGTCGCTGTCATCGGCCGGCACGACACGCGGGAGTACTTCGAGTACGGTTACGCGCACGCCGAGCCGGGCGAACAGCTGCGCGAGCTCGAGCCCCACCGCGCTCGCGCCGATCACGATCAGGGACTGGGGCAGGCGCTCCAGCGCCATCGCCGTAGTGCTGTCGAGGAAACCGGACTCCGCGAGGCCCGGGATCGGCGCCGCCCAGGGCGACGCTCCAGTCGTGATCACGATCTTCGCAGACCCGAGCGTCCGTCCGCTCGCAAGGCGAACCTTACCACTGGCGTTGAGCACGGCCCGCTCGTCGAACAGCTCGATGGATGGATAAGCCCGGAGGACGTTCCAATACTTGGTCTGACGCAGCTCGGCGACCAGGGCGTCCTTTTCGGTCCGTACCGCCTGCCAGTCCGGCCGGCCGTCCGTCGAGGGGATACCCCGAAACCCGTGATGCACGCGGCGGTGCTGTGCCTCCGCCGCGCGAATCAGCGTCTTCGACGGCACGCAGCCGACATTGACACAAGTCCCGCCGAGCGTCCCCCCTTCGACGAGCGCCACGCGGGCGCCGAGCTCGGCTCCCTTGATCGCCGCGCCGAAGCCTGCCGAGCCGCCACCCACGACTACCAGATCAAATCCGTCGACGCCTGGGCTCACTGCGCGCTCGACGCGGGGAGGATCGTTGCTCCGAAGCCCGTGAGTTTGGTCAGGTGCGCGGCGATCTGCGCTGGCGTGACCCGTTTCGGGTCGTACTGCACTACGCCGAGGCTGTCGGCAAGCGTCACGGTCGCGCCGTACACGCCGGGGAGCCGCTTGAGCGCGAGGCGCGCCGTCGCGGGGCAGCTCCCGCACGTCATGCGCGAGATGTGGAGCCGCAGCGTCGCCGCGTCCGGCGCTTGAAGCGCGGGCGAGACGGCCTGGGCACGGACAGTCCGGATTCCGCCGCCGCACAACGGGCAGAGCATTCCGGCACCGCCGAGTCCGGCGGCGAGGATCAACCCAGCTTTCACTGAAGACAACATGGTCAACCTCCGAGCAGGAACTTGGACCACCAGGGGAACGTGATGAGGGGGATCGCAATGAGCGTCGCGACCCACAGCGCCTGTTTCATGCGGCGGCGTGCCACCGGCGACGCACACAGCGTCCCCGGCTCACACGCCTTGCGCTCTTCACTTCGCAGCACGACGAAGCCCGTGCCGAGCGCCGCCACGGTCCCCGCCACGAAGAAGGGACGCAGCGGCTCGAACGTGGCGGCGAGACCGGCGCCGCTCAGGCCGAGGGCGACGGCGACGAGCGGTCCGGCGCAGCACAACGCCGAACCGACGGCGGCGGCCACACTGCCGGCGGCCGCGAGGACGGCCTTACTGACGGGCGACGCCATGGTCCTCCAGCGCTTCGAGAATGGGACAATCGTCGGTCGGCCGCCGTGCGGCGCACGCCGCCGCGAGGCGGTCCAGCGTCCGCTTCAAGCGCTGGAGATCGCGGATCTTCTGCTCGACGAGCGCGGTCTTGTGCCTTGTCTTGCGCTCGACGGCGTCGCACGCGGCGCCGTGGCGGACCCGGAGACCGAGCAGCTCCTGAATCTCCTGCAGCGAGAAGCCGAGCTCCTGCGCATGCTTGATGAAGCGCAGCCGGCTCACCGCGTCCTCGGCATACTGCCGGTAGCCCGAAGCCGTGCGGCGCGGCGCTGCGAACAGGCCACGACGCTCGTAGTAGCGGAGCGTCTGCACGTTCACGTCGGCCGCGCGAGCGACCTGGCCGATGGTCAGCGCCACGAGAGTAACCTCCGAGTCAGTCACCAAGATAGACCCTGTACTATGGTATAGGGTCAAGGGGCGCTCGAGCGGATCGCAGAACGGTGTGCATGTTTCAAGGCAACTCAGAAGCAATGAACCCCGAGGCGCGACGTGGGTCCGAGACCATTGGTGATCAATGGTCGGCCCGCCGCTGATTCCCAGGATTATCCGAGCGGGCTCTCCGCTGGTTAATGTGGCCGGAACGTCTTCCCCGTCTCCAGCAGAGTCTTCAATCGCGAAAGAATCCGCGGCCAACCATCCGCATTCTGAGCATACGCCGGATCGTCCTCCGCCCACTCATCGTTCGTCACCACAACCTTCACCGCCTCCGTCTCCGGCGTCAGCTCCACCTTCACTCTCGACATCACCGCCCCATCGCCGCTGCCGAACTTATACTCGAACAGCCTCGGCGCCTCCACCCGCAGCACTTTACCCGTCACATACCGCATCGGCTTCCCGTCCTTACCGGGCCCCGACCAGGTCACCGCCCCGCCAGGTTTCAGGTCCAACTCAAAGTCCGCGCCGATGAAGATTTTCTGATTCGCCTCCTTCGAAACGAACCCATCCCAGACCTTCTCCACGGGGGCCGCAATGTAATACGTAAAAATCAGTGGCGTCTTCCCCATATCAGTTCTCCGGGCAGCTGATCGCCCGGAAGAATACCGGGCAATTCGGTCCGAGACCATTGGTGAATCAATGGTCGGCCCCAATATGAACTCTCGAAGTTTAGAAGGGAAAGGATCGGGATATTGCTGCACAGCAATCGACACATGCGCTCGATATCAAACAGCGGCGCCTACTTTGTTCGCTTCGGGACACTGAGTCTCGGCTTCAGGCCTGCCATGCTCGAGCATGCGCGCAGTCATCTCCCGGTGTGGACGGCGATCGTGGGGCGGGAGCGCGGCACGTTCGTGTCGCAGCGGATTCAGTCTATGATGGCAGCTCTCGTCGCGGCCGTCGGGACACAGACGTCCTGCCGATGGATGCGAGCCTTAGGAGCCACGACGCCGCGTTACCTGCCACTGACCCGTTTGCGAGGCGTCCGATCCGCCGGCGGTCGTGGTGTAGGTTCCTTCTATCGTGTCGCCGGAGAGTGTGCCCTCGAATCGCGTGAACAGCCGAGCGCCGGTCTCCGGGTCGGCATAGGGGGCGAGCGCGCCGCTCACCCGTCGCGCGGCGACCCGAACGAAGTTGATCGTCAGGACGCTGCTGCGCGATGATGGCGCGATCGCAGGTGCAGCGGAACGATTCCAGGGTTGTATCGGTTGGCCCTGGCCGCGTGGGATCATCACTACGTCGCCGGAGGCCGAGTCCCCCCGTGCTGTGAGGGTGAAGGAGATGCTGCCGCTCCGGCCGGTGGCCGCACTGGAGTACGAGCCATCCCATCGGCCTGCGAGCGCCTGGACGTCCGGCTCGGCCCCGACCACCGGGACCGGTGGCTGCGGGGATGCCGCGCATGCCGCGAGCAGCGCGCTCAGCGTCGTGCCGTGGATCGCCAATCGTGATCTCATAGAGAGCTCCTGTCGCGGAGTGCTGCCTGATGTTAAGACGCAGGCTCGCGCGGTTTCGTTGCAAGCCCGCGTTCACGAACCGGATTGTGAGTCGATAGGGCGGGAGGAACTCACAGCATTACTCACAGCATGGGGCAGCGCGAAGAAACAGCCCCACAACGAAACTCGTTGCAGGGCTGGTTCTGTCCTTCCCGAGAGATAGGTAACACAGTATTCCGGACACATGGGTGACACTTTTGGCCCCCTTCACAGGAGGGGGCATGCCTTGGAAGGAGTGTCACGTCATGGAC
>DATLKF010000007.1:0-262337 GCA_035538515.1 Gemmatimonadales bacterium
GCTGCCTAACATGCGCTTGCAGCTGGCGGGCGCCGATTGTCGAGGTAGAATTGCGGTTGTGCGCCACCCCACACCCAGACCCGGCGGGCGCCGTCGCGCCCGCGCGCTGCGCGCCCGCAGCTGAAGCGCGATCCGTTAGGCCGCACACAGCGAGTCGACGTGAGCTACACAGACGCCGAGAGGGCAGCGATAAAGCGCGAGTTCTCAAGACGTCGCCGAAACCAGATTCTGTTCACCCTCCCCTTCACGCCACTTATCTTCGCCGCGATCGGATACCAGCGTGGCGTGTTCAATACGATACTCGGTATGCCTCCGCGACTTGGGGTTAGCTTACTCGGGCTTGTCGTTGTTGGCGCAGGTCTATTCTCGCTGCGCAACTGGCGTTGTCCCGCCTGCTCCAGGTATCTCGGGCGCTGGATAAATCCCAAGCATTGTCCACGCTGTGGCATCACACTTCGCGGCTAGGGCACCCGCCCAGCTTGGGCTAATCCACATGTCTCGAATCCATGCTCGCGCCGGCGGTCACATCCTTCCGGTCGTGTGCGGCCTAACATGCGCTTGAAGCTGACGGGCGCTGATCGTCTTAATGGAAACGGAGCGATTGCGCCCTGGCGGGGCACGGATTTCGCCCAACAGCGAGCGCGGCAGAACTCACTGTTGCCGAGCTACAGGTCGGTGCACGCTCGCTCGAAAGGAAGGCGCGGCGCTATCGACCACGTTGGGTCGCGATTGTTGGCATCGGAGCGTATCGAACGGCATTCGGCCAAGCTCGTGCGCAAGTTGGGGCGCAAGATGCGCTGCTCGGGGACGCCCGTCTGTGGGTCTTGCCCAACCCAAGCGGACTTAACGCCAACCATCAACTCCCGGAGCTCACCGACGCGTTCGGGGAGCTGAGGAAGACTGCCTTCGGTCGCTCGCGCTAGCTGCCTAACATGCGCTTGGAGCTGGCGGGCGCCCTGTCGTAGGGTAGAATTCCTTTTGTGCGCCCCTCCACACCCAGACCCAGCGGGCGCTGGCGCGCCCGCGCGCGTTGCGCCCGCAGCTCAAGCGCGATCCGTTAGGCGTACAGCGCCGCTGTTGCTTGCTGGGTCTCGTTAGCAGATATTAGCACCATGGGCATGACCCGCTTTGATTTCTCGCATCTGACTCCGGACCAGCGCCTCGAGCTCGTGGAAGAGCTCTGGGACAGTCTCGAGCCTGGTCAAATCCCTCTCACGCCGACTCAGGCCGAAGAGCTCAGGCGCCGCGAGGCGCTCCACCGTGCCAATCCGGGGCGCGGGCGGCCTTGGCGCGAAGTTCTCGACGAGATTGAGCGTAAGCGCGGCTGATGCCGCCGCGCCTAAGCCTCAACCCCGAAGCCCAGGCGGACTTGGTTGAAGCTTTCGGCTGGTACGAGGGGCAGCGTCCTGGCTTGGGCGGTGAGTTCTTGGCAGAAGTGGCACTCATCCTTGTGCGGATCGAGGACGGCCCGCTCCAGTTCCCGGTCGTTCAGGGAGAGACGCGACGCGCCATCGTGCACCGATTCCCGTATGCTGTTTTCTTCATCGTGGACCCTGACGTCACGGCCGTGACGGCTGTCATGCACGGCCGGCGCGACCCGAGCCGGTGGCAGACGCGGCGCTGACGCCTAACATGCGCTTGAAGCTGGCGGGCGCTGATCGCTCTAGAGGAATCGGAGTGTTTGTGCCCTGGTGCGGGCACGGACGTTCGTCCACCACTCTTGCGCCGGCGGGCGAGTCGCCCGCAGCTTAAGCGCGATCCGTTAGGCCGCACCCGATCCGGTGCGTTGCGGGAGGACGATGTCGAGTCACGGGTGCGCAATCTTGCTTATGGTACTTGGAGCATGCCGTGCCGATCGACAGACAGCCGCAACGCCTTGGCGCGACCCGTCACCGCATACCGTGCGAATGGTGCCCGTTTTATCTGGCACCTCCCTCGAAGTGCTGGATTGGGGCGGGCATGGGGGATCGCTGGTCTTCCTGGCGGGATTGGGCAACACCGCGCACATCTTTGACGATCTTGCACCCAGTCTGACCGATAGTTTCCACGTTTACGGCATCACTCGCCGTGGGTTCGGCCGTTCCACTCAGCCGCCAGATAGCGACATCGCCTCGTCGGTGAACGACCTTCGCATCGTCTCGGATTCACTCGGCCTGTCAAAAGTGATTCTCGTTGGCCATTCGATTGCGGGGTTTGAGCTTACTGCCTTTGCGGGATCCCATCCCGACCGGTGCCAAGCCCTGGTCTATCTCGACGCGGCCTATGACCCGAGCCAGTCAGCGAGGGCGGCATTAAATCGAATGCGTTGGCCGCACCGGCCAGCCATGACCGCGGTGGACTCCGCCACACCGGCTGCGGTTCAAGCCTATTTCGCTCGAACAGGGCGCGTGCGACCACCCGAGGCAGACTTGCGCGCGGTTGCGCGGTTTGACTCAGGAGGCAGGTACATTGGCGACGTGACGCCTGACTCTCTTGCACTTCTCATGACCCGGCATTTACTCACGCCAGCGTATGAGCGCCTACCGTGTCCATCCCTTGCCATCTACGCGGTTTCGGATTCTGCTCGTGCCTTGATTCCCTGGTATGCGCAGCTGGATTCGGCGGGCCGGGCGGATGCCGAGCGCTACTTCCCCGTCTGGCGAGCTTGGCAGCAGCACTCAATCACGCAGTACCGGCGGAGCGCTCCGTTCTCTCACGTGGTGGAGATCCACGATGCGGATCACTACGTGTTCTTGTCGAATCGGGCCGAGACCATAAGGGCGGTGCGTGCGTTCTTGGCCGTGATCCGCGCTTCTGGGAAACAGCCACGCTAGAGTTTCACTTGATGCGTAAGCACTCGGGTGCGGCCTAACATGCGCTTGAAGCTGGCGGGCCTATCGCTCTTAAGGAATCGGAGTGTTGTGCCCTGGCGGGCACGAACTAACGTTCCACGACACCGCGCGCGGCGGGCGCGTCGCCCGCAGCTTAAGCGCGATCCGTTAGGCCGCTGGCACGACGATGCGTCGGTGAGTATCCTTCCATCCCATGAAGACCTATACCGCAGTCGTCGAGCGAGATCCCGACACGGGGCTCTACGTCGGATATGTCCCGGGCTTCCCGGGTGCTCACAGCCAAGCGGAAACGCTCGACGAGCTGAACCGCAACTTGAAAGAGGTCATCGCCCTCCTGCTTGAGGATGGCGAACCTAAACTCGAAGCCGAATTCGTCGGCATCCAGACCGTCGTAGCCTGATCAGTGGCCAAGCCACCCATCCTCAAGCCTCGCGAGGTGGTGGCGATCTTGGAGCACCTAGGATTTCGGGAGGTTCGGCAACGCGGCTCCCACAAGCAGTTCCGGCATGCTGATGGCCGTGTCACGACCGTTCCGGTTCACGCGCGGCGCGACATTTCCCCGACTCTACTGCGTCAGATCGCTCGAGATGTTGGCCTCACTATTCAGGAACTACTTGACGCGCGATAGCCAGCGGCCTAACAAGCGCTTGAAGCTGACGGGCGCTCTCGTTCTGATGGAAGCGGAGTGTTTGCGCGCTGGCGAGCGCGGTCGTTCGTCCAGCACCCTTGCGCCGGCGGGCGGGTCGCCCGCAGCTTAAGCGCGATCCGTTAGGCAGCCGCGAGCGATAATCTCGTGTCGACCGTCCTCCTCTGGCTCTTCGTCATCAATCTCGGTGTCGCATTCGGCGCCGGCCTCTACGAGCATCGGATCGTCGTGCCTAGGTGGCTGCGTCCATCCGCTGGGACTGGCGTCCAGTGGGATGCGGCCGCCGCGCGTCAGGACGACACCGGACGACGGTTCTGGGTTTTCGTCACCACCGGACCGCTGACGCTTCTCACATTGGCAAGTCTTGTCGCGGCCTGGCGCAGCGCCGGCGCAGTGCGTAGTTGGTGGCTGGCGGCGGCCTGGATTGCTCTCGCCGACCGCCTGTTCACGTTCTCCTATTTCATTCCAACCATTGTGAAGTTGATGCGAGGGAGCGACGCGGCCAACGCGGCGGGGCGTGCCCGGCGCTGGGCGCGGCTCAATTACGTGCGACACACGCTTGTCCTAGCGGCGTGGCTGGCCTCACTGCGGGCCTTCGCGCTCTTCTATGCCCAGCCGCACTAGGGAATCGGCGCTGCCCAAGCGGCTGCCTAACATGCGCTTGAAGCTGACGGGCGCTGATCGCTCTAGCGGAAGCGGAGTGTTTGTGCCCTGGCGGGCACGGACGTTCGTCCACTACTCTTGCGCCGGCGGGCGAGTCGCCCGCAGCTTAAGCGCGATCCGTTAGGTGGCGCGGCGGAGGAGGTCCCACAGGCCTCGTGGCGACACGATTGGGATTGGTGGGTCCGCCAGCTTCAGTAGATCCTGGTCTCCGCTTACGAGGACCTCCGCCCGGCCAGCGACCGCTTCTGCTACCACGGCAGCATCCGCTGCATCGAGGCCCTTGATCGCGCTTTTCGCCGGTGCCCTCGCTACCGTGGCGTGGCTGCTCAGGAGGCCGTCGAGCTCTTCGAGCGTGGCCCGCTGTACCCGCAGCTTTCGACCCAACACCCGTCGTATCTCGTCCAAGACGGTCTCGCCGAGCACCAACTCATGCTCGGCGAGGATAGCGGCGAACAGGTCAGCGCAAAGGCCCCGAGTCGCGACGGCACTGACGACAACATTGGTATCGAGGAAGACCCTCACGAGACATCACGGAAGATGTCCTCGTCAGTCAAATAGCCGCGTGCTTCAGCGAGGGGCATGATGCGGCGCCGCAGCTCTTCGAACTGGGCCACGGCCAGTTGCCGGCGGAGCGCTTCTCGCGCCACGTCACTCCGGCTCCGCCCCGTCCGCTTCGCCTGGCGAGCGAGCTGGCGGTTCAAGGCCGGATCCAAGCGGATGGTGAGGGCAGAGGTTTTCATGTCAGACAATGTAATACAAGCCGCGCCACCTAACAAGCGCTTGAAGGTGACGGGCGCTATCGTTCTAGTGGAAACGGAGTGTTGTGCCCTGGCCGGGCGTGGCCTGCCGGCCAGCACCCTTGCGCCGGCGGGCGAGTCGCCCGCAGCTTAAGCGCGATCCGTTAGGCTGCGCACGATATTTACGAAACATCCCATTGGTGTCCATTCCGCAGCCTTTAGAAGGACATGCTCACACCCAGCGCCAGCCCACCAACCCGCGTCGCGCCAACGTTCAGGTGCTTCAAATGCACCCTCGTCCAAGTGGCGGTCCTCCCTTCCGATCCGACGATCATTCCTAGTAGAGCACCCACGCCGCCCAGTACCGCAAGCCGCGTATCGAGATGCGGCGACACCTTGTACGCAAGGCACTCGGGCGTCGTGCAGTCCCCATTCTCGTCCAACCAATCCGGGGAGGCAGCCAAGGCAAGGAGGGCACCGGCGAGCAGGCCCACGCCCGCGCCTTCCAGGGTCATCCGCCGCTCGCGACGCACGTCGATCCGGGTGACCGAGTCGACCGGGACGATCAGCCCTGGGGAGTCCCCGTCCACTCGTACAACCAGCGTGTCGGACTCCCACGCCACTAGCGTACCTGTCAGTCGGCCACCGAGGCTTGGGGCGTCGAAGCGCACTCGCGCTCCCGGCTCGAGCCGGAGCGCCTGCGTGCACTCGGCAGTGCGGGATACCATCAGGAGAGTCGGGAACCAGACGAGTGCCGGGACAGGGCGCATGACCTTTCCTTGGGCACGACTTGTGCCGCACCAGACAGCCGACCGTTCGCCGGTGGCTGTCTCGCGGGAGAGACAGCCGTGTGCTGATGACTCGGTTGAACGGTCCAAGTGATAGGTAACACCTATGAAGCGACTGGCGTCAAGCGCGTGCAGTTCCCTCTCCCGCCGGCGATGAGCCGGCGGTTGTCGTGTGAGCGTGCTCCCCAGCGAAGTCTGCATGCGCGCGGTTTCCGACGTTCGCTCTTGATCACCTGCGAGCCTGGCGACGGCTCGGACACCTATGCGAGGTCAGCAGCGCCTCATGATCTGGCTATACGAGCGGGACGGGTCAATCATTTTGTGAGGTCGTCGAGCGACAGGTTACCTAAGGACCTCGTCCCTGACGTCACCGGCGGCCGGAGCGCCGTGCCATGGCGTCCGGCGTGTCAGCATTACATAGATGACGCGGGCCAACTTCCGTGCAGCGGCCACCCGGGCCACCCGCCACCCCAGCCGGGCCGTGAGCTGCGCGTACGCCACGCTCACGGCACTCGCGGGCGCACACCGCGCATGCGTCGGAATCGCGGAGACCAGCGCTCCGCGCACCCACCGATTCGCCCCTTTGGGGATGCTGGCGTGGTGCGTGTGCCCGCCGGAGCTGCGCGTCACCGGCGCGAGCCCGGCATAGCTCACCAAGTGCTCCGCCCGGGGGAAGCGCGTGATCGGCAAGAGCTCGGCCGCCAGGAGCAGGCTCCGATGCGGGCCGATGCCCGGGATGGTGGCCAAGAGCGGGGCGGTGGCGTGGCCTGCGGCGGCCGTCGCGATGCGTCGCTCGAGGGCGTCGATGAGCGGAGCGAGGCCATCGATCAGCTCCAAGTGGGTGGTCACGATCGCCCGCTGCTCCACCGTGAGTCGGGGCCAAGCGGTCTCCCGTAGCCACACGCGCGTCGCCTGCCGCAGCAGTTTCTCGCGCGGCAAGCTGAAGCGCTGCTGGTGCAGCTGCGAGTGGATCCGGCCCGCGAGCCGGGTGCGGTAGCGGACCAAGGTGGTGCGGTGGCGGAGCAACCGCAGCAGGTCCCGCTGGTCGGCCGGCCGCGGGTACGCCTCGGTGATCAGCCCCGAGAGCAGCATCCGCGCGAGGAGCCGCGCGTCCACCGCATCGTTCTTCTGCGGGGCGGCGGCGATGGCCCGCAGCTGCTTGGCGTGGGCAAGGTGAAAGCCGATCCCCGCGGGCACCAACAGATCATAAAGCCAGGGCCAGAACGGGCACGTCTCAACCACTACCTCCAGTGGGCGGTAGAGCCCGAGGGCTGCGAGCAGCTGCCCGGGCTCGCGCGTGGAGACGCTGGTCTCCAGCGCGACCTGGCCCATCCTGTCCAGGACCGCGATGGAGACGTACTTTAGATGAGCATCGAGTCCGGCGAAGTACATGACTGGCCTCCTGTGACGAGCGCGCATGCGTCGCGTGGCCCACCCGACGCTACGTGTTCGCTCGCGGTGAGGCCAGTCGCTTCCATAGAATCAGTTTGTACTCAGGTGATGGGTAACACTTTGTTGTAGCTCCTTCCCTTGTGGTTGTCGCCTTGGCGGCGCACCGGTCGGCCCAACTGATCGACGATGTGCCCGACCTCTTCGTGAAAGCGGCCGAGCCAGACCGGGCCGAAGTACACGTTCCACAGACCGTCGTCGATTTCTTCAAAGCCGATTTCGAGTTCGGCAAATAGATGACTCACGTTGACCCACCGTCTCTTCCACCGCACGCCGCCGTTACGACTGACGAGGCGGCATTCATAGTGGCCGGGATAGACCAATGGCTCGAGCGTCGCGCGGTAGGGCCGCGGGGACGGCACATAGCAGCTGGCAGGCGTGGCATCGCCGAGCGCTTCGTGCGGCCGGTCCTCGTCGTAGCGCTGGCGGAAGCGATCGAAACAGCGCTGCTGGGCCGCCAGGTGGGCCTGCGGCGGCCGCGCCGTCGCCGCTTTGAGGGTCTTGTGCATGCGTTCGTGCCGGCCGTTCTGCTCGGGGTGCGCCGGCTCGATCAGCTCGGGCCGGATGCCCAGGCGCACCCACCAGACCGAGAGCGTCGACAGGCGGCCGAGGGCGTTGGAGGCAAACGGCTGGCCGTTGTCGGTGCGGATCCGCCCTGGGAGGCCGTAGCGCCGGAACAAGTGGGCGAACACCGGCCGGCTCCCGTCGGTCGTCGGGGCGAGCAGGCCACGGCAGCCGAGCAGGAACCGAGTGGCGCCGTTTTGGACCGTCAGGGGATAGCAGTACACGCCGTTGCCGGTGCGGAATTGTCCTTTGAAATCCGCCGTCCAGACCGCGTTCGGCGCGTCCATGGGCGTCCCCGGCGGCCCCCCATGGAATCGGCGCGCGCTGCGCCGGCGCGGCCGCACCCGCCCGTGCCGCTCGAGAATCCGGTGGATCGTGGTCTTGGTCGGCACCTGGTCGGCGGGGACGCGGGCCTGCAGCAAGCGACGTACTTTGCGCGCGCCCCAGGTGTAGCGCCGCTGAAGTGCAAGGACCAGCCGCACCACCGCCGGCGCCGTGGCCCGGGGGCAAGTGTGCGGGCGGTGCGAGCCATCCACTAGCGCCGCCGGGCCACCTCGTTCATAGGCCTGCAACCACTTGTAGCCGGTCTTGCGGCTCACCTCATAGCGGCGGCACAGCTCGGCGATCGACCACCCTGGTCGATGCACATCCTGGACAAACCGCAGTCGCTCATCCATCGCTGATGTCTCCCTCCACGGCATTGGCGCCTCCAGGTCGAGGCACCTACGTTAGAGAGAGTGTTACCAATCAGGTGTGTACAACCTGTTACCAATCACCTGCGAATGTACCGCGCGCCGTCTAACATGCGCTTGAAGCTGACGGGCCTATCGTTCTTAAAGGAATCGGAGTGGTTGTGCCCTGGCGGGCACGAACTATCGTTCAATGACACTGTGCCCTGCCGGCTTGCCGACCGCAGCTTAAGCGCGATCCGTTAGGCAACTCACAACCACCCAACTCGAACAAGCAGTTGAACCTGCCTCGGTGCACCTCCATGTTGGCGCTTGCCGCCATTAGCTGTTCGCCCCGCAGACCCCCCGCACCTTCCTTCGATGGCCGAACGGCTTTCCAGTACCTCCAGGCTCAAGTCCAGTTCGGACCTCGGATCCCTAACACGGAGCCGCACGACCGTTGCGCAGCTTGGATGTTTGGTCGCCTGAAGGCCACGGCTGATACGGTCGAAATCCAGGCCTTCACCGCCCACACAGCGCGAGATGAACATCTTCACCTGACCAATTTCTTCGCCCGGTTCAAGCCGACAGCTCCCGAAAGAATACTCTACCTTGCTCACTGGGATACTCGCCCTCATGCCGACAAGAGCCCACGCGCACAGGACCGGACTCACCCAGTCTTGGGGGCCAACGACGGTGCTTCCGGAACCGCTATCCTCTTGGCTCTCGCCGACGCTCTGAAGAAGACGCCACCACGAATGGGTGTTGACCTGCTGTTTACGGATGGAGAGGACTACGGAGACTTCAGCGACTCGACCGAGACCCTGATGGGGTCTCGCTATTTCGCCGCTCACCTACCAGTTGGGTATGCTCCGCTTTACGTCGTTCTATGGGACATGGTGGGTGACAAGGACCTAGACATCTCGATCGAGCCCAACTCAAGCGCATTTGCACCTGAGGTTACCTCTCTCGTATGGCATACGGCAGACTCCCTCGGCTATGGTCGCATATTTGTCTCACAGCCGGGACAACCGCTCATTGATGACCATATTCCGCTTCAGGCCGCGAGACTCCACGCAATTGACGTGGTCGACTTTACTTATGGTCCCGACAACAGCTACCACCACACCATTTATGACACGTTGGACAAGGTCTCGCCTCAGTCCTTACAGATCGTTGGCAACGTCGCTCTGGCGCTTGTCCGATGAGATCAATGCGCGAGTTGCCTAACCAGCGCATGAAGCTGCCGGGGCGCGGCGGCCGCCTGAAGAGGAAGCGGTCTGTCTTGATTGCGGCCGCCGCACCACGCAGCTTAAGCGCGATCCGTTAGGCGCCACTCTCCCCACGCGCCTTTCCCGTTCGAATGACGGGAGCCCCAACCGGCTCGGGTGCAGCATCCCCGCGCTCTAGACGGCCCAGCTCGAAAGCCGCCTTCCCTAGCTCGGTGATCTGAACGCCGCGCTTCTCCGGTAGGGTAGGGCTGTCCCAGGGATTGGCCCAGCGGCGCCCGACGATGTCCCGGCCCAGCATGGGGTGCGGATCGAAGCCGACGGCTTCTCGGATCTCCGTGGTCGTGACTACCCTGCGGCCCCTGGCCGCTAGCGCGCGCAGGATGGCGTAGGCGCTGTCTGAAATCGTCGGTGCCATGTTTCCGGTGTCCACGTTCGGCAGACGAGATTGTCTGCAACAGAGAGTATATGACAGGCAGACTTGTCTGTAAAGGGCGAGAAAGGCGGAAACGCACTTGGTGCTGCCGTTCGCCTTCTCACCCCCTTGCGGTGATCGACCCACTTGGTATATACTGAACCATATGGTTCAGTATAAGCCAGCCCGTCTCGATGCCTCATTTGCCGCGCTCTCGGACGCCACCCGCCGCGGCGTGCTGGAGCAGCTGGGACGCGAAAACGCCTCGATCACGGCCCTCGCCGAGCGGTTCCACATGACCCTGACGGGGATGAAGAAGCACGTCGGCGTGCTGGAGCAGGCGGGGCTCGTGACGACCGAGAAGGTCGGCCGGGTGCGGACCTGCCGGCTCGGCCCGCGGCGGCTGGAGGGCGAGACGGCGTGGATCGAGCGCTACCGCCGGCTCTGGGACGCGCGCTTCGATGAATTGGAGAAGGTGGTCGACAAACTGAAACGCAAGGAGAGAGGCAATGGAGACCAGGACCGCAAGTGAGCCCACACCCATGAAGAACCGCACGACATCGGAACGGAAGTCCGCGCGTGAGCTCGTCGTGACGCGAACGATCAACGGCCCGGCGCGCATCGTGTTCGAGGCGTGGACCAAGCCCGAGCTGTTCAAGCAGTGGTGGGTCCCGAAGTCACTCGGCTTGACGCTGCTGTCGTGCGACATGGACGTTCGTCCCGGCGGCAAGTATAAGCTCGTGTTCAAGCACGGAGCTTCGGAGCCGATGGCGTTCTACGGCCGGTACAGGGAGGTGACGCCGCCTTCGCGGCTCGTGTGGACGAACGAAGAGGGCGGGGAAGACGGGTCGGTTACCACGGTGACGTTCGAGGAGCAGGGCGGCAAGACGCTGGTGGTGCTGCACGATCTCTATCCGTCGAAGGAAGCGCTCGACGCTGCGATCGCATCGGGCAGTACCAGCGGCGACATGAACGAGACGTTTGAGCAGCTGGAGGCGCTTGTCGTCACGTTGAAGTAGCAGCAGAAGAGACGCCAAGGCGCCAAGACAACTTGGCGTCTTGGCGTCTTAACTACTTCTCAAAGTCCCCTGCGCTCCGGCGATGATCTCCCACCGCGTGCCACCGCAGTCGTAGATGTTCCCAAACGCGAACGACAGTTGATGCTCGGGAGTGATCCAGCCGGTTCCACGCGGCCCCGGAGTATTGCCGGGACTCGCTGCCAAGAACTTGCAGCCGAGTAATGACCCGACGTCTGTCGTCATATACATCGTCCAGCCCGCATCCATGAGACCGTAGTTACGGTACATCGTGGCGGAGATGCGAAAGTCGCCCGGACGGCACCCTGGCTCGAAGCCCGCCGGAACGTGGACCGTCCCCGAGAATGAGGCATCCGACTGGTGCTGTATGGTGATCGTCCCCGGACATTCGCCCCGGCGCTGCCACTCGTAGGAGCCGACGCTATCGGGATCCTGTTGGCCGATGGTCCAGACGACGTCGTAGGTCCCCCGGATATCGAGCGGCGGGGCTGGAGGAGTGGGTCCCGCCCAGTCGAAGCAAGCGGTCGTCAGGCACACCAGGAAAAGAAGCCGCCACATCGAAGCCAGCACAATGCCGTTCGCCGTGGCCTCGATGGCTCTGCATACTCCTCTACCCAAGATCGTAGCGCTAACTCGCACCATCTCGAAAAGCGATGAGCTCAAGCCATCGTATATCGCGACACGTCGCCCCCAAGACGTCGATCAACTCTCCGGATTCTGGTCGACGATTGGTCGTGATTCGGCCTTCGTTGTATTCCCGCTTACCGACGGGTCAGCGCTCAGAATGCGCTTAATTGGCCCGCAGCAAACGCCTCGCGGCGAAGCATGGATCAGTCCAAAGCCACCAGCCGGTGTACGCGGCAGCGTCCGGATCGACGAATACCCGCTTCTGCCCGTTCCATTGGCGGACGTCTCAGCTACCTTAACTCAATGTCCGGACTCGTTGGGTGTCGTTCGTGCGGGCGCCTAACACGCGCTTGAAGCTGGCGGCGCCGTCTTGCTGTGGAGGCCCTTCATTTGTGAGATCGTACACGTCGCGCCGCAGCTTAATCGCATTTCGTTAGGCGCCCACGGATGCGAAGCTCACTGTCCTTCCGCGTTTTCGTTCTGATCCAGCTGGCAACGCTGGTTACCGCCTGCAACAGGCGACCGGTGGCCACCGACCGAGACGGAGGCCCGTGGGTTACAGTCACGCAAAACCCTTCCCTCAAGGTGGCCCTAGATACCTCGCGGATCGGCACGGACTCGCTCGCCAAGACGGTGTGGCTCGGTTTCGACTACACCGTGACGAATCCTCCCATGACAGATATGCCTCACCTCTGGCGAAGGATGGAATCGCGGCACGTCCTCGACTGCGCAGGACGTCGCGCCAAGGATATCGCCATGGTGATCATTGATACCGCTGGAGTCCGCCACGATGGCAGCAGCGTGCTCGTGCCGGCCTGGCAATCGTTCGACAGGCATCCACTGACGGCAAGTGTGTTCACGCCGGCCTGCCAGTTGCTGGACAGCCCTCGAGCTCACCGTGGCGCCTAACACGCGAGTGAAGCTGGCGGGCGATTATCGTTCTAAGGGAAGTGGAGTGTTTGCGCCCTGGCGGGCGCGGACGTTCGTCCAACACCGTGGCGCCGCTGCGGGGGTCGCCCGCAGCTTACGCGCTAGCCGTTAGGCCGCGCCCGGCGACGCCCTCCCACAAGCAGCTGGCCGACCTTCTCCGAAAGGACGCCACCATGATCTTCGGCATCACGACGTTCACCTTGATCCACGTGGTGCTGAGTCTGGTCGGGATCTTGGCAGGGCTCGTCGTCGCTGGAGCTCTCGTCGCTGGCCGGCGGCTTGACGGCTGGACCGGTGTGTTTATTGCCACGACCGTCGCCACCAGCGTGACGGGATTCGGCTTCCCCTTCGTGGCCTTCTTGCCGTCACACGCCGTCGGGATCCTCTCGCTCGTGGTGTTGGCGGCGGTGATCGTGGCGCGATATGTGAAACACCTCAGCGGAGCCTGGCGCCGTGTCTACGTGGGGGGCGTCGTCCTCGCGCTCTACCTGAACGTTTTCGTCTTGGTGACGCAGTTGTTCCGGCGGCTTCCGGCCCTGATCGTCGCTGCACCGCACCAGAGCGAGCCGCCATTCCTGGTGACACAGCTCATCGTACTGGTTCTGTTCCTCTGGCTTGGGCGGGCCGCGGTGAAAGGATTTCGCGTCGAACTCGGTGCAACGACGTGACGGTTCGCTTTGGCGCGGCCTAACATGCGCTTGAAGCTGCCGGGCGCTGTCGCTTTAAAGGAAGCCGTAGGGTCGTGCCCTGGCGGGCGCAGGACTTCGTCCACTGCTCTTGCGCCGGCGCGTAGGTCGCCCGCAGCTTACGCGCTAGCCGTTAGGCGCCGGCCGTTCGCCGTGTCGGGTGGGTGGCGTGGCGCTGACTCGCGCAGAGTGGCAGGAGGCGACAATGCCGCGGATCAACTGGAGCCGCGCTCTTCTGGGCGGAATTGTGGCCGGCGTGGTCTGGGGCATACTCTTTGCGCCCATACACCCGCTCGTGGAGGTGCACGACAGCCTGGGTCGACCAGTGCTCCCGATCACCCCCTTCAGGGGCGCGACACTTGTCATGCGAGTGCTGGTTGTCATCAATGGGTTCGTGCAAGGAATCATGACCGTGTGGCTGTACGCGGCTATTCGTCCCCGTTTTGGCCCGGGTCCGAAGACCGCAGTAATAGCGGGTTTCGCCGTATGGTTCATGATCAGCTGGGTGCACATCACCTGGGCTGCCTTCACCGGCGTTCGCCCCACAGCTATCCTGTCACCTCTTGTGGCAAATCTCCCGCTTGTTCTCCTCGCAGGCACGGCGGGCGCGTGGCTCTACAAGGAATGACAAAGGCTGCCGGTCGGGGCGGGCCGGCGCCTAACATGCGCTTGAAGCTGACGGGCGCCTCCAAGTAAGGTAGAATTCCATTTGTGCGCCATCTGAGCCGCGGTATGCAACTTGTCTGCGGTGCGCCCGTGACCTTTGCGCCCGTGGCTTAAGCGCGATCCGTTAGACGACAACCGCCATGACCCCTCCTGTCAGAGCCTCTGTGTTCGTTGGCACCAGCCTCGATGGCTTCATCGCACGGTCAGACGGCGCGCTGGACTTTCTCGAAGCCGGGGGTAACGTACCTCACGGCTACGACGAGTTCATGGCCACCGTTGAGGCGCTGGTGATCGGCCGCAAGACGTATGAGACGGTTTTGGGTTTTGGGGGCTGGGCCTACAACAAGAAACCCGTCTTCGTCCTCAGCAGTCGCCCGATCCCTTCGCCTCCACGGGGAGCAGTCGTGGAGCAACTGACTGGTGCGCCCGCCGCCATCGTGTCGCAACTCGCGGCGCGCGGCATCCGGCATGTCTACGTTGACGGTGGAATCACGATCCAACGGTTCTTGGAGGCGGGCCTCATTGACCGCCTGATTATCACGCGTGTCCCAGTTCTTATCGGCACCGGGATCCCGCTCTTCGGGCCGTTGTCTCGAGATATCGCCCTGAAACACGTAGCCACGCGCCAGTACGCGGGCGGGCTTGTGCAGAGCGAGTATGTGGTTGCCGCCTAACATGCGCTTGAAGCTGGCGGGCGCTCTCGTCTTAATGGAAATTGTTGGGTCGTGCCCTGGCGAGCACGGGACTTCGTCCAATACCAGTTGCGCCCGGCCGGCGGGTCGCCCGCAGCTTGAGCGCGATCCGTTAGACAGCGCGTAAACATGAGGTGCTGGTCAATGAGGTCTCTCGTCCTTTCACTCTGCGCTGTTCTCGCGATGCATGTTGAGATTCGCGCACAGACCCCTCGTTATCCAATTCTCGAGCTCCGCATTGCCCGAAACAGCTGCAGCGCCTGGATACACGGTCCGGCGCTCGGCCGATTCGACTCTCTGCGTGAGTGACAGTATTCTCGTCTCTGACTCAGTCATTGAAGAGGCTGACACCAGCTGGTGGCAGGGCCACCTCATTGTTCGAATCCGATTGAAACCGCAAGCAGCGACGCGTGTCGGCGCCGCGACAAGGAATCACGTGCGAGATCGGGTGGCGATCTTCCTCGAGGGTGAATTCATGGCCGCGGTAATCATCGTCGACCCTATACAGGGTCCGGCGCTACAGTTAGAGCTTGTGCCACCAGCGCCCGTCGACCGAATTGCGGCGGAGATCTCCGCTCGCTGGCCTGCCCGTCATTGACCATCCATCGGGAGCAGTCGCGCGCTGTCTCACGTACGCTTGAAGCTGACGGCGCGACTTCTGTGGTAATCTTTCGTTTGTGAACATTCCAGTTCGGCGCCGCAGCTTACGCGCTAGCCGTTAGGCAGCGCCTCTCCCGACGGGCTCCATCCTCCCACGACGGACCCCCATTTCCGTCCTCGCTGCCGCATGCGTGAGTTGCCATGAACGCACCCTAGCTGTAGGGTTCCCCGTCTCCTTGAGTCAGGGACTCGTGGACGCCTTGACCACATTCGGGGCAGTCGCTGTGACTGCCATGATGGTGAGCTATGCGCTCGAGGCTCGACATACGCTGTTTGTTCTGGCCTTTGCGGGGGCTTGCGTCGCTTCGTCCATCTACGGCTTTATGGCTGGCACCTGGCCATTCGGGGTCGTCGAGGCCGTGTGGGCACTTGTGGCGGTGCGCCGCTGGTGGGACCGGCGGGCGATGACCGTCAGCAAACGGGGCGCTGCCTAACATGCGCTTGCAGCTGGCGGCGCTCGCGAGTAGGGAAGAATTGCGTTGCCTCCCCGCCCAGCTGCCCTGCTGCTCCGCCGCCTTGCGCCGGCGCGGCCTTCGCCCGCAGCTTAAGCGCGAATCCGTTAGGCGGCGCGGTATGAATGTCATGATCACCGTCCAAGCGAGCAGTATATGAGAATCAATCCGTACCTGTCGTTCGACGGTCGGTGCGAGGCCGCGTTGAAGTTCTACGAGCGGTGTCTGGGCGGCAAGGTCGTGTACACGATGACGTACGCGCAGGCGCCCACAGCTCCGGAGGCCCCTTCTGGTTGGGCAAGCAAGATCTACCACGCGACTTTCTCTTTGGGCGATCAGACCTTCGGAGCTGCCGATGCGGCCCCAGGGAGCTATCGAAGCCCACAGGGCTTTTCGCTTAACCTGGAAATCGACGCACCCGCCGAGGCTGACCGCATTTTTGCCCTGCTATCAGATAACGGGACCGTGCAGATGCCTGTCCAGGAGACTTTTTGGGCATTTCGCTTTGGAGTGCTCACCGATCAATTCGGTACGCCATGGATCATCCAGTGCAGCAAACCAGCGTGAGCGTGATTCCCGCGCCGCCTAACATGCACTTGAAGCTGACGGGCGCTGATCGTCTTAATGGAAGCGGAGCGTTTGTGCCCTGGCGGGCACGGACGTTCGTCCACTTCTCTTGCGCCGGCGGGCCGGTCGCTCGCAGCTTAAGCGCGATCCGTTAGGCAGGCGCCAAGTTGACCCCTCGTGCACTCCTACAGATCGTCTCAGGTCTTGCGCTCTCTGTACTCAGCTGCAAGCGTTCATCTAGCGTCTCCCGCCCCAGCAGCTCGGCGCCGCCTAGTACGAGTCGCGAGCCCTCACAGGATTCCATGAGGCCCCAAGGGAGCTTCGCGTACGTTGATTCCACTGGTACACATCTGCTTGCCCTCGGTGCGCTCGGAGACCCGTCCGAGATTCGCGGTGCTATCTGCTCCACCGGGCTCCCCCTCAAAGTCCGATACGATCGCCGGCAGGGCCGTCAGAAAGGCGATAACGGGAGGCAGACCGTCTCGAACTTTGGCCGCGAGGAGGGCGATGTCTTTCGAGTGTTAGATGGGACCGCACAGCCTGACGGGACTGCTTCCTGTCAGCGGACTCAACCGTGCTCGCTCGAGCGGTCCCCGTGACTTCACGCGGCCTCTCAAGCTGTTCGCCCACCGACTCAACTCGAGTCGCGGCCGCCAAACGGCGCCAGGTCGTTCACTGTTGGTCCGTGGCACAGACGACGACTGCGGTTGATCTGCTTGCCGCTCAATTCGCCGCAATTGACTCTAGCGCACTGGCCTCCTTGGTCATGGTCCATGACACCTCGTTGTTGTTCGAGAATTTTCCTGCCGTGTATCGTGGCCCTGATGAGAGTGTCTGGCGGGTTGATGACGGGGGAGTCTTCTCGCCAGGGGACATCCAGATTCTTTTCATGGCTCAGCTGCCTCGCACTTACATCATGGCGATTCCGTGGGCGGGTGCGGAAGGCGAATCTGATCAACTCGTTCAGGCCGATTCTGCGGGTGCGTTTCGCACGATCTTGAGGGATTATCGCTATTGGGTCCCGGAGTAGAGGCGCCTGCCTAACATGCGCGGCGCGCTGCATTCTATATCTAGTTTCGCTAAGGGATGGGTATGTCATCGAGGCTCGCTTTCAACGCTTCCATAGCGATCACTGTGGCGGTCTCGGCAGCGACGCCGGTGTTAGCCCAGAGCGCTCCCCTGAGTGCGCTGATCGCTATCGGCCCGAGTCTCGCGTTTTTCGCAGCGCGTCGGCATCTGGACACGACTTGCCAGGGGAGTTCCTGCGTCACGATACAGGAAGGTTACGAGCCCGGACTCGTCTTAGCAGCCACAGGCTCGATGGCTCTCGGCCTGCAGGTGAGTGCTGCGTTCCGGTTGTTCAGCGAAGCGCGCGTGCACGTCCCGTCTCGAATTGGTCGGTCGGGGTACGCTAAGGATTCCGTATGCTGCTCTTGTGGAGCTCGCCTTCGGCGCGTCGCTCCAACCCTAAGCAGTGCCGGCTAACATGCGCTCGAAGCTGGCGGCGCTGCTCTTGAAGGAGCCGTCATGTTGCCTGACGTTCAGCACGTCCGCCGCAGCTTAAGCGCGATCCGTTAGGCGGTATTACACATGGTTTCGTCCGAGAGGGGTTTCCGCACCCGTCTACTGGCGGCAGCTGTGGTGGCTCCCTTCGGGGCATTTCTGGGCTTGCTCCTGGGTGCCGGACCGTTCCGCTCTCTAAACCATGGCCATCCACCTCTACTCGTCTTCAGCCTCGGCACAATGGTGCTTGTTTCGTTGGCGAGTTACTGGTTCGGCGATCCAGCGGTTCGCCTCCTGTTACGTCTGATCCGGGGTTGGCGTCCACCCCTCCAATGAACAAGATGCCGCGGGTTGAGACCAATCCAACGTGCCTGTGATTGAGATTACTCGCGTTCGAATCCTGAACGCTCCCCTCGATCGGGTGTGGGACCTAATCCAACCCGTTGAACGGCTTCCTGAGTGGTTCAGCGGCATCGAGGCAGTGAGGCTCCTCGGTGGACAGGGCTTGGGTCGCCGGCAACGCACGAGCGGGAGGTGGGGACGGCACCGCTTCGAGATTGACCAAACCATTACTCAATACCAGCAGGGCCGAGCCTTGGGCTGGCGTCATGATGCAGAGCGGGTGGACGGCAAGGCGGCTCCGAGCCTCTCGCGCCAGACCGAGTTTCAGGTGCAGCTTCAAGCCGTCGCTGACGGTACACGCGTGGAGCTCACGTCGCGCCAGGTTCCTGGCAACGCGTTCAAGGGGCTTCTCATCCGGCTCGTGGCGGTGCCCCGAATCGCCCGGATGATGGACGGTTCTCTGGACAAGATCGCCGCGATCCTCGGCGGAAAGTCGAGCGAGTAGGCGGCGGCCTAACATGCGCTTGAAGCTGGCGGGCGCTCGCGAGTAGGGAGCAATTGCGTTGCCTCCCCACCCAACTGCCCCTACTGCTCCTGCTCCTTGCGCCTGTGGGCTCTTCGCTCGCAGCTTAAGCGCGATCCGTTAGGCGGCCCCGTGGCTATCGGTACTCTTACGTGATGCGACCCCTTCGGTATTACATCAACGTCACATTGGACGGGTGCTGCGATCATCGTGCAATGTTCGCGGACGAAGACTTGCATCGTCACGCGGCCGAGAACCTCAACCAGGCCGATGCCCTCCTCTTTGGCCGGGTGACTTACGAAATGATGGAGGCCGCGTGGCGGCCGCCGGCGCGGACGGGAGCGAGGCCTGATTGGATGGAACCCTTCGCCCGGACGATCGACGCTGCAAAGAAGTACGTCGTGTCGCGCACCTTGGACCGGGTCGACTGGAACGCGGAGCTCGTGCGCGGGGATCTGGGGAAGGCCGTTCAGCAGCTCAAGCGGGAGTCAGGGAAGGGACTGCTCGTGGGAGGCGTGAAGCTCCCGCTGGCGTTGGCGGAGCTGGGATTGATCGATGAGTACGAGTTCGTGGTGCAGCCCCGGCTCGCGGGCCATGGGCCGACGTTGTTCGCGGGGCTGTCGAAGTATGTCGACTTGAAGCTCGTGAGCCGGCTGGAGTTCGGCTCGGGGGCGGTGGCGATGCGGTATGAGCCGAGAAGGTAGCCATCGGGCTTGTTAGCCCGAGTCGGCCGCATCAAGGCCGGCCGGCACGGGACTTCGTCCAACACTAGTTGCGCCGACGGACGAGTCGCTCGCAGCTTAAGCGCGATCCGTTAGGCGGCGCCGACCTATTGTTGTGAGCTCTTCGCCTATGATGTTCGACAGCCAGCCGACCCTCGAAGGTTCTCTCCTCCATCTGAGGCCACTGCGCTCAGAGGACTGGGCTGGCCTGTTCGCAGTAGCATCAGATCCGCTCCTATGGGCGCAACACCCAGACTTCGATCGCTACAAGAAGGACGTCTTTCAGCAGTTCTTCCAGGACGCTCTTAGTTCCGGTGGTGCCCTCGTAGCGATTGAGCGGACGAGCGGAGAGATTGTCGGCTCCTCTCGCTATCATGGTTTTGACGCCGAACAGAGCGTAATTGAAATCGGGTGGAGCTTTCTAGCCCGCCGGTGCTGGGGCGGTAAGTACAACGGAGAGATGAAGCGCCTCATGCTCGAACACGCGTTTAAGACCGTCGAGCGAGTGGTGTTCATGATTGGCCCTGAGAATCGTCGATCGCGGCGGGCGGTTGAGAAGATCGGCGGCGTGTACTTGGGGTTCAAACCCGACGCCAAGGGACGCCAGAGCGTGGTTTACGAGCTGACGAAATCGGCGTTCGCGGCAGGGCCGCTGGCGGGCGCCGCTTAACAGCGCGATCCTAGGCCGCCCCATTCTGGTAGGCATGAGCGTCGCGTTGATATGGTGGCTTCTTCCTCTAGTAGCCGCGACGGCGGTTGCGCAGTCGCCAGTGGATTCCTTGCCCCCGATGGGCGCCCGCGTGCGCGTCAAAGCATCCCACCTTGGGCCCGACTGGCAGGTGGGGTTGCTCAATCAGCTACAAATCTCCAGCGACTGTCACCGCGTTCTCCTATTTGCGCCCGCTTCGGCGGGGCAGTTCCGGGTGCGGGCCACGTTAGAGCCGCGCGAACTCACACGGTTGCAGGTGGCTGTCGGCCCGGACGGGCGCGTCCAGGCCTATGATCCCGCGGTGCGTGCGGACTCCGCGGTGGGCGGGCAGTGGCGCGAGGTGCCGCTGAGGCTGTTCCGGGAGAGTGCCCGGCGGTGCCGGGCCACGTTGGATTCGCTGGCGCGCGGGCCGTAAACCGTAGCGGGCTGCCTAACCTGCGCTTGAAGCTGAGCGGCGCTGCTTTCAAGGAAGCGTATGTTCCCTAGTTTTCGGCACGTCCGCCGCAGCTGAAGCGCGATCCGTTAAGCGGCTCACTACAAAGGAATCCTGCCATGCGTAAGGTCACGTCGAACCCCCTCTTCGCAAAGGAAGCCGTTATTGATACGTAGCTGAGGGGCGCGTAAGACATCACGCAAGCATCCCGCTCGGCGCTGGTTCGCTAGCCGCAGCAGGCGGTCCGAACCAGGTGGTAAGCGCGTCGACGAGCCCCAGCTGGGCTCGGTCTCCCACCCAAGCCACATAACCGTCAGGCCGAATCAACACGGCGGTAGGAGCGCTGACCGCGCCGATGGCCGGAAGCTCCCAGGTACCCACGTATTGGGCGTCGATCGACTGAACGCGATCGGCCCATGGAGCGATGTCGAACCTGCCGGGCTCACCGAGGTTGAGCAGCACCGGGCGGGCATGGTGCAGCAGGGTGAAGACCCGCATCGGGCCGCTGGCGGTGACCAGGTCGAGATCGGGCAAGCGGCGTCCGAGCAGCGGGTGGCCCTCGCCGAGGTCGTAGTGAATGTCCAGACCGGACAACATCGCGGCGAGTCGTTTGCGAGGTTCGTCCATGCCGAGAAGCTGGGACATGGTGTCGCGCAATGCCTTCGTGTGTTCGTCCGCACGGCGCAGCGCGACCGACGCCATCGTGTTGCGCAGCACGGGGGCAGCGACCGGGTGGCGCTCGGCGTGGTACGAGTCAAGGAGACGGTCCGGCGATGTCCCTCTGACCACCTGCACCAGCTTCCATCCAAGATTCACCGCGTCCTGCATACCGAGCTGGACGCCCTGTCCACCGTCCGGGGGATGCACGTGAGCGGCGTCGCCGGCCAGCAGGACTCGCCGATCGCGATAGGCTGCGGCCTGCCGCGTCGTATCGGTGAATCTCGAGATCGAGGTGGGGCTGTGGATCCCGTAATCGGTCCCGTAGACGGCGATGAGCGCCTCGCTGAGATCGCGCAAGGTGGGCTCGGTCGCGTGTCCGACGTGCCGTTCGGTCACCAGGACGCGCACCCGCCGCCCATCCTCCATTTTGCTGAGGGAATGGATGCCGGCGTCGTCGCGGCGGATGCCCCAGGCCGGCGGCTCCTCCGCCAGCTCGACCTCGGCGATCAGGTTGCTCGTTGTCGCATCCACTCCGGGGAAATCGATGCCGGCTGACTTGCGAATGAGACTGCGCCCTCCGTCGCACCCGACGAGATAGTCCGCCCGGAGGGACCGGCCGTCGGACAGCTGGACGTCGACGCCGCTGTCGCCCTGCGCGAAGCCGGTGACGTCGATGCCGTAGTGGATCGGCACCTTCAGTTCGCGGACCCAACCCGCCAGGATGCGCTCGATGTCGTTCTGCCACAGCCCGAGCACGAAGTTGTACCGCGTGGGGAAGTCGCTGTGGTCCAGAGGGATCAAGGAGAACCCCAGCGCGCCCTTATGCACCGTTCCCTGCGAGATGAACCGATCTGCGATACCGCGCTGATCGAGGACCTCGATGGTGCGGGAATGCAGACCGCCTGCGCGCTGGCCGGTGAGGTCCTGGCTCGCGCGTCGCTCGACAATCGCGACGTCGATCCGCGCCAACGCCAGCTCGCCCGCCAACATCAGCCCTGTCGGACCGCCTCCGGCGATCACCACCGCATGCTTGGTCATCGCCACCCTCCGGTCGGTATCACGCTCCCCAGCTCCTCCGCGGCCACCCGCGCTCCATCCCACCGCACCTTCGTCGCGACGATGCTCGCCTTTTCCGCCACCGACGGCCTTAATGCGCGCTCGAGTGCCGGAAGTAGCGACTCGCTCGTGGGCGCGCCTGGGGCATGCGCCGATCCGATATCGAGCTCTTCGACACGCCGGGCCCAGTAGTGCTGGTCGTACACCTGCGGGATGATGACTTGGGGCGTGCCCGCCAGGGCTGCCGCTGCAGTTGTGCCGGCACCGCCGTGATGAACGACCGCCGCGACTCGTGTGAACAGCTGCTGTTGGTTCACTTCACCAATGAGGAGGCAGTCGGGTCCGGGATCGAGCAGCGAAACGTCGGCCCAGCCGCGCGAGATGATTGCGCGCCGGTCGAGCGCACGGGCGGCATCGATCAGTACGCGGGCAAGCTGCTCCGGTGCCCGGATGCTGCCGAAGCCGAAGTACACCGGCGACGAGCCCGCGTCGAGAAATCGTTCAATCTCGGGTGACAGTGGCCGCTTGTCCGGCACGATCCAGGCGCCGGGCTGGAATACTGGATCCAACACATCTGGCCAGGGGCCGAGGACCGGATCCGCAGCCAGCCAGGGTGTGTCGGTGAGGACGTGGCTCCGCACGTCTGTGACGGGCGCGAGACCGACTGCCTTGCGATGGGCGTTCAGCGCCTCGCCGAAGAGCGAGTTGAACCGGGCGGTATCGCGAGCCCAGAGCGCGCGGTTGTCCGCCGGATCGATCGGTGCTTCACCGGGGAGCGGGGGCAGCGGCGGCGGCGCGTGGTGCGCCGAGGGCAGAACGTTCGGGCAGTACACCACGAAGACGTAGGGTATCCCCATCTGCTCGGCCACCGACCGCGCGGCGATCTGGAGCGCCGTGGCACCCAGGATGAGGTCGCAGCCTTGGGCCGCCTGCGCGATGGTGGTGAACTGCGCGGCGACGGACGCTTCGGCGAGCCGGCGGCGCTGCCCGGCAGAGGGCATCACCGGCGGTCCTGAGGTCGTCATCCGGCGCAGCTCGGGGCCGATAGGCGTGACCGCGAATCCGAGGCCTTCGATCCACTCGCGGAAGTCGGGTGGCACGCAAAGACGGATGTCGTGGTTGAAGGCTCGCAGCTCGAGCGCCAGCGCCACGAGCGGCTGCACGTCGCCTCGCGAGCCGATGGTGGAGAGTAGGACGCGCATGCGAATTCCCGGGTTAATGAGGCGCACATTCTGTCAGCGCCCCCGGGGCTTGCCGCAAGTCCCCTATTCTGTTATATCATTGTCGCGGCGACCGGCGGGCCTGTGACCCTCCGGTCGCCTTACTTTTCCGCAGCGGCAGCTCTCATAATTCATAGCTATGCGGAAACCTCGTTCAGCGCGGCGCGACCTCATAATTGCTGGTCTGGCGATAGTTATTGCAGTCTTTACGGGCGTCGACTGGATGGGTAAGCCGCTTCGGTTGGTTCACGTTCTGACTCTGGTGGGCGCGGGCATGGTAGCAGGGGCTGGTCTGGCGCGAGCGCTCGCGCGTCGGCATGACGAGGGCGCCGAAACCGACAGTGAGCGAGCTGCCTAACATGCGCTTGAAGCTGGCGGCGCCCGGCGCGGGATCCGTTAGGCAGCAAGCCGTGTGTTTCCACTCTTCCTTCTAGGACGCCGCTGGCGGCTGGCTACCTTGCTGGCTGCTTTCGCGTGTGCTACGGCACAGGATGCTCCCGAGCCGAAGGGGCCCAAGTATGAAGCCCGCGCGTGGCTCCGGGCCAACCAGAATCCTTCGCCCTTCGCCTCCAACCGGTTCGGTCCTAAGGCAGCGGCCGTCGCGTTTATCGACTCTCTGTACAACCTCGGGGCGGACACCGTGTACGTGGTCGACGTTGAGGAGGACTCGAGCTGGATTCGGCAGGAGGGTGGGCCCTATGCCGATGCGCTCTGGGTCCGGTTGCCGACCGATCTTGCCGTTCGCGCCCGGCTCTTTGGCGTCGGTGCCCGCGAGGCCCGACACGAGGGTTTCGATCCTTATGCTGATCGCGGGCAGCAGTATCTGTTCTTCTGGTGGGACTGATCGTGGGCTTGCCGCCCATATCGCCGCGCGCTCGCGTGTTCTGGCCACTCGTTCTCACGCTCCTCATGGCTGACTGCACCACCAAAGAGCTGGCCGAGACCTACCTCACGCCGGAACAGACGCCCCATCAAGTGGCGGGAAGCGTCGTGCGCTTCACACTCGCCCACAATGCCGGCGCCGCCATGAGTTTGTCGCTGGGCCGATTTTCTCGCCCCGGGTTCTCCATTGCCGCGCTGCTGGCGCTCCTGGTCCTCGCCCAGCTGTACCGCACGACGGCGAGGACCGATCGGCGGCGGGCAGCGGCGCTCGCTCTCATCGTCGGTGGTGCGGTCGGGAACCTGGGAAACCGTGTCCTATCTCCTGGAGGCGTCACCGACTTCATCGACATCGGCGTTCAGTCGTGGCGGTTTTGGAGCTTCAACGTGGCGGACGTGGGGATCACGTTTGGCGCGATACTGCTCGCGGTGGTGTTATGGCAGGAAGGATCACGCCGGAATGGTGCTGCCTAACATGCGCTTGGAGCTGGGCCCTTCGCCCGCAGCTGAAGCGCGATCCGTTGGCGGCGTCCGACACGAAATGAGCGCGCCTCGTGCGACACGGTGTGCGACGCCGCTCTCTGCAGTGGTCTGTGCATTGGCGCTGATACCATGTCGGATATCCGGCCAGGCTCCGGCATCTGCGCGGGAGCAGCTTGTCTGGCATTGGTTCGGTGGCTGCGCGAGTAGTGACTCTCTGATTCTCGAGTTTCACGTCGACCGCCAATTGGTCTACAGCTCGACCTTCCCTATCTGCCACATGCGCCGCTCCGACATCAGGCCGGAGCCACAACAGCGTGTTCTGACATTCCACTTCGCCGCCGCACCACGTCGGTTCGGTCCTCAGTATCGAGCGTCGGAGCCCGAACCACTCACGGGCAATGTATGGGAGGCGGGGCAGCGGCCCGCGGCGGTGATGTTGGGCGTGTCGTTCGCCACTGGGGAACGCGTGCTGCTGAACACGCGCCATGCAGCGCGTCCAGATAGCCCGGCTCGGTCTGAGTGGATCCGAGGGCTTGAGATGATCACACGACCGGTCCGGCGGAACTGAGCGGACGCCAGCGATGACTACTACAGAAGCCATACGCTCGCGACTCCAGTTACAGGGATTCGACTGCGACTCTGATCCCAGGGTTCTGGCTGGCGCCCGCTGGCTTCGGTTCACGCCAACGCTGAGTACCGTCTGTATCATCGCCGGGACCGCGCTCCGATCGCCGATTGTGCTGTGGTCGTTCGCACTCGTCACCATGGTCGGCGCTGCGGGCTGGCATCTATTCGATGCCCTTTTCAACGTGTTCGTGCGACGGTGGGCGCAGGCGCCGCCCTTGGGGCCGAATCCGGCCCCGCGGCGGTTTGCGATGGCCGTAGCCGCCGTCTGGAGTGCGACCGCCAGTGGGTTAATGAGCGCGGGTTTCGTTCGGACCGGCGTGGTAGCGGGCGGTGCCTTAGCCGTAGCGGGGGCGATCGTTGCCACGACTCACTTCTGCCTTGGCTCCTGGATGTATCGCAGGCTGCGGCGGCAGAAGGTCGCCGCCTAACATGCGCTTGGAGCTGACGGCGCTGCTCTTAAAGGAAGCGCCATGTTGCCTCATGTTCGGCACGTCCGTCGTAGCTAAACCGCGATTCGTTAGGCCGCGTGCGTTGTCGTGAAAGTTCGCATAATTGCCCGTCCGGCTGGTGAGGCTCCCGATGACGTTCGCGAGGCATGGGTCGGCCTCGAGCTGCCGGTGCTCTCCGGACTCTTTGGTAACCGTCGATTGGTGCTGACGTCCGGAGTGCTATCAGGACCCAGAAGCTGGCGCCAACGTCTGCTTGCCATGGTCCGGGGGCGGTTTGGCATACGGTCTGGCTATGCGGTCAATGCACTCGAGGCAGTGGCCATCCTGGGGAAGAAGAGTCCAATGGCTGCCTCATGGTGGCGTGCTCGCTGCGCTCATCTGCTCGATGGCAAGCACGCGCTGGTGTTCACAGCAGACGTCTGCGAGGAGTGTTGAGTCCGGTGACGAGCGAAGGCACGCGGTCCGCCTCCTTGCGCCCGTGGGCGCTTCGCCCGCAGCTTGAGCGCGATCCGTTAGGCGGCGTCCACCGAAGAGGGAGCCCCATGCCAGAATTAAAGGATCTCCTTCTAATATTCTTCATTTTCGGAGGCGGGTTCTGGGTCCTTCGACCTCTTGCGCACGCCTTGGCCAAGCGGATCGGCGCCGGTGCCCGTCCGCCAATCGATTCCCACGCCCTGGAAGAGATGCGCGATGAGATGCGCCAGCTCCGCGAGGAAGTCACACAGCTGGCCGAGCGCGTCGATTTTGCAGAACGAGCATTGGCCCAGCAGAAGACGGGCCAGCGGATCGGTCCCGCCTGAGGATCGCCATGTTTGCGCTAAGCATCACAGGACGCTGGCTGACATGCGCTTGAAGCTGGCGGCGTTGCTTTTAAAGGAAGCGTTACGGCGTACATCGCCCCACCGGGGGTCGAGCAATGTCGAAAGTCCTACGGTGGTATCTGAAGTTGCTAGCCGGTCTTACGATCATCTCGTGTCTGGGACAGCTGGGGTTGCCAGGACGACTCGGCCGTGCCTCCGCCTGGGGGGTCGCTCCCGGTTGGCAGCGCGAGATTGCCTTGTGGGATCTGGCCATGTGGATTGTGATAGTTCGGACGCTGCGGACGAACGAAGCGGTCAGCGGCCGAACGGTGGCGATCGCCCTCGTGGTGCTGCAGCTGCTGGCCGCCACGAATCACGCTGCCGCTGCCATCATAGGACATGCGCCGCTCAACGCGATCATGGCTGCGGTCAACTACGCATGTGGAGTCTTCGGTATCCTAGCTCTTCGCGTCCGCGCAGGTCGGTCGCCTGCAACTTAAGCGCGAGCCGTTAGGCGGCTGCTGTTGCACCCAAGAGTCCAAGATTTGTGCCTGTCTGTTGCGTCTCCCGGTCTCGCAATCAATGTTGAGAAAGCGTTCCCTCCGCCGCCCTACGTTCTTCGACTAGGAGGCTCGATGGCACTGTTCATAGTGGTACCGCTGTTCATAGTCGCTCTTGCCCTGGGCGTTCAGAGTTGGTTGTGGAGAATTCTTTTCGCGGCGTTGGCGCTCGTGGCTTGGAGGTTTCTTGGGCCGGCATGGATCGCCGTTCCGGTCTTCCTCACTATCGGCATTTGGCTCAGGGATCGCTTGTACCGTATCACGGGATCGAAGGTGTAGCATGCCGGTGGGCGCTCCGCCCGCAGCTGAAGCGCGATTCGTTAGGCTGCCGTCGGCCTTCCCACCCAAGACACGTCACTCTTGCCTCTAGGGTGCGTAGGTAGCACTCTTACGAGCCGTGAGCCTCTTCGGGGAGGAGGGACGGAGTATGAGCCAGCACTTCAAGCAAGTCCCATTGTTTGTGTTCATCGCCGTCTGTGCCGCGTGCCCCCAGCCTTACCTCGTGGAGAACTTTGACACCGTCTATCGGCCTCGAACGCACGTCTTCGCTATCGCCCCCATTGCCAACCTCTCCACTGAGCCGGAAGGCACGAAGGCTGGTCAAGCGATTCGCGAAGCTATCTACTATGAGCTGAGCCGACGCCAGGACCAGTACACCGTTACCATCCAGGACATCGCTCTTACCGACAAGAAGGTTCACGATGCAGGAGTCACCGATAGTGCCGCAGCCCTTCTGCCCGGTCCGGATCTGAGCCGAATGGTTGGAGCTGACGCGGTTATGCGTGGCAGCGTCACAAGGTACAAGAAGAAAGGCGCCGGCGGACAAATTGTGACCGCAATCCTCTTTGGCACCGCCAGCGGCAGCGAAGTAAAAGCAGACGTCGCCATCTACGACGGGACGGATGGCCGAATGATCTGGCAACATAACATTGAAAAGTCAGGCGGCCTGTTCAGTTCTCCCGATGCACTCAGGAACCAGGTTGGCTCGGTCGTGGCGAAGAAATTCCCGTACAAGAAGAAGTGAGTCCGAGACGCGTCCGCCGCGTATGATTAGCGAATGAAGAGCGCTTCTCCCGACTCTCGCCCGTCGCAAGCACCTCGCCGAGCTCCGCCGGTGGGCCGCACGCTCCGCATCCTTCTCGGCCTCGTCTTGCTCATTCAAGTAGTGCCCGCATACTTCCGCGTGGGCGCCCCAGTTGTCACCGGAACCGTACTGCTGATGCTTGGGTTGATCGGGGTCTACACCCTACTCCATCTCATTGTGTCGCGCCGGAAAAGTCCATTACACGCTGGTGTCGGAGCAGTGACAGCGCTGGGCGTCCTTGTCGCCTTGTACCTGGCTGGCGGCTCTGGGTCATTGATCTTCGGGCGGGGAGAGGGCCAGCTCGCGGTGACCTTCTTGGGACTCTCGTTGGTCGTAGCCGGGGTCCGCGCAGATCCTGGCTGCGAGGTGATGTCACTACCAGCGGCGGTCTTGGGGAGACACACTGAACTGGCGTGTCTTATCTTTTCGCCCCCTTGACGGCCTTGAGCGCAAGCTGCGAAGCAGGCGCGCCGTCTAACATCCGCTCGAAGGCGCGATCCATGGGGCTTGCGGCGGAGTATGAGCCGGCCGGCCTAGCCGGTCGCGGTCTGTATGTCGCACGGATTGCTGACTAACATGCGCTTGAAGCTGACGGCCGCGGCGTAGATTAAGGAGCGCTATTTTATATGATCGTGACGCATCAAGAGCTGGCTGCAGCTGTGCGCAAAGCGCGAGACGAGGCCAAATCGATCCTCAACCAGCTCCAAACTCAGCGCCATCCCGATACTACCCGATCGAGTTCCCTGTATCTGGCGCTCGTCACAATGCAGAAACGACTCCTGGCCTCGGATCCGCCTCCACCGCCCATTACCAGTTTTGTTGCCGAACTCGAGCAACTGGCGCGCGACTGTGAGGGGAAGCTTGCCGCGATCAAGCCGCTGCTCGAAGATGCTGTGCGGCTCGCTCGCAGCCAGTGAAGGCATTACCGTCCGCGCGCTTGCAGCGCCGCCTTGCCATACCGCTCCTGCTGTTTTTGGCTTGCGGCGGCAATCCACTACCGGAGTGGAAAACCTCTCCGTCCCCCGGCCCAAACGCGAAGCGCGTCGATCACCTTGAGAAGGTCGCCAACACCTGGGCCTGGCGCCGCTCGGTCTATTCGCGCCTAGACGACGCCTTAGACTTTCCGATCTATCTGATTGTCGCCGAAGACCGCACGGCCTGCATTGCACCAGCAGACGACTGGACTATTGCGGCCCAGGGTGATTTGTACCCCTGTCCCGGCAAGTGGCGAGTCGCCCGATTATCCTGATGCGACACTAGCCGGCTCCCCAACTTCTATGACGGTGTGGGTAGGCCGGGCGCATCCGCTGAGCCTCGAGGAGGGATCGTCGCGCGGACGCCCGCGACCTTGCGCGTCCGAGACTCCATTCGCACACTCAGCGTGAACCGCTCTGCTACGCGGGGTGACGCATGTGGAAAGCCCAATATGAAATGACGACTGATGTTTCACCCTCGGCACTCTACCGCGCGATCGCCGACATCAACCACTGGCGCGAGTGGGACACCGGGTTGGAGTACACGCGCCTCGAGGGCGCGGTGAAGCCAGGTGCGGTGTCTGTCCTGAAGCCGAAGGGCGGGCCAAGGGTGCGCATGTCGATCGACGAAGTGCGACCCCACATACTTGTAGATACCGCTCATCTGCTCGGCGCTAAGATGCGGACGACGCACAAATACGTGGCAGTGGGCGGGCAGACGACCGTACACTTTGGAATCGAGGTGTCAGTTCCGTTGGGGTTCCTGTGGCGCAAGGTGGTAGGTGAGAAGCAGATCGAGGAAGCGCCGGCGCAGCTCGCGGCGTTCGTGGCGTATGCGCGGACGAGCACCTGAGCAGCAAGAGCTGGCCTACCATGACGATACAACTCCCGACCCTCGAGGTTCGGAGCCCCCAGCAATGGCACCGCTGGCTCTCCAAGCACCACGCCTCAAGTCCAGGCGTCTGGCTCGTGTTTTACAAGGACCACACGGGGGTCAAGACAATTTCCCACGAAGACTCGGCCTGCGAAGCGCTGTGCTTTGGATGGATCGACAGCCTCATCAAGCGTCTCGATGGGGACCGGTACGCCATCAAGTTCACGCCGCGGCGGCCCAGCAGTAAGTGGTCGGACATCAACCGGAAGCGCTGGGCGACACTTGAGGCCTCTGGCCGACTTACGTCGGCTGGGCTCGCCGCGGCGCCCACCGACCGCCGCTACGCGCCGAAGCCGGCGATCCCGGATCTGCCGACTTATCTTGCGAAGGTCCTGAAGGCCAATCCAAAAGCTTGGAGGTACTTTCGGGAGCTGTCCCCCAGCTATCGGCGCCACTTTGTCGCGTGGATTCACCTCGCGAAGCGCCCCGAAACGCGGGCCAAGCGCATTCGCCAGTCGATTGTACTGCTAGCGGCCGGGAAGAAGCTCGGCTTAAAGTGAGCCACGATGCCCTCGCTGTTCGAGCCCAACACCCGAGACGCTTCCGGTGCAAGGCCTTCCTCTTCGACCTGGATGGCGTGCTCGTCGACTCTCGCACTGTCGTCGAGCGTACCTGGCGGAGCTGGGCAGAGCGTCATCACATCGATGCGGAACGCCTGCTTCGCGTGGCGCACGGTCGCCGCACGCGCGATACCCTGCAGGCGGTAGTGCCACACCTCGATCTCGACTCAGAAGTTGCCTGGCTCGATGCCACCGAGCTTGCGGACCTGGATGGCCTCGTCGCCATCCCCGGGGCCGGACGCCTCCTTGCCGCCTTGCCTGCCGGCGCCTGGGCGATCGTCACCTCCGGGACCCGCAGGCTGGCTTGCCGGCGCCTCGAGGCGGCTGGCCTCCCGATACCCCCTGTGCTCATCACGAGTGAGGCTGTCACACGGGGCAAGCCGGCACCAGACGGCTATCGGCTGGCGGTTGAGTGCCTTGGCCAGGAGCCGGCGGCTTGCGTAGCATTTGAGGACGCACCACCCGGCGTGGCGGCCGCCCGCGGGGCCGGCACCCGAGTCGTGGCGCTCATGACCACTCACCTGGCTGATGAACTCGCGGGTGCGGACGTAGTCATCCGAGATCTTGCGCAGGTCTCAGTCCGGATTAGCTCGGCTGGCCTGGTGGCCACAGTAGGCGCTGCCTAACAAGGGCTTGAAGCTCCTCTATGCGCGACATCCGGGTGGCGACGATCCAATTTCAGCACGCTGCGGGCGACAAGGCGTATAACCTCGGGCGCATCCGGCACTTCGTGACGGAGGCCGCTCGCTCGGGCGCGGAGATCGTCGCATTCCCGGAGATGTGCCTCACGGGCTACTGGCACGTGCGCAAGCTCTCACGCGAGGCGTTCGAGGCGCTCGCCGAGCCGGTCCCCGATGCGCGCTGCACGCAGGACCTCCTGCACCTGGCTAGGGAGCACGGGGTGACCCTCGGCGCGGGGTTGCTTGAGCGCGGGCCGGACGGATGCGTCTACAACGCCTATGTCGTCGCCATGCCGGACGGGACGTGGGCCGTCCACCGCAAGCTGCACGTCTTCGAGCACCCCAACATTTGTGCAGGGGACCGATACACCGTCTTCGATACGCCCCACGGCTGCCGAGTGGGCGTGCTGATTTGCTACGATAACAACATCGTCGAGAACGCCCGCGCCACGGCATTGCTTGGCGCCGAGGTCCTGCTCGCGCCGCACCAGACGGGTGGGTGTAGCTCGCTGAGCCCGCGCGGCATGAAGCCCATAGATCCCGCCGTCTGGGCACGTCGACATGAGGACCCTGCGGCATGCGAGGCGGAGCTGTGCGGGCCCAAGGGGCGGGGCTGGCTCATGCGGTGGCTGCCCAGCCGGGCGCACGACAACGGCATGTTCCTGCTGTTCAGCAACGGCATTGGCCCCGACGACGATGAGATCCGCACCGGCAACGCGATGGTGCTCGACCCCTACGGTGACGTGATCGCTGAGACGCGAGCGTCGGATGACGCCATGGTCGTGGCGGATCTCGAGGCGTGTCTCCTGCCCACGTCATCTGGACGGCGCTGGCTGCGCGCGCGGCGGCCCGATTTGTACGAGCCGCTGACGCGCCCCACGGGCCACGAACAGGAGACCCGTCGTGTGCGCTTCGGCGAGTGAGCGGCGCTCCGCGGCTTGATCGCGATCCGTCAGACGGTTTCTCACGCTCCCAATGATCTCAGGCAACGAGGCGCTTGCGCGGCTGCGGGAGGGCAATCGCCGAGTCGCGAGCGGCCTCCTGGATGTCGGGGGTACTCTCAGCGACTCCCGTCGGCGTGCTCTTGCTCGAGGGCAACAGCCGTTCGCGGTCATCCTCGGGTGTTCCGACTCGCGGGTGCCGGCGGAGCTCGTCTTTGGGCAGGGCTTCGGTGACCTGTTCGTCATCCGGGTCGCGGGGAACATCGTGGCGCCCTCGCAAATCGGCAGTGTAGAGTTTGCGGCAGCGCGTTTAGGGACGCGGCTAGCGGTCGTGCTCGGGCACACACAGTGCGGGGCGGTGGCCGCTACGTTAGAGGAGCTGCGGCAGCCCTTGACGCATCGATCCCCGAATCTGCGCGCCATCGTGGATCGCATCCGGCCGGCCGTGGAGCCCCTGCTCGCCACGTCCCTGGCCCAGCAGCCGGATATGTTGGCGGCCCACGCAATCCGGGCAAATATCCGGGCGGCAGCGGACCACCTGCGCCATGGCTCGGCCATTCTGGAAGGACTCGTGCAGGGTGAGGGGTTACGGATCGTCGGTGCCGAGTATTGCCTCGAGACCGGGGTCGTGGATTTCTTCGATGGGGCGTCGGAGGCCGACTGACAAGTGCTCTCGTTCTAGAGAGGCCAATGCGCATCGCAAGCGTAGGCCATCTGGTCTTTGCTCTGACCATGATCAGTCTCGGAATCTTGGGCCTGATCACAGGCGATTTCATGCCGATTTGGATTGGGGTGCCCAAGAGCATGCCCGCGCGCGAGACAGTGGCCTACCTCTGCGCCTTCATCTCTCTGCTCTCCGGCTTAGGCTTACTCTGGCAGCGTACAGCCGTCGTCGCTTCCGGCGTACTGCTCGCCTACCTCCTGCTTTGGCTGCTGCTCGTTAGGGTGCCTTACATCTTCGTCGCTCCCACTGCGACAAACACTTGGTGGGCATGCGGTGAGACCGCGGTGCTGGTGGCGGCCGCCTGGATTCTCTATGTTTGGTTCGCCGGTGACCGGAATGGGCAGCGTTTCAGCTTCGCTACCGGCGACAAGGCACTGCGCATCGCGACGGTATTCTATGGCCTCGCCTTGATCCCCTTCGGGGTAGCCCACTTCACCTATCTCGACAGGACCGTTGCGATGGTGCCTGGATGGCTGCCGTGGCACCTGGCCTGGGCGTCCTTCACCGGGTGCGCCTTCATCGCGGCGGGCGTAGCGGTGCTGATCGGCGTGTATGCGCGGCTGGCAGCCACACTCTCGGCGTGGCAGCTGGGTCTGTTCACGCTGCTTGTGTGGGGACCCGTGGTGGTGGCAGGCGCCAGCGCCTCTGACTGGAGCGAGATCGTCGACTCTTGGGTTCTAACAGCCGCCGCCTGGGTGGTGGCGAATTCTTACCGCGGTATACCTTGGCTCGCGGCGTGGCCTAACAAGTCGACCTAGGAGCCGGCCTTGGCCTTCGATGAACGGTTAGCAGAGCGAATTCGCGGCTCGCTTGGCCGGCGCAAAGGGCTCGCGGAGAAGAAAATGTTTGGCGGCATCGCCTTTCTTTTGAACGGCAACATGTGCGTTGGCGTCCATAAGGCCGATCTAATCGTTCGGCTGGCGCTGGAAGAGACCGACGGGGCCCTCGCCGAACCCCACACCCGGCGCTTCGATCTCACGGGGCGGCCGATGCAAGGGTGGATTCTGGTGGAGCCTGCGGGCCTCAAAACGGAGGCAAAGTTGAGCAAATGGGTCGAGATGGCGGCGAAGTACGCCGGTTCATTGCCGGCAAAGTGACCGAGGTGCCCCCCGTGGACTTTGATCTCGAGAAGACTATCCTGCTGCTTGCGCGCACGCCGCGCGTGCTTCACGCCCTCCTCGCTGGGCTTTCGACCGAGTGGACCTCCGCCAATGAAGGACCCGATACCTGGAGCCCCTTCGACGTAGTTGGTCACCTCATTGACGGCGAAGAAACCGATTGGATGGTGCGCGCTCGTATCATCCTCGCCCAAGGCGCAAGCCGACGGTTTGAACCCTTCGATCGATCACGGCACAATGCGGTGAATCGGAATCGCACCGTGGCACAACTGCTCGCTCGCTTCGAGGTACTGCGCAAGGCCAACATCGCCGAGCTCCGGGCCCTGAACCTCAGCCCGGAGCAGATGGAACTCACGGGTGAGCATCCGGATTTTGGGTCGGTGACGCTCCAGCAATTGCTGGCGACGTGGGTGGTACACGATCTCGGGCACGTTGCGCAGATCAGCCGCGTTATGGCAAAACAGTATGCGGATGCCGTGGGGCCCTGGAAGGCGTATCTTCCAATTCTTCAGCGGTAGATCGGTCATTGTGACGAGTCGCCGAAAACTCATCGTCCACATCGCCACCAGTGCTGATGGCTACATCGCGCGCCCCGACGGCGATGTCGAATGGCTGACATCCCGTCCCGCTCCCAAAGGCTTCTATGGCATGAACGCCTTCATGCGGTCAGTCGATACGAAGGTGCTTGGCCGGAAGACCTACGAGATCAGCCTGCGCATGGGGGCGAGATTCGACTCGAGGACTCGGAGCATCGTCTTCTCCCGTCATGCACCACCCGCCGACGCCCCGTCCGGCGTCGAGTTCGTGAAGGAGGCCATCGGGCCCTTCGTGAGCCGCCTTCGCGCCCAACCCGGCAAGGATATCTGGCTGATGGGCGGCGGCGAGATCATCGCGTCGTTTCTTGACGAACAAGCGATCGACGAGTTCGTCATCAGTGTGGCCCCGGTGTTCATTGGAGAGGGCATCCCGCTGCTGGCCCGGCGCCACCGCCACGTACCGTTGGAATTACTTTCCACCGAACGCTTCGACGATGGCGTGGTCCAGAGCCGCTATCGCGTGCACAGGCCTGCATGACCCGTCGTGGCGCCCTCGCCTTTGTGCGGCGACATGGAATCGTGCTCGAGAGTGCCCGGGGGCCGGTACCGAGCTTGGCCGAGGCTGTCGTGGGAGGTCCAATACGGGGCAGCTGGTGGGGCCACGCGAAGGGAAAGCAAATCTTCTGGCTGACACGGGCCCTGCGTGACTCGCCGGACGTGCTGGTGTGTCGACTCGTCGGTGGCAAAGTCACCTTTGTCCATCGCCGCCTGTGGCCGGCTCTCGTGCGCTTGGCGCGCGTCCTCGGCCGTCGCAGGCTGGCGGCGCTCCACGAAGTGCACACGCCGCGCGGGCAGCACCGGCTTCACGTGGTCTCATTCCCGCGCTGGGTTCCGCCGGCGGTGACGCGCCAGGCTGGTCGGCTGAGCGCGGCCGGCGCCCAGCGATCGTTGGGGCGGTGGGTGTTTGCGACGAAGGGCGTATCTTGAATGGTGCGAACCATTGTACATCTAGGCGGGCGGTGCCTCTCCCTTGCCGTTCTCCTCTGTTGCGTGGCGACGCTCGAGGCGCAAGGGCAGGGTGCGCTCGAGGACTCTGTGCGCGCGTTCGAGTCGCAGCGAGCTCAAGCTCTCCTGCACGCAGACACCACCGCGCTCGCTAGGCTGGTGGCCGATGACTTCGTTGAGATCTCGCGGCTCGGCACCGTGCGGACCAAGGCCGACAACTTGCGGGAAATCGCGACTGGTGTGCTCAAATTGACGTCGGTGCATTACGACAGTCTGTCGGTTCGGATCTATGGTGATGTCGCAGTCCTGCAAGGAATTGCGGAGAACACCGGCAGTTTTCGTGGCTTTCCATTCAGTGGGAAGATCAGGTATATGCGAGTGTTCGTGCGCCGAGATGGACGGTGGCGCGCGGTCGCGATGCGACAAACCAGCATGCAATGATGGCGGATGCGAGTCCGAACGAAACGCGTCTACGATCCGCCGGATCCGGCGGACGGTGTGCGCATCCTGGTCGATCGCCTCTGGCCACGCGGCCTCTCCAAGGCCCGAGCCCGAGTCGATTACTGGGCCAAGACGATCGCGCCCTCCACGGAGCTCCGTCGCTGGTACGGCCATGAGGCTGCGAAGTGGCAGGAGTTTCGGCGGCGCTACTTCGCGGAGCTCGATGCCAACCCTGCCGGGCTCGCCGAGCTGCGCCGACATCTCGGCAAGGGGACGGTTACTCTGCTGTACGGCTCCAAGGAGGAGCGCCTCAACAATGCGTCCGCGCTGCAAGAGTATTTGACGCGTCCCGCTTCGTAAAGATCGCCTACAGTGCTCGCTTGCTGGAGCCCGCCTCTTCCTCTACCGTCATACGCACCGGGTGCCCGAACCAGGGGTTACGTTGGTCCCGCGGCAGGCGGGCGGTCACCCGAGCCCCGTACATCTTCTCCAAGGTCGCCACGACCTCGCCCATCGTCCCTTCCGGCTCGACCCATCCGCCGTCGATGTCCGGGAAGTCGAGCTTGCAATTGTCGCATTTCTTCCCGCTGGCGAAGCGGATCGGACACCAGAAACTCTCGACGTTGCGCAGCATCTCCGCGCCGAGGGCGTACACGCCGGTCATCCAGTCGCAGTACAGGCACCAGATCAAGTCGTGTCCTACAAGGCCGGCGAACTTCTGACGGCTGACATTTATCCAGTCCGCCTGGCGGTAGCGTGGGAGGCCGACGAGCGGCGTGAGGGTCGGGTAGATGCACAGCTCCGCGACGCGGATGAAGAGAAACACGGGGAGGGCGAGCGCGGTCGCCCAGAGGGCGACGTGATTGTTGACGCGTCCGACGGTGCGGTTCAAGAAGGTGACGATTCTCGGGCCTTTCACGTAGATGCGGTTCGCTAGCTCGTGGCCGAACATCCAGACCAGCATCCCCAGCACCTGCCCGATGATCGATCCTACCACACCGCGCCAGCCGAAGACGATTCCCAAAACGGTGGGAGGAATCCAGGTAAAGGAAGAGACGACGAGGTCCAGCCCCGGGGTGCGGCACAGCCATGCGGCAGTTGCGGTTCCGGCGGCGCCGAGTCGGGGGATCAGACGGAGGAGGCCGGCGAGGCCGGCGATTCCGACCAGGGTGGCTGCCGCGATGATCAGCAGTGGGATCATCCCGGCGCCAAGGTACAACTGAGGGACTGAACCGTCCAGAGAGCGACTCTTGTGGCCGCTGAGATTGCGCCTGCAGCTTCCTATCTCGCAGCAAGGAGGGTTCATGCGGGTGGCCGTCGCAGTTGCCCTATTATTCCTTCCGCGGATTGCGGACGCGCAGGCGAGCTGTCAGCCGGTCGGGGTCTGGGAGCTGGTCTCGGGCAAGACGGACACCGTGCCGTACCCGGCGACGCTTCACTCCCGCAAGGTCATCACCAAGACTCATTTTGCCTTTGTCACCCGAGACGACAGTGCCATCAAGCCTCTGAGGACGACGGCCGACAGCTTGGCGTTCCTGCAGAGCATGGCCGCCGGCAGCGGGACGTACACGCTGCGGGGAACAACCTACACCGAGAGACCCGACTTCTACCCGGATCCCGCGTACGTCGGAATGGACCTTGCTTTCACGTGCCGTACCGAGGGTGATCGGCTCTACCAGAAGGGAAGCGTTCCAGTACTGCAGAATGGAGCAAAAGTCGGCGACGTGAAGCTCGAGGAGGTATGGCGTCGCGTCGAATAGCCCAAGCGCGAAGGGAGAGGGTGAGCTGATGTCGAAGCTTCTCACCTTGGTTGGAGCGAGCGTCGGAGGCGCCATCGGCTGGTGGCTGGGAGCGCGGATCGGTGTCATGACCGCGTTCTTTGTCAGCATGGTCGGGACCGGCGTCGGTATCTACGCGGGGCGCCGGGTGGCAGCATCGATAATTGGATGAGGGCGTGAGGATGCCGCAGCTTCATGACTGGCGGCGCAGAATCGCTCGCGCGGGCGCCCCCTCGTGCCCGCGTACCTTCATGGGCAGAACGATCAGGTCGTAGTCGCCCGCCGGGGCGTCGCTCAGGTCCAGCCCTTCGACGATCGGGATGCCCCGGCCGAGCAGGATGCGATGCGTGCGCGGCGCGGGGGCGCCGAACTGCTCGGCGGAGATGTAATCGATGCCTACGAGCTTGACGCCCGCGTCTGCCAGGAGCTGCGCGGCGTCGGGGGCGATGTAGGCGAAGTCCTTGTGAAACACGGCGGAGCTCATCCAGCGGCGCGTGGTACTCCGAGTGCGGAACAGCACGCGCGGCACGCCTCGCCACTCGTGCCGCGTGAGCTCGACGGCGTCAATCGCCTGCACGCTGTCGGGGATCTGCACGACGCGCGCGGGCCCAATGAGCGCAGCGAGACTGATCCGATCCACCGGTGCTCCGTCGATCACGAAGTGCATCGGCGCATCAACGTGGGTCCCGCTGTGCGCGCCCAACGAGAAGACCGACAGCGTGAGCGCGTCGCCGCGCCGCATGTCCTTGAGAAAGTCGAATCGCATGGGCGCGTCGCCCGCATACACCGGTGTGGTCGCGGAATCAAGGGTCGCGGTGACGTCGATCCATCCTCCTTGGTCGCCAGCCTGATGCATCACAGCGGCCAGGACGGATACGGCGACGCAGCATCCGAGCCATCGTTCGATTGACATGTCGTAGATCTCCTTTAGATCACCGCGCTCAGCGCCAGCGTCAGCAGCAGTCCCGTCACTCCGATGATCGTTTCGGCCGTGGTCCAGGTGGCGAGCGTCTGCGGCACCGTCATGTTGAAGTACTCTTTGATCAGCCAGAAGCCGGAGTCGTTCACGTGCGAGAGCATCAAGGCGCCCGCCCCCGTTGCCAGCACGAGCAGCTCGGCACGAGCATGCGTCGCCGCGGCAATCGGCGCCACGATGCCCGCCGCCGTCGTCATAGCCACGGTCGCTGAGCCCGTCGCGATCCGAACGAGGGTCGCCACAGTCCAGGCGAGCAGCAATGGCGAAACCCGCGCCTTGATCGCGACATCGGCGATCGCCCTGCCGACGCCGCTCTCGATGAGCACACGGTTGAACCCACCGCCGGCCCCGATCACGAGGAGAATGGCGGCAGTGGGCGCCAGGCAGTCGTTCATCATGGAGAGAATGCCGCCTCCCGTCATCCCGCGAGCCACGCCGAGGAACCAGAGTGAGAACAGCAGGGTGAGGAGCAGCGCAACGATCGGACTGCCCAGGAAGTCGAGTGCGGAGCGAAACGCGCTGCCTACGGCTAGCGTCACGTCCGCCGCGCTGGCGCCGAGCATCAGCAACACGGGAACGAGAATCGTGAAGAGCGACAACCCAAAGCTCGGCAGCGCCGAGGGGTTGCTCAGCGCCGCGCTTCCTTCCAGTTGCGCCGCCATTGGATTGCCTTCCGGGAGTTTGATGCGGGGCGCGATCCAGACGGCGAAGATCGGGCCAGCGAGCGCCGCCGTCGGCAGGCCTACCAGGATGGCGTAGAAGATCGTGCGCCCCAGGTCCGCGCCAAGAGTCGTGACGGCGAGCATGGCGGCGGGATGGGGTGGCACCATCCCGTGCACCACAGACAGTCCGGCCACCAACGGAATGCCGACCTTGACGAGCGACGTGCGCGTTTCCCGCGCGATCGTGAAGACGAGTGGGATCAGGAGGACAAAGCCGACCTGAAAGAAGACCGGAATCCCTACGATGAAGGCGACCACCATGATCGCCCAGTGCACGCGTCGCTCGCCGAACCGTCGGATGAGTGTCGTCGCGATGCGCGCGGCCCCGCCCGACTCGGCCATCATCTTCCCCAGCATCGTGCCCAATCCCACCACGACAGCGATCGAGCCTAACGTGGCGCCGACGCCATCCTGAAAGGCCTTCACTAGGGTCGTGGGCGACATGCCGGCCGCGGCGCCCATACCGAGCGAGACCACGACGAGGGCGACGAAGGGATGGACCTTGAAGCGTGCGATCAGCAGGATCAGTACGACGACTGCGACCAGAGCGTAGAGCGGAGTCATGCGTTGAGTCGCTTCACGATCTGCGCCACGATCGATTCTGGCGTGTCGGCCACGTCGAACGTCCACGCATGCTCTTCGGGAGCGGGACCCTCGAGCGTGGCGAGCTGGCTGTCCAAGAGTGCCGCGGGCATGAAGTGCCCGACACGTTGCGCCAGGCGCCGTGCGATGAGCGCGCGATCACCTGTCAGGTGCACGAACCGCACCTCACCGTCTGGCGGGACGCCGCGCAGGATGTCACGGTAGGCGCGTTTGAGGGCGGAGCACGCGACGACGAGGCCGGTGCGGCGTCGCCGGGCGGCGGCGATGCGCGTGGCGACCGCCTCGAGCCAGCCGTGGCGATCCTCGTCGGTGAGCGGAACGCCCTGAGCCATCTTCTGTACGTTGTGCGCTGGATGGAGATCGTCGCCTTCGAGGAACCGCACGCCGAGTGCCGCGGCCAGGCGTGTGCCGACTACGGTCTTGCCGGCGCCGGAGACTCCCATCACACAGAACCGCTCAGGGGTTCTCTTCGTGGCCACCGAACTCGAAGCGGAGCGCCGAGAGGAGTTTGGCGGCGAAGCCGATCATTCCTACCTGCATGTCAGCGTCCTCTCCATTGGCGCAGCCAAAGTAGCCCACCCTGGACACTACCGCACGACCGGGTCTAACGTCCCTCATGCGAAACACACTTCTTGCTGCGGTGTCCGCCCTCCTGCTGGCCTTCCCGGGCAGGTCCACCGCCGCCCAGGCGGCTCTGCAACTGCGATGGGAGCTTGTGGCGGACTCGGTCACCAACGATCAGGCGTTCTCACGGGCGGCCTTCACGCTCACCAACCGTGACGCGAAGCCGCTGGCCGCGAGCGGATGGGCGATCTATTTCAGCTCGCTCCAGTGGGCGCAGCCGGGAAGCGTGGGCGGCGGGTTCGCGATCGAGGATGTGATCGGGGACCTGCATCGCCTCGTCCCCCGGACGGGTTTCGCAGGACTCGCTCCCGGGGCGAGCATTCGGATCGAGTACGTGACCGACCAGGTCGTCAACCGCAGCTTCGTCCCCGGCGGTCCGTACATCGTCTTCGACGACGGCACCAACACGGGACACCCCCTGACCGATTTCATGGCCGCTCCCTTCGAGCGTCCACCACAAGGGGCGGGACACGATCCGCGCGTGGTGACGCCGCAGGCTCAGTTCGCACTCGACTCAGTGTCCCGCGACATCCCCGCGGATGAGCTGCCGCTGGTGTTTCCGACGCCGGCGCAGGTGAAGCGTGGGGCGGGAGAATTACGACTCACGGGGATGCCCGCGATCGAGGCACCCGACTCCCTGCGCAGCGAGGCGGCATTCGCGGCGGACTACCTGCGGCCCTACGTCGGCACGGGGCGTAATCGCAGCGGCTCCGCAGTGCTGCGACTCGCGACCGGGCACATCGAAGGCCAGAATTCGTTCGAAGCGTACGAGCTGGTCGTCGATCCCACTCAAGGAATCCGCGTCACGGGCGCGTCGCCCGCGGGCGTGTTTTACGGTCTTCAATCATTGCGCACCCTGTTGCCGCCGCTGCCTTCGCGCGGCGGACTGGCGGTACCGACGATCCGCGTGGTGGACGCTCCGCGCTTTTCCTACCGAGGGTTCCTGCTCGACGTCGCCCGCAACTTCCAGCCGAAGTCGAGTGTGCTGCGGACCCTCGATCTCCTCGCGCGCTACAAGCTCAACGTCTTCCACCTCCATCTCACCGACGACGAGGGCTGGCGGCTCGAGATTCCGAGCATCCCCGAGCTGACCACGGTGGGTGCCCGGCGCGGCTACCCCGTCGATTCGAAGCAGTTTCTGCCAAGTGCGTTCGGATCCGGCCCCGAGGTAGACCGGCCGTGGGGCAGCGGGTTCTTCTCGCGCGCCGACTACATGGAGATCCTGCGCTATGCCGCGGCGCGGCATATCGAGGTGATCCCCGAGATCGAGATGCCCGGCCACGCGCGCGCCGCGATCAAAGCGATGGAGGCGAGGCTTCGCACGACCGGCGATCGGCAGTACGTGCTGAGCGACCCCGACGACCGCTCGGTGTACAGCGGGCCACAGGGCTACCACGACAACGTGATGAATCCGACGCTGGAAACGACCTACGCGTTCATCGAGCGCGTGGTGTCCGATCTCGTAGCGATGCACCACGACGCGGGGGTGCCCCTGCGCCATATCCACATGGGGGGAGATGAGGTCCCGGCGGGCGTGTGGCAGGGCTCGCCTGCGGCGCAAACGTACCTGCAGGCGCACGGCCTGACGAGCGTCGACGATCTCTGGTTCGTGTTCTACGGCCGGATCGAGCAGATCCTCAAGGCGCACGATCTCCCGCTCGCGGGATGGGAGGAGATCGCCGTCCGCAAGACGCGCCGCGATGGGCAGCCGACCAATATTCCCAATCCGCGCTTCGCCGAGCGTGGCTGGCGCGCCTACGTGTGGAACAATGTCCCCGGCTGGGGCGCGGAGGATCTGGCGTATCGGCTCGCGAATGGCGGGTATCAGGTCGTGCTCAGTCCCGTGAGCAACCTCTACTTCGATCTCGCGTGGAACCAGAACCCGGAAGAGCGAGGGCTCGATTGGGGCGGTTACGTCGACCTGCGCAAGCCGTTCGAGTTCATTCCGTTCGATTACTACCGCAACGTGCGGTTCGACCGTCGTGGCAATCCGCTCGATCCGGCCGTGTTCGCCGGCAAGGAGCGGCTCACTGAGTACGGGCGCGCCAATATCGTCGGGATTCAGGGCAACCTGTGGGCCGAGACGTTGGGGGGCGAGGGCCGACTCGAATACATGATCGTGCCGCGCCTGTTTGCCCTCGCCGAGCGAGCGTGGGCGCCCGCTCCCGACTGGGCTACCGAGCGCGACCCAGCACGGACAGACGCGCTCTATCGCGACGCCTGGTCGCGCTTCGTCAATGTGCTGGGCAAGCGCGAGCTACCCAAGCTCGATCGAGAGGTACCGGACCTCAACTATCGTATCCCGACCCCCGGTCTTTTGGCGGACGGCCGGGTGGTGCGTTGTAGCGTGGAGCTGCCCGGATTCACGCTGCGCTACACGACCGACGGCAGCGAACCCACTACGCGCAGCCCGGTTGTCAGCGGTCCGATCCAGATGCAGGGGAGCCGGACGATCAGCGTGGCCGCGTTCAGCAGCACGGCGCGCAAGGGGCACACGGCGCGCCTCACTCTTCCATGACTATCAATCGGCGGGAGTTCCTTCTACTGATGGCGGTCAGCGGCGGGGTTACGGCTGCATCGTACGACCTGGGTGCGCCTGCGCAGCCGGATCTGCTCGCAGTCCTTGGGCCCGAGTGGGTGCGTGCGATCGGCCTACGGTATCGCGAGATGGCGCCCGCTGAAGATCCTCTGCAGGCACTTAGGGTGCCACACGCGGCTGTCGCCAGCCTGGTTCGGGAAGACTTCGTGGCGGGACGGACAGTCCTGGTGCACGGATGGGTGCTCTCGGTGACCGAAGCGCGCCAGTGCGCTCTCTTTTCCCTTGTGAACGCCTGACACGCCCCACGCGTCTATGCATATCGACGCGCGCACCCTGCCGGACGGCAGCCTGCTCGAGGGCGATCTGTGCATCGTGGGCGCCGGCGCCGCGGGCATCACCGTCGCCCTGGAGTGGATCGGGTCGCGCCACAAGGTGCTGTTGCTCGAGGGCGGCGGCCTCGAGTACGAGCCGGCGATGCAAGATCTTTACCGCGGCGCGATCGTCGGCCTGCCGTATTTTCCGCTGCACGCGGCGCGGCTGCATTACTTCGGTGGCACCACCGGCCACTGGGCGGGCTTTTGCGCCACGCTGGACCCGATCGATTTCGAGAAACGGGAGTGGGTGCCGAGCAGCGGCTGGCCCCTTCGCCGTGAGGATCTGGATCCGTTCTACGCCCGCGCGCAGCCGCTGCTCGAGCTGGGGCCGTACGAGTACGCCGCTGATGCCTGGCGCAAGCGTGATGCCGCGCTGACCCCGTTGCCGCTCGATCCGCGGGTGATGTGGACCAAGATGTTTCAGTTCAGCCCGCCCACGCGGTTTGGTAAGCGCTATCGCGACGCGATCGTCGGCGCGCGCAACGTGCACCTGTACACGCACGCCAACGTGTGCGAGCTGGAAGCGAATGAGCCGGTGAGCGCCGTGGACGGCCTGCGCGTGCGGACGCTCGACGGGAAGGAACATCGCGTGCGGGCGCGGCACTACGTGCTGGCTTGTTGCAGCATTCAAAATGCCCGCCTGTTGCTCGCCTCGAACCGGCGGGCAACGGGGGGGAGGCTCGGGGGGCTCGGCAACGCACACGATCTCGTCGGGCGGTTCTTCATGGAACACATCGAAATGCCCGGTGGCCATTTCGCCCTGGCGGCCTCGCATTCCCAGTACATGAAGATGTACGCGCTCGAGTTCGGCAAGACGAGAGTGCGCGGCGAGATGGCGCTGACCGCGGCGGTGCAGCGCGAGCAGCGCATTCTTAACGGCACGGTCTCGCTGGAGCCGGGTGCGCTCGACGAGGTGGCCAAGAGCACGTTCGAGCAGTTCACTCCGAAGCTCGTGGCCGAGTTCAGGAAGGAAGAAAGCGAGGACACGAGCGGGTCGTCGGAGGGGCCGTCGCCCGAGACCTCGCGCTTCTTTCATTTGATGACGCGGGTGGAGCAGTCGCCCAATCCGGATTCACGCGTCACCCTCAGCGCGGAGCGGGACGCGCTCGGCATGCCCCGCGTCAAGCTGGACTGGCGCTTGACGGAGCTGGAGCGGCGCTCATTCCGGGTGATGTACGAGGTCATGGCCCGCGAGTTGGGGCGGAGCGGGGCGGGCCGCGTTCAGCTGCTCGATTGGGTGCGACAAGACGAGGCGCCGTGGCCCAGCAACATCAGCGGTGGCTGGCATCACATGGGTACGACGCGGATGCACGGCGATCCCCGCTCTGGCGTCGTCGACGCCAACTGCCAGGTGCATGGGCTCGACAACCTGCACGTCGCCGGCGCGTCGGTATACCCGACCGGTGGCGCCGCGAATCCGACGTTGACCCTCGTCGCCCTGAGCCTGCGGCTGTCGGATCATTTGAAGTCGAAGCTCTCTTGAAAGGCGTGAGCGTCGCCCAGACCCGCGCGCTCGTGCAACGCCTTCCGGGCGTAACGGAGGGCCGATCGTATGGCCTGCCCTCCTTTCTTCTGAATGGTCGGTTTCTCGCTCGCTTCCGCGACGAGGACACCGTGCTCGTGCTGCAATTGGCGTCGATCGGTGAGCGCGATGTGCTCATGGAGCTCGACCGACGGGCGTTCTTCTTCACCGACCATTACAAGGACTATCCGGCGGTTCTCATTCGCCTCGCTGAAGTTCCGGCCCCGCTCCTGACGGACGTCGTTACGGAAGCCTGGCGCCATGTGGGAGCGCTGCCGCCGGTGCGACCACGCAGGAAAATGGTTAAGCGTACCAAGCCCCGTCGGCGGAGCGGTCGGTGAAGATCCTCGACGCGACCGTAGCCAGGTTTCGACGCTCAGCCCGGCCGTGCAGATTCGTTAGATAGGCTAGTCACGACGTCGAACAGCCAGCGTCGCGCCTCCGCATCCCCCGCCCAGATTGCCGGCCCTACCGGTGATCCGATAAAGATCAACGTTCCCCCCCCAAGGCCGTTCCGACGTCGCAGCGCCACCGGCAGGCCGTCCACCGACGCGATGATCTCTCCAGCCTGGGGCCCGAGAGGCACCACCCGGCTGAAGTCGCGGAGCTTCGTAGGATAGGGCCACGTGTAGTCGACATACGGTGCGCTTCGGGAGGATGCCCACAGCGCCACTGGCGGCTCGACGCGGATCTGCAGGGAGGCGCGCAGCGTTCCTTGATGAACTCGAAAAGTCGACTCGGCCGCGAAGCCTGCGCCTGACTCGAGGATTGCGGTCGCTCCTGCCTGGAGCCACGCCACGATCATGCGAACCGCCGCGGGCGGAATCGCCAGTGCCGCAGGGACGATCAACGCCCCGCGGTGGGGTGCACTGCTCAGGCTTGCGAGCACCGACGCGTAACCCGCAACCGACTCGCGCAGCCCGCACTGCTCCCTCAAGTCCAGGAGGCAGGTGCGACGCGTCTCCACCGGGCGCGTCAGATCGAACGGCAGCCCGATGGCCATCGCGCCGGCGGCGCAGCTCAAAAACTGCCTCCGCGAGATGCCCATCTCAGAGCGTTCCTGCAATCAGGCGGTCCATCGCGTGAGCCGTGTCGTAAAACTGCTGGTCGGGCGCATAGCGATAGCGCGCCTCCATTTCCGCCACCAGCCAGCCATCGTACCCCACCTTGGTCAGCGCGGCGCGAATGGCGGCCCAGTTATTGTCGCCGAGAAACAGGTTCGTATACACGCTCTGGTCGCCGCAGCGGCCGCGCTTCTTCATCACGTCCTTCACGTGGATGCGCGTGATCCTGGGCCCGTGGATCTCGATCCATTGTTCCGCAAATCCCGTGTCGTGAATGTTGCCGACATCGAGGTGAATCCCCACCGCGGGGCTGTTCACGTCGTTCAGAAACTGCCAAAACTCACGCGGACTGATGAGAAACCGGTGCTCGGCGTTGCAGTTCTCGCACCCGATCTTGACCCCGACTCGTGCCGCTTGCTGGCCGAGCGGCCTGAGGGCCTCGAGGCAGCGCTGGTATACCTCGTTGTAAGGGACTTCCTCGGTCACGAGGCCCGCCACCAGCAGGATCGCGTCGGTTCCGAGCAGCACGGCGGTCTCGATTTCCCGCTCCACGATGCGCACGGCCAGGGCGCGGACCTTGGGGTCGCGTGATGAGAGCGGCGAGGCCCAGTGCAGTCCGGTCGACACGTTGGAGACGACCAGGCCCGCGTCTTCGATCTTCCGCCGCAGCTCCCGCGCTTCCCGATCCGTGGTGGTCATCTGAAACCACGGAACGTCGCCCAACCAGAGCTCGATGCCGTCGAACCCGGCCCGCTTGACGAGCTCCAGGCCCTTCTCGAATCCCCATGTTTTGGGGATCATGTTGTTGCCGATGGCTTTTTTCATGGCGCGCATCATACTCCAAATACTCCACGGCGGCGACGCTCGGTCTTGTCTGCCGCTCCCATAGTTCGCAGCTTAAGCGCATGCCGGCGCGTCTGCAGACGAACTGCCTGGATTTGATTCCCGTGACGCGGGAGGAAGCCATCGCCATGGTCGAGGCGATGAGTCCTGCGGACAGGGCCCACGTGTCACCCGACTGGCTGGCACGGGTGCACGCCTCCACTGGGGCTGATCCCTGGACATACGGTTTCTCGATTGTGCAGCGCGGGACCGGCGTCGCGGTCGGGACGTGTGGCTTCAAGGGGCCTCCGGCAGCGGACGGCGTCGTGGAGATCGCCTACGGGATCCACCCCGAGCATCAGGGGAAGGGATACGCGACCGAAGCGGCGGAGGTGCTGGCGACCTACGCTTTTGACTCTGGCGCTGGGGTGGTTCGCGCCCACACCCTCCCCGAGCCAAACGCTTCCACACGAGTCCTGACGAAGTGTGGCTTCCGATACATCGGCGAGGTGATCGACCCGGAGGACGGATTAGTGTGGCGATGGGAAAAACATCAATACCGGCCGACGAGTCTATGAACAAGCGGTCAATCTGGGCGGTGGTCGCGGGCCTCGTCTTCGCCGTCGTCGTGACGACGCTAGTCGACATCGTGCTGCACGGCATTCACGTCTTCCCGCCGATCAACGAGCCGATCAACGACTCACTCGCGCTGCTCGCCACTTCCTACCGCATCGTGATCAGCGTCGCCGCGGCGTGGCTCACGGCCCGGCTCGCGCCGGACAGGCCGCTCAGGCATGCCTTGATTCTGGGATATGTCGGCGTGGTCGCAGGGCTGGTAGGGGTGGTGGCGACCTGGAACAAGGGACTGGGGCCTCGGTGGTACCCGATTGCCCTCGTCGTCTTGGCGGTGCCGCAATGTTGGCTCGGCGGGAAGATCTACGAAGGGTGGTCGCGGCGCCCGCATGAGTCCGGCTGACGACGCCCCCGGTTACCTGATCCGGCAGTTCGACACGGCGTGGAAGCTCACCAGGGTGCACGTCGATTCCCTCACGACCGAGGAGTGCTTGTGGCGTCCTGCTCAACGGGGTTTGCACGTGCATCACGCCCCCGATGGAGAGTGGCGTGCCGACTGGCCGGAGCGCGAGGGTTACGAGATCGGCCCGCCCAGCATCGCGTGGCTGACGTGGCACGTCGGGTACTGGTGGTCCATGGTGCTCGACCATTCATTTGCCAAGGGGTCTTTGTTGCGCGAGAACGTCGCGTGGCCTGGCACCGCTGACGGCGTTCGGAGGTGGCTCGGGCGGTTACAGGAGGAGTGGCGACCGGCACTCGAGCGGGTCACCGCCGGCGACCTGCGATCGACCGCGCGAACTCGATGGCCGTTCCAGGATCGGCCGTTCGGTGACGTCATCGCCTGGGTCAATGTCGAGCTGACGAAGAACGCCGCCGAGATCGGCTACGCGCGCTTCCTGTACGCCGTGGCGCGCTGACCGAGGAGCCGCTATGACCGAAGAGCTCAACGCGAAGCTGCGCGCGCTGCTTCAGGCTCACGCCGAGCGCGCGACGAAGGCCCATCCGGTGGACAAGACGCCTCAGGATGAGGCGGATCGGCGGATGTGCGGGGAGCGGCTGCGGTCCGTGGTGCGCCCCGTCCTCGACAAGGTCGCGGTCGAGCTCAAGAACGCGGGGCACCACGCCTCTGTCCGCGAGCAGATCGAGCGGGACGACGCGTATCCGAGCGTGGCCCTGTCATTCACTCCGCGGAGCGGACTTGCCTCGGCGCTCATCTTTCGGTACGACCCCCGCCACGGGATCGTCGCCCAGCGCGACGTCAAGCACGCTCCATGGAAAGGTCGGCCACCGACCGGAACGGGGGACCGCCTCGGAACCATCGGTATCGTGGCCGTTTCCACCGCGTGGGTCGAAACCAAGACCCTGAGCTTTATCGAGGCGGTTTTGAAAGCGAATTGACCATCCTGTCCCGCTTCGCCGCCGTCCTGCTGGACATGAACGGCACTTTCCTGTTCGGCGGAGACCGCTTCGGCCCCGAACAGGACTACGCCGCCACCTACCGTGCGCTGGGTGGGCGACGGCTTGCCCCTCAAGCCGTCCAGCACATCGTCGCGGAATGTTTTGCGACGTTCCAAGTCATATACGACGATCCGGCTCGTTGCGATTCCTTTCCGTCCGTGTCGGACCATCTCCGCAGCCTTCCTGCCGCGCGTGAGCAGTCCGACGCGGAGCTCGAGCTGCTCGAGCGCGTCATCGCCCGGCACGAGCTCGGGCGCGTGCCCGACAGCCACGCCGCGGCGATCAAGCGCCTGGCCGTGACGCACCGCCTCGGCGTCGTCGCCAACATCCTGTCCCGCAAGGGACCCTGGCTCGAGGAATTCGCCCGGGCTGGTGTGCTCCCGCTCTTCGCTACCACGGTCTTTTCCTCGGACGGTCACAGCATCAAGCCGTCACGCTCGCTGTTCGAGCAAGCGCTCGCTGCTCTGAAGACGCCACGGTCGGAGGTGGTCTTCGTGGGTGACAGCCTGCGTTGCGACATCGGGGGTGCGGCCGCGGCTGGTCTGGCGACCGTGTGGATTGACCGCGACGGGCACGGTCGACGAGCGGCTGATCCGCAACCTGACTTTGTCGTTCGAGATCTGCTGGAGTTCCTTAGTGCTTGAGTCGGACGCACCCTGCACAGGACTCTTGCGCCGGCAGGCCGGTCGTCCGCAGCTTAGGCGCCATGAAAGCCTACATTATCACCACCGGCGTCGTATTTGGACTTCTCGCGCTCGTCCACGTGTGGCGAATCGCCGTTGAGGGAATGCAACTCCTCACCAACCCGTGGTGGGTCGGGATCACCGTCGGCGCGGCAGCGTTGTCCGTCTGGGCCTGGCGGTTGGTGCGGCTGCCTCCGGTGTAAGACGTCCCGTCAGGCCGCCGTCGTCGCGAGTCACGCGCATGTCCCGCACGAGTCGCGTTGTCCTCATCGCGTTGGCCGTCGTGGTTGGCGCCATCGTCGTGCTCATCTGGCTCACGCCGGTTCCGCCACCGGAACAGCCGCCGCCACCACCGCGTGCAGAGGCTCCGAAACGGCCGCTGCAGTCCGACGCCGCAGGAAACTACGTTCCGGGCTATGAGTTCACGGTGAATGGCTACCGCTTCACCGGCTTCAGCCTCCGTCCAGATGCAATGGTCACCTTCGTCTCAAACGTGGGAACGGGTTATCCGGCGCCCTGTCTCGAGGCCACGATCAGCACGACGACCGTACATCTTCGCTGCGAATATCCGCAGGTGGGCACGGTGACGATCGACGGTAGGTTCCTCACGCGGTTCGCGACGGACCGGCTGGATGCGGCGGTCCTGTCCGCGGTCGTAACGGTGCGTGCCGGCAGTGGTGACGTCTTGTATAACGCGCGTGACTCGTTTCTCTGGCAGCCGGCCGACTCGACTCGTTAGAGGTCCCTGTGAGCGTATTCCCGATAGCCCCAGCCGAGAGTCGCTACCTCTGGTTTATCATTCCGGTCGTCGTATTGCTCCTCGGAGGGGTCGCGATCCTCGTGATCTCCGTCCGCGGCGCCCGCGCGTCGCGCTTCGAGATCCGAGCCGACGGGCTGCGTCTTCAGGGCGACCTGTACGGCCGGTTCGTCCCCAAGGGGCTGCTTCGCCTCGACGGGGCTCGTCGCGTTGATCTCGCCCGTGAGCAAGGATTGCAGCCGAGGTCGCGCCGGATGGGCACCGCGCTGCCAGGCTATCAGGCAGGTTGGTTCCGGTTGCGGAACGGTGAGAAGGCGTTGCTGTACCTCACCGATCGTGCACGCGCCGTCTACATTCCCACGTCGGCGGGATACAGTTTGCTCATGAGTCCGGCGGATCCCGATTCCTTCTTATCTCGCTTACGTGAGGTGTTGGGCTCATGAAGCCCGCATCGGCGCAGGTGCGCGCCTATTTCGCGTCCCTGGCGCCGGCACAACGGCGCGCGCTCCAGTTGCTCCGCCGGACCATCCGCGCCGCCGCCCCGGGCGCGGTCGAGAGCTTCAGCTACCGAATTCCCGGTTTCCAGCTCGGGGGCCGGCCTTTGGTGTGGTACGCCGCCTTCAAGCGGCACTGCAGCCTGTATCCGATCACCGGGGCGATCAAACGGGCTCACGCGGCGGCGCTCGAGGGATATGAAACGTCGAAGGGCACGGTCCGTTTTCCGCTCACGAAACCGCCGCCCGTCACGCTCGTAAGACGTCTCGTCAAGGCACGCATCGCCGAAATGCGGAGCCGCGGGCGAAAGTGAGCCATGACCTTCAAGGCTTCCATCTGGTATCCGATCGCGGTCGCGCTGACCGGCATCAACCTGGCGGGAGTTTGGTTCGCCGTCAGCGAGCCCGTCCATTCTACGACTCACGCGGTGCTCGCGGTGGCGTTCGGGTTATGGGCCTATCGGCTGCGCCAGCGCATCGGCGGGAGTGGCGTCTCCGATGGGAGCGACGTTCAGGCCAAGCTCGACGCGCTCGACGCCGAGGTGGGACAGCTGCGGCAGGAGCTGGCCGAGGCGCACGAGCGCCTCGATTTCGCCGAACGGCTGCTGGCGCAGAAGTCAGAACAGCGCGCTCGGTAATCTCGTGGTTCATCAAAGGGGACGCGTGCGTCCCACTCGCTTCTCGAACCAGTAGTCGGCGTACGGATCGTCGTTGAACGACGGCACCTTGCGAAAGCCGGCGCTGCGATAAAGGGCGATCGCTTCCTGGAGTGCTTTGTTCGTCTCGAGACAGAGCTTCCTGCATCCCAGCTCGCGCGCTTTAGCTTCGAGCGCCCGCAGCATGCGCCGCCCGATTCCCAACCCGCGCACCGTAGCGGCGACCCACATCCGCTTCAAGTACCCCGTGTGCATGCTCGGGCCGATCACCTTGACGGCGCCGCAGGCCACCGGTTCTCCATCCAGCGACGCCATCAGGAACGCACCGCGCGGCGGGATGAGGTCACCATCGTCGAGGGGCAGGCTGGTGGCGGGATCGAACCCGGCTTCGAACCGGCGGTCGAGCTCCGCGAAGTACTGGGCGACGCACCACCGGGCGGCCGGACTCGCCGGAGAGATGCGCTCGATCCGCAGCCCCGCTACGCGCAGCAACCGATGCACCTGCCCCATTGCCGCCACCAGGGTCTCGCGCTGCGGGGCGGTGAGCGCGTGGAGCAGGGCGTTGGCCGCCTGGTCCGAGCGGATGTTCATCTCCCGGACTTCACGTCGCCCCGCGGCCGTGAGGCGCGCGGTGCGCACGCGCTGATCGCCACGACCCGGGGTGAGCCGCACGAGACCCGCGCGTGCGAGCGTTTTGGCGAGGCGACTGACGTAGCCGGCATCGAGCCCCAGCCGCTGGCGCAGGTCGCGGAGATCCGCGCCATGGGGACCGATCTCGTACAGCAGCCGCGAGGCGCCGAGGGGGCGGTCGCGACCGATAAAGTGGTCGTCGAGCGCACCGGCCCGCTGGGTCACGAGGCGGTTGAACCGCCGCACTTGGGCCACCTGGTCGGCGAGCATTGCTTGACTATAGTCAACTATCTACCAACGGTCAACATGAACGAGAGCCCATCATGCGCCTCCACGATATCTTCCTGCTCACGCTAGCGTGCTGTCCCACCGTCGCGACGGCGCAGGCGCCGAGCCGGCAGACACTGGCTCGGGAGGTGTTCGCAGCCGAAAGCGCGTTTGCGCACACGCTCGCCGCTCGTGACTCCCAGGCGTTCACCACCTACGTCGCGCTCGATGCCGTGTTCTTCGATCGCGAGGGCGTCTCGCGCGGCAGGCAGGGCGTCGTGTCTCGCTGGCGGCCGTTCTTCGTGGGCCCGGCGGCTCCGTTTTCTTGGAGTCCGGACGTGGTGGAAGTTCTCGAGTCCGGCACGCTGGCACTCAGCACGGGGCCGGTGCAGGATTCCTCCGGTCGCCGGATCGGCACCTTCAACTCCCTCTGGCGCCGCGACGCGGACGGCAAATGGCGGGTGGTATTCGACAAGGGCTGTCCGGTCTGCGACTGCGCGCGCAGTCCCTGAGTGCGGCGGTCGGCCCGGAGGTCAGCGGAGCGTCGTCCGAATCTTGATCTCCGACGTCAGGGTCCGGTGCACTGGGCAGCGCTCGGCGATTTCGCCGAGCCGCGCGCGCTGCTCGGTCGACAACGCACCGCCGAGCGTGATCTCCGATTCGATCTGGTCGAGCATCCCGGTCTTCGTGTCGCAGTCCGCGCAGTCGGCGGCGTGGATCCGCGAGTGCTGCAACCGCACCGTGACTTCCCTGAGCGGCCACTGCTTCCGTCGCGCATACAGCGCGATGGTCATGGACGTTCAGGCGCCGAGGGCGGCGAGGATGAGGTCGTACGGGGTGGGGCCGGTATCGGTTCCGCCGTCGGCAACGGGCTCGTCCGCCTTCCAGCGATGGCGACCCGCGCTGATCTCTTGTGCGAACCCAGCGGCGCTGCCCCGCACGAGCACGACACCTGGCTCTAGCGTCCCGTCCATCCGAACCTCTACGTTAGAGACGCCTAGAGCTTAACGACTTTCGCAGCGAGGCGCCCGTCGCACCCTACTTCATCGTCGACGATGTGGTCGCGAGCGCCAACTATTACCGGGATAAGCTCGGCTTCCATTACGAGCGCTTCTGGGGCGACCCGCCGGGATTCTGCATGGTCAAACGTCGCGGCATCGTCATCATGCTCAGCCAGGTTGGAAGGACCGGCGTCATGCATCCCAATCGCTTGGCCGATCCGGAGGGGGAAGCATGGGACGCCTACGTCTGGGTCGAGAACGCGGACGCCCTGTACGCTGAGTTCACCTCGAAAGCAGTCACGATCGCTCGCACCATCTGCGACCAGCCCTACGGCTGCCGCGACTTCGATGTCGAGGATTGCAACGGATACCGGCTCTGCTTCGGGCAGGACCTGCAAGCCAGTGATTCAATATGACACGCGAGCGCACCAGGACCCGGTTCGAGGGCGCGTCACCCATCCTGCGTGTCACCGACATGGACGCGAGCGTCCACTACTACGTCGACGTCCTCGGCTTTCGGAACGCCGAGTGGGGTTCTCGCGACTTCACCAGCGTCAATCGTGACCGGGCGGGGATCTACCTGAGCCGTGGCGGCCAGGGGTGTACGGGTACCTGGGCATGGATCGGCGTCGAGGACGCGCAGCTGCTCTACCAGGAGTACCTCGCGCGTGGGGCGAAGATTCGTCACCCACCACGCAACTATCCCTGGGCGCTCGAGTTTCACGTGGAGGATCCAGATGGGCACGTGTTGCGCTTCGGGTCCGAGCCACGCGCCCATCGGCCGTTCGACGACTGGGCGGAGTAGGCGGCGCCGCCCTCACCCGCTCGACCAAGGCATCGTCGCCTGTCACGCCCGCATCAAGGCCGAAAACGGCCACGCTCGCGTCAGTCGCGCCCAGAGCAAGAAGGCGGCGACGCCGGCCAGCAATGTCACGAGCCCCACGCCAACGTTACCCCAGCCGGAGGTCAGGAAAATGTACGTCCAGCCCAGGAACGCGACCACAGCCGGAACCGGATAGAGCCACATCCGGTACGGACGCGCCGACTCCGGGAGTCGGCGACGGAGCAGCGGGATGGCGACGACCTGGCCCATGAACTGCACGATCACCCGCGTGGTGATGAGCGCGGGCACGACCTGGTCGAGCCGGAACAGCGACGCGACGATGGCGATCGCCCCGAGCACATATAGCGACACATGGGGGAAGGCGCCGGACGGGTGCAGCCGCGCGAACGCTGAAAAGAACCCTCCTTCCACCGCCGCGGCGTAGGGGATGCGCGAGTAGCCGAGCAGCAGCGCGAACACTGATCCGAAGGCAGTCCACAAGATCATCAGCGTCACGACGACCGCCGCGCCCCGACCTTGCACGCGCTCCATGAACTCCGAGATGACGAACTGCGAGCCCAGCGTCTGCCGCCAGGGTACGACGCCGATGAGCGACAGATGAACGGCCAGGTAGCCCACGAAGCAGCCGAGGATCGCGTACAGGATAGAGCGGGGGATCACGCGCGCGGGATCGCGCACTTCGTCCCCGATGTAGCAGACGTCGTAATAGCCCAGATAGTCGTAGACGGCGATCAGCGCCGCGCTGCCGAGTCCCAGCACGAAGCCGCGGTTGAATGCGAACGCGCCCGGCGGGAAGGAGAATGCGCGCGTGGCATCGAAGTGGGGGAGCCCGGTCGCGCCCACGGCCGCCATCGTGGCGACGGTGCCGACCCAGAGCGTCACGGTCACGCGGCTCAGAAACGTGATCCGACGGGCGAGCAGGAGCACCGCCACGAGCCCCACTCCCGCGGCGACGTAGCGGTGCCCGCCGGAAGCGAGGCTCGGGAACAGGTAGCCGGCATACTGGCCGAAGCCGATCATCCCCGAGGCGATCTCGAGCGGCCCGCTCACGACGAACGACCAGATGAACAGGAACGCCATGAGCCGGCCCCAGCGCTCCGGCCCGTACGCTTCGCGGAGGAAGCGATAGCTCCCGCCCGAGCCCGGCAGCGCGGCTCCCAGCTCGCTCCACACCTGGCCGTCGCACGTCACGATGAGCGCGCCCACCAGCCATCCCAGGAGCGCCTGGGGCCCGCCCATCGATGCCATCAGAAGGGGGATCGTGATGAACGGGCCGACGCCCACCATGTTGGCCATGTTGAGGGCGGTGGCATGGAGCAAGCCGAACCCGCGGGCCAGATTAGGGGCTGGGGGCTTGGGGCTCGGGGTCGGGGGCACGCGTGAACACTCGGCGACGACTGGCGCCCTGTCCAGGCAGGGCGCATCTTGCGCGGCATCATGTCGAGAGTGCGCATCGGGATCATTGGCTCACGTTTCCAGGCAGATTGCGTCGCGGGCGCCGCGAAAGCCGTCCCGGCAGACGCGGAGGTCGTCGCTGTGGCCTCACCCACCAAGGGACATGCGGCGGCGTTCGCGCAGCGCCACGGGATCGCGCGGGCTTATACGGACTCGCGCGAGTTGTTGCGCGATCCCGAGGTCGAGATGGTATGGATCACGACCCCCAACCGGCTGCACGCACCGCTGACGGTCGACGCCGCCCACGCGGGCAAGCACGTGGTGTGCGAGAAACCGCTCTGCCTGACGCTCGAGGAAGCCGACGCGATGATCGACGCGTGTCGCAAGGCGGGCGTGCTGCTGCTGTATGCGGAGGAGTTGTTCTTCGCGCCCAAGTACGTCAAAGCGAAGCAGCTGGCGGATGAAGGAGCGTTCGGCCGGGTGCACTTCGTGAAGCAGGGCGAAAAGCACTCGGGCCCGCACTCGGATTGGTTCTGGGACGTGGAGCAGTCGGGAGGTGGCGCGGTCATGGACCTCGGCTGCCACGGGATCGCGTTCTGCTGGTGGTTCCTCGGCAAGCCCAAGGTCAGGAGCGTGTACGCGCAGATGGCGACGCAGGTGCACCAGCAGCGCACCCAGGGCGACGACGAAGCGGTCACGATCATCGAATTCGAGGGCGGCGCCGTCGGGATGGTCGAGAGCAGCTGGAACCGGCCCGGCGGCATGGATGACTGCATCGAGGTGCTCGGGGCCAAGGGGCAGACGTACGCCGACCTGCTGATGGGCAACGCGCTCCCGACGTACTCAGAAGCCGGATTCGGCTACGCCGTCGAAAAGGCGGCGATGACCAGGGGATGGAGCTACCCGGTGTTTGAGGAGCACTGGAATTACGGCTTCCCCCAGGAGCTGCGGCATTTCGCGCGCTGTGTGCGCGGTCAGGAGACGCCGATTGCCGACGGCGAGACGGGGCGCGTGGTGCAAGAGGTCCTGTATGCCGCGTACGCGTCCGCCGGGCTGGGGCGCAAGGTCGCGCTGCCGTTCCGCCCGAAGGGCGTCGCGAAGCCGATCGATCTCTGGAAGAAGCCGGTTCAAGACTGAGCACAGGAGGGGGGGGAGGCACCATGATCGGCCCGCACTATCTCGATGACGCCCGCCAACAGTTCAAGAAGCTCAAGACTCAGGGCGATCGGGCGATGGCGCAAATCGCAGACGCCAACTTCTTCCGGACGCCCGATTCCGAATCGAACAGCGTCGCGATCATCCTCAAGCACGTCGCCGGCAATATGCGCTCTCGCTGGACGGACTTCCTCACGACCGACGGCGAGAAGCCCGATCGGAATCGCGACGGTGAGTTTCTCGTCGAGTCCGGCGACACTCGCCAGCGGCTCATGGAGCAGTGGGAGGCGGGCTGGAAGCTGTTATTGGATACGCTCACGGCGCTCACGCCCGAGCACCTGGAGAGGAGCGTGCGCGTGCGCGGCGAGGCGCACACGGTGCTCGAGGCGATCAACCGTCAAATGACGCACTACGCGGCGCACATCGGGCAGATCGTGTATCTGGCGAAGCATTGGGCGGGATCGCAGTGGCGCACGCTCTCCATCCCGCGTGGGAAATCCAAGGAGTTCGAGGTGGCGAAAGACGGAGCGCGGTACCACGTTCGTTGACACCGAGAGGCTAACCATGGAACGACGCGCGTTCATTCACACGATCGGCGCCGCGGCGGCAGGAGGGTTGGTCGTTCCCATCCCGCCCGGCCGCTCGGTCAAGCAGCTGGAGCGGATCGGGCTCGAGCTGTACGCGGTGCGGCACGAGATGGCGCGGGACCCCGAGCGCACCCTCGCCGCGGTCCGCGCCAGCGGGTACGACGACGTGGAGCTGCTCTGGTCATTCGGCAACTTCGGCCGCACGCCCGCGCAGGTGGCCGCCACGCTAAAACAGGAAGGACTGCGCGCGCCCTCGGCGCACATCAGTCCCGTGGTCATTCTGGTCGGCTGGCAGCGGAGCCTCGACATCGCGAAGCAGTTGGGACACGAGTATCTCATTGTCCCCGACTTGGGGGAGACCGCCCGCACGCTGGACGACTGGCGGGAATGGGCCGATCACTTCAATACCGCCGGTGCCGTCGCGCGGCGCGCCGGCATCTGGCTCGCGTTCCACAACGAGCCGGGCCACATGAAGCCGATCGACGGCGCGGTGCCGTACGACGTGTTCATCCAACGCTTGGATCCTGCGGTGGTCCGGCTGCAGCTCGATGTCGGGAATATGGTGATGGGCGGCGGCGACCCGATGCGCTACCTCGAGCAGCATCGCGATCGCTATTGGAGCTTCCACCTCAAGGACGTCGTCCCCGACCGCTCGAGCGACACGGAGCTGGGGCACGGCACCTTCGATTTCAAGCGCTTTCTGGCCGCGGTGCCCGCGCTCAACGAAAAGCCGTGCTACGTGGAGCAGGAAGGCTCCGCCGACGAGCTGGCGGCCGCGCGCGCCAACTGTCAATATCTGCGTCAGCTGAACTTCTGACGGGGGGGGCCGAGCAATGGCCGCCATGATCCACTTGTCGGGTGCGCGTTCTCTCGCCATGAGCGTCGTCGCCCTCGCGCTTGGCTGGTTGATCAACGGGAGTGACGCCTCGACGCTCGCTCACTACAAGAGCCTCTCCCACGATGCGCTCTTGAGCGAGCTCGCCTCGAAGTACGACGGCCACCTCGCGACCAACGTCATCGGTGCGCTGTTCCTCGTATTCGTCCTCGTGCTGGCGGTCGATCTCCTCACCGGTCTGTTCGAGCGTGTGTGGGCGCGTCTCTCGCGCGGGGCGGAGGCGACCACGGGCATCTAGAGGAGCCAGGTTATGCACCGGACTTTCGTCCTCGCCGTCGTCCTGCTGGCGCCCGCGCGAGCCGTTGCCGGCCAGCAATGGCATTATCCGCCCGCTCCCAAGAGCGACGTCGTCGACTCGTACTTCGGCACCCGAGTGGCCGACCCCTATCGGCCACTCGAGGAGCTCGACGCGCCGGCCACCAAAGCCTGGGTGGACTCGGAGAATGCCCTGACGTTCGGGTATCTAGCCACGTTGGCGCGGCGCGACTCGATCCGCGCGCGGCTCACCGCGTTGTGGAACTACCCCCGCGTGACGGTGCCGCAGCGCGAGGCGGGACGCCTCTGGTTCCGCAAGAACTCCGGCCTCCAGAAGCAGTCGGTGCTGTACCAGGAGCCCGGAGCGGGCGGCCCAGCGGCGGTCGTGCTCGATCCCAACGTCCTTTCGCCCGACGGGTCGATCGCCGTCGCGCAGTGGTCGGTGTCGCCGGACAGCCGCACCCTGGGTTACTCCACTGCCGCGGGGGGATCGGACCTCCAGGACATCCATCTGCGCGACCTCGGGTCGGGGCGCGACCTCGCCGACAGCGTGCCGCGAGTCAAGTTCACGAGCATCTCCTGGACCCGCGACAGCAAGGGGTTTTACTACGCCCGCTACCGCGGCTCCGCGGAGCGGGCGAACCTCCGTGACGCCAATACCCACCACCAGGTGTGGTATCACAAAGTCGGGGGCGGACCTGAGCGCCTGATCTTCGAGCGCCCCGACGATTCGACAGCGTACGTCGGTGGGAGCGTGTCGGATGACGGGCGCTGGCTGCTCATCTACTCGAGCAGCGGCACGACCAACAACCGCCTGTGGGTGGCAGACTTGAAGGAACCGCGACGCCCCGACGTCGCTGCATCGCTGAAGCCGGTGGTGATGGCAGAAGATGCGATCAATGCACCGTTGGGTGTCGTCGGCGATACGCTGTATCTCTTTACCAACTGGCAGGCGCCACGTGGCCGAATTGTCGCGGCGGCCGTAGGGGACAGTGACCGCACCCATTGGCGCACCATCGTCGCCCAAGGGCCGGACGTCATGAACGAGGAGTTGCTCGTGGGGGACGGCCTCGTCATCGCGTACCTGGTGGACGTGCAGACGCGTGTGCGACTGTACGACCTGCACGGCGCGCCGCGCGGCGAGGTGACGCTCCCCGAAGTGGGCACCGCGGCGGGGCTGTCCGGCCGCAACGATGGGCGCGACTTTTTCTTCGGCTTCACCTCCTATCTCCGGCCGACGACGGTGTACCGCTACGACCTGCGTGACGGCCGGCTAGCGCCGTTCGAGCCCGCCACCACGCCATTCGATGCGACGCGGTTCGAGACCCGGGCGACCTTCTACCCCTCGAAGGACGGCACGCGCATCCCGATCTTCATCATGGCGCGCAAGGGCCTCTCTCGGGACGGCACCCATCCGACTCTGCTGTACGGGTACGGTGGGTTCGATATCAGTCTCCAGCCGCATTTCTCGCCGGCGGTCGCGGCCTGGCTTGAGCTGGGTGGCGTGTACGCGGTCGCCAATCTGCGCGGAGGGGGCGAGTACGGCGAGGCGTGGCACCAGGCGGCGATGCATGAGAAGAAGCAGACCGTGTTCGACGACTTCATCGCGGCGGCCGAGTTTCTGATCCGCGAGGGGTACGCCACACCGCGCACGCTCGCCATCCAGGGCGGCTCCAACGGCGGCCTGCTCGTGGGCGCCGCGATGACCCAACGACCGGATCTATTCGGCGTGGCGCTACCCGCCGTGGGCGTGATGGACATGCTCCGCTATCAGAAGTTCACCGGCGGCCAGCTGTGGGCCGAGGAGTTCGGCTCGTCCGACGATTCGACGGCGGCTCGGTACCTGCTGTCCTACTCGCCGCTGCACAACATCAAGCCAGGGACCTGCTATCCGGCGACACTGGTCACGACCGCCGACCACGACGATCGCGTGGTGCCGAGCCATTCCTTCAAGTTCGCGGCGACGCTCCAGGCAGCGCAGAGCTGCGCCCGGCCCGTCTTGATCCGGGTGGAGGCCGCGGGAAGTCACGGCTACCGACCCACGGACCGCGTGATCGCCGAGATCGCCGACGTGTACTCGTTCGCGCTGGCGAACCTCGACGGCCACCTGCCGTGAGCTGAGCCCCCCCCGAGCCCCCGTGGAGCTGCGACCGTTGGACGACTCCCACGCCGAGCTGCTGCGTTCGCTGCAGGAGCAGGACGACGTATGGGAGTTCGTGGGAGCGTTGCCACTGCCCGACGAGGAGGAGGGACAGAATCACCATCTGTTCGCGATCCTCGAGGACCGTGTCCCGCTGGGCATCGGGGGGTTGGTCACGTCGCGGGGTCTGGGCGAGAACGATTTCGAGCTGCTGTGCGTCCTGCGCTCGGAGGCGCAGCGGCGGGGCTTCGCGAAGCGGGCGTGCGACATGTTGCTCGCCTGGGCGTTCGGCACCGCCAAGCTCGAGCGCGTCATCGCGTGCATCGATGACGCCAACGAGGGGGCGCGCTCGATCGCCGCCAAGCTGGGCATGAAACAGGTCAAGGCAATGCCGGCAGGTCGAACCGTGTACGTGAAGTATCGGGACCAACGTGCTTAGCATGGTCGCTCCATTCGTGGCGCTGCTCGCGACGGGGACGCCTCCCTCGCCGACCCCGCCGCGCCCGTCGGGTTCTGACTCCTGCTACCACTATGCGCCGGCCCCGATCGAGCTCACGGGGCGGTTGATCCAGCGGACGCTCCCCGGTCCGCCCAACTACCAGAGCATCGCTCGGGGCGACCGGCCGCAGGTCGTGGACTTGCTCATCCTGGACGCGCCGATTTGCACGGTGGCCGACTACAACGGCTCCAACACGGATGCGTTTCAAGGTCAGGACACTGTTCAGGTACGCCGGGCGGACGCAACCTGGCGCGACGTGCGGCGTCTCACCGGGCAGCGGGTGACAGTGACCGGCACGTTGGCCGAATGGGCGCTCGGGAAAGACCACACGCCCGTGCTCATCGATCCGACGAAGGTGCAGCCAGCACCGGGCACCGGGCGATGACCGCGCCGCACGCCTCAAAGGAGAAGCCCGGCTGGCCGCTTCTCGTCGTGGCATGCTGCTCGGTCATTCCGGTGCTCGGAATCCTGTTTGCCGCGGCCGCCATCCCCTGGGGCCTGGTGTCGCGGCGCCCCCGCGCCAGACTCGCCGCCGCCATCGGGGCGGCCGGCTTCTTCGTCAATTTCGCTGGTGGATTCCTGCTCGTGCTGAAGAGTGTGCGTGATCCGACTGTTGCCACCGCCCTCGCCTCGGGTCAAGCGAGAACGGCCCGTCAGGACCTCGCGAAGCTGATCGCCGCCATTGACGATTACCACGCCCGTACCGGCCAGTACCCCCCAAACCTGCTCGTGCTCGTCGGCCCTGCCGTGCCTCTTCGGTTCCTGAATATTTCGGACCAGACGAGTGGGATCTTCTCCTTTCCGCCCCGCTTGTACCAATACACGGTCGCGAGTGACCAGCAGAGCTACGATGTATTCGCCGTCGGACCCGACGGCCTGCCGCGTACCGCCGATGACATCCGTGCAGAGCTGCCGGACTCGATCCGGCGACACAGTGGCTATCGCCCGGCGCAGTAGGCTTCCGATAGACCGCCCGTGACCGCGCGTGACCCTGCCGCCGCGCAGGCGGGCGGCTATGTGCTGGCACTCGCCGCGATCCTCGTCGCGATCGGGCTGGTGTTTCATCCCGTCCCGGCTGGCGGGTTCGAGGAGCGCCCGTCGGTGCTGGCCAACACGCCCTGGTGGGGCCCGATCCACATCGCGATTGCCGCCGGGTTCGTGCTGACGGTACTCGGCAGCCTGCTGTTGTTGGTGGCCGGCGGCGACCTGACGCGTCCCTGGCCGGCGGCGTTCAGCTGGGGCGCGATGGCCGTGGGGATGGTGTTCTTCACGGGCGTCGCGCTCATCAACGGCTGGGTCATGCATTTCCTCACCGCGCGCGGCGCGCCGGCGTCGGTCCCGCTGCTGTACGACGCGTTCAACCGGCTGCTGCTGGGGTACGGCTGGTTGGGCAATCCCCTGTTTCTCGCGGGTCTGACGGGCGTCGCCGCCCTCGAGGTCCACTACCACACCGTCCGGATGCCCGGCGCGCTCGCGTGGCTGGGCCTTGTCGCCGCGATCCTGTCGTGGGGTCGGGGGATCGGCTCAGCCACCGGGTTGTACTTTCTCGAGCCGCTCATCTTCGCCAACGTGCCCGCGTTTCTCTGGCTGGGCTATTACGGGCTACGGGTGGCCGCCGAGTCGGTAGAGGGCGGTAGAGGGCGGTAGAAGTCGGAAGAGGTCGGAAGAGTGGCTACCTCTACCGACCTTCACCGACTTCTACCGACTTCTAACGGCTGGGGTTACTATCGTGGACGTGAGGCGGCCACCTTCATCCGACGTGGCAACGCTGCTCGCGGTGCTCGGCACTTGGGCGTGCGCCGCCGGCGGCAGTCGCCCTGTCGCCCCGGCGCCGGCGCCGGCCTCGTACACGGCGGCCGACGTGCACTTCGTTGCCGGGATGATCGGCCACCACGCGCAGGCGATCGAGATGGCCGGCTGGGCGCCCACGCACGACGCCAGCCCGTCCGTGCGGGCGCTGTGCGAGCGGATCGTCGTCGCCCAGCGCGACGAGATCGCGTTCGCCCAGCGCTGGCTGCGCGAGCACCACGAGTTCGTGCCGCCCGCCGACCCGCGTGGCCACGTGATGCCGGGCATGGATCACCCGACGCTCATGCCCGGCATGCTGACGCCGGAGCAGATGGCGCAGCTCGACGCGGCGCGCGGCCGCGAGTTCGATCGGCTGTTCCTCACCTTCATGATCCAGCACCATCAGGGTGCGATCACAATGGTCGAGCAGCTGCTCGCCACCCCGGGGGCGGCGCAGGAAGGTCCGATTTTCCGCTTCGCCGCCGACGTGAACGCCGATCAGTCGACCGAAATCGAGCGCATGACGCGCATGCTCACGGCCCTCGGCTCCGGACCGACGAGTCCCTGATCCCTGATCCCTGACCCCTGATCCCTGACCCCTGATCCCTGACCCCCTTCACCGAGAGTCACTCGTGAGATTCATGTCTGTCCTGCTCGCGATCGGGATCCAGTCGGCCGCGGCGTGCGCCACCACGAAGTTCGATATGTCCACCACGGCGCCCAACCCCGATCCCCGCGTCGGGTTGCGCGCCGGCTGGTTCGACGCAGGACAGGCCGCCTGGAACATCCGGCTGGTCTCGACCACGCCGCCGTCCGAGCAATTCATCAACCGGAGCGCGCCGGGGGACTTCCAGTTCATCAACTCCGATCTCGCGTTCGTCGGCCCGTACGTCATTCAGGGCAACTTCTCCGGCCTTCAGGTGTGGGATGTCTCCAACCCCAAGCATCCCCGGTTGCACCGGGCGTTCGTGTGTCCCGGGTCGCAGAGCGACGTCTCGGTGTACCGCAATCTCCTGTTTGTGTCCGGCGAGGCGCTGAACGGCCGTACCGACTGCGGCACGCAGGGCGTCCCCGATACGGTGAGCCACGAGCGGCTGCGCGGCATCCGGATCTTCGACATCACCGATATCGCCAATCCGCGCCACATCACCGACGTGCAGACGTGCCGCGGCTCCCACACCCATACCGTCGTGACGTCGCCGAGCGACACCGCGAACGTGTACATCTACGTGTCCGGCTCCGCGCCCGTGCGCTCGCCCAACGAGCTCGCCGGCTGCTCGACCGCGGCGCCAGAGGTGGATCCCAACTCGTCGCTGTTCCGCATCGAGGTCATCCAGGTCCCGTTGGCGCACCCCGAGCAGGCCCGCATCGTGAGCTCGCCACGCATCTTCCAGGACCTGGCGGCGCCGGCGACGCACGGCGAGGCGCCGGAAGACATTGCCGCCGCGGCCAAGGCGGTCGCAGACGCGCGTGCGGCGGGTGGGTTCGTCGCCACGATCAACGGCCGCGACCGGGTCATGCCGCCGCAATTCATCGGCCCGCGGCTCGACAGCATTGTCAAAGCCCGCGGTGGGAGCGGGGCGCCGACGGCGGCGGACAGCGCCGCGCTCCGGGCGGCGCTCCAGAACATCGTCGATCGGTTCATTGCCGCCCAGCGGGCCGGCCGTCCCGACTTGCATCGCGGGCCGACCCAGTGCCACGACATCACCGTCTATCCTGCGATCGGGCTCGCGGGAGGCGCGTGCGCGGGCTACGGCTTTCTGCTCGACATCCGCGACGTGGCCCACCCGCAGCGGATCGCGGCGGTGGCCGACTCGAACTTTTCGTTCTGGCATTCGGCCACGTTCGACAACGACGGCACGAAGATTCTCTTCACTGACGAATGGGGCGGGGGACTGCAGCCCCGCTGCCGCGTCACGGACAAGCGCGAGTGGGGGGCCGACGCGATCTTCACCCGGAGCGACAGCACGCTGACGTTCCAGAGCTACTACAAGCTGCCCGCCCCGCAGACGCCGAACGAGAATTGTGTTGCGCACAACGGCACGCTTATCCCGGTCCCCGGGCGCGACATCATGGCCCAGGGGTGGTATCAAGGGGGCGTCTCGGTGTTCGACTGGACCGACGCGGCACATCCACGAGAAATCGCCTTCTTCGACCGCGGCCCAATGGACTCGACCAAACTCCTGGGTGCGGGCTCGTGGTCCGCGTATTGGTACAACGGCTACATCATCAGCTCCGAAATCGCGCGCGGGCTCGACATCTTCGAGCTGCAGCCGAGTGGGTTCCTGTCACAAAACGAGATAGACGCCGCTAAGCTGATCCACTTCGATTACTTCAACGCACAGGATCAGCCCAAGCTTGTCTGGCCCGCCAGCTTTGTGGTGGGGCGCGCCTACTTAGACCAGCTCGAGCGGTCTCACGGACTCGCGTCCCAACAGATTGCAGCCCTGCGGGATGGGCTGGCCCGCGCGGAGCGGCTGTCGGGGCAGGCGCGGCGCGACGCCCTGAACCAGCTGGCGAGCCAGCTGCCCGCTGAGGGGTCGGGCGCGGCCCCAAGCGGTGGGGTGGACGGTCGCGCAGGGGGCGACGCCGCAGCGGATGTCAAGATTCGCGCGCTCGCGAGTGTCCTTCGGGATCTCGCCGCCGCGCCGTAATGAGCGCAGCTTAGGTTCTTCACCGTCCGACCGTCCGACCGTCCGACTACAAAGGGAGGATGTCCGCGATGCCGCTCATCAAGGTTGCCCCGCCGCTCGATCAGGACGTCGACCTGTCGCGGACTTATGACGCGGTGATCGTAGGCTCCGGCGCGGCAGGCGGCATGGCCTCCCACGTCCTCACCGAGCAGGGCATGGACGTGCTGCTGCTCGAGGCCGGCAAGAAGTTTGACATCCCCGCCATCAACGCAGAGTTGCGGTCGATGCAATGGCCGTACGACCACCCACGCCGCGGCAACGCCCCGCCGGGATATCACGCGCTGTCGTTCAACGAATACACCATTCGCACGCCTCCGTACGCGAAGAACAGCACCTTCAAACACGTGATGTCCTACGTCGGTGGTTGGGGGGGCTCGGACTACGTCAAGAACATCCTCGTGGACGAGAAGGATCACCCCTACACCGGCACCAAGTACGCCTGGGTCCGCGCGCGCCTGCTCGGGGGCAAGACCAACATCTGGGGCCGGCTGGCGCTGCGCCTGTCGGACTACGATTTCAAGGCCAAGACGCACGACGGCTACGGCGATGACTGGCCTATCTCCTACGCGGACATCGAGCCCTATTACGACAGAGTCGACCGCTACCTGGGCATCTCGGGGGTCAAGGAGAACCTGCCGCATCTGCCGGACAGCCTGTTCCAGCGCCCCAACAAGCTGACGTTCGCCGAAGTGAAGGTGCGGGAAAGCCTGAAGAAGATGGGTCGCGTCCTGACGCCCTACCGCGCCGGCGTGACCACTGACGGCTTGAAGCACAACCGCTACCGCAGCAAGTGCTTCGGGCGGGGGGCGTGCGACCGCCGACCGGGCGGGTGCGACATCCATGCGGCGTTCGATTCACCCACCGGCCTCATTTATCCTGCGATGGACACCGGCCATCTGACGGTGCGCCCGAACTCGATCGCGCACGAAGTCCTGGTCGACACGAACACGGGCAAGGCCCGCGGCGTAGCCTTCATCGACGCCGCGACGAGAAAGAGCTACGAGGCCAAAGCCAAGGTGGTGATCCTGGCCGCCTCGACGCTCGAATCCGCGCGCCTGATGCTGCTGTCTCGCTCGCCCCAGCATCCCAACGGCATCGGCAACTCGAGCGGGCACGTTGGGCACAACTTCTGCGAGCACGTTATGGGGCCAGGCGTCACCGGTCTCGTCAAGGAGATGGTCGGCAAGCCACCCACGCTCGACGACGGGCGCCCGGGTGGCTTCTACATCCCACGGTTCCGCAACCTGAAGGACCGCCAGCCCGACTTCGTCCGTGGCTACGGCTTCGAAGGAGGCAGCGGCTTCAGCATCTTCCCGGGCAACGCCTTCGGCGCGTCGGGGTTCGGAGCCCAATTCAAGAAGGACGTGCGCGATCACGCCGGGGCGTTCATCGGCATGGGGGGCTTCGGCGAGGTACTCGCGCGCTACGAGAACTTCGTCGACCTGGACCCCGAAGAGAAAGACGCCTGGGGGATTCCAGTGCTGCGCTTCCACTATCAATTCGGCGACAACGAGAAGAAGATGTGCGAGGACATGGTGGTGGCGGGGCGCGAAATGTTGGAGGCAGCCGGAATCGAAGTGATCGGGACCAACAAGGAGATGCTGACCGAGGGTTGGTCGATCCACGAGCTGGGGACGGCGCGCATGGGGACCGATCCCAAGGCGTCGGTGCTGAATCAGTTTCAGCAGTCGCACGACGTCAAGAACCTGTTCGTCGTGGACGGCTCCAGCCACGTGAGCGCGTCGTGTCAGAATCCGACGTGGACCATCATGGCGCTGGCGTGGCGCTCGTGTGAGCACCTCGCCGACGAATTCAAGAAGGGGAACCTATGACGGATGCGACGAACCAGGACGCGGTGTCGCGTCGCGAGATGCTGGAAGTGACCGCGGCGGCGCTCACGGCTCCGCTGCTGCGCGTGGTCCCGGCGGTACAGTCCGCGGCGGCTGCCGCGGCGGCGCCCGCGTCGCGATTTCTCACGGCCGCCGAATTCGCGCTGCTCGACGAGCTCACGGAGCTGATCATCCCCACCGACGCGAAGTCGCCGGGCGCGCGGGCGGCGGGGGTCGCGGCGTATATCGATGCCCGTCTTGCCGAATCTCTGGAGGCCGAGTGGCAGGGCAAGTGGCGCTCGGGGCTCGCGGCCGTCGACGCGCTCGCCCACGACCGGTCTGGTAAACCGTTCTTGCAGGCGACGCCGGACGAGCGCGTCGCGCTCCTCACCCAGATCGCGGCAGCCGAAAAGGCACCGAACACACCGGCGGAGCAGTTCTTCCGAGAGCTCAAGTCGTGGACGGTGCGAGGCTACTACACCTCCAAAATCGGCATCCACGTCGACCAGGAATACAAGGGGAACGTCTTCCAGCAAGGGGAATACGCCGGGTTCGATGCGACGTAGCTACCACGTCGGACTGCTGGTCGTCGTGGTGATCGCCTTGGTCGTCTCGGGCTGGGTGCCATACGATCGCACCACCTGGTGGCTCGAGGTATTTCCGGTGATCCTCGGCGCGCCGATTCTCGTCGCGACGTACCGGCGCTTTCCCCTGACAACGCTGCTCTACACGCTGCTCGCCGTTCACGCGCTGATCCTTATCGTGGGCGGACACTACAGCTACGCCCGCGTCCCGCTCGGCACGTGGGTCCAACATGCGCTCGGTCTCGCCCGCAACGACTACGACCGGCTCGGGCACTTCGCCCAACGCTTCGTGCCGGCGATCTTTGCTCGCGAGGTCTTGCTGCGCACGTCGCCGCTCCGCCCCGGACGCTGGTTGTTCGCGCTCGTCACCGCGGTGTGCCTGGCGCTCAGCGCTTGCTACGAGTTGTTCGAGTGGTGGACCGCTCTGCTCGGCGGCCAGTCGGCGGAGGCCTTCCTCGGCACGCAGGGCGACCCGTGGGACACGCAATGGGACATGTTCACGGCCCTGGTCGGCGCCCTCGTTTCCCAGCTGACCCTGTCGCGGTGGCACGACCGCCAGCTCGCGCTGCTCGCTTCTTGATGCGCAGCTTCGGCGCCCTCGCGCTGGCGACCGGGCTCGCGGCCCCGGCCCCGGCGATCGCCCAGCAGCCCGGCGGGAGAGCCGCCCTGCCGCAGGCGCCGGACAGCTTCCTGGTCGCGCTCACGACCAGCCGGGGCGCCGTCATCATCGCCGTCCATCGCGATTGGGCGCCACGGGGCGTGGATCGCCTGTATCAGCTCGTCCGCGCGAGATTCTACGACGAGGCCCGCTTCTTCCGCGTGATTCCGCGCTTCGTGGCGCAATTCGGATTGCCGGCCGATCCGCGGCGACGCCAGCCCTGGTCGCGGTCCATCCCCGACGACCCGGTTCGTCACCCCAACGTCCACGGTATGCTCACGTTCGCCACCGCCGGCCCCAATACCCGAACCACGCAGCTCTTCATCAATCTCGCGGACAACCGGCGGCTCGACGCCCTCGGCTTCGCGCCGATCGGTCGGGTGATCAAGGGGCTCGCTATCGTGGATTCGCTCAACGGTGAGTACGGCGAGGCCCCGTCGCAGGACGAGATCGAGCGACAGGGCAATGCGTACCTCACGCGCTCGTTCCCTAAGCTCGACTACATCCGGACAGCGCGAGTGGCGCGGGAGTGGCGCTGATTCGAGATGCGAGATACGGGATGCGGGATGCGTGGGGTCTTACGCATCTCGTATCGCGCATTTCGTATCTCGATGTATTTTTCATGAGGCCCGTCCCTAGGAGTCGTGGATGACAAAAGGCGATGATCGAAAGCTGGCAGCCCTGGCCAAGAAGAACGCGGCCAAGGCCGCGAAGGCGAAGCCCAACCGGCGGCGCCAATACGACGACACGCTGCCAGCAGAGCGGGAAGAAGATCTCGAGCTGCGCGACTTCTTCTCCGAAATGAAGAAACGCGACTTCTGAGGCCGGCCGCCCTCGGGTGCCGGGTCAAGTCGGGATGGGCGTCCGTGGTGCTCGTCGAAGGGCCGGCACGAGCGCCGCGGGTCGTCGACCATCGGTCGATCGACCTGAGTGACCCAGCCGTACCGACCTCGCGCCAACCGTATCACGCGGTCCTCGGAGCCCGGTCCGGCGCCGCCGCCAAACTGGAGCGGTCCCTGCGGCGGCTGGTCGAGCGGGTCACACGCCGCTCCCTCAGCGCGCTGCTGCGCGAGTATCGCCGGCAAGGGCGCGTGGTGCGCGGCGTCGCACTGGTCGTCGGGAGCGTCATCGATCCCACCACCATCACCAACGATCACATCCGGGCGCATGCCCTTGAAGGCCAGTTGTTCCGAACGGCGCTGGAGCGCGCGGCGCGCGCCGGGAAGCTGCCCTGTCACACGCTGGTCGAGCGGTCGTTGTATCAGACGGCGGCGGCTCGCTTACGGCGGCCTGCGGCGGCGTTGAGGCGCACAGTCGCGGAGCTCGGGAAGGGGGCTCAAGGGGGCTGGCGCGCCGACGAGAAAGCCGCCACGCTGGCCGCGTGGCTAGTGTTGCGCCGAGCGCATTGACCCGCTCCGCCGGAGTGGCTAAGTTGTTGTGCGATGCCGACCTACGAGTACAAATGTCCCAACGGACATGTGTTCGAGAAGTTCTATCCGGCGATGAACGACAATCGCCGGGTGAAGTGTCCCACCTGCGGTAAGCTGGCCGAACGCCAGATTTCGGGCGGCGCGGGGCTCGTGTTCAAGGGATCGGGCTTCTACATCACTGACTACAAACGGGCAGGCGAGAAGCGGGAGCACAAGGAGGACGCGAAGCCCGCGAGCGAATCGAAGCCAGCGGCGGAGTCGCAATCCGCGGCCGACGCGAAGCCCGCCCATACCGTCAAGAAGAAAAAAGACTCCGGCGACAAGTGACGGCGCACGAGGTGATCCGTGCGGCGCTGGCGAACGCGGCGGCGCGGCTGGGCGTGTCCGTGTCCCCGTCGGCCATCGAGCTCGAGCGCCCGCGCGATCCCACCCACGGCGATCTGGCGACGAACCTGGCCCTCACCCTGGCGAAGCCGCTCAAGGAAAAGCCGCGCCCGGTCGCGGAGCGGCTGGTGGCCGCGCTCGAGTTCCCGCAGGGGGTCGTGCGTCGGATCGACGTGGCCGGGCCCGGTTTCATCAACTTCCTCCTCGCCGAAGCTCAGCTCGCGAGCGTGCTCGACGCGGTCCTTGGCGCGGGCGGCCGTTATGGGCGGACCGACACGGGGCGGGGCGCGCCCGTCAACGTCGAATTCGTTTCCGCCAACCCGACCGGTCCACTGCACGTCGGGCACGGCCGCCAGGCTGCCCTCGGCGACGCGATCGCCGCGCTGCTCGAGTGGACTGGGTGGCGCGTGACCCGCGAGTTCTACTACAACGACGGCGGCACCCAGATCCTGAACCTCGCGCGCAGCGTCCAGGCGCGGATCCAGGAGCTCGCGGGACGCCCGGCCGAGATCCCGGAGGGCGGGTACCACGGCGAGTACGTCCGGGACATCGCGTCCCGCTACGTGGCGGAGCACCCGAACGATCGCGGCGGCGCGGACCTGGAAGCCGTCCGGCGCTTCGCGGTGGAGGAGCTGCGCAAGGAGCAGGATCGCGATCTCCAAGCGTTCGGGGTGCAGTTCGACGTCTACTTCCTGGAGTCCTCGCTCTACACCACGAGTCGCGTGGAGGCCACGCTGCGCCGTCTGGTCGCTGCCGGGCACACGTACGAGAAGGACGGTGCCCTGTGGCTCAAGACCACCGACTTCGGCGACGACAAGGATCGGGTGATGCGCAAGCGGGCTGAGAAAGGCGGTGACTATACGTACTTCCTGCCCGACGTCGCCTATCACGTGGACAAGTGGGAGCGCGGTTTCCGGCGCGCGATCAACGTGCAAGGCGCGGACCACCACAGCACCGTGACGCGCGTGCGCGTCGGCCTGCAGGCGCTGGAATCGGGGATTCCCGCGGGGTACCCGGAGTACGTGCTGCACCAGATGGTGACCGTGATGAAGGGTGGCACCGAGCTGAAGGTCTCCAAGCGGGCCGGCAGCTACATGACGGTGCGCGAGCTCGTGGACGAGGTCGGCCGCGATGCCGTGCGCTACTTCTTTCTCATGCGCCGGGGCGACTCGCATCTCGTGTTCGACGTAGACCTGGCCAAGAGCCAGACCGAGGAGAACCCCGTCTTTTACGTGCAGATGGCGCACGCGCGCATGAGCGGGATCTTTCGCGTAGCCGGACGGACGCCCGACACCATCTCGGCCGATGGTGTGGACATGGTCGCGCTAGACGAGCCGGAGGACCTCGCGCTCCTGAAGGAGCTCGCGGACTTCCCCGGTCTCGTCGCCGGGGCGGCGGCCGCACTCGAGCCACATCGGATCACCGGCTATCTGGAAGGGCTGGCGCGCGTCGCCCACGCATGGTATCACAAGTACCGCGTGCTGGGTGAGCCGGAAGAGGCCGCGCGCCTAGTGCTCGCCGCTGCCGTGCGCCAAGTGCTCGCCAATGGCCTCCACCTCCTGGGGATCGCCGCCCCGGATCGGATGTGACGTGGGCCTGCTCGTGGTGGGGTCGATCGCTCTCGATTCCGTATACACGCCCTTCGGCCAGACGGCGGACGCGCCCGGCGGCTCCGCGGTCTTTTTCAGTGCCGCCGGGGCCATCCTCCACCCGGTGCTGGTGGTGGGCGTGGTGGGCAGCGACTACCCGCTCGACGCCCTCAAGGCCCTGGAGCGGCGCGGCGTGGATCTCACGGGCGTGGAGCGGGCGCCCGGCGAGTCGTTCCGCTGGAAGGCGAAGTACTCCTACGACCTGGCCAGCCGGGAGACGCTCGAGACACGTCTGGGCGTGTTCGCCTCCTTCCGGCCGAAGCTGCCGGAACCGTTCCGCCAGGCTCGCTACGCGTTCCTCGGGAACATCGATCCCGAGCTGCAGCTGGGGGTGCTCGATCAGGTGACGAACCCGGCGCTCGTCGCCTGCGACACCATGAACTATTGGATCCACTCGAAGCGAGATCTGCTGCTCGAGCTCCTGCGGCACATCGACATCCTGATGATCAATGACTCCGAAGCGCGCGAGCTGTCCGGCGACTGGAACATCTATCGTGCGGCGCGCTGGGTGCTCGAGCACGGACCCAAGATGACCGTCATCAAGCAAGGCGAGCACGGCGCGCTGCTCGTGAATCACGACACGACCTTCAAGGTCCCCGCGTATCCGCTGCAGGAGGTGTTCGATCCCACCGGCGCGGGCGACGCGTTCGCGGGCGGCTTCATGGCCTACCTCGCCTCGACCGATGATCTGTCCCCGCCGAACCTGCGGCGCGCCATGGTCTACGGCGCGGCGATGGGCTCCTTCGCGGTGGAAGCATTCGGCATCCAGGGGCTCGAGCACGTCACCCTCGCCGACGTGCGGGCGCGGGTGCGCGCCTTCAAAGATCTGGTCCATTTCGAGGTAGACGAGGCGCGGGTGGGATGACGGACCGCTACGCGGCCGCTGGCGTGCGCCTGGATGTCGCCGACGAAGCGAAACGCCGCATCGCCGCGCTGGTGCAAACTACCCGCACCACGCTGGCGCTCGGGGAGATCGGCGCGTTTGGCGGGATGGTCCGCGTGCCCTCCGGATACGAGCGTCCGGTCTTGGTGCTCTCCACCGACGGCGTCGGCACCAAAGTGCTGGTGGCCGCTCGCGCCGGTATCCACGACACGGTCGGCGAAGATCTCGTGAATCATTGCGTCAACGACATCCTGGTGCACGGCGCGCGTCCCCTTGCCTTCCTGGACTACCTGGCGACCGCCGAGCTCGCCCCAGAGACGGCCGCCGCGATCGTCGCGGGCGTCGCGCGGGGCTGCCGCGCGCACGACATGACGCTCGCGGGCGGTGAGACGGCGCAGCTTCCCGACTTGTATCAGGCTGGGCAATACGATCTCGCGGGCACGATCGTGGGCGTTGTGGAGGAATCGGCCGCCCTGCACGGAGACCTGGTGCGCGCCGGCGACGTGTTAATTGGCTACGCGTCGAACGGACTGCACACCAACGGGTACACCCTGGCACGCCGCATTGTGTTCGATCGCCTGCGGCTCGACGTGCAAGATCCGTTTCCCGAGACGGGGCGCACTGTGGCCCAGGTCCTGCTAGACGTGCATCGGAGTTACGCCGCCGCCGTTACCCCGGTGCTGTCGCGGCTCCACGGGTTGGCGCATGTCACCGGCGGCGGCATCCCCGGCAACCTCGTGCGCGTGCAGCCCGCGGGGTGTGAAGCGGTGGTCGACGCACGCGGCTGGTCATGGCCGACGGTGTTTCGCGTGCTGATGCGCGCGGGCGAGGTCTCGCTGGGAGAGATGCGCCGCGTATTCAACCTGGGGGTCGGAATGATCGCGGTCGCCGCGCGCGACGACGCCGAGGCCGTCATCGCCGCGGCCCGGCGCGCCGCGGTGGATGCGTGGGTCATCGGGGAGATCCGCGCAGGAACGAGAGGAGTACGGTTCGCGGAGCGCTGACCTGAGCTGCTGTCCCCCCCTCGGCTCGGCGCGACGCGAGACCTTACGCACGAGCTCAAGGAGGCATGATGCATAGGCTCAGGACGATCGTCACGACGGTTGGGCTCCTGGTACCCGCGGCGCTGTTCGCGCAGGAGCCGCAATGCAACATCCCGCTGAGCGCCGATGCGACCGCGGCCTGTAACACCGCCGTCGACGCCGTACGGGCGTTCTCTCCGCTCGCTGGGATGATCATTGATGGCGGCAACCCCGTGCTCGGCAGCGCCGGCGCGCTCGGTGGATTCGGGCACGTCAGGCTCACGGCCCGGGTCAACGCCATCAAGGCGGCCCTCCCCGACCCGACGGCCACGAACCAGTCGCCGGTCCCGTCGAGCTTCCACGGCGCCGTGCCCGCGCCGATGGTCGAGGGAGCAATCGGCGTGGTGCGAGGGATGGCCGGCGGTCTCTTGTCTGTCGACTTCCTCGGCTCCGCACTGATTCTGCCAACCGGCATCAACAATCTCACCGTAGAGTCGAATGCCGCCCACATTGGCCAGGCGGCGTTGGGGGTCGGCTATGGCGCGCGTGTCGGCGTGCTGCGCGGCAGCTTCCCCATTCCAGCGGTGTCGGTCAGCTGGATGCACCGTTCGCTCCCGCGGCTGCGGTACGGCGCGCTGGGCCCGGCGTTCGGATCGGGCGATCGGTTCGAGTTCAACATGGATCTGGATGCCGACAGCTATCGTGCCGTGGCGGGTTGGAAGTTCGTGCTCGTCGATCTCGCGGCGGGGATCGGTGTCGACCACTACACGTCGACCAACACCAATATCAGGTTCTATGACAATCCGGCCAGCCCGACGAGCGTCCGCACGGTGGTGATCAACCCGGCGAACACCCGCGCGCTCGTGTTCGTAAACGGCGGCCTCAGCCTGGCGGCCGTGAAGCTAGTGGGCGAGGTTGGCTTGCAAGCGGGGAAGGATCAGAGTTATGTCACGCAGTTCGCGAACTTCGATCCTAAGGCGGCCCATGTCTTCGGAGGAATCGGCGTCCGATTCGGGTTCTGAGGAGCCGCGGCCCGCGGAGCGGGCGGCGATGCAGCGCGCCCTCGACCTCGCCCGGCGGGGTTGGGGGCGCGTTGCTCCCAACCCCCTGGTCGGCGCCGTCGTCCTGGCCGGCGAGAGCGTGGTCGCCGAGGGTTACCACGCGGAGTATGGCGGGCCGCATGCCGAGGTGGTGGCGCTGCAAGCGGCGGGGGACCGGGCGCGCGGCGCCACCCTGGTGGTGAACCTCGAGCCTTGCTCCCACCACGGCAAGACGCCGCCGTGCACGGACGCGATCCTGGCGGCCGGCGTGGCGCGCGTGGTGGCGGCGATTGTCGATCCCGATCCGCGCGCCGGCGGTGGGGCCCGGGTATTGCGCGCCCGCGGCGTGTCGGTGTCCATCGGCCTGCTGGCCGAGGCGGCCGCCGCGCTGAACGCGCCATTCCTGTTCGCCCGCGAGCAGGCCGAGCGGCCGTTCGTCGCGCTCAAGCTGGCCACGTCGATCGACGGTCGCATCGCCGACGCCGCGGGGAGCTCGCAATGGGTCTCGGGTGCGGAGGCGCGCGAATACGTCCATTGGTTGCGGGCCGGGTTCGACGCGATCGCCGTGGGCGGCACCACCGCGTTGCGGGACAATCCCCAGCTCACGGTGCGGGGCGCTGTGACGCCGCGGCGGCCGCCGATCCGAGTCGTGTTTGACCGACGCGCGATGCTCAACCCCAGCGCCGGTCTGGTGAGCAGCGCGCGCGATGTTCCCACTTGGGTGATGTCCTCGCTCGAGGCTCCCAAGGCGAGCGTGACGGCGCTGGAGCAGAACGGCGTGCGAGTGTTCCGACCGGCGTCTCTCGCCGATGGTTTGCACATGGTGCGCGAGGCCGGAGTAGAGACCTTGTTGTGCGAAGGGGGAGGCGCGTTGGGCGCGAAGCTCCTCGCCGACGGCCTGGTGGACCGATTGTACTGGGTGCAGTCGCCCGTGTGGCTCGGGGAAGGCGCCGTTCGGGCTTTTCCCGGAGTGCCGGCGCAGCCGCTCGCCGCCGCACCGCGTTGGACGCCGGTGGAGCGCCGTGCGCTGGGCTCTGATACATTATTGGTATTGGACAGGCGGCTATGTTTACCGGCATCGTGAGCGCGATCGGGCGCATCGACCGCGTTGAACGGACGACGGAGAACGGAAAACGGACAGCCCCCGGCCTCACGCTCACGATCCGCGCTCCCTACAAGGGCATCAAGCGCGGTGAGAGCATCGCCGTAAACGGCGCATGTCTTACCGTCGAGCGGGTGGTGCAGGGCGGCTTCACCGTACATGTGGTGGAGACCACGCAGGGCCGCACGCTGTTCGAGGAGTACGCGCCCGGGCGGCCGGTAAACCTGGAGCGGGCCCTGCGCGTGGCGGACCGGCTGGGTGGGCACTTTGTGCAGGGCCACGTGGATGGGGTGGCCGTGGTGCAGCGCGGGGAGCGGCGCGGCGACGCCTGGGTGTACGACTTGCAGGTACCGCCGCAGGTCCGGGAGGTTTCCATCCCACGGGGCGCGATTACGGTGGACGGCGTGAGCTTGACCATCAACGAGCTGCTCGGGGAGGATTTGGTGCAGATATCGCTGATTCCGTTCACGCGCGACCACACGACCCTGGGGGCGCTGCGCCCTGGGGCTCGTGTTCACGTCGAGGGTGACGTGCTGGCGAAGTACGTGAGGCAACTATGCCGCATGACGACATAGAGCGGGCGATCGCGGACATCCGCGCCGGCAAACTGGTGATCGTCGCCGACGACGAAAACCGGGAGAACGAGGGCGACCTGGTCGGCGCCGCCGCGACGGTCACGCCCGAGATGATCAACTTCATGGCGACCCACGGGCGGGGGCTGATCTGTCTGACCCTGATGCCTGAGCGCTGCCAGGCGCTGGGCCTCGCGCAGATGGCCGAGCACAACACCGAGGCGCATGAGACGGCCTTCACCGTGTCGGTTGACGCCGCGTCTCGGTTCGGCGTCACCACCGGCATCTCCGCGGCCGACCGCGCCGCGACCATTCGGGTCGCAATCGATCCCGCCACCGTGCCCACCGACCTGCGCCGTCCCGGGCACGTGTTTCCGCTGCGGGCCCGGCCGGGGGGCGTGTTGCAGCGCGTCGGTCAGACCGAGGCGAGCGTGGATCTCGCCCGTCTGGCCGGTTTGTATCCCGCGGGGGTGATCTGCGAGATCCTCAACCCCGACGGCTCGATGGCGCGGCAACCCGACCTCGAGCGCTTCGGCACCCGGCACGGCCTCACCTTCATTACAGTGGCGCAGCTGGTGGCGTACCGGCTGGCGCACGAGCGCTTGGTGCACCGTGTGGCCGAGGCGCGGTTGCCGACGCCGTTCGGCGAGTTCCGCATCATCGGCTATCGCAACGACGTGGACACGGCGGAGCACGTGGCGCTGGTCTACGGAGACGTACGCGGCGAGGAGGACGTGCTGGTGAGGATGCACTCCAAGTGTCTCACCGGCGACGTGTTCGGCTCCGCGCGGTGCGATTGCGGCTGGCAGCTGCATTCAGCCATGCGAATGATCGCCGTGCAGGGACGCGGCGTGGTGGTGTACCTCGATCAGGAGGGGCGGGGCATCGGGCTCCTCAACAAGTTGAAGGCCTACGAGCTCCAAGACGCCGGCCACGACACCGTCGAGGCCAACCGCGAGCTCGGGTTCAAGCCGGACCTACGTAACTACGGGATCGGCGCGCAAATCCTGCTGGACCTCGGGCTCGCGCGCATCCGGGTGCTCACCAACAACCCGATGAAGCTCGTGGGGCTCGAGGGGTACGGCCTCGAGATCGTCGAGCGCGTGCCGATCGTCATGTCGCCCTCGAACGAGAACCGCTCCTACCTCGACGCCAAGCGGGACAAGCTCGGTCACCTGCTCACCCACTGACCGTGCCCGAGATTACGGGGTCGCCGCGCGCGCCGCGAGAAGGTCGCGTGGCCGTGCTCGTCAGTCGCTACAATGAAGTGGTCACCACGCGCCTGCTGGACGGGGCGCGCACCTGCTTTCGGGAGCACGGCGTGTCCGAGGCCCGCGTGGACGTGATCTGGGTACCGGGGGCGTTCGAGCTGCCGGTGGCGGCCGAGACGGCGGCCGCGAGCGGACGGTACGTCGCGCTGGTGGTGTTGGGGTGCGTGGTGCGGGGGGAGACGCCGCACTTCGAGTATATCGCTGGCGAGGCGGCGCGCGGGCTCGGCAACGTCGCCCTGGCGCATCGCCTGCCGGTCGGCTTCGGCGTCCTGACCACCGAGACGCTGGACCAGGCGCTGGCGCGCGCCGGTGGCGGGGCCGGCAACAAGGGCTACGAAGCGACCGAGGCGGCCCTCACCACGGCCGACGTGCTGGCCCAGCTCACCCGTGCAACGCCGCGAGACTAAGGCCCGCGCCCGCGCGCTCCAACTGCTCTACGCCTGGGACCTGTCCGGCCGTCCCTCGATCGAAACGGTGGTCACGCGGCTCGGCGTCGCGTTCGGTCGCCCGCCCGACGGTTACGACCGCGGCGCCGACCTGGCAGCGCAGGCGGTCGCGGGCCTGCCGGAATTCGACGCCCGAGTCGCCGAGGCGGCGGAGCACTGGCGCCTCGAACGGGTGGGGCTGGTCGAGCGCAACATTCTGCGGCTCGCGCTCGCGGAGCTCGCCGAAGGGACGACGCCGCCGCGGGTGGTCATCGACGAAGCGGTAAAGCTCGCCCATTGGTTCGCCGGCGCGCGGGCACCGGCGTTCGTGAACGGGGTGCTCGACGCGGTGGCGCGGGATTTCGGCGCGCTGTGAGAATCTTGCTCGTGAACTGGAATGACCGCGAGAATCCGCAGGCCGGCGGCGCCGAGGTCCACCTCCACGAGATCTTCGGTCGGCTGGCGCGGCGCGGGCATGTGATCGATCTGGTGGCGAGCGGCTGGCCTGGCGCGGCGCGTGAGGCGCAGGTCGACGGGATGCGGGTCGAGCGCCACGGTGGCCGGTACAGCTTCGCCCTCCATGCCCGCCCGGCGGTGCGCCGGCTGCTCGCGGCGCATCGCTACGACGTCGTTGTGGAAGACATCAACAAGTTGCCGCTGTTCCTCGCCGGGATGACCGACCGCCCGTTTTGCGCGGTGGTGCCGCACCTGTTCGGTACGACCGCGTTTCTGGAGGCGAGCTGGCCCGTCGCGGCCGTCGTCTGGGCGGCCGAGCGGCCGGTACCGTGGGCGTACCGCCGGGCGTGGTTCCACGCCATTTCGGACAGCACGCGCGACGACTTGGTGCGGCGCGGCGTGCCGGAGGAGCGCATCGAAGTCGTGTATCCGGGAGTCGATGCGGCCTGGTACGCGCCCGCTGCGACGGTGCTGCGCACCAGCGAGCCGACGTTCTTGTACGTGGGGCGGCTCAAGCGTTATAAAGGAGTGGAGATCGCGCTCGAGGCGCTGGCGCTGGCGCGGCAGACGCGGCCCGAGGTGACCCTCGACGTCGCCGGTCAGGGCGACGATCGCCGCCGGCTGGAGCGGCTGGCGCGCGCGCTCGGGCTGGGAGCGGCCGCCCGTTTCCTGGGCTTCGTCGCCGACGAGGAGAAACGGCGGCTGCTGCGCCGGTCGTGGGCGGTGCTGCTGCCGAGTCCGAAGGAAGGGTGGGGCATCTCGAACGTCGAGGCGGCGGCGTGCGGCACGCCGGCGCTCGCGTCCGACAGCCCCGGCCTGCGGGAATCGGTGCGTCACGGCGAGACGGGCTTCCTCGTGCCGCACGGGGACGCGCGCGCGCTCGCGGATCGGATGTTGACGCTGGCCGCGGATCCGGCGTTGGTGGAGCGGCTGGGTCGGGCGGGGCGCGCCTTCGCGGAGGGGCTGTCGTGGGAGCGCGCGGCCGCGGCGACGGAGGCGCATCTCCTGCGGATCATCGCTCAGGGAGCGGGAGGGGAGGGCTGATGATGCGGATCACCATCACGGCACGCCACTGCGAGGTGGCCGACGAGCTCCGCGCCCGGGTCCGGACGGTGTTGGCACGGCTCGAGCGGATCGCGCCCCGGCCGCACCACGGGCAGGTGGTGTTCATCGCCGACCACGGACGGCCGACCGCCGAGGTCCGGCTGCACGTGGCGCGGGGCGGCCTGCTCGTCGCCACCGCCCGCGCCACCGACCACCGCACGGCGCTCGACCGCGCTGCGGCCAAGGTCCGGCGCCAGCTCGACAAGACCCCCAGGCGCCGCCGCGCCACCGGTCGGCGCACCCGAAAGCGCGAGCTGCGGTGACGCTGCCCAAGGTGCGTGACCTGCTCGAGCGGACCGGTCCCCTGCAGCTCGAGGCGCTCACGGGGGACGTGGGCCTCGACCGCGAGATCCCCACGCCCGAGGCGTCGAGTCCGGGGCTCGCGCTGGCCGGCTACACCACCCGCTTCGCCGCCAATCGTATTCACATTCTTGGCGAGACGGAGGTCACCTACCTGGCGTCCCTCGAAGCGTCGGCGCGGCGCCGGGCGCTCGAAACATTGTTTCAGTTCGACCTCCCCTGCGTCGTGATCTCGAAGGGACAGGATCCGCCGGCCGGGCTGCTCGAGCTGGCGCGCGCCAAGAACGTTGCGGTCATCCGGACACGCCTCAAGACGGCGGAGTTTTACCGCCGGCTGAAGCCGTTCCTGGACGACGCCTTCGCGCCCACCGCCACGGTGCACGCCTCGCTCGCCGATGTGTTCGGCGTCGGTCTCCTCTTCTTCGGTCGCTCGGGGATCGGGAAGAGCGAATGCGTGCTGGACCTGGTGGAACGCGGGCACCGACTCGTGGCGGACGACGTCGTGCAGATCAGTCGTCGCGGGAACGACGTGTTGATCGGTCGCGGCCCCGAGCTGGCCCGCCACCACATGGAAATTCGAGGCGTGGGGTTGATCGACATTCAAGCCCTGTTCGGCATCCGGTCCGTGCGCCAACAGAAGCGGGTCGAGGTAGTGGTCCAGCTCGAGGACTGGGATGCCACACGGGAGTACGACCGCACCGGCCTCGACGGGCAGACGACCAAGGTACTCGACGTCACACTCCCCCTCGTCACGGTGCCGCTCAACCCAGGGAAGAACCTCACGGTGATCTGCGAGGTGGTCGCCATGAATCACCTGTTGCGTTACAGCGGGGTCGACACGGCGCGCGCGTTCAACGACCGCCTACTCAAGCGCCTCGCCGAGCGCCATCAGCTGCAGGAGTATCTCGAGGAAGACAATGAGTGAGCCACTGCGCGGAGTGATCGTCTCCCATGCGGCCCTGGCTCAGGCGCTGCTCGCGGCCGTCGCGGCCATCACCGGTGTGAAGGATGCCTTCGTCCCCGTCTCGAACGACGGCTGCGATACCGGCGCGCTCACGGAGCGCCTGACCCAGGCGATCGACGGCCGGCCGGCGGTGCTGTTCGTCGACCTGCCCGGCGGCTCTTGCCTCACCAGCTCGGTGCGGCTCGCGCGCGGCCGGATCGATCTGGCCGTCGTGACGGGCGTGAATCTCGCGATGCTGCTGGATTTCGTGTTCCACCGCGAGCTCGCGCCGGCCGATGCGGCCCGGCGCGCGGCCGAGGCCGGCGGCCGCGCCATTCGCACACCGGCAGCATGACCATCGCGCTGTATCGCATCGACGATCGGCTGATTCACGGGCAGGTTGTCGTGGGGTGGGGGAAGCCGCTCAACGCCCGATTCATCATCCTGGTGGACGACACCGTGAGCGCTAGCCCGTGGGAGCAGGATCTCTACCGGATGGGGGTACCGCCCGACATGGAAGTCGTGTTCGCATCGACGGCGGAGGCCGCGCGGCGGCTCGACGAGTGGGAACGCGATCCGCGCGTCGGGATCCTCGTGTCGGGGGACATCGACGGCCTCGCCGTGTTGAGCGGCGGCAACCACGGGATGCGTCGGGTGAACGTGGGGGGACTGCACCACCGGCCCGGGCGGTCCGAGCGGTTGCGCTACGTGTACCTGAGCGACGCCGAAGCCGCCAAGCTCCGGGCCCTCGCAGCGCAGGGTGTGGAAGTCACTGCCCAGGACGTTCCGACCGCGGCCCCGGTGCCGCTCATGGATTTCACATGAGCCTCGAGCTGCAGCTCGTCCTGCTCGCGTGGGGCACGCTCGTGGGGCTCGACCTGGTGAGCGGGCCGCAAATGATGATCGCGCGGCCCCTCGTGGCGGGAGCGATCGCCGGGGCGGTGCTGGGCGATGTGAAGACCGGCCTCGAGCTGGGCGTGTTGTTCGAGCTGTTCCAGTACGACATCCTGCCGGTCGGCGCGGCCCGCTACCCGGAGTACGGCCCGGCAACGGTCGCCGCCGTCAGCGCGGCGCACGCCGCCGCCGGAACGCTGGGCCTCGGGCTCGGCGCTCTCGTGGGCCTGATCACCGCGATGGTCGGTGGACTGAGCCTCGACGGGGTGCGGCGACTGAACTCGCGGGCGGTGCAGCGCGCCGGGGCCGGCCTCGAGAGCGGCGACCCGCGCGTCCTCGAGCGGCTGCACGCCGCGAGCATTCTGCGTGATGCCGTGCGCGCCGCCGTGGTCACGGCCGTGGGTCTCGCCCTCGCGCAGCTGGCGCGTGATTTTCTCGCCGGGGCCCTGACGCCGAAAGGCGTGGTCCTGTTGCAAGTCGCGGCCGTGGGCGCCGCGCTGGCCGCGGGCACCGCGGGAACGCTGCGCCTCGTGGGCCGGGGACCCGGGCTCCGGTGGTTCGCCCTCGGCGTCGTGGGGGGCACGCTGGTCGCGTGGCTCCGATGACCGAGACCACGCGCCCTCGCCCGCCCTTCGGGCGCAGCCTGCTCCGCCTGTTCACGGTGCAGGGATCGTGGAACTACGAGCGGATGCAGGGGGTGGGCGTGGGCGTCGCGGAGGAGCCGCTGTTGCGCGATCTCCGGGCCGGCGGCAACGGCACGGTGTATCGCGCGGCCGTGGCGCGGGCGGCGCATTTCTTCAATGCGCACCCCTACCTGTGCGGCCTCGCCGTCGGTGCCACCGCGCGCGCCGAGCACGACGGGGTTCCGCCCGAGCAGGTGGAGCGCCTGCGCACCGCGCTGTGCGGGCCGCTGGGCTCGCTCGGCGACCGGCTGGTGTGGGCGGGCTGGCTGCCCTTCACATCCGGTCTCGCGCTGGTCGGGGTCGCCCTGGGGGGAAGGCTCGCGGCGATCCTGGGGTTTCTGTTCGTCTACAACATCGGCCACGTGGCGTTGCGGTGGTGGGCCTTACGCGCGGGGTGGCGCTACGGGGCCCGCGTGGCCGTGGCGCTCCGCGAGCCGGTGCTGCAACGGGCCACCGCGCTCTCGGCGCCGGCGATGGCGCTCGCCGTCGGGATGGCGTTGCCGCTGGTGGCGCAATACTTGAGCGGTACGGTTCAAGGCGGCTGGCGGGCGGCGCTCACGGTACTGGCGGTGGCGGGGTTCGGTTTGCTGCGGTGGCAGCGGACCCGGCTCACAGGGCTGCGGCTCGGCCTCCTGTTCCTCGCCGCGGCGGCGCTCGTGGGGTGGCTATGGCCGTAATCGAGCGCGAAGCCAAGATCGTGAACCCGCTCGGCATGCACGCTCGACCGGCGTCCGAGCTGGTAAAGCTCGCGAGCCGGTTCAAGTCGGCGGTGGAGATTCGTAAAGACGATCTAGCCGTGAACGGCAAGAGCATCCTGGGCGTGATGATGCTCGCGGCCGAATGCGGCTCGACGGTGACGATCAAGGCCGACGGGGAGGACGCAGAGCAGGCGATGGCGGAGCTGCTCGCGCTCGTCGCCGACGGATTTCACGAGATGCACCTGACGCCGGAGCTGCGGGAGGCGGAGTTGCGCGAAGCCGAGCGGCGCGAGACCGAGGGCTCGACATGAGCGACCGGCAGCTCAAGGGCATCGGCGTGTCCCCCGGGATCGGCATCGGGCCGGCCGTGGTGGTGCGCTGGAGCATGCCTGAGGTTCCGCATCGCGTAGTGCCGCGCTCGCAGGTGGAGCGCGAAGTGCGCCGGCTGCGCGCCGCGGTACGTGACGTCAAGCGCTACCTCCAGGAGCTGAAGGTGAAGGCGGAAGACCGCGCAGGGGTGGACGAGGCGCGCATCTTCGACGCCCAGATCCTCATGCTCGAGGACAAAGAGTTTCTCGCGGGCGTGGCCGACCTGATTCGTGAGAACCACCTCACCGCCGAGAAAGCCTACGAATTCAAGGCGCTCGAAGTGCGCGACATGTGGGCGGCGACCGGCAGCCCCCGCCTCAAGGATCGCCTGGCGGACCTGTCGGGCGTCGCGATCCGCGTCATCGAACATCTCATGCACCGGGGCTCGGACGAGTTATGGGAAGGCATCACGCAACCGTCCGTGGTGGTGGCGAAGGAGCTCGCGCCCGGGCTGACGGTCCAGCTCGACCGGGAGCACGTGGTCGGGCTGGTGAGCGAGGAGGGTACGCGCACGTCGCACGCCGCGATCCTCGCGCATTCGATCGGGATTCCCGCTGTGTTCGGCGTCGCCGGTGCCATCGAGCGGATCGCGCCGGGAACGATGCTCGTCATGGACGGCACGCGCGGCACGGTGCTGCTCGACCCCACGCCCCACGAGATCGCCGAGGCGCGGGCGCGCGAGTCGAGCCGGCGCGACCTCGCCGTGCAGCTCGAAGAGGTCGTGCGGCTGCCCGCCGTCACGACGGACGGGGCACGGATTGTGCTACGCGGGAACGTGGACCTGCCGGATGAAATCGCAGCGGCACGGTCGCACGGGGCCGAGGGCGTGGGCCTGCTGCGCACCGAGTTTCTGATCACGGGACACAGCTCGCTACCGACCGAGACGGAGCAGGCGGAATACTTTCGACGCGTGGTGGAGGCATTTCCTGGTAACCCGGTCGTGATTCGGACCTATGATCTCGGGGGCGACAAGCTGCCGGCGCCGTTTCGAGCACCGTCGGAGATCAACCCGCAACTGGGGTGGCGTGCCATCCGTGTGTGCCTCGACCGGCCCGACATCTTCCGCACACAAATCCGAGCGGCGCTCCGGGCGGCCGCGCAGGGCGACGTGTGGCTCATGCTGCCCCTGGTGACTCGCCTCGACGAGCTGGATCGGACGCGGGCCCTCGTGGCGGAGGAAGCGGTGCAGCTCAAGCGGGACGGCGTCGCGGCCGCGACGTCGCTGCCGCTCGGCGTCATGGTCGAAACGCCCGCGGCCGCGGTAGTGGCCGACCGCCTCGCGGCGGAAGCGGATTTCCTATCCGTGGGCACCAACGACCTCACCCAATACACGCTGGCGGTCGACCGCGGCAACGCTCGCCTCGCGGAGCGCTTCACCCCGCACGACCCGAGCGTCGTGCGGCTGCTCAAGATGGTCGCGGACGCGGCGCGCGCCGCGGGGAAGCCCGCGAGCGTGTGTGGCGAAATGGCCTCAGAGCCGCTGTCCGCGTTCCTGCTGATCGGGCTCGGCTACGAGACCCTTTCGGTGGCGCCCCCGGCGCTACCGCTGGTCAAATGGACGGTGCGTCAGGTGAGCGCGGCGCGCGCGCGCGCCGCGGCGGAGCAGGCCCTCGCCGCGCGCAGCGCGGACGACGTGCTCGACGTGCTGCGCCTCGCGCTCGCCGAAGCGGTGGACATGAAGCTGCTCGAGCCCGACGGACGGTTGCCCGCGGGGCGGCGCGCGGCTAGCTTGAACGTCTGAGCCCGAGCCCCGACCCCCGAACCCAGACCCCCTAACTCACGGTCGCATCGAGACATGCCAGCGCAGCGCCACGTCTTCACCTCCGAGTCGGTGACGGAGGGACATCCCGACAAGATCGCCGACCAGATCTCGGATGCCGTGCTGGACGCGATCATCGCCAAGGACCCCGCGGCCCGCGTGGCGTGCGAAACACTCGTCACAACCGGCATGGCAATCGTGGCGGGCGAAATCACGACCACCACCTACGTGCACATCCCCGACATCGTTCGGGGGACCATCAGCTCGATCGGCTACACCGATGCGAGCTTCGGCTTCGATGCGCAGACCTGCGCCGTCGTCACTACCATCGACCGCCAATCGGGCGACATCGCGCTGGGGGTCGATCGGGGCGGAGCGGGCGACCAAGGAATGATGTTCGGCTACGCGTCGGACGAAACCCCGTCCTTGATGCCCCTGCCGATCGTGCTGGCCCATCGACTGGCCGAACGACTCGCGCTGGTGCGCAAGGCCGGAGATCTCGCGTGGCTGCGCCCCGATGGCAAGACGCAGGTGACCGTGCTGTACGAAGGCGTGCGCCCGATCGGCGTCAGCAAGGTGGTCGTGTCGACGCAGCACTCGGACAAGATCGACAACGCTGAGCTGCGCGAGGGCGTCATCGCCCTGGTAGTGCGGCCGGTGCTCACCGATGCCGGGTTCGAGGTTCGCGACTCGGAGATTCTGGTCAACCCGACCGGCCGCTTCGTGGTCGGGGGCCCGCAGGGCGACGCGGGGCTCACCGGCCGCAAGATCATCGTCGACACCTACGGCGGCATGGCGCGGCACGGCGGCGGCGCCTTCAGCGGCAAGGATCCCTCGAAGGTCGACCGCTCGGGCGCATATGCGATGCGCTGGGTGGCGAAGAATGTCGTGGCAGCCAAGCTGGCGCAGCGCTGTGAAGTGCAGGTCGCCTACGCGATCGGCGTCGCCCAACCGGTCTCGGTGATGGTCGATACGTTCCGGACCGGCGTCGCCCCCGACGAGGCGATCGAGGACGCGGTCCGGGAAGTCTTCGACCTCACACCCCTCGGCATCATCAAGGCCCTCAACCTCCGCAACCCGATCTACCGTGCCACCGCCGCGTACGGCCATTTGGGCCGGACGCCCGAGCGCCGGCGCTTCGTGGACAAGGACGTGGACCGCGAGGTGGACCTGTTCAGCTGGGAGTACGCCAACCGCGTCGAAGAGCTGCGGCTCGCCGTGCAACGATCGAAACACTACCGCGCCAAGGTCACCGCATGACCACGACCGCCCGGGCCGCACGCTCCGATATCAAGGACGTGAATCTCGCGGCCGAGGGGCGGCGTCGCACCGAGTGGGCAGAGCGCTCGATGCCGGTGTTGCGCCTCATTCGGGAACGCTTTGCCCGGGAACGCCCCCTCGCCGGCCGTCGCCTTTCGGCCTGTCTCCACGTCACCACGGAGACGGCGAATCTCGCGGTGACGCTCCAAGCGGGGGGCGCGGACGTCGCCGTGTGCGCGTCCAACCCGCTCTCGACGCAGGACGACGTCGCCGCGCACCTCGTGCAGGACCACGGGATCAAGGTGTTCGCGATCAAGGGTGAAGATCACGCGACCTACTACGAGCACATTCGGGCGGCGTTGGCGCACCGCCCCGAGGTCACCATGGATGACGGCGCCGACCTCGTGGGCGCGCTCCACATGATCGCGCTCAACCGGCTCGACGACCTCGCCCCCCCGGTCCGGCACTGGGTCGAAACGCTCTCCGGGGCAGACCGCAAGGCCCTCGTGGCGGGCGTGGTGGGTTCCACGGAGGAAACCACGACGGGCGTGATCCGCCTCAAGGCGATGGCGCGCGACGGCGTCCTGCAGTTCCCGGTGATCGCCGTGAACGACTCCGACACCAAGCACCTGTTCGATAATCGCTACGGCACCGGGCAGTCCACCCTGGACGGCATTCTCCGGGCCACCAACTTGCTCGTGGCAGGGAGCACGGTGGTGGTCGCGGGGTACGGGTGGTGCGGGCGGGGCTTCGCCATGCGGGTGCGCGGCACCGGCGCGAACGTGATCGTCACCGAGGTCGACCCGCTCAAGGCGCTCGAGGCCCAGATGGACGGCTATCGGGTCCTGCCGATGGCGGAGGCGGCGCGCGTAGGCGACGTGTTCGTGACCCTGACCGGGAACACGCACGTCATCCGTGTCGAGCACATGCGGGCCATGAAGGACGGTGCCATCATCGCGAACTCGGGGCATTTCAACGTGGAGATCGACCTGGACGGTCTCAAGCAAGCGGCGCAGGGACCGACTCGGGTGCGGGAGTTCGTCGATGAGTGGCGCATTGGCGGTAAGCGGATCTTCGTCCTCGCCGACGGTCGTCTCATCAACCTCGCCGCCGCGGAGGGTCACCCCGCGAGCGTGATGGACATGTCGTTCGCGAACCAGGCGCTGGCGGCCGAGTACGTGGTGAAGCACGCCACGCAGCTCACCAAGGACGTGCATCGCATTCCTAGAGAGCTGGACGCAGAGATCGCCCGGCTCAAGCTGGCTGCGATGGGCGTCACGATCGATACGCTCACGCCCGAGCAACAGAAGTACCTCGCATCGTGGGAGATGGGGACCTGAGCGCCAACCTGGTCCAGGTCCGGGTCGCACATCTGGGGCTCGATCGCACGACCAACACGCCGGTCGTTATCCTGCAGGAACAGGAAGGCGAGCGGGTGCTTCCGATCTGGATCGGCCCGGCGGAGGCGAGCGCGATCGCGATGGAGCTCGCCGGAGTGAAGTTCGCCCGCCCGCTCACCCACGATCTCCTGAAGCAAGTGATCCTCGGCTTGGGGGCCGACCTGCGGAAGGTCATCGTCACACAGGTGAAGGACAACACCTATTACGCCGAGCTGCACATCTATCGGGGCGATGCCGTCATTCAGATCGACGCCCGCCCGTCCGACTCGATCGCCGTCGCCCTGCGACTCAAGGCGCCGATCTTCACGAGCGAAAGCCTGCTGGCCCTGACCTCAGTCGAGACCGGAGAGCCGGGTAGTGAGGCGACCCCGGGCCCACTCGATCCCGATGCATTGAAGACCTACCTTCAGAACCTCGATCCTGAAGACTTCGGTAAGTTCACTCCGTAGCACCGCGCTGCTCCTCTGCTTCGGGGGCGGGGGCGCACTGCACGCGCAAAGTATCGTGGTCTCGGGCCGGCTGTTGTACGGCGCGGCCGGGCGGCCGCTTCCCAACGCCTGGGTCGTGCTGCACGCGGTGTCGCCCTCGGGGGGCGGCGAGCCGATCGATTCCGCCCGCACCGACGGGAGAGGGACCTACACGCTGACGATCAGTCGCCCCGACTCGAGCGCCGTCTACGTGGTGTCGAGCTGGCGCGCGGGCATCGCGTATTTCTCGGAGCCGGTGCCACGGGACGGGGCGAGTGGACGGGGCGCGCGCACCACTCTCCGTCCATTGTACGTCTACGACACGAGCTCCACCGGTCCGCCGCTGCGGCTGGCGCGCCGCCTCGTGACGGTGACCAGGGTCAAGCGCGATGGCTCGCGCGATGTCCTCGAGCTGATCGAGCTCGAGAACCCCGGGAGCACCACCCGCGTGGCGGCCGATACCGTACGCCCCACGTGGGCGGGCGCCATCCCCTCGAGCGCCATCCAGTTCCAGTTGGGGCAGGGCGATGTGTCGCCGCAGGCGGTCACGTTGCGCGGCGACTCCGTGAGCGTGTACGGACCGCTTCCACCCCGCGAGCGCAAGCAGCTGAGCTACGCGTATGTGCTCCCGGCCACGGTGCGCCGGATCGACCTGCCGATCGACCAGGGGACGGATGAACTCGACCTCCTGCTCGAGGACACGGCGGCGGTCGTGACAGCGCGCGCGCTCGACTCCCTCGGCGTCGAGCACATCGAGGGCCGCCCGTTCGCGCGGTATCGCAGCCGGGAGCTCGCCGCGGGCGCGGCGCTCGCGATCGTGTTTCCCGAACCTCGGTTCTCAGCGGAGGCGCTGGTGCCGTGGGTGGTGGGACTCGCGGGACTCGCGTTGGCAATCGGGTTTGTCGTCGCTCTGAGGCGACCGAGTCGTCAGTCTTCAAGTCGTCAGTGATCAGTCGTCAGTCCTCAGTAGAATCCGACGACTGACGACTGATCACTGATGACTCGAGAACTTGCGCACCTGAGGTGCGCCCGCTAAACTAGCCCTCGTCACACAAAAGCGAACGGGGATTCACGGAAGCCGGTGCAAGTCCGGCGCGGCCCCGCCACTGTGACGGGCATGTTGTAGCGGCTCAACGCCACTGAGCGTCGTCGGCTCGGGAAGGCGGGTCGCTCGCCCGAAGCCAGGAGACCTCGCCGTTCGCGCCACCTGTCGATCCCTCGCGGGAGGGATGGTGGCGCTGCGCACCAAGGCGCAGGCGCTTGCCCATCTCCGCTCCGTCGGGGGTGGGTTTTTTGCCATGCGCCGTTGGGCACATCGCACCCACCTCGCCGGTCTGCTCGCCAGCCTCGCCGCGGCGTGCGGGACGGGAGGGCGCTCGTCGGCATCCCGTAGTCTCACCTTGACTGATGACGCCGGGCGTGTGGTCACGCTGGCGCACCCCGCCCGCCGCATCGTATCGCTGCTCCCCTCGTTCACCGAGCTGCTGTTCGCGATCGGCGCGGGAAACCGGCTCGTCGGGCGCACCACCTGGTGCGACTATCCGCCGGCCGCGCTGGCGGTGCCGAGCGTGGGCGACGCGATACCGCCCAACGTCGAAGCGGTGGCCGCGCGCCACCCCGATCTCGTCGTGCTGTACCGGTCCGCGCAGAACACGCAGGCCGGCTCACAGCTCGAGCGACTCGGCATTCCGGTGGTCGTGCTCGACCTGAACCAGCTCACGGATCTCGGCCGCGCCGCCCGGATCCTGGGTCGACTCACGGGCAGGGAGCGGTCAGCCGATTCTCTCGCTCGCGTGATGGACAGTATCGCCACCCCGCCCCAGCCCCCGACCCCAGGCCCCTATTCCCTCGTGTTCATCGTCTGGGACAATCCGCCGATCGTCATCGGCGCGGGCAGCTACCTCGACCGCCTCGCCGCGCTCGCCGGAGCGCGTAACGTGTTCCACGACATTCGCTCGCCATCGGCTCAGGTCTCGATCGAAACGATCGCGGCACGAGATCCTGACTTCATCGCGTTGCTCTCCGACAGCGCGACCGTGCCACGCTACGCCGCGCGGCCCGAATGGCGTGTGGTGCGGGCCGTGCGGCGGAACCGGTTCCTCCTGCTGCCCGGTCAGCTGTTCGGGCGTCCCAGCCCGCGGACCACGGAGGCGGTACACGAGCTGCGCCGGCGCCTCGAGGCTGCGCGGTGAAGTACCTCGCGCTCGCCGCTGCCGGTCTCGGCACGCTCACGGCGGCCCTGCTCCTCGGGCCCGCCGACGTGCCGCTCGGCGACATCGTGCGTTCGCCCATCGTGTGGCAACTGCGACTGCCGCGCGCCGTGCTGGGATTCCTGGTCGGAGGCGCCCTGGGAGTATCCGGCGTCGCACTGCAGGCGCTGGTCCGCAACCCGCTCGCGGATCCGTTCTTGCTCGGCCTGTCGGGCGGGGCGGGCCTGGGCGCCGTCATGGCCATCGCGCTGCACTTCCCGGGTCCCTGGGCCCTGCCGCTCGCGGCGTTTGCCGGGGCGGTCGGCGCCATGGCGCTCGTCTATCGACTGGGCCTCATGGGTGGGGGCGGGGAAGGGGGAGAGCTCGACCCGCGGGTCCTGCTGTTGGGAGGCGTGGCGGTGGGTGCCTTTGCCGCCGCGATCACGACCGCGATCGTGTCGCTAGCGGAGGCCGCCGAGCTCCGCAACGCGTTCTTGTGGCTGTGGGGCGGGTTCTCCGGCGCGTCCTGGACCACCGTCTGGGTGATGCTGGTCTACGCGCCGGCGCCACTGGTTGTGATCGCGGCCGCCGCCCGGCCGCTCGACCTGCTGGTGCTCGGTGAAGAACCCGCCCAATACCTCGGCGCCGACGTGCGGCGGCTCAAGCGGCTCGTCTACCTCGCGGCCTCGCTGTTGACGGCCGCCGCGGTCGCGATGGCGGGCGTCATCGGATTCGTCGGACTCATCGTGCCCCATCTCTGCCGCCTCGTCTGGGGGCGGCTACACCGCACGCTGCTTCCGACCGCGTTCCTGACCGGTGGCATCCTCGTGGTCGCCGCCGACACGCTGGCACGGACCGCGGTGGCTCCCCGCGAGCTCCCGGTGGGCATTGTCACGGCCCTGATCGGCGTCCCGGTGTTCGCGGTCCTGCTCCGGCGATGGACGGTCAGCTGATCGTCGCGGTCCGCGACCTCACCTGCCGCTACCCGGGCGCGGCGCGTGACGCGCTCCGGGAGGTCTCGCTCGAGGTGAGCGCGGGGGAGTTTCACGCGGTGCTCGGCCCCAACGGCAGCGGAAAGACCACGTTGCTGCGCGCCGCGCTCGGGCTGCTCCGCCCCGCTGCGGGGGGAGCGGGGGGGGCGGGGGGGCGTGTCGAGATCTTCGGCCGGCCGGCGAGCGAGTGGTCACGTCGCGACCTGGCGCGCGTGGTGGGCGTCGTGCCGCAGCGGGAGGAGAACCTGTTCCCCCAGCGGGTGCGCGAGACGGTGCTGCTCGGCCGCTATCCGCATCTCTCGCTGTTCGGCGGCGTGCGCGCCGAGGATCGCGACGCCGTCGAGCGGGCCCTGACCGCGTGCGACGCCATCGAGCTGGGCGATCGGTGGCTGTGGACGCTCTCCGGCGGCGAGTACCAGCGGGTGCGGCTCGCGCGCGCCCTCGCCCAGGAGCCCAAGCTGCTAATGCTCGACGAGCCGACAATGTCGCTCGACCTGCGGCACGAGATGGAGCTGTTCGAGCTGGTGCGGGGACTGGTGGACGCGCGCCGGCTTGGCGCCTTGATGATCACGCATCACGTGAACCTCGCGGCCCGGTTCGCCGACGAGGTGCTAATTCTGGCCGACGGACGGGTCGCCGCCCGCGGCACGCCCGCGGAGGCGCTCACGCGTGAGACGATCGAGCGCGTGTTCTCCTGGCCCGTGGCCATCGAGCCGTTCGAAGGTCGCCCGCAGATGATTCCCCTACGGCAGCGAAAGGACGTCCCATGAAGATCAGTGTGCGCGCATTCCTGCTCGTTCTCCCACTCCCCGCAGCGCTCGCGAGCCAGACACCCACCGACACCGTCAAGCTCAATCCGGTGGTGGTGACGGCAACTCGGGTGGCGACCCTCGCGTCCGACGTGCCTGTTGCCGTCACGGTGCTGCGGGGGGAGGAGCTCGCCGCCCACGGGATCCGCACGGTGTTCGAGGCGCTGCGAGAGGTCCCCGGAGCGGTGGTCGTGCAGACCGGCTCGTTCGGGGGGCAGGCCTCGCTGTTCCTGCGCGGCGGGCAGAGCAACTACGTCAAGGTGTTGGTGGACGGCGTGCCGGTGAACCAGCCCGGTGGCAGCTACGATTTCGCGAACCTGACGACCGACAACGTCGAGCGCATCGAGGTCGTGCGTGGTCCCGCGAGCGTACTGTATGGCTCGGACGCCGTGACCGGCGTCGTGCAGATCCTCACGCGCCGCGGCGGGGGCACGGGACGCGCCGAGGGGAGCGTGAACGGTGGGGGTGGAACGTATGGGTCGTCATCGTGGCACGCGGAGTCCATGGGCGGAACCGAGGCCGCGAGCTACTCACTCTCCATTTCGCGGTTCACGAGCAACGGGATGTACGCGTTCAACAACCAGTACCGCAACACCGCGTTCTCCGGGCTAGTGCGGGTCGCGGCGGGCGACGGCACCGATGCGGTCCTCTCGCTCCGCTACCACGACAACTCGTATCACTTTCCTACTGACGGAAACGGCAACCCGGTTGACCACAATCAGTTCAGCTTCGAGAGCGGCCCTACGATCGCGTTCGACATCGGCCATTCCTTCACCCCGCGGCTCGAGGCCCGGCTGCTCCTGGCGGGCAGCGAGACTGATGGCGGGTTCGACAATCGCCCCGACAGCACGGCGGACAGCGCGCTGTTCCGCAGCCTCGACAACCTGCGGCGTCTGAGCGCCGACCTGCGAGCCAATCTGCGTCTCCCATCGAGCACGGTACTGACCGCCGGTGGCGCCCTTGAGCAGGAACGCGACCGGGGCTTCAACACCTGCCGCTCGTCGTTCGGCGACTGCACCACCCCGCCAATCGACTCCTCGCGCTGGAATGGCGCCTTCTACGCCCAGGCGGTGACGGCCCTGCTCGATCGTGTTGACGTCACAGCCGGGGTACGCCTAGAGGACAATCAACGCTTCGGGACCTACGCCACCTATCGGCTGGGCGCGACGTACCGCTTGCCCGGCGGCACGCGGGTTCGTGCCACAGGCGGCAATGCGTTCCGTGAGCCCTCGTTCTTCGAGAACTATTCGACTGGCTTCTCGGTCGGCAACCCGGACTTGAAGCCCGAGCATTCGCGCAGCTGGGAGGTGGGGCTCGAGCAGTCTCTCGCGGGAGGACGGGCGAGTCTGTCCGCCACCTTCTTCGACCAGCGGTTCCTCGACATGATCGACTACAATCCGAACGTACCCGCCGGCTCCCCCAATTTCGCCAACGTGGCGTCCGCTAGCGCCAACGGCGTGGAGCTGGGGGTGCGCTACGGTGCCGTCGGACCCTTGTGGGCGGCCGCGAGCTACACCTACCTCCACACCGATGTCACGAACCCCGGGTTCGACTCGACGTCGGGAGCCCAGCTCGCGCCGGGGCAACCGTTCGTGCGTCGTCCCAAGCACTCGGGGCGGCTCGATGTGGGGTATGGGCTGTCGGCGCGCGCTGCGGTGTCACTGGCCGCGACGTACGTCGGCGACCGGCTGGACCGGATCTTCCCCCCTTTCCCGGCGGCACCGCGCCGCGTGCCGCTTCCCTCCTACGTGCGAGTGGATTGGTCCGCCCGGTTCGACGCACTCGTGCCGCGCCGCGGTGCGCCCGGCCTCGCCGTATCAGTGCGCGTCGAGAACTTGTTCGATCACCCGTATGAAGAGGTCAAGAACTTCCCCGCCCGTCGGCGCACTGTTTTCGTCGGCGGGGAGTTGCGATTCGGCCGTCAGTGACGGGGGTGGGACGCGCTACTCACTCCCTCGAGACGCGGCAGCCCGTCGTCGTCGCGTGGAGCGGCGGCAAGGACAGCGCGCTGGCGTTGCAGGAGATCCGGGGCGACCCGCGCTACCGCGTCGCCGCGCTCGTCACCACCGTGACCGCGCAGTACGATCGGATCAGCATGCACGGCGTGCGCCGCACGCTGCTCCGACAGCAGGCCGAGTCTTTGGGGTTGCCGCTCGAGGAGGTGCTGATCTCGCCGGGCGCCTCGAACGACGAGTATGAAGCGAACATGAGCACCGCTCTCGCGACCCTCCGGTTGCGCATCTCGGGGCTCGACAGCGTCGTCTTCGGAGACCTGTTTCTCGCGGATATTCGGGCCTACCGGGAGCGCATGCTGCGACGGATCGGCATGCGGGGCTTGTTTCCCCTGTGGCAGCGCGATACCCGCGCGCTCGCGGGCGAGTTTGTCCGGCTGGCGTATCGGGCGGTGCTCGTGTGCGTGGACGCGGCGCAGCTCGGGCGCGAGTTCGCAGGCCGGGAATTCGACGCCGAGCTGCTGCGGGACTTGCCGCCCGGCGTGGATCCGTGCGGAGAGAACGGCGAGTTCCACACGTTCGTGTACGCTGGCCCTGGCCTCCGGCAGCCGGTGCGCCACGAACGCGGCGCGGTCGTGCTGCGGGACGATCGGTTCGTATATTGTGATCTTGTGGATACCACTCCCCAGTGAAACGCGTCATCGTCTTCGCCCTCGCTCTGGCCGCCTGCAGCGACGCGCTCGAGCAGACTAGCTCGGTGGGCCAGGTGATCGGCGTCGTCAATGCAGCCGACCGGACGCTGTCGCTCGTGTCCGCTACGGACTTCACGGTCTCGACGCGAGACTGGATGCGGCCTGCCGCGACCCCGGGGACGATCGATGGGAGGGGGAACGTCTTCGTCGTCCCCTTGGGGCAGGCGGACGCGGTCGGGGTCGATCTGCTGCCGCCACCCTGTCCCCCCGGAGCGGCCTGCGTACCACCCGATCACGTCTGGCCCCTCGCGACCGGCTCGGGCGCCACCGGCGTCGCCATCCAGGATGACTCGATTGCTTGGATCGCGAACCCCAACCTCAACTCCGTCACACGCCTCAATTACCTGAGTGGCGGTACGACGACTACCATCCCCGTCGGTGTTTATCCGCAGGCGGTGGCGATCGTCGGGACGCGCGTGTTCGTCGTCAACAGCAATCTGTCAGGGGGCACGCCTGCAGGGCCGAGCTGGCTGTCATCGTTTGACTGCTGTGGAGTCCGGACCGTGGACTCGATCGCTCTCACCGGAGCGAACGCGCGGTTCGCCGTCGCCGGCAACGACAGCTTGTTGTACGTCATCACCTCGGGGCACAGCGGGGCCGCGGACGGAAAGCTCTCGATCGTGGATCCCAAGGCACGGCTCGAGATCGCGGTGCTGAACGGGCTGGGCGAATCACCGGGAGCGGCGGCGTTTCATCCCGCCGGCAGCCGCCTGCTGATCGCCTCGGCCGCCGAGGGCATCCTCGAGGTGAACACGTCGATCCGCGCCGTTACGCGGGGGCGGGGCAACGGCATCAAGCCTGGCGGCACCGGGATCGTCGGTCTGGCGATCGATCTCCGCGGCCGGGTATACGCGGTCGGCGTCGCTCCATGTACCGGTCCTGGCACGGTGCACGTCTTGACGGCTCCGCCCGACTACCACGAGATCCAGTCGGTGAAGGTGGGGAGCTGTCCAACCACCGCGGCGGTCGCCGCGACGCAGTAACATGTCCCTCGTCACGACTCCCGCCGTCGTCCTCCAGACGTATCGCTACAGCGAGACCTCCAAGGTCGTCCGTCTCGCTACGCGGGAGCTGGGGGTGCAGAGCGCCCTTGCCAAGGGCGCCCTGCGGCCCAAGAGCCGATTCGGGGCGGGGCTGGAGCTGTTGAGCGAAGGGACGGCCCAGATCTACTTTCGCGAAACCCGAGAGCTGCACACGCTCGGCGCGTTCGATCTCACGAACCTCCGCCGGGAGCTCGCCGCCGAGGTCGGCCGGTTCGCCGGAGCGGCGGCGCTGGCCGAGGTCATGCTCAAGATGGCGCCCCCGGCGCCGCTTCCGCGCGCGTACGACGTGCTGCTCGCCGCCCTCGATGCCCTCGCCGCCGCGGCCGCCGAACGAACCGACGCGACGGCCGTCCGGGCGATTTGGCAGCTGTTGGCGGTCCTCGGCTTCGAGCCCTTGCTCACCACCTGCGTGCGCGACGGCGCGCCCATCGCACCCACCGGCGAACCGGTGCTCTTCAGCATCGCCGAGGGAGGAGCGTTCTGCTCGCGTTGCTCTCCCAGCCCCGCCCACCCGGCCCCCCCGACCGCTCAACCGCACCCGCCCACTCGCCTGCCGCCCCAGGCCTACCGCGATCTCGTGGCGCTCAACGACCCACGGGCAGACCTGCCGACCCTCGACCCGGCGCATACCGCTGCCCATCGCCGCCTGGTCGCCCGCTTCGTCCGCTATCACCTGGGCGAAGCCGGTTCCCTCTCCGCCCTGGATTTCTGGGAGCGCCGCGCGTGGACGTCCTCGAGCCCCCCCTTCACGTCCCTGCCATCCGCCGTTTCGTAATCGGCACCGCCGGTCACATCGACCACGGGAAGACGGCCCTGGTAAAGGCCCTCACCGGGGTCGATACCGACCGCTGGGAAGAAGAAAAGCGCCGCGGCATCACGATCGACCTCGGGTTCGCGCCGTTGCCGCTTGCGGACGGCGTTCAGGCGAGCGTCGTCGACGTCCCTGGCCACGAAGGGTTCGTCCGCAACATGCTGGCCGGCGCCACCGGCATCGACGTCGCTGTGCTCGTGATCGCGGCGGACGAGGGACTCATGCCGCAGACCGAGGAGCACCTCGCGATCGTCGAGCTGCTCGGCGTGCGCCGCGGCATTCCGGTGATCAGCAAGTGCGACCTCGTGGACGCAGACTGGCTCGAGCTCGTGCGCGGCGAGGTGGACGCCCGGCTCGCGTCGAGCCGGGTACGGTGGGACCCGGCTGTGCCGACCTCCGCGATCAGCGGTGAAGGGCTCGACCACCTGCGCGCCGCCCTACGGCGCGTGTCTGAAGACCTGATCGAGCGGCCGGCCGACGATCTGTTCCGGCTGCCCATCGATCGGGTGTTCGCGGTCGCTGGAGCCGGCACGGTGGTCACCGGTTCGACGTGGAGTGGCACCGTGGGTGTAGGAGACGAAGTGCAGCTCTTACCGCTCGATCGTAGCGTCCGGGTACGGTCTATCGAGGTCCACGGACAGGCGGCCACACGGGCCGTGCCAGGACGTCGCACCGCGTTGGCCCTGGTCGGCGTGGACAAGAGCGACCTGGCGCGGGGCGACGTGGCCGTGACCGGTTCCGGCTGGCAGGCGACTACCCTGCTGGATGCGGAGGTCGAGCTGCTTCCCACTACGCGAAAGCCGATCGCGTCGCGGACTCGTGTGCGCGTGCACCTCGGGACCGCCGAGGCTCTCGCGCGTGTGGTGCAGACGAGGGCGATCGCCCCGGGAGCGGGCGGGCCGGCGCGGCTGCTGCTTGAGACCCCCCTCGTGGCGCGGGGCGGGGATCGGTTCGTGCTGCGGTCGTTCTCCCCTGTTACGACGATCGGTGGAGGGACGGTGCTCGATCCCTTCCCACCGCGCGGAACGCGGCTGCGGCGTCGCGCGCTCTCTGGTGGCCAAGCGGCCGGGGAGCGGCTGCGGGTACTCGCCCGTGAGGCCGGGCTCGCGGGCCTGGCCAGGGACACGTTGTCCGTGCGGCTGGGCATCGCCCCCGCTCGTGTGACGGCGGTCATCGCGGAGGCAGGCGACGCGCTGGTACCATTGCCCGAAGCCGTGGTGCTCCGCGAAGTGGTGGCGGCGGAAGCCTCGCGGCTAGCGGACGTGGTCCGGCGTCATCACGAGGAGCATCCGCTCGATCCAGGGATGTCGCTGCAAGCCCTCCGGGCAGCGGTGAGGGCGCCGGCGCCTCCGTCCGCGGTGGTCGATGCCGTGTTAGAGCACGCGGTGCGCTCCGGTCTCATGGTCGTGGCAGGAAGCGTCGTCCACCTCGCAGGCTGGCGCCTCGCGCTGGACGCCCGCGCCAGCGACACCCGCGACAAGCTCGCGCGGCGCCTCACCACCGCTCGCTGGCAGATCCCCACCGTGAGCGAGCTCGAGCGCGAGTTTCCGGGCTCGCCGGTTCGGGTCCTGCTCTCGCACCTCGTGCGCGACGGTACGGCGGAGTCGATCGACCGCGACCGGTACGCCGCCAAGGGAGCGCTCGCCGAGTTCCGTGCCGCCCTCGAAGGCATCTTGAGAGAACTAGGATCGGCCACGCCATCGATGTTGCGGGAACGCCTCGGCCTGACTCGCAAGTACTTGATCCCGTTGCTCGAATGGGCCGATCGCCGTGGCGTTACCCGCCGCTCCGGCGACGCGCGCGTGCTCGCCAGGTTGACAGGGGGGAACGGCGACTCATAGAATTGGACAGCGCCGTGGGAAGCACGGTATCACTAGACGACAAGGAGAGCCGTCAGGGTCACTGTCTCGTTCGCAAGGGGAGTTCTGGATGACGCGGTACGCCTGGGCGCTGCTGGGCCTCGGCCTCTGGGCAGCGGGTGAGGAAGCGGGTAGCCGGTGGGCGTCGGGACAAGCCCCGCCAGCTCAGCAGAATCGGTCCACCTCGTTCAACCCTGCAACGACAATCCCGTTCAGAGTCAGCGGGGAGCTATTCCTCAAGGGCCACCGGCCGGTGGTGTCGCTGCGGATTTATAACGTGCTCGCGCAGCTCGTCGCGATCCCGATCCTGCGCGGCACGGACAAGCCCCTCGACAGCCTCGCCTTGACCTGTCCCACCGCCATGGGGTGCAAGTACAACGCCTACTGGGACGGGCTCGCTGCCACCACCGGCAAACCGGCGGCATCCGGCGTGTACATCTACCAGCTCGTCATCGACGGCAAGCGCGTCACGAAGAAAATCGTCGTCAAATAACAGCCTAGGAGGCCGGCATGAGCAAAGTCACGTTCGCCACGACGTTTGTCGCCGCGACGGTCTTCGCCGTCACCCGATCCCCCATCTCCCCCGACGCGGAAACCGCGCGGATCCGTGCTCATCTCGCCGCCGTGGAGCGGCAGCTGCGGGGAGAGGACGTCCGGGTCCTCACCGCAAGTCAGCAAGCCGCCCGGACCCGAAACCTCGACGTCCTCCACCAATACTGGATGCGCGGCGTCTTTCCCAAGAACACGGGTTTCCCTGGCCGGCGCGTCCCCTATTTCGTCGACCAGTACGGGACGCGCTGCGCCATGGCGTACCTGATTGAGCGGTCAGGACACGGCGACCTCGTGGCGCGTGTCGCGGCGACCAACAACAATGCGCGCATCCGCGAGCTGAAGACTGACCCTGAGCTCGTTGCCTGGCTGCAACAGAACGGGTTGACGGCTGATGAGGCGGCGCGGATTCAGCCATCGTATGACGGCGGTTGGGGCCCCACGACGCCCGACGCAAGCGCCGCGAGCATCGGCTACAAGACCACGACCGGTGTGGCGATCGGTGCCGGCGCCATCACCACTGCCCTCAACCTTGCGCACACCGGCATTTCGCCGACGCTCACCGGTGTGCTCGGTATCGCGGGTGGTGTGGCCGGCCTCGCCGCCGGCGGGCCGAATCTCGACAGGTCGGGGTCGCGACGCACCCTCGGGTTCGTGAACGCCGGAGTGGGCGCGGTGTCTGTGGCATTTGGGGTCTATAGGCTTGCCAGCAGAGCGCCAACGCAGGCGCGGGCCAACGTCGGGCCGTGGGTCGACGCGCGGGGCGCGCCCGGCGTCTCCCTCAATGTGAGCTTCTGAACGACGGGGGGGGGGGGCGCGCGGGCAAAGGGCGGGAGCAATACTCCCGCCCTTTCTTCTTTGACTTCTCCTCTGCCAAAACGGCATCTTTTAGCCGGCACGGACGTTGCCCACGAGGTCCGCGACTATGATCAAGCCCGAACGTCTCACCGTAAAGGCGGCGGAAGCGCTGCAGCAGGCGGCCGCGCTCGCGCGCGCCCGCGGCAACCCCGTCGTCAACGATGCCCACCTGTTCTACGCTCTGCTCTCCCAGGACGACGGCATCGTTGTCCCGCTCCTTCAGAAAGCCGGTCTGAACGTCGCTCAGCTCACGGCCGAGACGGAGCGTGAGGTCGAGCGATTCCCCAAGCAGTCGGGAACGGCGGCAGAGCCGACGTTATCTCGTGAACTGTCGCGGGCGCTCGACCGGGCCGACGAAGAAGCGAAGGCGCTTGGCGACGCGTATGTGTCGACCGAGCATCTGCTGCTCGCCCTGTTGGAGGAGAAGGGCACCACCGCAAGGCAACTGCTGTCGGCCGCCGGAGTGGGCCGAGCCGACATCATGGCTGCGCTGCAGGGCGTGCGCGGCACGCACCGCGTGATCGATCAGGAGCCTGAGCAGAAATACCAGGCGCTCGAGCGATTCACGCGCGACCTGACGGAGCAGGCCCGCAAGGCGAAGCTCGATCCGGTGATCGGGCGCGACGAGGAGATCCGCCGGGTGATGCAGGTGCTGTCGCGCCGCACGAAGAACAACCCCGTTCTGATCGGCGAGCCTGGTGTCGGCAAGACCGCGATCGTCGAGGGGCTGGCCCAGCGGATCGTCAACGGCGACGTGCCCGACTCGCTCCGCAACAAGCACCTCGTCGCGCTCGACCTCGGAGCGCTGATCGCGGGGACCAAGTATCGGGGCGAATTCGAGGAGCGACTCAAGGCCGTGCTGAAGGAGATCACGGGCGCGGAGGGCCGCTACATCGTTTTCATCGACGAGCTGCACACGCTGGTGGGCGCAGGCGCGGCGGAGGGGGCGGTGGACGCCTCCAACATGCTCAAGCCTGCGCTGGCGCGCGGCGAGCTGCACGTGGTGGGCGCCACGACCCTCGACGAGTACCGCAAGTACATCGAGAAGGACGCTGCGCTGGAGCGGCGCTTCCAGCCGGTGTTCGTCGGCGAGCCGTCGGTGGAGGACACGATCGCGATCCTCCGCGGCCTCAAGGAGCGGTACGAGGTACACCACGGTGTACGGATAACGGATAACGCCTTGGTCGCCGCTGCAACGCTTTCCCACCGTTACATCGGCGATCGGTTCTTGCCCGACAAGGCGATCGACCTGGTGGACGAGGCGGCGAGCCGCCTGCGCATCGAGATCGACTCGCTGCCGCAGGAGATCGACGAAGTCGAGCGCAAAATCGTCCAGCACGAGATCGAGCTGGCGGCGTTGGCCAAGGAGAAGGACAAGGCCTCCAAGGAGCGACGCGCCAAGGTCGAGGAAGAGCTGGCCCAGCTGCGCGAGCAGTCGAAAGTGATGAAGGCGCAATGGCAGGCGGAGAAGGACGCCATCGCGGGGCTGCAGGCGAAGAAGGCGCAGCTCGAGCAACTGCGGACCGAAGCCGATCAGGCGACGCGGCGGGGCGACCTACAAAAGGCTGCCGAGATCACGTACGGCAAGATCCCGGCGCTCGAAAAGGAGATCGCCGAGAGTGAAAAGCGCCTCGCGCAGATCCAGAAGAAGGGGAAGTACCTCAAGGAAGAAGTCGACGCCGAGGACATCGCCGAGATCGTGGCGAAGTGGACGGGCATCCCCGTGACCAAGATGCTCGAGTCGGAGCGCGAGCGGCTCACCCGCCTTGAGGCCGAATTGGGCCGGCGAGTGATCGGCCAGCCGGAGGCGCTGGCGGCGGTGGCGAACGCGGTGCGCCGCGCGCGCGCCGGGTTGCAGGACCCGAATCGGCCCACCGGCTCGTTCATCTTCCTCGGCCCTACTGGCGTGGGCAAGACCGAGACGGCGCGGGCGCTGGCCGAGTTCCTGTTCGACGACGAGAAGGCGATGGTGCGCCTCGACATGTCGGAGTACATGGAGAAGCACGCCGTCGCGCGCATGATCGGCGCGCCGCCGGGCTACGTGGGCTACGAGGAAGGCGGCCAGCTCACGGAGGCCATCCGCCGACGCCCGTACGCGGTGGTCCTGTTCGACGAGATCGAAAAGGCCCACCCGGACGTGTTCAACGTGCTGCTTCAGATCCTCGACGAGGGCCGGCTTACCGACTCGCAGGGCCGCACCGTGGACTTTCGGAACACCGTCCTGATCATGACGTCGAACCTGGGGTCCCAGTACATCCTCGAAATGGGCACCCAGAACTGGGAGCAGGTGGAGACCAAGGTGCTCGAGCTGTTGCGCCAGACGTTCCGGCCCGAGTTCCTGAACCGCGTGGACGACACGATCATCTTCCGGCCGCTCTCGAGCGACGATATCGCCAAGATCGTGGACCTGCAGATCGCGCGCTTCGAGCGGCTGCTGGCCGAGCGCAAGCTCACGCTCGACGTGACGCCGGCCGCCAAGCAGCTCCTCGTGGCCGAGGGCTACGATCCCGTATACGGCGCGCGTCCGTTGAAGCGGGCGATCCAGCGGCTGCTGCAGAACCCGCTGGCCCTGGCGGTGCTCGAAGGACAGTACGCGGAAGGGGATCGGGTGCGGGTGACGCGCGCCAAAGACGGAACTCATCTCGCGTTCGAGCGGATTCCAGCGGCTGTCGCCGAGCCGGCGCGTGCGTAAGGAAGGGGCTCCGGGGTCGGGGCTCGGGGATCGGGGTGGTCCGCCGTTGTCCGCGGCTGACGGGGCCGGCATGGCGGCGGCGCTCGAGGAGGCCCGCCGGGCGGCGTCCGCTGGAGAGGTCCCGGTGGGCGCCGCGGTGCTTCGGGAAGGGGTGGTGGTCGCCCAGGCCCACAACGAGACCGTCGCCCGGCGCGATCCCACGGCGCACGCCGAGCTGCTTGCCGTGCAACACGCCCTGCACGCCCTCCACACCGATCGACTCAGCGACTGCACACTGTACGTGACGCTCGAGCCGTGCGCGCAATGCGCCGGCGCGATCGTCCTAGCCAAGGTCGGGCGGGTGGTCTTCGGGGCCTATGACCCGAAAGCGGGGATGGCTGGGAGCGTGGGCGATGTGCTGCGGCATCCCGCCCTGAACCACAGGGTGCAGGTAACCGGTGGCATCCAGGACGAGGCATGCGCCGGGCTGCTGCAGGCGTTCTTCCAAGAGAGGCGGTAGAAGTCGGTAGAGGTCGGTATGTTTGAAGTCACCTCTACCAACCTCTACCGTCTTCTACCGTCCTCTACCGCCCATGCCCTTCCGCACCATCATCGAACCGTTCCGAATCCACTCCACGCAAGCCATCCACGCCACGACGCCGGAGCAGCGCGAAGCCGCTCTCCAGCGATCCGGCTACAACCTCTTCGGCCTTCACGGCGACGAAGTCCTGATCGATCTGCTCACCGACTCGGGAACGGGCGCCATGTCGTCCCGCCAGTGGGCGGCAATGATGGACGGCGACGAATCCTATGCCGGCAGCCGGTCGTTCTACCGATTCCAGGAGGTGGTGCGCGCGATCACCGGTCTGGAGGAAGTCATCCCCACCCATCAGGGGCGCGCGGCCGAGCGGATCCTGTTCTCGGTGCTGGTGAAGCGCGGCCACGTCGTCCCCAACAACACGCATTTCGACACGACCCGCGCCAACATCGAGTTCTGTGGCGCCGAGGCGCGGGATCTGGTCATTCCCGAGGGTCGGAGCCCGGCGGCCAGGCATCCGTTCAAGGGCAACATAGACGTGGCGGCGCTCGAAGCGACGATCGCGGAGGTGGGACGGGAGCGGATCCCGCTCGTGATGGTGACGGTCACCAACAACTCGGGCGGCGGGCAGCCGGTGAGCCTCGCGAACCTGAAGGCGGTCCGGGTCGTGTGCGATCGGCATCGCATTCCCCTCTACCTCGACGCGTGCCGCTTTGCCGAGAACGCCTATTTCATCAAGCTGCGAGAGCCGGGTTACGCCGACACGACGGCCCGCGAGATCGCGCGGCAGATGTTCGCGCTCGTGGACGGCTGTACCATGTCGGCCAAGAAGGACGGGCTCGCGAACATCGGCGGCTTCCTCGCCATGAACGATCCCGACGTGGCGCGCGAATGCCGCAACCTGCTGATTCTGACTGAGGGCTTCCCGACCTACGGTGGCCTGGCGGGCTATGATCTCGAGGCCGTGGCGACGGGCCTAGAGGAAGTGCTGGACGAGGACTACTTGAAGTACCGGCTACGGTCCACCGCGTATCTCGCCGAGAAGGCCGAGCAGGCGGGCGTCCCCGTGGTCCAGCCACCGGGGGGGCATGCCGTGTATCTCGATGCGAAGGCGCTGCTGCCGCACGTGCCCCCCGCGCACTACCCCGCGCAGTCGCTCGGGCTGGAGCTGTATCGCGTGGGAGGTGTGCGAGGCGTGGAGATCGGCTCCGTGATGTTCGGCAAGCCGCGCCCCGACGGCGGGGAGGCGGCGGCGCCGATGGAGCTCGTGCGGCTCGCGGTGCCGCGCCGCACGTACACCCAGAGCCACATCGATTACGTGGCCGAAGTCATCGCCGAGGTGGCGCGCCGCAAGGAGCGGCTGCGCGGCTATCGTATCGTGGCGCAGGCGCCCTGGCTGCGGCACTTCACGGCCCGGTTCGAGCCTATTTCCTGACCCGCTCTTCGAGCTTCGAGATGAGCTTCTCGATCTCGAGCTTGAGTCGCTTCAGCGCGGGGAGCAGCTTCGGCTCGAGCTCGCGCTCCAATTCCTTTCCCTCTTGCAGGAAGTCTTTCATCAGGTCGCGGAACCGCTCGGCGAGCTCGCGCCAGGTCGGCAGGGTGTGGACCTCGGGGTCGCCGGGCTCGCGTTTCTTCGGCAGGGTGTTCATCGGTTGCTCCGCTGGGAGATTGGAAGTATACGCAGCCGCACCACAACGGTTTCGCACCCCGGGCCTGCCCGTAGCGAAACCAGCAGGGTCCTTGTATTTACTGTGCGTCTAGCGTCTACGCGTCTGTGTGTCTAGCAGTCCGGATAGGTGGCCGAGTGGCTGAAGGCACACGCCTGGAGAGCGGTTTACCCCCGTGCGTGAGCACACCAGCATAGGCCACACCGGACCACACCGGAGCACACCCTTCCACGTCAACGGCACGCTAACGCACGCGGGCATCGCATCGTGTTTGACGCCCTGAGCTAGGCGGGGTGACCCTCCTTGTGGCGGTGGCGACGAGCCGTAGGTTCCCCCTCTGGCTCAAGGCGGTGTTCGTCCCCTCTTCATCCCTTAGGAGGGTCCTATGTCAAATCGCGCCCTTCCCCTTTCCGTGGTCGCTCTTTGTGTCTTGGGCAATACTGCAATGGCGCAGAACCCCCCCGCTGCCACTCCGGGGCGTGGGGGCGCGATCATGGCGCCTGCGTGTCGCCTTTGGGCTGGCAAGAGCATGATGGGTCCCAAGGACAGCGTGTTTACGACCTGGACGGTTGAGGTGAGCGCGGACGGCAAGACCCGAAAGCTGACGTTCCCGGGCCGCGACCCGATCCCGGTGCGGGTCCTCGCATCGGGCGGAGACAGCACGGTCACGGAGATGGGGCCGTACAGCAGCGTCACGCGACCGGGCCAGATGGTAACAACGCGCGTCACCGAGCACGTTCAGGGCAAAGAGCTGACCGGAACGTTCGAGGCCCATTTCGCGTCGGGGGACGTCCTTCGGGGGAAACACACGGCCACGTGCAAGAACTGAGTCGGTTGGATCGTGCGAGGCAGAACAGCACGGCACTCCAGCGGGACACTGCGGCGGCGTTTCGCCATAACGTAATGGAGTAAAGCACTTGTGCCGGTGTCCGGGGGTTGCGTAGGTTAAGGCGCTCACAGTCCACCGTTGTGAAGTCCCAGGCCGGGGCACCCATCGCGGGTCGCCCCGGCCTTTGTGTTGTCCATCGCTTTGAGGAGGTTGGACGGTTCCGCTGTGGCCGCAGCTCGCGGAAATCTTGCGGGCGTACTTTCCGGAGCGGGAACAGATGGGGCCGGGCACGTTGCTGTTCCCCTCGTACCGCTCGGGGCGCGAGGCCATGGTGCAGAACATTCAGAAGGTGGTGAACGCCGTGGCCAAGCGGGCGGGTTGGAAAAACGGGGAGATCACGCCGAAGATGTTTCGTCACACGTATATTAGCGCCAGGGTGCAGACCACTGTGAACGGCGCCCCCATCGCCGCGTTTCAGGTGGCACGCGAGGTCGGGCACACCTCGACATCGATGATCGAGAAGGTGTACGGTCATCTGGGGCAGGTGCAGCATCGCAGCAAGGTCGTCGAGTATCGCGTGGCGCAGCACCGGCAGGCGGTTGCGGCGCTCCGGCACGCTTTGCGGCACGCTGGCGCCCGGTAGGATGGCGTAAGTTGTTGTGGATAGGTGGCCGAGTGGCTGAAGGCACACGCCTGGAGAGCGTGTAAACGGGTAACCGTTTCGTGGGTTCGAATCCCACCCTATCCGTCGTTAGTCCACCCTCGGCGTCTAGGCGTCTCACCGTCTAGGCGTCTAGCAGTCAGGACAGGTGCGTGAGCGGTTGAAACGGCCGGTCTCGAAAACCGGTGTGCCCGCAAGGGTACCGTGGGTTCGAATCCCACCCTGTCCGTTGTCTGTCGCCCGCACCCGGGAGGCTCCATGCGCGTGATGCAGCGATGGCTCGCCGTCACGATGGCGGCGTTCGCTGTGGCGTGCTTCAAGTCGGCGGCCCGGAAGGCCGCCGAAGTGCGTGAATGCAGCCACATCACGATGAACGCCAAAGGCGCGGCGCAATGCCTCGTGATCCAACACAAGTGGAAGCCAGCCGCGGCGCTCGTCGCCGCGACCCAGTATCAGCAGCAGCAGGATTCGATCGCCCAGTCCCACGCCGACTCGACCTGGCGCGCCGACGCCGCCCGGCATGAGCGGGAGGTCGGCATCTGCGTCAAGGACCCTTCCGGAGAGGTAGCGCGCTGCCTCGTGGGATTCGGGTGGGCGGACGCGCGCGCCGCGGCGACCGCCGATTCGCTGTGGGGCCGTGACGCGAGCACGCACCACAGCCAGCTCGTCACCTGCACCCGGCAGCGCCAGATGCAGGCGGGCGCGTGTCTTCAGCTCTACTACAAGTGGAGCCCCGAGCGGGCTCTCGCCGTGGACGACTCGATCGGACGCGCGAGAATGAAGAGGTAGTGGGTCATCCGGTCCTGATCGCGGCCGAGCTGCAGTCCCTGCTCGAGCCCCACGAGCTCGCGGGGCTCGACGTCACCTGGATCTCCACCACCGACCGTACGCCCCCCGGCGACTACGTCGCCGTCGTGCCGCTGCTCTCGCGCTGGATGGGCGGCACGGAATTCAAGCGTCTCCCCAAACTCAAAATCGTGGCGAATTGCGCGGTCGGGCACGACAACGTGGATGTCGTCGCGGCCGAGATGCGAGGTGTCAAGGTCACCAACACGCCGGATGTGCTAACAGACGCGACCGCCGACCTCGCCTGGGCACTGATCCTCGCCTGCGCGCGTCGCGTGGTGGAAGGAGCCGCGCTGGTGAAGAGCGGCGCATGGGCCGGATGGCACCCCGATCTGCTGCTTGGCATCGAGCTACGGGGACGGACCTTGGGGCTGTTCGGGGCGGGACGCATCGGGCAAGCGGTGGGGCGCCGGGCGGTGCCGTTCGGGATGCGCATCCTCTACGCGGCGCGCAATCCGCGTCCCGACTTCGAGCGCGACACCGGTGCCGGCCGCGTCGAGCTGTCACGGCTGCTGCGGGAGAGCGACGTCCTCTCGTTGCACGCGCCGTCGGCGCCAGCGACGAAAGGCGTTATCAACGCCGACACACTCAGGGAGATGAAGCGCGGCGCGATTCTGATCAACACGGCGCGGGGCGATCTGATTCGCGAAGAAGCCCTCGCCCAGGCCCTCGAGGAAGGGCGGCTGGGCGGCGCGGGACTCGACGTCTACCTCGACGAACCGGAGGTCAATCCCCGTCTGCGGGCGGCGCCCCGCACCGTGCTGCTGCCCCATATCGGGAGTGCCACGCGCGAGGCCAGGCGCCAGATGGCGGCGATCGCCGTCGCGAACGTGCAGGCGGTCCTAAAGGGCGATCCGCCCCTGACCCCGGTATTCGGATAGCGGCCGGACGGGTGCATATTAGGGCGTCCCAAGGGACCAGAGGGGCGAGGTGAACGTCCAATTCTCCCTGTACCGTTCGCTACCGGCATGACGGAGCCACGCGGCTCGCCCTGTCCGCGCTGCGGTGCGGTGGTCGCGCCCGGCTCGTATTTCTGCCCTCGCTGCGGAACCAGCGTGTCGGTGGCGACCGCGGCAGCGGAGACGACGGTCACGACCTCGCCCCGAGCGCTGGACGCGCAGCACAGCGCCCAGCTGGACGAGCTCCGCCAAGCCACGCTCGGCGAATACGAGCTGCTGGCCGAGTTGGGGCGCGGCGGGATGGCGACGGTGTATCTCGCTCACGACATCTCGCTCGACCGCAAAGTGGCGATTAAGGTCCTGGCGCCCGCCCTGTGGATGATGGGCGAGGGGATGATCGAGCGGTTCAAGCGTGAGGCCCGGACGGCCGCGGCGCTGAGTCACCCCCACATCATTCCGATCTATGCCGTCAAGGAGAGCCCACAGGTTCTGTACTTCGTCATGAAGTACGTCCAGGGGCGTCCGCTGGATGTGGTCATCCGCGACGTCGGCCCGCTGCCCATTGCGATGGTACAGGCGATCCTGGCCCAGGTCGGTGATGCGCTCGGCTACGCCCACCGGCACGGCGTGATTCATCGCGACGTCAAGTCCGCCAACATCATGCTGGACGAGGATGGCCGCGCCGTGGTCACCGATTTCGGCATCGCCAAGGTCGTACAGGCGGAGGGCCTCACGCTCACCGGCGTGACGGTCGGGACGCCGACCTACATGAGTCCCGAGCAATGCGAGACCCAGGTCGTCACCGGAGCCTCCGACCAATACTCGCTCGGGGTGGTCGCGTACGAGATGCTGACCGGGAGGCTGCCGTTCGTGGGCGAATCCACCATGGCCATCATGTACGCCCACTTCAACGAGCGCCCGCGCCCCGTGATGGAGCTGCGGCGGGACTGTCCGGCGAACCTGGGAGCGGGCGTCATGCGCATGCTGGAGAAAGACCCCGTCGCCCGCTGGCCGAGCATGGACGACGTCGTCGCGGTGTGCGGCCGTCCGTCGCTGCGGCACGACGATCCGGTCCGCAGCGAGATGATCACGCTCGCCAAGGCGCGCGGGCGGGGGGAGGTGCTGGCCCAGCTCAATACGCCCACCAGCCCGATCGTCCCGTCGCGGCGGTACTCGCGACCGGGCGTCGCAGCGGCGCCGGGGGGCCGGCGCGCGGGGCTGTGGTGGGGGCTCGGGGGACTCGGGGCCGTCGCGATCGCCGCGGCATTGTGGTGGCTCGCCCCGTGGCGTGCGTGGCGATCGCAGGCGCCGCTAGCGCCTCCGGCGCCCTCGACGCTCCCCGCGGCCGCCTCCGCTCCTCCAGTCGATACGACATCCGCGCGCCCCCGGCCGACGCCCGTTCGGGCGCATCAGCCATCACGTCCGCCCGTGCGCGCGCGACAGCCCGCCCCCGATTCAGTGCAGCGCGCGGCGGTCGCGCTGCGCGAGGACAGCCTGCTGCGCTCGCTGCGCGCGAAGGCATTCGCGGCGATGCGACGTGCGCGCGAAGCGGGGGCCAGTCCGGTGGACATGGCGCAGGGGGACGGCGTCTTCGCGGCGGCGGAATCGCTCGCGGCACAGGGTCGGCTGTCGGAGGCGATGGTGCTGCTCGCCACCGCCGGATCGATGTGGGGGGAGGCGGAGCGGGCGGCTCGGGCGCGCGCGGCGCGCGACACGACGCCACCGCACGCCGCCGAGCCGCCGCGAAAGCCCGCGGCGCCGGCCGTCCCGGTCGATCCGCGGCCCGACATTCAGAAAGCGATGGATGGCTACGCGCGGGCCCTCGAAACCCGTGACGTGGGCGAGGTGCGGCGGGCCTATCCTAGCCTGACCCCGGCGCAGCAGCAGAGCTGGAAGGAGTTCTTCCAATCGGTCCGCAATCTCAAGACGGCGCTGACGGTGTCGGCCGTGAGCGTCACGGGGTTCGGCGCCGAAGCGATTGTGACCGGGGTCTACGAGTACGACAACGCGACCACGGGCCGTGCCGAGCGGCGTCCCGTGACGTTCCGCGCGCTCCTCGCCGTGGACTCGAGCGGCTGGCACATCACGACGATCCGCTGACCCGCCTCAGAAGTTGTATTCCATCCCCGCGGTCCACAGCACGTTGGGCCGGAGCCCGCCGCGGTTCAGCGGCCACAGCGTGTTGGCCACCAGTGTGATCCCCGCGTGGGTGGTGAACTTGAAGCCGAACGACCCATTGATCAGGTCGTCGCGCTCGTTGGGAATGTTCGTGACGGCGATCGTACGGCGGAACGGCAGATCGTAGGTCACGGGGCCCGGGAGCTGGAGCTTGCTCGTGCCGACCTGCAGCTCCGAGACCAGGTCCACCGCCATCGTCGCCCACGGGGCCATCAGATGATCGAACCCGACGGTGGCGAGCACGGCGTTGTTCTGCGTATCACCGCTCCGAAACAGGAACCCGACGTTGGCGTGCGGGGCGAACGCCCCGAATCGCGCCGACAGGATGCCGAGGCCGCGGGCCGCCACGTGCCCCGACCCGAGCAGGTCGTCCGCGCTGCCGGTGGGGAAGCGAACGTCGCCGAGCAGGGAGAAATTGCTCCGTTCCGTGCGGGTCACGTTGATCTTGACCCGAGCGGCGATGTCTCCGACGCCAGTCGCGGCTCCTTCCACGAATCGCGAGGTCGAGAGCAGCGGATTGGCCGGCGTGCCGCCGAAGAAATGTTGAGCGGTCGTGCCGCCGAAGGGCACGATCTGGGCGTCACTGGTCCCGCGCAGCGAGGTCGAGACGATTGGCAGCACGACCCCGACGTCCACGCGGTCGAGCAGTCCAAAGCTCAGAAAAAACGACGTGACGGTCATGTCGATGTCGAGCGCCAGCCGCAAGTTGATCACATCGTTCTCGTGCGTCGGAACGCCGTAGGGGGTGCACGACGCGCCGACGAGACTGTCGCACGCCGGTCCCTTGACGTTCTCGTGCGTGAACGTCATCTGGACGCCGTCGAGGCGCACCCCCCGCAGCGACTCGAAGTGGAGGCGGTTGATGTTGGCACCCACGAGCACCCGCCCCCGACCCAGCGTCAGGGCGCGCTCGGCGAACACGGGGCCGGGCGAGGCGGAGGTCGGGACCGGGACGCCCCCTTCGAAGCGGAAGGTGGAGCCGCCGCTCGTCGCGCTCACCGGCAGGTTCGCGACGCTCTGGCTGATGGCCGTCCCTATGAACGAGATCAGCGTGCCGTTATCGGACACAGCGGAGGGGACGAAGTGGTCGGCGTGGAGCGCCGTGGCGGAGTCGGAGCCGGCGGTGCCGCCGAGGAACAACGGGTCCTTGCCATCGGCGAAGATGAACAGTTGAGAGATCTTCTCGCGGAGGCCCTGGGCTTCGAGTGGAGCGGCGACGAGCATGACGCTGACGAGACTCCACCAGTGACGCACCATGAAGCCCTCCAGGTAGGGATCGAACGTCCGCGCTCGAAGAGATGCTGCACGTGTCCAATCGTCAACCCCGCCGCCGTTGACCAGGCTGGTGCGCCGGTTACTTTCCAAGCCTGAGATGAGCCGGCCCGATCGCACGATCATCCTGGACGCCCGCGCCTTGTCGCGGGCGCTTCAGCGAATGGCCGTGGAAGTGCTGGAGCTCGCCCACGGGACCGACGATCTGGTGCTCATCGGCATCCAGCGGCGCGGCGTGGAGCTGGCCGAACGGATCGCCCGGCACATCGAGCAGAACGAGGGCGCGGTCGTCCCCCGCGGCGCCCTCGACATCACCCTGTACCGCGATGACCTCCAGACCGTGGGCCCGAAGCCCGTGATCGGCGAGACACGCATCCCCGGCGACCTCGCCGGAAAACACGTCGTCATCGTGGACGATGTCCTCTACACCGGTCGCACCGTGCGCGCCGCGCTCGACGAGCTGGCCGACTTCGGCCGCCCCAAGCGGATCTCGCTGTGCGTGCTGGTGGATCGGGGCGGCCGCGAGCTGCCGATCCAGCCGGACATTGTCGGCAAGCAGGTGAAGGTGAACGACGGGGAGCGCGTGGATGTGTTGGTCGAAGAACTCGACGGGAAGGATGAGGTGGATCTGGTGAGTAGAACGTGACGCCCCTCGGAGAGCGACTGCCCTTAAGGGCAGCACCGGGCCGAGCCCGGGCTTCAGCCCGGGGATGTCGGGAGTCGACACCGTGACCCCCGTCCTCGGCAAAGATCTCGTCGGGCTCGAGCACCTGTCGGCAGACCAGATTCGTCTCATCCTCGACACCGCCGAGCCGTTCAAGGAGGTGTCCGAGCGGCCCATCAAGAAAGTCCCGGCGCTGCGCGGCAAGACGATCGTCAACCTCTTCTTCGAGGCCTCTACGCGCACGCGCATTTCGTTCGAGTTCGCCGAAAAGCGGCTCTCTGCCGACACGGTGAACGTGGCGGCGAGCGGCAGCTCGGTGCAGAAGGGCGAGACGCTCGTGGACACCGCCAAGAACCTCGAGGCGATGCGGATCGACATGGTGGTCATCCGGCATCCCTCGTCCGGCGCCGCGGAATTCCTCGGCAACCGCATCCGCTCCAACGTGATCAACGCCGGCGACGGCAAGCACGAGCATCCCACGCAGGGCTTGCTCGACCTGCTCACGATCCGCGACAAGCACGGCACGATCGAGGGCCGCAAGGTGTGTCTCGTAGGCGACGTCCTGCACTCGCGCGTGGCCCGCTCGAACATCTGGGGCCTGCTCAAGCTCGGCGCCGAGGTGGGCGTCTGCGGTCCCGACACGCTCGTGCCCCGCGGCATCGAGGAGCTGGGCGTCTGCCGGTTCCGGCGTATCGAAGAGGCGATCGAGTGGGCCGACGTCCTGAACGTGCTCCGACTCCAGCTGGAGCGCATGGAGATGGGGTTCATCCCGAGCGTGCGCGAGTACTACCGCGTCTTCGGCGTCACGGTCGAGCGGCTCGAAAAGGCGCCGCGTCAGCTGACCATCATGCACCCGGGACCGATGAACCGCGGCGTGGAGATCGATTCCCGGGTCGCCGACGGGCCGCACAGCGTCATCCTCGACCAGGTCACGAACGGCGTCGCGGTGCGGATGGCGGTGCTGTACCTGCTGGCCGGCGGCCGGCCCGAGCTGGCCGACGCGGCGAAGGGCGGGGCGCCCGGAGGAGCGGAATGAACCGCCCGCTGCTGCTCCAGGGCGGTCGCGTCGTCGACCCGAGCCGCGGCTTCGATCAGCGCGCCGATCTGCTCATCCAGGATGGCAAGATCGCGGGCGTGGGATCTGGGCTCGGTACTCCAGACGGCGCGGACGTACGCGATGTGCGCGACCGCGTCGTGGCACCCGGGCTCGTTGACCTGCACGTTCACCTGCGCGAGCCCGGCAACGAGGATGTCGAGACGATCGCCAGCGGCGCTCGGGCCGCCGCCGCCGGAGGGTTCAGCGCCGTGTGCGCGATGCCTAATACCGATCCCGTCACCGACAACCAGGCGGCGGTCGGGTTCATCGTGCGGCAGTCGGTGCGCGCCGGGCTCACGCGCGTCTACCCGATCGGGGCGATCTCCGTCGGCCAACGCGGCGAGCGGCTCTCCGAGTTCGGCGAGATGGCGAGCGCGGGCGCCGTGGCGGTCTCGGACGACGGCAGGCCGGTGGTGTCGAGCCACTTGATGCGCACGGCGCTCGAGTACGCTCGCACCTTCGACCTCCCGGTCGCCGATCATTGCGAGGAGCCGACGCTCGCGGCCGGCGGGGTGATGCACGAGGGCCTGGTCTCCACCCGGTTGGGGCTCAAGGGCATTCCCGCGGCGTCGGAGGAGATCATGGTCGGCCGTGACCTCCTGCTCGCCGACCTCACCGGCGGCCACGTCCATCTGTGCCACATCTCGACGCGCGGCTCCGTCGAGCTGATCCGGCGGGCCAAGGAGCGGGGCATCCGCGTGACCGCCGAGGTAACCCCACACCACCTCACACTCACCGATCGCGCGTGCGAGCGCTACGACCCGCACGCCAAGATGAATCCGCCGTTGCGCGAGGCGGCGGACGTGGCGGCCCTGCGCCAGGCGCTCAAGGAGGGCGTGATCGACTGCATCGCCTCCGATCACGCGCCCCACGCGTATGACGCGAAAGAGGCCGCGTTCGACGATGCGCCCTTCGGCATTGTCGGACTGGAGACGGCGTTCGGCGTCGCGCACACCGAGCTGGTACTGGGCGCTGTGCTCACCCTCCCGGAGCTGTTGCATCGCATGAGCGCGGCGGCCGCGACGGCGTTCCACTTGTCCGGCGGCACCCTCCTGCCAGGCGCCGTGGCCGACGTCGTCGTGCTGGACGTGGGTGCGCGGTGGTCGGTCGACGCGACCGCGTTCTTCTCCAAGAGTCGCAACACGCCGTTCGCCGGCCGGACGCTCACCGGGCGAGCCGTGCTCACGATCGTGGGCGGCAAGGTCGCCCACGACGCGGACGCAGCCGCGCGATCGTGACGGCGCGCGCCGTGGCGGGTCGCATGGCGCTGTGCTGCCGCCGGCTCGCCGACAGGGGCCTCATCGCCGGACAGGACGGCAATCTCGCCGTGCGGATCGGGAAGGATCGCGTGCTGGTCACTCCGCGAGGCTTGATCAAGGCCCTGCTGACGGCGGCGGACATGGTGGAGGTGGACCTGTCCGGCCGGAAGCTGCGCGGGCGCCACAAGCCTACGAGCGAGTTGGACTTACACTTGCGGATCCTGGCACGGCGGCCTGACGTCGGTGCCGTGGTGCACGCCCACCCCCCCACCGCCACCGCTTTCGGTGTGGCTGGCGAGGGCTTTTATGCTTTTGTCCTGCCTGAGCTTATCTTGTTGTGCGGCGCGGTGCCCCTAATCCCCTACGGGACACCGGGGACAGCGGAGGTTGCAGACCGTCTGGAGCCACACCTGGTGGGGCACGAGGCGTGGCTGTTGGCGAACCACGGGGCCGTCACGGTCGGGTCGACGCTCGACGCGGCGTGGATTCGCATGGAGAGTCTGGAGCACGCGGCCCGCATCATCTTCGCGGCCCGGGCCCTTGGGCGTGTGAATGAGCTCGCACCGGAGGCGGTGACGCGACTCGAGGCTCAGCGCAAGCGCGCACGAGAGGATCGGAATGGCTAGGACGTCAAAAAGCACCGCCATCATCCAGGGCTTGTTGGAGGAGCGGCGTCAATACGAAGCCTGGCTCGCCCGCCTGAACAGCTCGGCGGACGCGACGCCGGGGAACGTACGAGCGCGCGTGCGCGAGGACTACGAGGCGCGGCTCGCGGCGGTGATGGAGGAGCTCAAGGCGCACGCCGAGAGCGCCCGTCTGGCGATTCAGGAGAAGCGGCATCTGCGCGGCGAGTTACAAAAGAAAGAGGCCATAGCCGCGGAGAAGCTGACGGAGACGGAGCTGCGGCATTCGGTCGGCGAGTTCGATCAGGCGCAGTGGGAGCAGGTACACCAGGATGTGCTCGCGGAGCTCGTGTCGGTCCGAGAAGATCTCCAGTCGGTCGAAGTCGACATCCAGAAGCTGGAAGAGCTCGACGCGCTGGTCCGGAACCGACCCGCTCCCCGAGCGCCCACGTCCGCCCCCGCCAACCCGCCGCTCAGACCGCGGGCTCCCCAGCCGTTGGAGCCCCTGGAGCTCGTAGAGCCTCCGCAGCCGGCACAGGTGGATGAGCTCGAGTTCATCAAGTCGGTGACGGAGGACGAAAGCTCAGCGCCTTCGCCGCGGCGCGCCAGTGGCGCCCAATTCCAACCGAGCGTGCCCATGGATCCGCCACGTGCCGCGTCGCCGCCCTCGCAGCGAGCGGCCAATCCCGTCCCCGGGCCGGTCGTTCCGGATCCGTCGGTCGTTGGGGACGACGAAGAAGCCGCGAAGACGCTGCGCTGCAAGGAATGCGGGACGATGAACCTTCCCACCGAATGGTACTGCGCGCAGTGCGGGGCCGAACTATCCGCCGTATAAAAACAAAAGACGTCGCGTAGAAAACGTCACGAAAAGACGTCACGTGGAACCGTTTTCGACGGGGTTCCGTGACGTCTCTGCGTGACGTTTCTACGTGACGCCGTCTATTTGGAAAGTTTCCTGACCACCGCAGCCAGCCTGCTCTTGTGCCTCGCCGCGTTGTTGGGATGAATGAGATTCTTGCGGGCGGCGCGGTCGAGCAGCCGGGCGGCGGTGCGATACGCCTGGCCCGCTTGCTCGGCGGTAGTGGCCGCGCGGACGCGCTTGAGCGCGGTGCGGAGCGCGGACGCTTGCGCGCGGTTGCGCTCGTGGCGGGCGCGCCCTTGGCGCATCGCCTTCTTTGCAGACTCGATTCTCGGCACTGTCAGGGGCTCCGTGTGAGGGGCGGAAGATAGAGGGTAAGTGCAGGTCGGTCAAGGCGCTACGCCGTTGACCCACCCCCCGCCGGCTCGTTATCTTAGGCCGTCACCGACCCTCGAGCCCGCGCTATCTCGCTCGAACAATTCTTCCTCGTGGCCCCAATCCTACTGTTCTCGATGGTGGCCCACGAATACGCTCACGCGGAGGCGGCGTACCGCCAGGGTGACGACACCGCCTACATGCTCGGGCGGCTGACGTTGAATCCCCTGAAGCACATCGACCCATTCCTGACAATCGTGCTGCCGGTCATGCTGTGGATCCTTTCGCACGGCACGTACACCTTCGGGGGCGCGAAGCCGGTTCCTGTGACCCCGCGCAAGTACCGCAAGTTCGTGCGCGGCGACGTCATCGTCTCGCTGGCCGGCATCGTGGTGAACTTGGGGCTGTTCGTCGCTTTCGGGGTGTTGTATGCGGGCGTGGGCATCGTGGCCGGAGCCGCGCCGGGGCTCGCCGGCACCTTCGACATCGTGCAGCAGATGTTGCGCACCGGGATGTGGCTCAACCTCTTGTTGGCCTTCTTCAACCTGATCCCGATTCCGCCGCTCGACGGGAGCCACGTCTTCTATCACCTGCTTCCGCCGGGCGCTGGCCTCCGCTACAGACAGCTGTACATGCTCGGATTCCTCCCGATTCTGGCGGTGAGCTGGCTGGCTCCGGGTGTGATCAACGTGTTCCTCTGGCCCGCCAGCCGCTTGATGGAGCTGGCGGACGTCCTCGTTCGCGGATTCCGCATCGGGATGATCTCATGACCGCGGTGCCCGCTCCCGTGCAAGACGCCGGCTTCGTCGTCGAGCTGGAGCAGTTCTCGGGTCCGCTGGACCTGTTGCTGCACCTGATCCGCGAGGACGAGCTCGACATCACCGACCTGCCGATCGCGAAGATTGCCGATCAATTTCTTGCGGCCATTGGCGACTTGGGGCTCAATCAGGCGGCGGACTACCTCGAGATGGCAGCCCGCCTGCTGCGGATCAAGGCCCAGCTGCTGCTGCCGCGCCATCTCGGCGACGACGAGTGGGAGGATCCCCGCGCCGAGCTGGTGCGGCGCTTGCTCGAGTACCAGCAGATCCGTGAGCTGGTCGAGTGGTTAGGCAGCGCGGCGGCGCGGCGCGCCGAGCAGTTCGGGCGCGGGTTCTCGCCCGAACCGCCCGCCTCGCCGCCGGCGCCCCTGGTGATCGACCTGAACGAGCTGCTGGCGGCGGCGGAGCGCGTCATCGCGCTGATCCCGGAGCCTGTGCTGCATCGGGTCGTCCCCCGGCCGCTCGATGTGGAGGGCGCCACGGCGCGAATTCAAGCGCTGCTCACCGAGCGGGGAGCACTCGGGTGGCTGGACATCGTGGGCGCTCGGGCGACGATCGTGGATGTGCTGTCGGCGTTCATCGCCCTGCTCGAGCTCGCCAAGCGGGGCTCGCTGTCGATCCGCCAGGACGGACCCTTCACCCCCATTCAGATCCGCCGTGAGTCCCCTCGCGCAGCTGGTTGAGGCGGCGCTGTTCGCGGCCGCACGCCCGCTCGGGGTCGAGGAGCTGCTGACGCTCGACCCCCAAGCGGGCGCGTCCGCCGTCGCGGCCGCCCTCGCCGAGCTGCGGGCGGCGTACGCGGGCGGCGACCATGGGGTCGAGCTCGTCGAGATCGGCTCGGGGTGGCAGTTCCTGACACGGCGCGAGTATGCCGAGGCAATCGAGCGGGCGCAGTTCGCGCTGCGGCCGCGGCGGCTCAGCCCCGCCGCGCTCGAGACGCTTGCCATCGTCGCATATCGGCAGCCGGTGGGGAGGATCGAGGTGGACGAGATCCGTGGCGTCGACTCGGGGGCCGTGATCGACAAGCTGGTGGAGCGCGGCCTCGTGGAGATCGTGACGCGGGGGGAAGGGCTCGGACGCCCGCTCCTGTACGGCACGACCCCGCAGTTCCTGGAGATCTTGGGGCTCAAAGACCTGGATGAGCTGCCGCGGCTGGAGGAGCTGTCGGTGGCGCTCCGGCCGCCCGCGCCCGCCGCCCCCGAATGACGCTGATGCGCCTGCAACGCGCGTTGGCGCGTGCGGGCGTAACGTCGCGCCGCAAGGCCGAGGAGTTGATCCGAGCCGGTCGGGTGCGCGTGGACGGAACGCCCGCCGCGCTCGGCATGAGCGTCGATCCGGCGCACCAACGGGTGACGGTGGACGGCCGTGCCGTGCGTGCGGCACCGGTCACATGGCTTGCGCTCAACAAGCCGATCGGCTACGTCGTGACGCGCGGCGACCCGGAGGGACGGCGCACCATCTTCCAGCTGCTCCCGCCGGTGCCGGGGCTCACATATGTCGGCCGGCTGGACGTGATGACGTCGGGACTGCTGCTCCTGACGACCGACGGTGCGGCGGCCCACCGCTTGACGCACCCCCGATTCGCCGTGGCCCGTACGTACTGGCTGCGCGCGCACGGCGCTCGTCCCACCGAGCTGCGCGGCGTGCTCGGGCGTCCGCCGGCCATCGATGGCCGGCCGGTGCGCGTCGTGAGTTTCCGCGTGCGACCGGTGCAGGGCAGCGTCGAGATCGAGATTACGCTCGCGGAGGGCCGCCATCGCATCGTCCGGCGGCTCGCCGAGGCGCTGGGACTCAAGGTCGAATGGCTGCACCGGGTCGCGTATGGGCCGGTGCGGCTGGGACGACTCGCCGAGGGGAAGTATCGGCAGCTCGCCCCGCACGAAATCACCGCCATCGAGCGACTGCATGGAACTACGTGACCGGACCGTGATGATCCTCGGCGGCAGCGGGCTGGTCGGGCACGCAGTCGCGCGTCGGCTGCTCGAGGCCGCCCCACGGCGCGTGGTGCTCGTGGCGCTGTTCGAAGACGAGGTGCGCGCCACCGCCCGGGCGCTCGACCCGTTTCGCGGGCGCGCCGCGATCGACGTGGAATGGGGCAACGTATTCCTGCCCGCGAGTCTGGCCCGGGTGGAGCACGCCGCGCTCATGGCGAACGACGTTCACCGACGCCTGGCGCTGAACGATCTGCTGGGCGAGCTGACCGACGACGTGCTGCAGCGCAGCTACCTCTATCAGCTCCTCGAGAAGTACCGCCCCGACGCCGTGGTGGACAGCATCAACACGGCGACGGCGTTCGCGTACCAGGACGTGTTGCACAGCGCCCGAAGCCTCCTCGAGCTGGCCGCTCGCGGGCAAGCGGATGCAGCCGCCGTGGAGCGGCATGTACTGCTGCTCACCATGCCCCAGCTGATCCGCCACGTACAGATCCTCGTCGAGTCGCTCAAGCGCGCGGGGACAAAAGCGTACGTCAAGATCGGCACCAGCGGCACCGGTGGCATGGGCTTCAACATCCCCTACACGCACTCCGAGGAGCGTCCCAGCCGAACGCTGCTCACCAAGTCGGCCGTGGCGGGCGCACAGTCGTTGCTCCTGTTCCTGCTCGGTCGTACGCCAGGGGCACCGGCCGCGATCGAGATCAAGCCGACGGCGACGATCGCCTGGCGCGAGATCGGCTTCGGGCCGATTCGCCGCAAAGGGAAGCACATACCGTTGGTGGACTGTCCCGTCCCAATGGCTGTCGCGCAGGCGTTCCGGCCGGAGGCTCACCCCTGGTGCGAACTGGGCAAGCCGCTCGAGGGCCCGTTCATCGACGTGGGCGAGAACGGCCTCTTCTCGCGCGACGAATTCGAGACGGTCACGGCGCTCGGCCAGATGGAGTTCATCACCCCAGAGGAGGTGGCCGAGTACGCGATGATGGAGCTCGAGGGGCGGCCTACCGGGCGCGACGTGATTGCCGCGCTGGACGCGGCCACGGCGGGGCCGACCTACCGGGCGGGCATCCTCCGTGCGGTCGCGTTGGAGCGGTTGCGTGAGCTCGAGCGCCGGAGCAAGAGTCGCGTCGTAGCCTACGAGATGCTGGGACCGCCGCGGCTCACCAAGCTGTTGTGGGAGTCGCACCTGTGCGGGTTGCTCCGGCCCAGCGTTCGGGCGTTAGCGGAGTCGCGGGCGCCCGAGCTGGCGGCCGAGGCTCTCGCCCGGATCGAGCGCGACGCCGCCTTGCGGAGCCATATTCTGTCGGTGGGAATCCCGATTCTCACCCCGGACGGCGCGCGGGTGTATCGCGGGAGCGCGGTCGCTGTGCCGGCGGGCGAGGACGGAGATCCGGTGAGCGTGGCGCCGCGGGGCTGGGTGGACCTGCGACCCGAGCAGCTGGGCTTGTGGATCACCCGGGCGCGGGAGATGGTCGCCGTCGCCGACCGTCGCACCGACCAGGCGGCCGAGTCGGGAAGCGACGTGGACTGGACCGCGATCAGCGCCGACGAGCCGATCGAGCCCGCGCGCTTCGCCACGTGGGTGTTCCGGTTCGAGGACCGGGGAGAACGGATCAAGCGCTAGACCCATGACAGCGGAAACCACGGTCGTCGAACGCGCCCTTGGCGCCCTCGGCACGACATTCCGACTGTCGCGGCTGTACCCGCCGACTCATCCGGCGGTGATGGAAGCGCTCCGGCAGGTCGGCGAGGCGCTGCCGCCGCTCGCCGCGCTCGGCACCGTGGAATGGAAGGTCGGGGTCACAGGACTGCACTGGCACGGGCAGCAGCTGCTGCCGCGGAACGCGCAGATCGGCGAGCTCGCCGGCCTGCTGTACGCGCGCGGTGTGCGTCAGATGGCGCTCAACCCCGGCATGACGCCCGACAACGTCCTGGCGCTGTTTCAGGTGGCGACCGGCGCCATTGGGTACGATGACGCGACGTTGGGAAACATCACATTGAGCCTGGGGCGGCGTTCGTCGTTGCGGCTCGAGCGGTTTCGGCCGCCGACGCCGGCTGAGGGAACACCGGCGGTGCCGTCGCCCTCTGCGGTCCAGCCTTCGCCCCAGGCCCCGCCCATCGCACGCACACCGCCTCCCACACCCCAACCGCCCGCGCCCGCGTCGCCGATCGCGCCGCCCGCAGGTCTCTCCGTCGAAGCCGTGCTCGGCTCGAAGCGAGCTAGCGCCGTGTTTCGGCCGGATGCGCTCCCGGCCGATGTCGAGGTGAAGCGGGCTGTGGCGGCGCTCGACACGGCCACGACGCCGGACGGGCAGCGGGCCGCTGTCGAAAAGCTCGCGGCGCTCTCGGATACGCTCGTGGGGCTCCACGACGTCGTCCTCGTGGCGGACGCCGTCGCCGCGCTCGATCGTCTGCTCGCCAAGTCGCAGGATCCGGCCTTGCTCGCGGCGATCGATACCGCGGCACTCGCCCTGTCCGATCGTACCCTGGTGCAGCGTCTGGTGCAGCGGCTCGGCGAGCCGCGGGTGCCGCCCGAGGAGCGGGAAGCGCTCGTCGCCGCTGTGGGTGCCCTGGCGTCGGTGTCGCTGCCGCTCGTGATCGACGCGTTTCTCGCGGCCCCGGTCGAGATGCGCGCGCCGTTCCGCGCTGCCGTGCGGAAGGCGGCCGATCGCGCTCTGGAACCGCTGCAAGGCAAGCTCGCGGATCCGAACGCCGAGATCGTGGCCGCCGCTGCCGAGTTCGTGGGGCTGAGCGGCAGCCCGCAAGCGGTCTCGTTGCTGCTGCCCCTCTTGCGCCACCCCTCCGAGTTCGTGCGCGAGGCCGTGCTGCACGGCCTGATCGAGGCGGGGGGTCGGGAGATCTCCCGCCCGGCCATGCCGGCGCTCAAGGACGACAGCGTGGCCGTGCGCGTCGCGGCGGCGCGGGCGGTGGCCGCGGGGGGCGATCCCGCCTCGTCCACGGTGCTGATCCGCCGGGTGGACCAGGAGCCGGACGAGGGGGTACAGGCGGAGTTGTTGCGTGCTATTGGCCGGCTCGGGGCGAAGGAGGCGCTCGATGTCCTCGCGCGCTACGCCGAGCCGGGGGGAATGAGGAAGCGCCGAAGCCCGATCGTGCGGGCGGCCGCTGTGGAGGGCTTGCGGCATCTCTCGCGCCCCGAGGCCCGGGGGCTACTCGAACTGTACAGCAAAGACAAGGAGCCGGCCGTGCGCAAAGCGGCCGAGGCGGCGCTGAAATGACCACGAAGACTGCCAAGACTGGCGACGCGGTGCTCAGTCACACGATCGCGCGCGAGGTGGCGAAGCGCGTGGTGGCGCAGGACGTGATGGTCGAGCGGCTGCTGGTGGGCCTGCTCACCGGCGGGCACATCCTGCTCGAAGGCGTGCCGGGGCTCGCCAAGACCCTGGCGGTGCGCACCGTGGCGGAGTGCCTGCGCATTTCGTTCTCGCGGATCCAGTTCACCCCGGATCTGCTGCCGGCGGACGTCATCGGCACGATGGTGTTCGATCAGAAGACCCAGGAATTCTATCCGAAGAAAGGACCGCTGTTCGCGAATCTCGTCCTCGCCGACGAGATCAACCGCGCCCCCGCCAAGGTGCAGGCCGCGCTGCTCGAGGCCATGCAGGAGAAGCAGGTCACGATCGGCGGTGAGACCTTCTACCTCGGTGAGCCGTTCCTGGTGCTCGCGACCCAGAACCCGATCGAGCAGGAGGGGACGTATCCCCTGCCGGAGGCGCAGCTCGATCGCTTCATGCTCAAGGTGCGCGTCGGTTACCCCACGCGGGATGCCGAGAAGGAGATCGTCACCCGCATGGCGTCGGGGCGGCCGATCGAAGTCCAGCGGGTGGCCGAGGCCGACGACATCCTTGCTGCCCGCAGCGCCATCTCCGAGCTGTTCATGGACCAGAAGGTGGTGGACTACATCGTCGACGTGGTCCGGGCGACGCGCGAGCCCCAGGCCATCGGCCTCTCCGAGCTGAAGCAGCTGATCGCCTTCGGCGCGAGCCCCCGCGCGTCCATCTACCTCGCGCAGGCGGCTCGCGCCCACGCGTTCCTGCGCGGTCGCTCGTTTGTCGTGCCTGAGGACGTGAAGGCGATGGCCTTCGACGTCCTGCGACACCGCGTGCTCCTGACCTTCGAGGCGGAGGCGGAGGACATGGACTCGGACCGCGTCATCGCGAAAATCCTGGAGGCCGTCGGCGTGCCGTGACGACGTATCAGGGCAAGGAGCGTCGCCGCCGCGACACCTCGCCGCTGCGCGCCCGCCGGCGCGCCGTCACCCCCGAAGTGTTGCGCCAAGTCAAGGGGATCGAGCTGCGCACCCGCGGTCTCGTGAACTCCCTCTTCACCGGCGACTACCGATCAGTGTTCCGCGGCCAAGGAATCGAATTCGCCGAAGTGCGCGAGTATCATCAGGGCGACGACTTTCGCGCTATCGACTGGAACGTGTCGGCCCGCATGGGGCATCCGTTCGTGAAGACGTTCCACGAGGAGCGCGAGAATACCCTGCTGCTGGTCGTGGATCAGTCCGGCTCCTGCCAGTTCGGGCGTCCCTACACGAAGGCGGGCCTGGCCGTGGAGGTGGCGGCGGTCCTCGCGCTCGCGGCGGCGCGACATAACGACCGCGTCGGCGCCCTGCTCTTCACGGACAAGGTCGAGGCGGTGCTGCGCCCCGCGAAGGGACGGCCGCATGCCCTGCGCGTGATCCGCGACCTGGTGGCATTCTCGCCGCGAGGGCGCGGCACCAGCCTGGCGGAGGCGCTTCGCTATGCGGCGAAACTGCCGCGTCACCGAGCCATCGTCGTCATTCTGTCCGACTTTCGCGCCGAGGGGTGGGAAGAAGCCCTGGGCCAGCTGGCGTCGCGTCACGACGTCGTCGCAATCACTATCGACGATCCGCGCGAGCGCTCGCTCCCGGACGCCGGTTGGGTGGACATGGAAGACTCCGAGACGGGCCAGCGCGTGCTGCTCGACACGAGCCACGGACCTACCCGCACGCGCGTGGGCGTCGCCGCGGAGCGGCAGCTGCAGGAGCGCACGCGGAAACTCATCCAGGCCGGGGTGGACCGTGTGGCGCTCCAGACCAGCATTCCCTACGGCGTGCCGCTGCGCCGTGCGTTCGCGGAGCGTGCCCGCCGCCTGAAGCGATGACCATTTACCGCACCGGTTTTGCTTTACTGAGCGTCTTGGCGTCTTGGCGTCCGGTAGTTGCGCAGGGTGGGACTTGGATGGCGTCTCCCGCCGCGCCCACGGTCGGCGACACGATCTGGTTGGAGCGCGAGATCCCCGTGCCGTCGGGTTGGCAGATCCGGGCCGGCAAGCTCGTCGCGTCCGAGGCGGTCGAGCCGCTCGGCGACCCGGCGGTGCTGAGAAGCCCCTCCGGCTGGGTCGTCCGCTACGCCGTCGTTGCCTGGACCCCGGGCGCGCACCGCTTGATGCTGCCGCCCATCTGGCGACTGGCGCCCGACGGACGCGTCGACTCGTTGGCCGGGGGGGGGACGGCGTTCACCGTCGCGAGCGTCATTCCGGTTACGCTCAAGAACCCCGATCCACGAGGCCCGCTGGCGCCGCTTCGCACCCTGCATCGAAACGCCATGCCGCCGCTCGTCGCGCTCGCGGTGACGACGGTGCTGCTGGCGGTGGGTCTAGTCTTACGTCGGCGCCTCCCGCGCTCGTTCCCCAGTGCCCCGGCACTTCCAGTTCCACTGGAACGTGAGGTCCCCGACGGGCGCTGGCTGGAGGCGGGGGAGCCGAAAGCGGTCGCCGTCCGCGCTACCGGTCGGGTTCGCACGGCCCTCGCACGGACCGTACCGGAGGCGCATCCGGCGCTCGCGACCGCGGAGTGTTTGGCGGTGGTGGAGCGGGTGACGGCCGCTCGCAAGCTGCCGCTGCGGGAGCTGCGAGAACTGCTCGAGCAGCTCGATCGCGTGGCATACTCCTCGGCCCCCGGTTGCGACGTTGCGGCCCTCGCCGCCACGGCGCGGCGACTGGCCAAGCAGCTGGCACCGTGAGCTTCGCCCGTCCGCTGCTGCTGCTCGCGCTTGGCCTGCTACCGCTGTGGTGGTGGCTGCGGTCCCAGCGGCTGGCGCGCCTGGCCGGCACGCGCATGAGCGACGTCCGACCGGCGGCGGGGATCGCCGAGCGGCTGTGGATTGCCCGGCTTCCGGTGACGCTCCGCAGCGTGTGCCTGGGCGCCTGGGTCATCGCGGCCGCCGGGCCGCGGGTCGGTGCGGCGAAGAGCGAGAGTCGCAGCGAAGGCATCAACATCGTGCTCGCGCTGGACCTCTCGAGCAGTATGCTGGCGGAGGACTTCGCCCCTGCCAACCGCATCGACGTCGCGAAACAGACGGCGATCGAGTTCGTGCGCGCCCGCCGCTCGGACCGGATCGGGCTGGTCGCGTTCGCCGCGGAGGCCATCACCCAGGTCCCCCTCACCACCGATTACGCCGTGCTGGAGCAGGCGCTGCGCGACTTGCGGATCGGCATTCTGGAGGACGGCACCGCCATCGGCACGGGCATCGGCACCGCCGCCAACCGGCTCCGGCGCGCGCCCGGCAAGAGCAAGGTGATCGTGCTGCTGACGGACGGCGTCAACAACCGTGGCACGGTGGACCCGCGAACGGCCGCTCAGGCGGCGGGCGCGTTCGGGATCAAGATTTATGTCATCGGCGTGGGAAAGCGCGGGGAGGCGCCCGTACCGACGGGGCAGGGGGCCGGCGGCCTGCGCTACGAGATGATGCCGGTGGAGATCGACGAGCCGCTGATGACCGAGATCGCTTCCATGACCGGGGGACGCTATTTCCGGGCGACCGACACGCAGTCCCTGCGGCAGATCTTCCAGGAGATCAACCGACTCGAGAAGTCCACCGTGGAGCAGGTCGTGTATCGCCGCTTCGATGAAGCCTACCGGGTACCGCTGGCGCTGGGGCTCGTGGCGCTGGCGCTCGAGATCGTCCTGGCTGGGACGTTTGCGGTGCGGGTGCCGTGATGACGTTCGACGCCCCCATCGTCCTCGCGCTGGCTCCGCTGGTGGGCGGCGCGGTGTGGTTCGCGGCCGCGTGGGCGCGCCGCGTCCGGATCCGGCGCGCCGCGCTGTGGTCGGAGGAAACGGTGCGGCGAGCGCTCGCCGCCGGTCGTCTCGGGCCCACCGCCCTGTCGGTCGCGGCGTTCTTGGGTGTGGTGGCGCTGGGAGGGCCTCGCTGGGGCGAGGAGCGGATCGTCGCCGAGACGCGCGGCCTGTCGGTGGTGATCGCCGTGGACATTTCGCGCTCCATGCTCGCCGAGGATGCCAGCCCCAACCGGCTGCGGCGCGCGCTGCGCGAAGCGCGACGGCTCGTGCAGGACCTGGACGGCGACCGGCTCGGCCTCATCGCGTTCGCGGGCTCGAGCTACATCCTGTCGCCGCTCTCCGTGGATGCCTCGGCACTCATGCTGTACCTCGACGCGTTGGATCCGGAGATGGCCTCGCATGGCGGCACGGGGCTCGCCGGCGCGCTGCGCCAGGGAGATGAGCTGCTCCGCGCCGGGTCCGAGCTCGCCGACCGCGTCCTCGTCGTCTTCACGGACGGCGAAGCGCACGACACGCTACCCGGCATCGTGGCCGAGGCGGGCCAGCTGCGGAGTGCCGGAGTCCGACTGGTGCTGGTCGCGGAAGGCGGGCGCACGCCGACCCGGATTCCCGTCCGCGACGATCGGGGAGCGCTGTCGAGCTATCAGAAAGACGAGGATGGCCAGGTGATCCAGACCGCGCGCCGGGACGATGTGCTGGGCGCCGTCGCCGACGCCGCGCAGGGGACGCTCGTGGCCGCCGACCTTCCCGACCAGGCCGGCGCGGTCCGGGACCTGGTCGCCTCCTATCGGCGGGCGCGCGCGAGCGAGACCCGGACCGAGCAACGCCGGCCGCGCGCCTGGATCCCGTTGCTGCTCGCAGTGGTGCTGCTGGTGGCGCAGGCGGCCTCACGGCGCACGGCCGCGCTGCTCGGCCTCGTCTTGGCCTGCCTGTGCACGCGCCCGATGGTGGCGCAGCAGCCCGAGCATCCGCGCACGGCCGCCGAGAAGGCCTGGGACCGCCACGATCTGGCGCGAGCTCGCGCCGCCTATCTGGCGGAGCTCAACACCAGAAAGACGGACGAAGTCGCCTGGTACAACGCCGGCACCGCGGCGCTCGCCGACTCCGATGCCGAGACGGCGCAGGCGAGCCTGGCTCACGCCGCGGCCTCGCTCGACCCCGACTTGCGATTCCGCGCGTTGTTCAACCTCGGCCTGCTGGCGCTGCGCCAGGGTGCCAGCGACAGCGCCGGCCGCGATGCGCACCTCGCCGACGCCGAGCGTTCGTACCGGGAAGCGCTGCTGCTCAGGCCCCACGATGCGGCGGCCAAATGGAATCTCGAGCTCGCCGTTCGTCGGCGGGGCGGGGGGAGCAGCAGCCAGAGCAACGTTCCGCCCTCGGGCGGTGGTGCCAATGGACCGACGAACAGCGGAGGCGGGGCAGGTGGTGGCGCCGCGGAGGGTGGTGGAGGCCGTAACGGCCTCAGCGAGGTTCAGGCCGAGCAGGTCCTGCGCTCCATCGGCCAGCAGGAATTGAAGACCCGTCGCGACAAGACCGGCCAAATCCAACACGCGCCGGAGCCCGGCGTGAAGGATTGGTGATGCTCTGGCTGCTGGTGGCGGCCGTACAGAGCGTGGCGGCGCCCGACGTGACGGCGCGGCTCGACGGCACGCACCTGGTGGCGGGGGAGGTGGTGACCCTCACCGTCGAGGCGCGGAGCCGGTCGGCCGACCCAGTCGCCGTGACGCTCCCGGCGCTTACCGGATTCATGATCGTCGGATCGCGAGACGTCACCGAAGTCAGTATCGAGGCCGTCGGGAGCCCGGTGCGGACTACGACGCGCCAGCTGCAGCTGCGGGCCCTGCGGTCCGGCACCCTGGTGATCGGGCCGGTGCGCGTGCGGCAGGGTCATCGGGAGGTGACGACTCGCCCCCTCGAGGTCGTGGTGGACCCCGCGGTCGCGGGGCTCGCGGCGACGCTGTCACCCGTTGCGCGCGGCATGCTCGAGGCCGCGCCGGCGCCGGCGCGGAGTGACCGAGTCGCGCTCACCTTGATCATTCCCGGTGACAGCGTGCTGATGGGGCAGCAGCTGGACGTGATCGCGGCGGCGTGGTTTCCACGCGACTTGCGCGCTCGGTTGCCGCGGCCGCCCATCCTGTCTCTGCAGACCGCCGAGGGCGTGTGGTCCTACCCGGGCGCCGTCCCGAGCGACGTCGCGGCGTCGCGGCTGGTGCGGGGAAACTGGATGGACCTATTCGTCGCTCATCAAGCGGCGTTTCCACTCGCACCGGGACGGATCGTGTTGCCGCCCGCCAGCCTCCAGTACGCCGAAGCCGCGTCATTCGGGCGTGAAGAATCGTTCTCGCTCCGCAGTGACACTGTGCCGGTGACGGTGTTGCCCCTGCCGGGCGCGGGCGCCGCCGCGGCTGGTCAGGTCGTCGGACAAGGTCTGACGCTCAGTCTCGACATCGAGCCACAGAACTTCAGCGTGGGAGAGCCGATCGTGGCCACGGCGACCGTTTCGGGGACCGGCAACGTCGCCCTCTGGCCGGAGCCGGCGCTGCGGTGGCCGGCGGGGTTTCGCGCGTACGCCGGCGAGGTCGGGATGCGGGTCGAGCCGCGTGCCGGGCGGATCGCGGGGACCAAGGCCTTTCACTACCTCGTCGTGCCGGACTCCGCGGGGTCGTTCGTCATGCCTGAAGTGCGGTATCGCTACTACGACCTAGCGTCCGAGAGCTTCGCGACTGCCGGCTTGCCGCCCCGCTCGCTGGCGGTCGCGCCGGGCATCGAGCCGCGCGCCGCACGGGCGCTCCCCCCGCTTGCGCCGCACGGCGCGCCGGCCTGGTCGGACGAGGTGGCGCGGGGTCTCGTGCCCTGGGGCTGGCTCGCCTTGCTGGTGGGTCCTCCACTATTCGCCTGGTTATGGCGGCGCCGGAGCGTCGCGGCTCCGGTGAGCGAACCGGCGCCTGGTCCTCCGCCACTGACGCGCCTGGGGCGCATGGAGCGCGAGTTCCACCTCGTGCTCGCGAGCCACGTCCCCGACCCGCGGTCACGCGATGGCGACGGTCTGGCCCGTGCCCTGCGGGCGACTGGAGTGGAGCGGGCGGTGGCGGACCATGTCATGCGGCTGCGGGACCGCTTACGGGCGTCGCGCTACGGTCCGCGTGGCTCGGGGGACGCCGCGGAGTTGGCGAGGGAGCTGGAGCGGGTGCTCCGGGTGCTGGGCGCGGAGCCGGACGGACGGCGTCGGGTGGTGGCGCTCATGGTGCTCGCGTTCCTCGGCGCGGGCTCTTTACCGCGATCTGTGGCGGCGCAGGTGGGAGCGCCCGGCGCGGAAGCCCTGTACCAGGCGGGCGCGCTGCGCGCGGCGGCCGATTCGTTCGCGGCGCGGGCGGCAGCCGAGCCACGCGTGGCGGCCCACTGGTACAACCTTGGGGCGACCCTGTACCGCGCCGGCGCGGACGGCAAAGCCACGGCGGCGTGGACCAAGGCCGCCCGGCTGGCGCCGCGCGATCCGTTGGTGCGGCGCACGCGCGACCTGCTCCCAGCGCCCGATGCCCCGAGCGAGCTGCTGCTCACCACCGGGTTGGCCACGCCGGCCGAGTGGGCGGTGATGGCGGGTGGGCTATGGGTGGTCCTGTGGCTGGCGGTCGCCGGGCGACGCAGGGCTTTGCTGGTGCTCGGGCTCGGCGTGCTCACAGCCACCGCAGTCGGGTTTGCGGCGTGGGAGGGCCTGCGGGAGGCGCGACCTCTGGCCATTGTCCTCAATCCGGCCACCCCGGTGCGCGTGGCCCCTTATGGAGCCGCCAGCGCTGCGTCGACCGTCGAGGCGGGCGCCGCACTGCTGGTCGAGCGTCGCTACGGCGCCTGGCTCGAAGTACGCCGCGACGACGGCGTGCACGGTTGGGTACTCGCGGCGGAAGTGGCCCGGTTGTGACGCCGGCGGCGACGATCGCCGTCCTACCGCCCCAGGTCGCTGATCAAATCGCGGCCGGGGAGGTGGTCGAGCGGCCGGCTTCGGTCGTCAAGGAGCTGGTCGAAAACGCGATCGACGCCGGGGCGAGCGCCATTCACGTGGAGATCGCCGACGGCGGGAAGGGCCTGATTCGCGTTAGTGACGACGGCGCGGGGATGAGCCGGGCCGACGCGGAACTGGCGCTGGCGCGTCACGCGACCAGCAAGATTCGGGACGCGACGGACCTGATCGGCGTGGGGACGTTCGGGTTCCGGGGGGAGGCGCTCCCCGCCATCGCATCGGTGTCGCGGTTCGAGCTCGAGACCTCCGCCGACGGTCGCACCGGCACACGGGTACGCGCCACGGGTGGCAAGCGCGAAGGCGTCGACGAGGTCGTGCGGCAGCGGGGCACCACGGTGACCGTGCGGGGATTGTTCTTCAATACGCCGGCCCGTCGGAAGTTCCTCCGCGCGCAAGCCACCGAGACCCGGGCCGCCGCCGAGGCGCTCACGCTGCTTGCGCTGGCGCGGCCCGAGATCGCGTTCACGCTCACGAGCGACGACCGTCGCCTCCTCGACGTTCCTCCGGCCACCCGCGCGATTGACCGCATCCACGCGCTGTGGGGCCGGGACCTCGCGGACACGCTGGTGCCGGTCGCCCACCGGGAAGGACCGCTCGAGGTGCGGGGCTTCGCGCAGCGACCCGCGCAGGCGAAGCCGGCGGGTCGTCGGGGGCATGTGTTCGTCCGAGGCCGTCCGATCCGCGATCCCTTCCTGCTGCGCGCCGCCGAGGCCGGGTACCGCTCCACGATCACGCCTGGCGACCGCCCGTCCCTGCTGCTCTTCCTGGATCTGCCGGGGGATGCGGTCGACTTGAACGTCCACCCCGCCAAGCTCGAGGTCCGGTTTCGCGACAAGTTCTTCGTGGAAAAGGTCGTCGAGGAAGCTGTGCGGCGGGCACTCGCGCCACTCGCGGCGGCGGCGCCGCTCGGGGCAGGGACCGGGGACTCCGGACTCGGGGCTCGTGCGGCCTGGGACGGACTCTCCGTGCCCCTAGATCTGTTCCCCACGCACTCCCGAACCCCGAGCCCCGAACCCCTAGCCCCGTCTCTGCTTCAGGTCTTCGACACCTATATCGTCTTCCAGGCCGACTCCGGCGTAGCGATCGTGGATCAGCACTCGGCGCACGAGCGGGTGCTGTACGAGCGGACCATGCGGCAGCTCACCGGTGACGGGGCGCCCGCGCAGCGGCTGCTCCTTCCCCTGACGCTCGAGTTCACGGCTGCCGAGCTCGAGGCGATCGACGCCCACCGCGAGCTGCTGCGCCGTGTCGGATACGAGGTGGAGCCGTTCTCCGGGCGCGCCGTCGTGATTCACACGGCGCCCAACCCGCATCCCCGCTTCGACGCGGCGCGCTGCTTCGGAGAGCTCGTCGCCGACCTGGCGGGTGGCCGGTTCGGCGGGCTCGCGAATCGCCTCGAGCGGTTCGCCGCGACCTACGCCTGTCGCGCCGCCATCAAGGCGGGTCAGCGGCTCGATGTCGACGAGATGCGCGACTTGGTGGCGCGGCTGCTCACGGTCACGCTGCCGGCGCACGACGTGCACGGGAGGCCCACCATCGTGCAGCTGCCGAAAGACGAGCTCGAGAGGCGATTTGGTCGAGCGTAATGTCGGACCGTCGGACCGTCGGACGGACCCGCGCCGATTACCGTCCGACCGTCCGACCGTCCGACCATTGATCCCCGTGCTCGTCGGACCGACGGCGGTCGGCAAGACCGCGGTCGCCGCCGCGTGGGCGGCACACGAGCCGATCGGCGTGATATCCGCCGACGCACGCCAGGTGTACCGGGGCCTGGACATCGGCACCGCGAAACCGTCCCCGGATGTGCTGGCTCGTGCGCCGCACCTGGGACTGGACGTCGTGGCGCCGGGAGAGCGCTATAGCGCCGGCCGGTTCGCTACGGACGCGGCGGCGTGGCTCGAGGAAATCCGCGGCACCGGACGCCAGCCGGTGATCGTCGGTGGGACCGGCTTGTACGTACGCGCCCTGGCGGATGGGCTGTTCCAGGAGCCGCCCCTCGACCCCGAGCGCCGCGAGCGGCTGCGTGGCTGGACGGCGGCCGCGCCGGCGGCGCGGCTCGCGCACTGGGCGGCCCGCCTGGACCGGCGCTTCGCCGGAGGCGGCCGCCAGCGGGCGGCGCGGGCAGTCGAGGTGGCGCTCTTGACGGGTCGGGGGCTCACGTGGTGGCAGCATCACGCGCGCGACAGCGGCGCCATGCGGCCCTGGTACATTCATCTCACGCTGCCGCGAGAGGCGCTGCACCGCCGCCTCGCGGAGCGCGTGGACGCGATGCTCACAGCGGGGTGGGTGGACGAAGTGCGTCGGGTATTGGCGGCCGGCGCGGCGGCCGGGGCTCCCGGCCTCGATGCCGTGGGCTATCGTGAGATCATCGCGATGCTCGCCGGCCGGCTTCCCGAGCGCGAGCTGAGAGAAGCCATCCTCGTGGCGACACGGCGCTACGCCAAACGGCAGGAAACGTGGTTCAGAAATCAACTGCGTCCTCAGTCCTCAGTCGTCAGTCGTCAGGAGGCCGTCTGGACATTGGACGCCACCGGCGCGCCGGACTGGATCGCCCGCCAGATTCACGAGCGTTGGACCGTCGTCAAGGCAGGTGACTGATGACTGATAACTGACGACTGATAACTGACGACTGACGACTCCCATGCGCATCGGCATCACCTGTTACCCGACCTACGGCGGCTCCGGCGCGGTGGCCACCGAGCTCGGGCTCGAGCTCGCCCGCCGCGGGCACGAGGTGCACTTCGTCTCCTACGCCAGTCCATTCCGGCTGCGGGGATACGTGGAGCGCGTGACGTTCCACGAGGTCACGCAGACCGAATACCCGCTGTTCGAGCAATCCTCGCCGTATGCGTTGGCGCTGGCGGTCAAGCAGCATGAAGTCGCGATGCGCGAGCGACTCGATCTCATGCACGTGCATTACGCCATCCCGCACGCCGCCACCGCATGGCTCGCGAAGCAGATGCTCAAGGGGGAACGGGACCTGAAGCTCGTGACCACGCTGCACGGCACCGACATCACCCTGGTGGGCCAAGATCCGTCGTACTTCACCCTGACCAAGTTCTCCATCGAGCAGTCGGATCGCGTGACCGCAGTCTCGGAGTTTCTCCGTACGGAGACGTACCGTGCCTTCGGATGCGATGGCTGCGACGTCATCGTGATTCCCAACTTCGTCTCGCCCGCCGAGTATCACCCGCCCAGCGATGCGACATGTCGTGGCTCGCTCGCGCCCGCGGACCACAAGGTGCTGGTGCACGTCTCGAATTTCCGACCGGTCAAGCGCGTGACGGACGTGGTGCGCGTGTTCGCGGGCGTGCGGCGCGAGATCCCGGCCACACTGGTGCTCGTCGGGGACGGCCCCGATCGCGATGCAGCGGAGCAGGAAGTCGATCGCCTCAAGATCCGCCGCGATGTCCGCTTCCTCGGGAAGGTCGACAACGTCGGCGACATCCTGCGGGGCTGCGATCTGTTCCTGCTGCCGTCCGAGACGGAGTCGTTCGGCCTCGCGGCACTGGAAGCCATGGCCTGCGCGGTCCCGGTCGTCGCGAGCGCCGTGGGGGGCCTGCCGGAGGTCGTGGTGGACGGGGAGACCGGCTTCCTTACCCCCGCGGGAGACGTCGCCGCCATGATCGGTCACGCGACCCGCGTGTTGCGCGACGCCGCGTTGCACGCCCGGCTGCGCAACGCGGCCGCCCGCCGCGCCGTGGAGTTCGCAGCAGAGCGCGTCGTCCCGCGCTACGAGCGGCTGTACGAAGAGGTCTTGCGTGCTTGACCTCCTGCGGCTCGTCCGGGTTCAGAACCTGCTAGTCGCCGCGGTCGGGGTGTTGGCCGGTGGGTGGATCGGGCTCGGCGCCCTGGTCACGCCCGGCGTCCTGGCGCTCGCGGCACTCGCGGCCGTCGGATTCGGAGCGGCCGGTAACGCGCTCAACGATCTCTGGGACAGCGCCGCCGACCGGATCAACCGGCCGGGCGGAGAGCGTCCGCTCGCCTCGGGTCGCTTGGCGCGCGGCACCGCCGACCTGTGCGTCGCTGGCGGGACGTTGCTGGGCTTCGCCGCCGCGGCGCTCGTGAGCGGAACCGCGGTCCTGGTCGGCGCCGCGGCGCTCGCGGTGCTGGCGCTCTACTCTCCGGTGCTCAAGGCGCGCGGCTTCCCCGGTAATCTGGCGGTGGCGATCATCGCCGGCCTGCCGCTCGAGTATGGCGCCATCGCGGTCGGTCACGCGGCGGCGGGGATAGTGCCCTGGATTCTTGCCGGGTGGATTCATCTGGTGCGCGAGATCGTGAAGGACGTGGATGACCAGGAGGGCGACCGGGCACTCGGTCGCCGGACGCTCCCGCTGGTTTTGGGCCCCCGGCGCGCCACGGTGATCGCTGCGGTGTTAGCCGCGGTGTTCGTTCCGCTGTCGCTCGCCCTGCCCGCGTGGGCGAACTACCGCGGCGCCTATTTTCTGATCGCGCTGTTTGCACAGCTAGTGGTGCTGGCGGTGGCCAGCCGGCTGTTTTCCGGTCGCATAAAGGGGAACAGTCGCCTGCTGAAGGGAGCGATGCTTGTGGGGATGGTGGCCCTCGTCGCGGGACGGGTGATATGACCATGTGGCAGGGAATCGTTCTGGGACTGGTGCAGGGGCTCACGGAGTTCCTCCCGGTCTCGAGCTCCGGGCATTTGCGCGTGCTCGAGGTGGTCGCGGGAGTCCATGCGCCCGGTGTCTTCGTGGAGGTGAGCCTGCACGTGGCGACGTTGGGGTCGGTGCTCGTCGTTTACGGGCGGCGCCTGTGGAGCATCGTGCGCGGGGCGCTGGTGCGACAACCGGCCGATCTGCGGACGGCGGGCTTGCTCGCGATCGCGACGCTGCCGGCTGGCGTCATCGGGGTCATGTTCCACCGGCAAGTCGAGGCAGCAGCATCACTGCTGCTCGTCGGCGCGGGATTCATGGTGACGGGTTTCATGAACTGGTCCACTCGCGGGCGGGCCGGTAGCCGCCTGGAGCCCACGGTCGCGGTTGCCACGGGGATCGGGTTCGCGCAAGCGCTGGCGGCGGTATTCCGCGGCGTCTCTCGGTCGGGGTCGACCGTGTGCGCAGCCCTATGGGGCGGCCTCGGCCCGGCGGCCGCCGCGGAGTTCAGCTTCCTGCTCGCGGTTCCGGTGATCGCCGGCGCCGCTCTGGTCGAAGGACGGCACATGGCGGTGAGCGTCGCGGCGGTCGGGGCGGCACCGCTGGCGCTGAGCTTCGTCCTCGCGTTTGCGAGTGGGATCTGGTCCATCCGGTTTCTCGTGGCGCTGCTCCAGCGAGGCCGGTTCTACACGTTCGCGCCGTACAACTGGGCCATCGGCCTGCTGACGATCGCGTACGCGCTGTGGCGCGGCTGACGCTCGACGGCGTCCCGGCCGCGGATCTCGCCGCCCGCTGGGGTGTGCCGCAATGCGGACTCTTTCGCCGGCTCGACTCGACCCTGACGGCAGTGCACGATCTCGCCCCGCAAGGAGCGCCCGCGGGCACGCTGGTGATCGCCGAAGAGCAGACCGCCGGCCGTGGACGGGACGGCCGCACCTGGCACTCCCCTCCGGGCGGCGTCTGGCTCGGCATGCTGCTGCGCCCGGCACGTGGCGAGCTCGCGGTCCTGTCCGTCCGCGTGGGGCTCGCCGTCGCCGACGCGGTGGACGCCCTGCTCGGCCGGGTCGAGACGCAGCTCAAGTGGCCGAACGACGTCGTGCTGGGAGAGCGCAAGCTCGCGGGAATCCTGTGCGAGGGCCGCTGGCACGGCGAGACACTGCAATGGCTGGCGCTCGGCGTAGGGATGAACGTCTGCAACCCGATCCCCGTCGCCGTGGCGCGCCAAGCGGTGGCGCTGAGCGAATGGCTCCCGTCCGTGCAGCGGCTCGACGTGCTGGATCGCTTGGTGCCAGCGCTTCACGAGCTGACAGTCGGCGATCCCGCGCTGAGTGAGCGCGAGTGCGCGGCGTTCGCGGCGCGCGACTGGTTGCTGGGTCGCCAGTTACGGTCGCCGGCCGCCGGTCGCGCGCGTGGCCTCCGCCCCGACGGCGCCCTGCTCGTCGATCTCGGGGCGGCGACGGTGGCCGTGCGGGAGGGGCATGTGGAGCTGGCATAAGAGGGCGGGAGAGGTCGGTAGAGGTCGGGCGGGCTTCGATCCGCGTCTTTCCGCCACCTTGTGCGACGATTCGATCCCTGTCTTGGTAACCCCGGCGTTACGTTGCTGCCATGCCACCCTATGAGTCGCTTCGAGCATGGCAGGAATGTCATAAGCTCGTCCTCGAGACTTATGGCGTCACGAAGTCGTTTCCGAGGGAAGAGACCTACGGCTTGACCTCCCAGGCCCGACGGGCTGCGTTCTCGGCGGCTGCGAACATTGTCGAGGGATCAGCCAAGCGCGGCGTTCGCGAGTGTCGTCGTTTTCTCAACGTCACCATCGGCTCGCTGGCAGAGCTCGGCTATACGTTTCGCGTTGCACGAGAACTCGGGATCGTGACAAACCGGGAGTGGGAGACTCTGACGGATCTGCAAAAGCGCGCCGGGTTTCTCACGTGGCGGCTGTATCGGTCGTTGGACCCCGGCGGCCATTGATACCGACCTCTGCCGACCTCTACCGACCTCTACCGACCTCTGTAGCTTTGCTCCATGCTCCTCGCCATCAACATCAACAACACCGAAACGAAAGTCGGCCTGTTTCGGGGCGACAGCCTCGAGGCCCATTGGCGGCTCACGACCACGCCCTCCCGCACACCCGACGAGTGGGCGACCGCGCTCACGCAGTACCTGGCGCAAGAAGGCTGGTCGACTCAGGAGGTTCGAGCGGCGGTGGTCGCCTCCGTAGTGCCGCCGGTCACCCAAGGACTGTGCGAGGCGGTGGAACGCGCCACCACCGTGCGGCCGGTGGTCGTGGACGGCCGCTCGCCGCTGCCCATCACGCTCGACGTCGAGGAGCCGTTGCAGGTGGGCGCGGATCGCATCCTCAACACGCTCGCGGCGGCGCAGCTGTTCCGGCGTGACACCATCGTCGTGGACTTCGGCACCGCGACGACGTTCGACTGCATCACCGCCGACGGTCACTTCCTGGGCGGCGTGATCATGCCCGGCATCCGCACTGCGTCGGACGCCCTAATCCGCGGAACCGCCAAGCTGCCCGCCACGGACCTCACGCCTCCCGCGCACACCATTGGGCGTCGCACCGACGAGGCGATCCGCGCCGGCGTGCTGCTGGGCACCGCCGACGCGGTAGATGGGATCGTGCGCCGCATCAAGGCCGAATGGCCTAAGGGCGCCACGCCCCAGGTGATCGCGACCGGCGGACTGGCGAATCTCGTGGCGCCCCTCGTTCGCGGGATCGAGTCGGTACATCCTGACCTCACCCTTACGGGGCTTCGCATCGCCGCGACGGCGCTCGAGCTGACGTGGTAGCGGACGCGCGCGCCTTGAACGCGTGGCGTCGCTGGGGCTACCGCGTGCTGCCCGGCGACCTGTTCTCCTACGTCCTGCACATGCGGCCCGCGGAGTGGCCGATTATGGCGGGGCACACGGTGCTAGGCTACGGTCTCGCGGCCGGCCTTTCGGGGGTGGTGCGTGGTGCGTGGTTGCCGCAGGTGATGCTCGCCCTTCTCGTGTGGGTGATCTGCTTGAACGGCGGCACGCTCGCGCTCAATTCTGTCTTCGACGAGGACGAGGGCGACATCGGATACCTGAACACGCCGCCACCCCTGCCGCGGTACCTGCTTGGCTTCAGCGTCGGGCTGCTCGTCCTCGGGCAGCTCTTGAGCTTCGCGCTCCCGCCCGCGTTTCGCGTCGCCTACGGCATCTGTTTCGTGCTCTCGGTGTTGTACTCGGTGCCGCCGTTCCGCCTCAAGGCGGTGGCGGGCGTCGACTGGCTGATCAACATGTGGGGCTTCGGCACACTGACGCCGTTCGCCACGTGGGCCGCGACGGGACGCCTGCTGCAGGTCGGCGACGCGCTCGTGCTACTCGGGTTCTGCCCGCTGTTTGCCGGGCTCTATCCACTCACGCAGCTGTATCAACTGGATGAGGACCGGCGGCGCGGCGACCGGACGCTGGCCTTGATGCTCGGCCTCAAGGCGAGCCTCGCCATCTCCATCGCGTGCACGTTACTTGCCTTCGCGCTGTTCGCGTGGGCCACGGTAGTGCTGCGCGTGCCGGCGTGGCTGCTCGTCGTGCCGCTCGCCGTGTGGCTCGCCGTACTGGGGCCGTGGTACGAGCGCCGCGACACGCTCGCCCCCGCCGATCACCAGCGCGGCATGTACCGGGCGCTCGCCGCGTGGGCGGTCACCGATGTCGCCATCCTCCTGGTGTTTGCCCGGTGAGAGCGCGCGCTTAGATTTCGCGACCTGATTGGTTCTGACAGAGGAGGCCGAGGCATGGCTGTGACCGCGACACCACAGGCAGCGGACCGCTCCGACTTCCGCACGGTCACCGTGAGCGGCGCCAAGCTCGGCGTGGCGACTGGGGTGGCGGTCGTGCTCGTCGTGGCCGCGTCCCGTGGCGTTCCCGACGTCGGAGGCCTGCGGGCCGTGGTGGAGGCGCTCGTCGTGTTGGTGGCGGCCGTCGCCGCCGGCTTCCTTCCCGGGTCATGGACCGCCGCGCGGACCACCGAGGGCATTGCCGCCGCTGCGGCCGTTGGCCTCGTGGGCACGGTCGTGTTCACCGCGATCGACATCACGTTGCTTCGCCCGTTCAAGGCGTATCCGTGGACCTGGGACGCCATCGGCGGCGGCAGCAGCTGGTGGTATCTCCCCGTCTGGTGGATGCTGGGCACGTTCCTCGCCTGGATGGGTGCGATCGTCACCGCTAGGGCGGGGGCGGGGGAAGCGACGCTGCTCCGTCGGGCCGGACCTGCAGTGGCCGGCAGCGTCATCCTCGCTGTTGTCGTGCGGCTCGCCGGCCTCGCTGTGCCGCTTCCGGTGGCGGTGGGCGGCGCGTTCACGCTCGTCCTCGCGGCGCTCGCCCTCGTCGCCCTGGCCCGTAAAGGCTAGGGCGGGCAAGGGGGGCGCCGGTGCCCCGCTGGCTGGCTCATCTCCTGGTCGTCGTTGGCTGGTTGCTCACGCCGGTCTGGGCGTGGCTCGCCTCCTACGTCGGCCTGTGGGCCGGCGCGCTCGTCGCCACCGGCTTCGGGCGTCCGCTGATCATGCTCGCCGTCGCGGCCGGCGCGGCGGCGCTGAGCGGCTTCGCAGCCCTTGCGTTGTGGGTACGTTTCATGCGACGCGTGCCGCATCTCCTATCCCACCACATGGCGCCGCGCGCGTCGGAGGAGCAGCGGGCGATTGCCGCCGCTGACTAGGGGGGGGCTGAGGCGCGGGGGGCGGGGGCGGGTAGCGCTCGTGCTCCCGTTCCTCGTGCTTCCCCTGTCGGCGACCCTCGCCGCCCAGGGACGCGGACTGGAGTTCCATCGCGGCCGCTGGTACAACGGGAATCGAGCCGACGTCTACGAGTTTCGCACCAGCTCGCGCCTCGGGGGCGGGCCGCTTACGCACGGGTTCGGCCTCGCATTGCTGGTGAGCGATACGCTCGGCCGCCGCCGGGCGTTTTACGGATTGGGCTACGAGCTCCAAGCCTGGCGAGGGCGCGCCACGCTGGCGCCGTACGCGCTCGCCGGCCTGGCCCTCGGCTTCTCGACCGACACGTCCACGCAGGAGGTGGCCGCACAGTGGACGGTGGGCGGTGGCCTTGAGTGGCGACCGCTGGGCTGGCTGGGGTTCGGGAGCGAGGTTCGCTACCGGCTCGAGGATCGCGGTCCGCGTGGGTTCTGGAATCCGCGTCCGGACGCGCGCCGAGGAGTTAGCGCGACGATCGGGATCTCCGTCGGCTTGGGAAAGGCGGGGCGAGGCGGTGAGGGGGCGCGCGGGGGATACGGCGCTCCGCCCGAGCTACCACCGCCGAAGCCCCCGGCGACGATAACCGGCAACGCCGCGGACGTCGTGCAAACGGCCATCGAGTCGCTGGGCACGCCGTACCTCTGGGGTGGGACGGAGGACAACGGGTTCGACTGCTCAGGGCTGATCCAGTACGCCTACGGGCAGCACGGCATTCGGCTGCCGCGCATGAGCCGGGATCAGGCGCGCGCCGGCGCCGAAGTGCCCCCTGTGATCGACGCACTGCGGCCGGGCGATGTGCTGCTGTTCAGCGCGCGTCCGGGAGGCGGCGTAACCCACGTCGGGATGTACGTCGGCGAGCTGAAATTCATCCACAGCTCGACCCGGGGCGTGAAGCTGTCCCGCCTCGATCCGCAGGACCCGGAGGGCGGCTACTGGCTGGATCGGTGGGTGGGGGCGCGGAGAATAATTCCGTGAACCGTTGCACGACGTCACGACGCCACGAGGCACGGGGGCCCGCCTGGTCCCAGCTGTTCGTGCAACTTGGCGTCTTGGCGTCGTGTAACGCCCTCGTTGCCGCCTGCGCCCCGGCCGCCCGCTACGAGGAGCCGTCCGACCTGCGCGCCTACGAGATCCTGATCACCCGCCATGACTCCCTCGGACGCGAACTGGCACAGGGACTCAAACGCCGCGGGTTCACCGTGCGCGATCGAGTGCGGGGTGGGGGGCGGCCGACCGCGTACCTGTTCGCATTCACGTTTCGCGAGACCGACCCTCCTGGGGGAGGGGTCACCTGGCTCGACGTCCGACTGGCCGACACCCGGTCCGGCGCGATCGTCGCCGCGGCATCGGTGCCGCTCGACTCGCTGGGCGGACCGCTAGCGGAGCGTGCCGTGGTCATCGTCGACTCGCTCGCCGCGTCGGCCACCCTGCGGCAATCCCTGTCGCCCCCTTGACACGGCGCCGTGATCGGGAGAAATTCCGCGCGGTTGATTAGCACTCACATAGCATGAGTGCTAACGCACTTATCCCACAAGCACTTATGACCAGATACCGAGCTGGAGGTAGAACCGCAATGGCAACCGCAACGGCTGCGAAGACAAAGCTCAAGATCTTCCCGCTGGCGGATCGGGTGGCCATCCGGCCGATGGAGGAGACGGAGACGATGAAGGGCGGTCTCTACATCCCCGACACGGCCAAGGAGAAGCCGATTCAGGGCGAAGTGATTGCTGTGGGTCCCGGGCGTCGTGAGAAGGGCGAGGCGGTCCCGATGGAGCTGAAGGTGGGGGACCGGGTGGTCTATGGGAAGTACAGCGGTACGCAGGTCGAGTTGGAGGGCGAGGAAATCATTCTCATCAAGGAATCGGACGTCATCGCCAAGCTTGGCTGAGGTCTTCTAGGAGGAAAACGACATGGCTGCGAAGCATCTGGAATTCAACGTCGAGGCCCGGGCGCGTCTGAAGCGGGGCGTGGACCAGCTGGCCGAGGCGGTGAAGGTCACCCTCGGTCCCAAGGGTCGGAACGTGGTGATCGACAAGAAGTTCGGCAATCCCACGGTGACCAAGGACGGCGTCACCGTCGCCAAGGAGATCGAGCTCGAGGACGAGATCGAGAACATGGGCGCCCAGATGGTGAAGGAAGTGGCGACCAAGACCTCGGATCTGGCGGGCGACGGCACGACGACGGCCACCGTGCTGGCTCAGGCAATCTTTCGCGAGGGCCTGAAGTCGGTGACCGCCGGCGTCAACCCGATGTCGCTGAAGCGTGGCATCGACAAGGCGGTGGACACCGTGGTCGAGGAGCTCAAGAAGATCTCCGTGCCCACCAAGGGTCGGAAGGAGATCGCGCAGGTGGGAGCGATTTCGGCCAACGGCGACAAGGAGATCGGGGACAAGATCGCCGACGCCATGGACAAGGTGGGCAAGGACGGCGTCATCACGGTCGAGGAGGCGAAAGGTCTCGAGACCACGCTCGAGACGGTCGACGGCATGCAGTTCGACCGCGGATATCTCTCGCCCTACTTCATCACCGATCCGGAGAAGATGGAGGCGGTCCTCGAAGACGCGTACGTCCTCGTACACGACAAGAAGATCTCCGCCATGAAGGACTTGCTTCCCGTGCTCGAGAAGGTGGCGCAGTCGGGCAAGCCGCTGCTCATCATCGCCGAAGATGTGGAGGGCGAGGCGTTGGCGACGCTGGTGGTCAACAAGCTGCGCGGCACGCTCAAGGTCTGCGGCGTGAAGGCGCCCGGCTTCGGCGATCGGCGCAAGGAGATGCTCACCGACATCGCGACCCTCACCGCTGCCAAGGTGATTTCCGAAGAGTTGGGCTTCAAGCTCGAGAACACGGTGCTCAGCGACCTGGGTCAGGCCAAGCGGATCGTGGTGGATAAGGACAACACCACGATCATCGACGGGAAGGGCAAGCAGGCCGACATCCAGGGCCGCATCGGCCAGATCAAGGCCGCGATCGAGAAGTCCACGTCCGACTACGACAAGGAGAAGCTGCAGGAGCGGCTCGCGAAGCTCGCGGGCGGCGTCGCGGTCATCAACGTGGGCGCGGCGACCGAGACCGAGATGAAGGAGAAGAAGGCCCGCGTGGAGGACGCGCTGCATGCGACCCGCGCGGCGGTCGAGGAAGGCATCGTCCCGGGCGGAGGGGTGGCGCTGCTGTACTGCCAGACCCCGCTTCAGAAGGTGAAGGGGTCGGACGAAGACGAGAAGATCGGCGTCGACATCGTCCGACGTGCGCTTGAGGAGCCGATCCGCATGATCGCCCAGAACGCCGGGGCGGAGGCGTCGATCGTGGTCGGCAAGGTCAAGGAAGCGGCCAAGCTCACCTTTGGCTACAACGCCCAGACCGACGAGTACGAGGATCTGGTGCTGGCCGGCGTCATCGACCCGACTAAGGTCACGCGGACGGCGCTGCAGAACGCGGCGTCGATCGCGGGGCTCCTGCTCACGACCGAGGCCGTGGTCGTCGAGAAGAAGGAGAAGGAGAAGACTCCGCCGATGCCCGGTGGCGGCGGCGGTATGGGGGGGATGTACTAAGAGCTAGACGCGTAGACGCACAGACGGAAAGCGGTACGTAGGAAACAGGGGTCGGGAGCATCTCCCGGCCCCGGTGTGCTGTGGGCCACTGTGCGTCTGTGCGTCTAGTTGTTGCCTGTGCGCGTATCTTTGCTCCAATGCCTGCCCCCACGCCTGAGCGCGCCACCCTTTCCCGCGATCTCGCCGACTTCCTGATCGAGCTGTCCATCGCGCTCCACAAGCACGCCATGTACCCCGAGGGGCACCCCTCCCTCGGCCCGGCCGCCGCGGCTCTCGCCCGGCGTGCGGCCTTGCTGCTCGAGGACCGGTCCACGCTGTCACTCGGCGTCGCTCGCCAGCAGCTAGTAATCGAGGGCGTGGCGACCGACCCGAAGCACCCGGTCCTCGGAGAGCTGGCCAGCCGCCTGCATCGGCACCACCTCGGAGCAGTCACGTTTCGCCGTGGCGTGGAAGACGCCGAGGTGGCGAGCGTGCTCAAGACACTGGCCGTCGATGCCGACCGCAGCGGCAGTCCCCTCGGCCTGGGCCCACCCGAGCGGTTGCGCGCCTGGCCGCACGTGCAACTGCACCCGCTCACGTACGAACGGCTCGAGTTGGTGGACGATGCGACCGCCGCGATGGAGGGCGGGGCTGGCGCCCGCGCCGCGCAGCTCTGGGTGGGGCTGGCGCGCGCCGCGTTGAGCGCGCAGACGGGCCCCGACACCGCGACCGAACCCGCCGTGATCGCGCGGGCGATCGACGAGCATCCGAGGAGCGACGCCGCGGCCTACGATCAGGTGATTGTAGGCTACCTCCTGCAGATCGCCGCCGAACTCAAGACGGCGGGCAGCGCGGAAGCGATTGCGCTGCGGCGCCGGACGTCCCGCTTGATTCGCGCCCTCAAGCCGGAAACGCTGCGGCGGCTGGTGGAAATGGGTGGCGATTTCATGCAGCGCCGTAGCTTCGTGTACGATGCCACGGACGGTATGGCCGTGGACGCCGTGCTCGACATCGTGCAGGCGGCTGCCGAATCGTCGCACCAGTCCATCTCCCACTCGCTGGTCCGGATGCTCGCGAAGCTGGCCGCGCATGCGGAGACCGGGACGGAGCAGGTGCGACCACAGGCCGACGCGGCGCTCCGCGACCAGGTGCGCCGTCTCCTCGAAGGCTGGACCCTGGCCGACCCCAACCCGGACGCGTACGGAGCGGCGCTGCAGGGCATGTCGCGCGCCGCGCCCCCCACGCCCCCCACGCCCCCCGCGCCCCCTGGTTCCCCCGCGGCGCACGGACCCGATCGGGGCGGACACCCTACCGAGCCCGATCGGATCGTCGCGATGGCGCTCGAGGTCGACACCGTCAGCCAGCATGTGCTCGATGCCGCTGCGGGGGTCGTCGCGGAGGGACGGCTCGGTCGCCTGCTCGACGCCCTCGAACAGGTCCCCGAATCACAGTGGGCGGCCGCGGCCGTGTGGGCGCGCATCGCGACCGCGGACGTCGTGCGATCGCTTGCGACCCACGATCCCGTGGACTTCGCCACGCTCGAGCGGTTGGTGCCGCGCGTCGGCGTGCCAGCCGCCCCGCCGCTGCTCGACGCCCTTGCCACCGCCGTCGCGCGCGGCACCCGCCGTGGGTTGCTGGCCCAGCTCGCCAAGATGGGCGCGGGGATCGCGCCCCTCGTGATCCAACGACTCGATGCTCCCCACTGGTACGTGACGCGTAACCTGCTCGCCCTGCTCGAGGAGTTGTCACCGCTCCCGCAGGGGTTCTCCGCCGCGGCCTACTTGCGTCACGCGGACGCGCGGGTCCGCTGGCAGGCGGTCAAGCTTCAGGTGAAGCTGCCCCAGGAACGCGACGCCGCTCTAGCGGCGGGGCTCCAGGATCCGGATGCGCGGACGTTGCGGCTGGCACTCGGATTGGCGGTGGCGCTCCAGAGCTGCCCTGACGGCGCGGTTCCCGCGCTCACGAGCCACGCCGTCGACCGGACGCTCCCGACGGACTTGCGCGTGCTCGCGATCCGCGCTCTGGGGTACGCGCGCGTGTCCGGGGCGCTCACCACCCTCCTGCGCTTGACCTCCGGGGGCCGGTCGCTGTTCGGCCGGGAAAAGTGGCCCCCCAAGTCACCGGAGCTGTTGGTGGCGCTCACGGCGCTCGCCGCCGGCTGGCAAGGCGACGCGCGGGCGCGGGCCACGCTGGCGCGCGCAGCGGCGGCGAGCGACGTCGAGATCCGCGCCGCCGCCCAAGGCGGAGGGCTTCGCGCGTGAGCGGTCCGACCGACTTCCTGTCGGCCTTCGCCCACGCCCTCGCGGCGATGACGCTCTACGCCTCCGGGCATCCCGCGCGCGAGCGGGCGATCGACGACGCGTTTCGCGAGCTCGTGGACCTCCAGGCTGCGGACCCCCATCCGCTCTTCACCTTCCTGGGCGACGAGATCGTCTTCGGCAACCTGCCGCTGCGCGAGCTCAAGGCGTGGGACTGGTCCCGGCGACTGGCCCAGGCGGGGATCCAACGGCTCGAATTCGCCGAGCCGGTGGCCCGGCCCGACTTCGAAGGCTTCCTGGACGAGGTGCTCGCCCGGTTGACCCTGTCCGCGATCGACACCTCCGAGGCGCGACAGATGCGTCGCTCCAGCATTCGGTTCGGCTCGGTGGGTGTGAAAGGTGAGGTCGAGCAGCCGGTGGCGGCCATCCCCACGGCGACAATCAGCTACGCGCTGGGCGAGGAAGCGGAGACGGTTCGGTGGTTCCAGCAGGAAGTCAGGACGGGTGGCGCGGTGCCCCTCAGCGAAGCCGAGGCCGTGGTGCGGTCGCTCGCGATCGCCATGCACGGCGGCCGCCACATCGTGATTCCGCTGCTCCAGCTCAAGGAGTTCGACCAGTACACGACGACGCACTCGATGAACGTCGCCGTTCTGGCGATGGCCCTGGCCGAGCACCTGGGCTTGGGCGCGCGGGACGTGCGCACGTTCGGGATCGCCGGCCTGCTGCACGACATCGGCAAGGTGAAGATCCCGTTGGAGGTGTTGACGAAGCCGGGACGGTTCACCGACGAGGAGCGGGCGCTCATGAACCAGCATCCGGTCGAAGGCGCTCGCATCATCCTCCGCTCCGAGGAGGATCTCGATTTGCCCGCCGTGGTCGCCTACGAGCATCACATCATGCTCGACGGCGGCGGCTATCCCACGATGCGGTTCCGCCGCGACTGCCACCGAGCCAGCAAGCTGGTGCACGTGTGCGATGTCTACGATGCGCTGCGCACGCATCGGCCGTACCGCGAAGCGTGGTCCCAGCAAAAAGCCCTGTTGTACCTGCAAGATCGCGCGGCCACGGAATTCGATCCCGAGATGGTGACGGCGTTCGTACGGATGATGCGCGACTGGGAGCCTCAGGTGGCGGTGATTACGGACGAGCGTGCCGCCGTGCCCGTAGCGGGGCCGGCCGGGGCCCCCGGTTGCTGAGCCCCACGGTCCGGGGTACATATCTTTCGAGGTGACCGTGGCTCGCGTGCTCGTGACTCCCACCGTCGGCGTGCTTGCCCTGTTGCTCGGCGTCGTTCCTGCTGGCGCGCAAACCCCTGATCCCCCGCGTGGCCGTGGCCACCGCCTCGAGGGTAAGTGGGAGGCCAGGACCGATGACGAGATCCGCAACATCATGGTACGGAGTGACAGCTCCGCTCAGTTCGGCGATCAGGTGGCGCGCTGGCGGGTGGTGGGCGACAGCTTGTGGCTGACCCTCGGCGACGGCGTCTGGCAGGTCTACGGCATGAAGCTGGAGAACGACAAGCTCACGCTGTCGGGGGGCGATCTTGAGAAGCCCGTCACCCTGCGACGTGTCGGACCGGCGGTCGCACGCGCCGATTCGGTCGCCATCCCACCGCCTCCGGCCACGACGGAGCGGGCGTGGGACTGACGCCCTTCAGGGTGCTTCCTGGATGTTGGCGACGCGCCAGCCGTTCGGAGTCCGACTGAAGCGGATCGTCTGGCGCAGCCGAGTCTCCTTCTGGGCGCCGCCGCCCGCCGGAACGTACAGGTAGTCCGTTCGCACGGAAGCGTACGCCGTGTCGGCATGGATGGTCAGGCGCTCGACGGTGTAGTGGGCACGGAGCTGCTTGTAGCGCTCGAAAAACCCTTGCCATGCCCCCACGTCCTTGGCCGCCATCCCAGGCATCAGGACCTGCAGGTTGCCCACGCGTTCGCTCGAGACGGCGCGCTCCAAGTCCTGCAATAGGACGTCGATTCCGGCGCGTGGTTCCGTGGGCTGCGGCGATGGCGGTGCGACGCCCGCGGCCACCCCGACTTGCTCCGCGTCGAGCGCCGCCAGCCGCGCGACCGTGAAGTCCATGGCTGCGTACAGCGATTCCGCCCGCGCCAGCGAGGTGGCGGCGCGCCCTGCCTCGGGGCGGGTCGCCAGGGCATGCACCACCGGGGTGGCGCGGGCGATCGCCTGCTCGGCGTCCTGCCGCAGCCGCTGGGCCTCGGCTTGCGCCTTGGCGTATTGCGGGATGGCGCTCAGATATCCGTTGACGGCGCGGGCCAGGTTGCCGGTGCGCACGGCCCGCTCCGCCGTCTGCACCACGGTCTCGGCGAGGAGCAACGACGGCACGTTGTTCTTCATCGCTCCGGCCCGCCGCGCTCGTCCGCGGGCCGCGAGTGCGGAGTCGCGCTGCGCGACGATCGCGGAATTGAGGTTCGCCGGCACGGGGTACTCGAGCAGCTGGTCCAGCGTCACGCCGCCGGCGTCCACGTCCGACGGGGCGGCGGAGGGAGAGGGTGAGCGCGAGACGAACAGGACGACGAGCGCCGCCGCCATCAACGTCGTGAGGACCGCCGCGCGCCACCGTAACGGCGCGTGCGTGACGAGGCGCAGCACCGCGGACGGGATCGGCGTCCAGCGCAGGTTCAGGCGCTCGGTGGTGTCGGAGGCGCCGGAGAGCGCCGCCCGGATGCTGAACAACGCGGACTGCATCTGGCGCGCCGTCTCGTAGCGCTCCTCGGGCAACTTGTTCATCGCCTTGGCCACCACGCGCTCGAGGGCGGCGGGGATCGAGGGCGCCATGGCCCGCAGCGGCTTGGGGTCGGTGGTGAGCACCTGGTACAGCACGCCGTGTACGGTCTCCGCTTCAAACGGCTTGTGGTATGCGAGCAGCTCGTACAGCAGGCACCCGACTCCGAAGATGTCGGTGGCCGGTGTGATGGCGCCGTTGGTGATTTGCTCCGGTGCCATGTACGTCGGCGTTCCGACGATGGCACCCGAGCCCGTCACGTCTTCCGTCTGCAGCCGCGCGATCCCGAAGTCCATGATCTTGACCGAGCCATCGGACGCGATGCGCACGTTGGACGGTTTGATGTCGCGATGGATCACGCCGCGCTCGTGCGCGTAATACAGCCCCTGCAGGACCTCGATGACGATGTCGAGCTTGCGTTCGAGCGCGAGCGGCTCGTGCAGGGCGATCAGCGAGCTCAAGTCGTGACCGTCGACCAGCTCCATCGCGATGAACAGCTGATCGTCCGCTTCTCCCAAATCGTAGATCGTGACGATGTTGGGATGTTGGAGCGCGCCCGCGGCGCGGGCTTCACCGAGGAAGCGATTGCGGACGTCGGCCGGACGGCCGACGCGGGACAGGAGCTTCAGCGCGACAAACCGGCGAATGACCGAGTCATACGCCTTCCACACGGCGCCCATCGCGCCTTCGCCGATGAGCTCGTGCAGCTCGAACTTCCCGATCCGACGGTATTGCTCGGTTTGGGGCATCTAGCCTGCATCTCACTGGGGTGCTCAATGTGCGCATTCCGTCGCGCAGGAGCAACAGGCGGAGCACGCCGGTCAGCGTAGCGCCCACTCGTATATACGCTCCAGCAGGGCCCGCGTGGCGTCGTCCACCGCCACGTCGCGCCGCGGCAGCACACGCTCCGCGGTGGTCACGAACCCCTGCTTGCTCATCCGCGCGTCGCCCGCCGCGCCCCAGGCGAACGGCGGCACGTACTTGGGCGGTCGCACGGGATCGAACACGTTCGCCCCAGTTCCGATCACAGTCCCGGTGGAGAGCAGCGTGCCGATGGCGGTCTTGGCATGGTCGCCGATCAGACTGCCGAGAAACTGCAACCCCGTTTCCACCGCGGTGCCCGCGATGTCCAGGCGCACGCGGCCGTACGTGTTCTTCAGGTTCGAGGTGATCGTGCCGGCGCCCAGATTCGCCCACCGGCCGATCACGGAGTGGCCCACGAAGCCGTCGTGCGCCTTGTTGGCGTACCCGAGGAACACGCATGTCGAGAGCTCTCCGCGCGCGTTGACCCGCGGACCGATCGCCGAGCCGCGCACCGGTCCGCCGAGCAGGTGCGCGTTCGCGCCGACCCAGAGCGGTCCCTCGAGCCGCGTGCCGGCGCGCACCTCGGCGCCGCTCTCGAGCACTACCGGACCATTGCGTACATCGAAGACGGCGCCGGGTTCCACGGCCGCGTCGTGCAGCGCGATCGCCGCGGGATCGCCCAACACGATGCTCCCCGCTGGGACCGGATCCGTGTCGCCGAGCATCGCGCGCAGGTCGGCGGGGAGCAACCGCTCGAGGGCGGGCACAAGGTCGTGCACGCCCCGCAGCACCAAGCCGGGAACCTCGACCGCTGCGGCGTGCGGTTGCGGCCCGTCCCAGGTCGCGCCCGGCCCGATCCCCCAGCCGACGGTGACGCCGCCGTTGGTGAGGCGAAACGCGCCCTCGGGGAGCGTGGGCGCGAGCCCGCTGGGCGCGAACGTCGACGAGCCGATCACCGCCGGCCCCGTCACGGGACGCCGTGCGCTCACCGACGGCACACCGGGTTCGGAGAACCCCGCCAGGTGAGGTAGGGCGAAGACGCCGGCCGCCTCGGTGCCGATGAACGTCTCCCAGCGCTCGCGGATGAGGTGCGCCCCGGCTCGCAGCTCGCACAGCGGGCGCGACCCGGCGAAGGGGGCCCACGCGGGTGACGGCTCGGGATCGAGCAGGTAGAGCGCGTGCGTCACAGTCGGCGCACGAGCTCCTTCAGATGGTCCGCCCGACCGGTCGGCATGACCAGGGTGTGGCCGTTGGCGCGTACCACGATGGTGTCTTCGAGCCCGATCACCGCGATGTGCTCGCCGTCGGACCAGATTAGCGAGCGGCGCACGTCATCCGCCACGGTGGCGTTGCCCACCACCACGTTCCCGCGCGCGTCGGGCTTCCGGATGCGCAGCAGCGCGTCCCACGAGCCGATATCGTCCCATCCGAATGTTCCCGACACGACCGCCAGCCGCTTGCTTCGCTCGAGCACCGCGACGTCGACGGCGACTGGCCGCACCGCGGCGAAGAAGCCCGCCACATCACCCGCGGCGAGTGCCGGCCACCCTGGTTTCAGCTCGCGCGCGTAGGCGCCCGCTTCCCCGAGGAACCGGGCCACCCCCCAACCGAACAGACCGCTGTTCCAGAGCGCCCCCCGGCGCCGCAGCAGCGCGGCGCGCGCCGGCGACGGCTTTTCCACGAACCGCCGGACGGCGTGGGCCCCGCCCAGCGGCTTCCCAGGAACGATGTAGCCATATCCGGCCTCGTTCCGCGATGGCGTGACGCCGACGGTGACCAGCAGGTCGTATTCGGCCGCCACCGCCAGCGCCTGACGGGCGGCGGCGCGGAACGCGCGATCGTCGCTCACCGCCCAGTCGGCGTGCAGGGACAGCATCTGGGCGCCGGAGTCGCGTTGCGAAATCCAGTGCGCCGCCCAGGCGAGCGCCGGCGCGGTCGACGCGGCGCGTGGCTCGGCGAGCACCTGCGCCCGCGGGACCTGGGGGACCGCTCGAGCCACCGCGTCCACCAGGAATGGCCCGGTGACGAGGACGATGCGCTCGGGCGGGACGAGGCCGTCGAGCCGCTCGACGGCCTGCACCAGCAGGGGACGGTCGCCGACGAGGGGAAGCAGCTGTTTGGGCCGGGCCGGGGTCGACAGCGGCCAGAACCGAGTGCCCGATCCGCCCGCGAGAATCGCGGCCCAGACGCTCATCGCGTGTCGGAGGGATTGGCGGGGGTCTCGCCCAGCAGCGCGGCGATGCGGGCCGTGAGCTTGCTCGGGCTGAACGGCTTGGTCAGGAGTACCGCTCCCAGGGCCTCCGCTTCTTGGAGGACGCGCTCCTCACCTTCGGCGGTAAGCACGATGACGGGAAACTCGCGGGTTTGGGCATGCTCGCGGAGCTCGCGCAACAGGTCGAGCCCGGACCCGTCGGGCAGGTGGAGGTCGAGGAGCATGGCGTCGAGTGGCGCCGAGCGATCGCTCAGCACGCCGCGCGCGTCCGCGAGAGTGCGCGCGAGACTTACCCGATAACCGAGGCGCTCGAGGTGCGGGCGCAACAACAACCCGATGTGCGGCTCGTCGTCGACCACGAGGAGATGCCGCCGATGGGGCGGGGGCGGGGGCGGGGGGGGCGACACGAGAGGCCGCTCCCGATCAGAGGAGGCCGGCGATCGCCGAACGGTGCCGGCGCAGGTCGTACAGCAGCGCGCCCACGTTGGTCGACGGGCGCACCAGGACGACGAGCAGGGCGTCGCTGTTCAGGACGCAGAGCACGGCGAGGCCGGCGCCGAACTCGAGCACGCCGGTGCCGAACTCTCCGCGTCCACCGGCCTGACCGAGCTGCGCCATGCCGTTGATCACCGAGGGCAGCAGCGCGGCGACGTTCTCGCCGTCGACCCCGTTGGCGGTGCGGGAGTCGATCGGCAGGCCGTCGCGCCCGACGACGAGCACCGCATCGACGCCGCTGCGACGGCTCAACGCCTCGACGACTTCACGGATCGTCGGCATACGGCGGCCAAGCTAGGAATCGGCACTAGCGAAGTCAAGCAGCCACCGTGGGTTGACCCACTTGGACGGCGCGCGGTATCTTCCCGGCACCGCATGCCTCTCCGCTGCCCGCTCCCAGTGCTCGTCGTCGCTGCCGCTGCTGCCACGGCCGTGGTTGTCGACGCGTGCAGCAGTAGCACCGGGTTGCCCGCTGCGGCCATCGCCAATGTGATCGACACCGTGTCGCTGTACGCGATCCGGGGAACTGCGATCTCCACGCCCTCCGCGTACTCGCTCTCCGCCAATCAGGCGGTCCTGGTCCAGAATGCCTCGTTGGACTTCGCGTTCGATTTCGATTCGATCGGCCAGCCCGCGCTGTTTCCCACGGGCGCGCTCCGTCTGGGCACGTCGTCGGGATTGCAAACCTCGACGACGGCGTTCGATGCGGTGAAGCTCGCGCCGACGGGGAACTACATCCTCGACAAGCCGATCGCACTCGACACGGGAACGGTCGTGCTCGTGAGCTCGCGGCCCACGCCGTGCGTGTTCGGCGTGACGGTGTCGTACTACGCCAAGCTCCGGGTCATTCGGGTGGATTCGACGGCGCGGCGGCTGGACTTCGTGATCCTCGTCGACCAGAACTGCGGCTACCGCGGTCTCGAGCCCGGTCTCCCCACTCAGTAGCACCGTGATCGACCTCAAGTTGCTGCGCGCCTCGCCTCAGCAGGTGCGCTCGGCGCTCGCCCGGCGCGCCGATCCCACGGTCACGCGCCTGCTCGACGAGCTCGAGGCGCTCGAGATGCGGCGACGTGCGCTCGCCGGCCAGCTCGACCAGCTCAACGCCGAGCGCAACGCGGCGGCCAAGGACGATGCGCGGGTGATGAAGCAGCACGGCGAGCTGCCCGCCCCCGTGCGCGAAGAGCGCCGCCGTCTAGGAGCCCGCATCGACGCGCTGGCCGCCGAGCTGCGTGAAGTCGAGGCGGCCGTCGAGCAGAAACTCCTGTTCGTTCCCAACCTGCCGCTGCCGGACGTGCCCGAGGGCGACGAGACGCACAACAAGGTGGTGCGGACGTGGGGCCAACCCACCCCCAAGGGAGGCCGGCCGCATTGGGAGATCGGGGAGTCCCTCGGCCTCCTGGATCTCGCCCGCGGCGCGAAGCTCGCCGGCTCCGGGTTTCCGGTGTTTGTGGGCGCCGGATCGAAGCTCGTGCGCGGGCTGATCAATTTCATGCTCGATCTTCACACGGTCGAGCACGGTTATCTCGAGGTCGAGCCGCCGTTCGTCGTGCGCCGCGAGAGCATGATCGGCACCGGCCAGCTCCCGAAGTTCGAAGACGACGCGTACAAGACGACGCCGGACGATCTGTTTCTCGTTCCCACGGCGGAGGTCCCCGTCACGAACCTGCACCGCGACGAGATCCTGGACGGCGCCGCGCTGCCGCTCGGCTATACTGCATATACGCCGTGCTTCCGCCGCGAGGCTGGCGCCGCCGGGAAAGACACGCGCGGCCTGCTGCGAGTGCATCAGTTCGACAAGGTCGAGCTGGTGCGGTTCTGTCGAGCCGCGGACTCGCCGGCCGAGCACGAGAAGATGACCGGACACGCCGAGGAGGTCCTGCGGCGGCTCGAGCTGCCCTACCGCGTGGTGCTGATGGCGATCGGAGACCTGGGCTTCGCCGCCGCCAAGAAGTACGACCTCGAGGTCTGGGCGCCGGGCGTGGGGCAATGGCTCGAGGTCTCGAGCTCCAGCACCTTCACCGACTTCCAGGCCCGGCGCGCCAACATCCGTTGCCGCGGCGGCTCGGGCACGAAGGTCGAGTTCGTGCATACCCTCAACGCCTCGGGTGTGGCGCTACCGCGTACGATCGCCGCCTTGCTCGAGACCCATCAGCAATCGGACGGGTCCGTGACCGTGCCCCGGGCGCTTGTGGCGTACGTGGGGACGGACCGCCTCGTGCCGCCGGCGCGTGGCGCGTAACGCGGCGCTGCGCCGCGCCGGTCCTCCCGCGGTGGTCGGACTGGCGCTGCTGCTGGGTGCCATCACGGTCGGATACGCCTGGGTGGTGGCGCGCCACCTGCGCGACGACGCGCGCCAGACCAGCATGCTGCTCGGGCGCGTGTTCGCAGGGCTGAACAATCCGGACTCCGCCGCGGCCACCGACGCCCTGCTGGACCTGGCCCGGCAAGTCCGCACGCTCGGCATCGCTATCGTCGTGACCGACACCGCGGGCCAGATCACCGCGCTCGACAACGCGCCTCCGACCGTGGGCGCCGATACCGCGCGGTTGCGCGCGTGGATCGCCCAGCTGGACGTCGAGAACGCCCCGCTGGTCCAGCCGGGGGTCGGCACGATCCACTACGGCTCGGGTCCGACGGCGCGTCGGTTCACCTGGATCGCGGTGCTGGAAGGTGCGGTGCTCGTGTGCCTGGCGGTGCTCGCCGGCTGGGCGTACCGGTCGCAGGTGGCGGCGGCGCGCGATCGGCTGTGGGTGGCCATGGCGCGGGAGTCGGCGCACCAGCTGGGCACGCCGCTGATGAGCCTCACGGGATGGATTGCCTACCTGCGGGAAAACCCGGGTACAGCAGGAGCGGACCTCGCCGATCATCTTCAGGCCGATGCGGAGCGTCTCGAGCGGGTGGCCAAGCGGTTCGAGCGCATCGGCCGGCCGGCGCGGCGGGAGCCGGTGGGCCTGGGAGCGCTGGCGGAGCGCGTGGTGAGCTACTTCCGACCTCGGTTGCCGACGCTCGCGAGCCCCGTGACGCTCGTGTTGCGCGCCACCGGGCCGGGGCCGACCGCGCTGGGTGATCCGGTGCTGCTCGAATGGGCGCTCGAAGCGGTGATCAAGAACGCGATCGACGCGCTGTCGGGCCGCGGCGGGCGGATCGACGTGACGGTCGAGGCGGCGGCTCGGACCGCGCGCGTGAGCGTCCGCGACGACGGGCCCGGCGTCCCGGTCGACGTTCGCCCTCAGCTGTTCGAGCCGGGTGTCTCGACCAAGCCGGGGGGCTGGGGTATCGGGCTCGCGCTGGCGCGGCGGATCGTCGAGCAGCAGCACGGCGGCCGCCTCCTCTACCGGCCGGCGCCGGTGGGGGCAGGGGGAGGGGGGGCCGGCAGCGAAGGGGCCGAGTTCGTGCTGGAATTCCCACTCGTAGGGGCATCGTGACGCTGCCACTCAATCCGGCGCAGACCGCGGCGGTGCTGCATCCCGACGGACCGCTGCTCGTGCTCGCGGGGGCGGGCTCGGGGAAGACGCGAGTGCTGACCGCGCGCATCGCGCATCTGATTCGCGAGCGCGGTGTGGCTCCGTCCCGCATCTTCGCGGTGACGTTCACCAACAAGGCGGCCGGCGAGATGCGCACTCGTGTGGCCGCGCTGCTCGGCGCCGACCCGCGGGGCCTCTGGATCGGAACCTTCCACTCCTTGTCGGCGCGGTTGCTGCGGCGCGAGGCGCCGCTGCTCGGGTTCGGCTCCAACTTTACCATCTACGATCAGGACGACTCCGAGTCCTTCATCAAGCGCCTGCTGGAGGGGCGGGGGCTCTCCCCCAAGGCGAATCCCCCGCGCGCCATCCACGCGATCATCTCGGGCGCGAAGAACCGCATGCTCCTTCCTGAGGAGCTGGGGGCGAGCGCCGACAGCCCGCTCCAGCGGGTCGCGGCGGACATTTACGCCGCGCTCGGCCCCGCCCTGCGACAGGCCAACGCGATGGACTTCGACGACCTGCTGCTCCTGCCCCTCACGCTGTTCGCCGAGCATCCGGAGCGGCTGGCCTACTGGCAGGGCCGGTTCCAACACGTGCTGGTGGACGAGTTCCAGGATACCAACGCCGCGCAGTACCGACTGGTGAAGCAGCTCGCGAGCCAGCACAAGAATCTCTGCGTGGTGGGGGATGACGACCAGGCGATCTATGGCTGGCGGGGCGCCGACGTGCGACACATGCTGTCGTTCCAGCAGGACTTTCCCGGCACGACGCTCATCAAGCTGGAGCAGAACTACCGCTCCACGCAGGTGATCCTCGACGCCGCCAATGGCGTCATCGCGGAAAACGCGGGGCGACTCGGGAAAACGCTGTTCACCGCGCGGCAGGGCGGCGAGCCAGTCACCCTCCTCACCGCCGCCGACGAGCGCGACGAGGCCGAGTGGCTCGCCGGGGAGCTGGCGCGGCGGGCCGCCGAGGGCGACACACCCTATGAAGGAATGGCGATTCTCTACCGGACCAACGCGCAGTCACGCCCGCTGGAGGAGGCATTCCGCTTTCGGGGCATCCCGTACCGGCTGGTGGGCGCGGTGAGCTTCTACGAGCGCCGGGAGGTCAAGGACGTACTCGCCTACCTCCGCCTCATCGCCAACCCGGCGGACGACGAGGCGTGCGCGCGGATCGTGAACGTTCCGCGCCGCGGCATCGGCGACGCGTCGGTCACGCAGCTGGTGCGCGCCGCGACGCAGTGGGGCAAGCCGCTGCTCGAAACCGCACGGGACGCCGAGCGGATTCCGGACCTGCGCCCCAACGTGCGAGAAGCGTTCGTGGGCCTCGTCCGGGTCATCGACGAGCTGCGGGCGCGGTACGCCGAGGCGGACCCGGCGACGGCGCTCGAGCAGGCGGTCGCCGCGGTGGACTACGCCGGGTACCTCGCCGACGAGGGCCCCGAGGGCGTCGAGCGGTCGGACAACGTGCAAGAGCTCATCGCTGGCGCGGCGGAATGGGCGGAGACGGCGGGACAAGACGGGGAAGAGGCCGGGGAGGAGGCCGGGGAAGGGGGAAGAGCGCGCGCGAGCCTTATCGAGCGGTATCTGACGCAGGCGGCGCTCGTGACGCCCGCCGATCAGGGGAGCGGCGACCCGACCGGCGTGACCCTGATGACCGTCCACATGGCCAAGGGGCTGGAATGGTCCGTCGTGACGCTCGCCGGGCTCGAGGACGGTTTGTTTCCGCTCGCCCGGGCGGCGGGCGAGCCCGGAGGGCTCGAAGAGGAACGACGCTTGTGCTACGTGGGGCTCACGCGGGCGCGCGAAAAACTGTATCTCTCATGGGCGCGCACGCGGTACCGCAACGGTCGGCTCGAGCTGTCCGAGCCGTCCCGGTTTCTCGAAGCGGTCCCGGGGAGCGTGGCGGAGGAGCGCGCGACGACCCCCCTGTGGGACCGCACGGCGCGGGGGGCGCGCGCCGGCGCGGAGCCAAGCCGACCACGCCGTGCGGTGCCGCTGCCGCTCGACTGGGACGTCGAGACGTCACAGGACGCCCCGCGCTACGTGTCGGGGGAGCGCGTGCGACACCGCAAGTTCGGAAGTGGTGTGGTGCGCGCCGTCGCTGGATCGGGGCGTGAGCTCAAGGTGACGGTGGAGTTCGACGATCAGGAAATCGGAACCAAACAGCTGCTCGTAGCGTACGCCGCCCTCGAGCGCGAGTGGGAGAGTGCATGAGCGTCACCGACGCAGAAGTCCGTAAGATCGCGCGGCTGGCGGAGCTCGACGTGAGCGAGGCGGCGCTGCCGTTGCTCGCCGAGCAGATGTCGCGGATTCTCGACTATGTCGCCCAAATCAACGCGGTGACGGCGAGCGAGGGCGTGAAGCCGTTCGTGCCGGGGCCCGACGCGGTCCGGTTCCGCGCCGATGAGGTGAAGCCGGCGCCGCTCGCGTTCGGCCCGGCCGAGTTCGCGCCCGCATTCAAGGACGGATTCTTCCTCGTGCCCAAGCTCGGCGCCTTTGACGAGGGGGAGCCCGCGTCGTGACCGATCCGAGCGAGGCGCTCGCGAGCGCCAGGGCGGGGGCCGATCGCATCGTGAAGGCGAAACGGCTCAACGCCTGCCTCACGCCCGTCAAAGAGCTCCGCAAATCCATGCTGGCCCAGGCACAGGCCGCGCATCCGTCCGGGGTCCTGTACGGCATGCCCGTGGCGGTGAAGGACAACATCTGTACGCTCGAGTTCACCACCACCTGCGGCTCGAAAATCCTGGAAGGCTACCGCTCGCCGTACGAAGCGACCGCCGTGGCCAGACTCAAGGCGGCGGGAGCGCTGATCGCCGGGAAGACGAATTGTGACGAGTTCGGCATGGGCTCGTCGACCGAGCACTCGGCCTACGGGCGCTCGCTCCATCCCTTTGACCGGACGCGCGTCCCCGGCGGCTCGTCGGGTGGCTCGGCGGCGCTGGTCGCGGCCGGCGCCGTGCCCGCGGCCCTCGGGTCCGAAACGGGCGGCTCGGTGCGCCAGCCGGCGTCGTTGTGCGGCGTGGTCGGTATCAAGCCCACCTACGGACGGGTTTCCCGCTACGGGCTGGTCGCATTCGGCTCGTCCCTCGACCAGATCGGCGTGCTGGGCCGCAGCGTGCACGACGCGGCGCGCGTGCTGTCGGTGATCAGCGGACGCGATCCCCGAGACTCGACGTGCGAGGACCGCGATCCCCTCCGACTGCCCACGGTTCCGGAGTCGCTGCAGGGGTTCGTGATCGGGATTCCCAAGGAGTATTTTCCTGCGGACCTGGATCCCGCGGTGCGGCGGGCGTGCGACAGGGCGATCCGGCTGATGCGGGAACAGGGCGCGGCGATGCGCGACGTGTCCCTGCCGCACACGGCGTACGCGGTCCCGACCTACTACATCGTCGCGCCGGCGGAGGCCTCGTCCAACCTGGCGCGTTACGACGGCGCCCGGTACGGTCCGCGCTTCAACGGATCGACCGACGTCCGGGCCCTGTACCGCGCCACCCGAGGCGCGGGCTTCGGGCCGGAAGTGCGGCGCCGGGTGCTGATCGGAACGTACGTCTTGTCCTCAGGCTACTACGACGCGTACTATCGCAAGGCTCAGCAGATGCGGGCGCTCATCGCCCAGGACTTTCGGAATGCCTTCGATCGGGGCGTGGATCTGTTGTTTACCCCCACGACCCCGACGCCGGCGTTCAAGGCGGGCGAAAAGATCGACGATCCGGTGGCGATGTACCTCTCCGACATTTTCACGGTGACGGCGAATCTCACGGCACTGCCCGCGATCTCGATCCCCATCGGGCGCATCAAGGGCCTCCCGATCGGGGGACAGTTCATCGGCCAGGCCTTCCTCGAGGACGAGATGCTCGAGGCCGCCTACGCGCTCGAGCGCGTCGTCCCGGCCGCCGAGGAAGCGTAATGGCCGGTAGCTGGGAAACGGTCGTCGGGCTCGAGACGCATGTGCAGCTGCGCACGGTGTCGAAGATGTTCTGCGGCTGCTCGACCACGTTTGGCGATCCGCCCAACACGAACGTCTGCCCGGTGTGTCTCGGACTCCCCGGCGCGCTGCCGATGCCGAACGAGCTGGCGCTGAAGCTGGCGGTTCGGGCCGCGCTCGCGCTCGGCTGCACCGTGCACCCGCGCAGCGTCTTCGCTCGCAAGAACTACTTCTACCCAGACCTGCCCAAGGGCTACCAGATCTCGCAATTCGAGCAGCCGCTCGCGACCGATGGCTCGCTGACCTACCTGTCGCCGGATCGCGGGATTGCCACCGCCACGATCCAGCGCTTGCACGTGGAAGAAGACGCGGGGAAGTCGTTGCACGACCGCTTTCCCAAGCAGACAGCGATCGACCTGAATCGCTGCGGCGCGCCGCTCATCGAGATCGTGACGGGACCCGATTTCCGCTCGCCCCAGGAGGCGCGGGCCTATCTACAGACCCTCAAGCAGGTGCTCGAGTACGCGGGCATCTCCGACTGCGACATGGAAAAGGGGAGCCTGCGGGTGGACGCGAACGTCTCCGTGCGCCACGCCGGCGAGACCATCCTTGGCACGAAGACCGAGGTGAAGAACATCAACTCCTTCGGCTACGTCGAGAAGGCCCTCACCGTGGAGCGGGATCGCCAGATCGCCGGCCTCACGGGTGGAGGCAGCATCGAGCAGCAGACCATGCTGTACGATTCGAAGACGAACAGCGTCCGGCCGCAGCGCAGTAAAGAAGAGAGCCACGACTACCGGTACTTCCCGGATCCCGATCTGCCGCCGCTCGTGCTGACCGAGGAGTTCATCGCGGAGCAGCAGACGCTTTTACCCGAGCTGCCCGCCAAGAAACGCGACCGCTTCGTCGCGCAGTACGCGCTGAGCGTCACCGATGCCGCGGTGCTCACGGCCGATCGCGCCGTGGCGGACTACTACGAGGCCGTGGTGCGGGCCGGCGCGGAGGCGAAGACCGCGGCGAACTGGGTGATGACCGAGGTGCTCGCCGATTCCAAGGACCACGGGGCTGCATTGCGCGTGCCGCCGGGCGCGCTCGCGAACGTGATCGGTCTGGTGCGAGGGGGGACCCTCAGCCACCAAGCAGCCAAACGGGTGTTCAGCGAGGTAGCGGAGCATGGTGGGGAGCCACGGAACGTCGCGGAGGCGCTGGGCCTGGTGCAAGTGGCGGACACGGGCGTGCTGGCGGGCTGGGTGAGCGAAGTCCTAGCAGCGCACCCGGCGGAAGTCGCGCGCTACAAGAAGGGTGAGACCAAGCTCCAACCGTTCTTCGTTGGGCAGGTGATGAAAGTGTCGCGCGGCAAGGCAGACCCCAAGCTCGTGCAGCGCGTGCTGGAGGAGAAGCTCGCGCCTTAGGCCACCTCGCGTTCGCCTGCAACTCCAATGGCCACGCTCACTTGCGTGGCATTTCCTTTTCGTGAACACGACTTTCGTTATTTTGGGGCCCGGTCCCTGCGGAGGATCGACATGAGGCGAATGCTCGCTAACGCCGGACTGGCGCTGCTCGTGGCGGCCCACCCGGCGATCGCTCAACAGGGGGGGGTGGGGGGGTCGGGAGGGCTGGGGGGGCGGGGGGGGCTGACGATCGATTGGGCGCGCACGTCGGTCAACGGCGCCGCTGCCGCTCGGGGCGAGGGTCCGGACGGGGCGACCGCCCTCAAGATCCAGGGTCGCGCGACCGGCACGTTGTTGCACCTCGTCACGATCCCGCGCCCGCCGGTCACTGTACCACGCTACGTCGTTACGGGCGAGGTGCGGTACCAGGGCGTTGAGGGGCAAGCGTACTTCGAGATGTGGAGCGCGTTCCCCGACGGCGAGCGCTACTTCAGTCGCACGCTGGACGCGGGTGGCATGCTCGCGGCGCTCCATGGCGACTCGAAGTGGCGGCGGTTCGCTCTTCCTTTCGTCTACAACGCCACAGCCGGCACGGCCCCGCTTCCCAGTCGGCTCGAGATCAACTTCGTGCTGCCCGGACGCGGGACCGTATGGATCGGCCCCATGCGTCTCCAGCGGTTCGGGTTGCCACCTGTTGCGACGACCGGCGGCTGGTGGAACGAGCGTGTTGGCAGCCTGGCAGGGGTGCTCGGCAGCGTGTTGGGTCTCGTCGGCGGGTTGGTCGGCGTTCTCGCGGGCCTGGGGAAGGCGCGCCGGCTGGCCCTCTCGCTCGTCGTCGGGATGGTGCTGGTCGGGGTCGGGTTGGCGGCGCTGGGCGCCGTGGCAACCTTGAGTTCGCAGCCGCGATACGTCTGGTATCCACTGCTCCTTGTGGGAGGTGTGTCGGCGCTCGTGGGGCTCGTGGTGCTACCCGTGGTTCGGCGCCGCTACGCGGAGCTCACGCGGGCCCAGCCGATCGGCGGCTAGCTGCCCCCTGGCTATCGGTCGCGCCAGGGGCGCTGCGCCTGCGATTGTCGCCAGTAGGCGAGCGAAGGCGCCGGCAGCCCGAAGTGCTGCTCCGCGGCCTCGAGCATGCGGCCCGGATCGTCGCGGCCTCCTTCGTGGAGCGCCTCGCGCCGCATCCGCTTCGCGAGCTTCAACGCCTGATCGCCCGCCGGGTCGAGGCGGCGCGCCGCGGCGTCTTTCTCGGCGAGCATCTCCATCACGTACTCGAACGCCACGGCCATGTGGCGCTCGACATCTTCGTCGGGCAGATCCCAGCGCGTGTTCTCGAGCAGCATCTGGAACGCCCAGCGCCAGCTCTCGCTCTCGGTGAGATGCACCATTCCGCGGAAGAGGCGACGGCTGGTTCCCACGCTGAACAGCGTGGGGGAGATGATCGTGTCGAGGTGCGTGTCGCTCGCGACATGATCCTGGAGAATCAGCTCCTTGGCCGTGCCGGCGTACGCGGGGCCGAGATGGGTCTCGAACCGGCTCTCCCAATAGCTGTGCCCCAGCGCCGCGGTACCCGAGGTGAGGACGAGCTGGCGCGGCACGAAGAAGTTGTGGGCGACCGCGTCGGCCGCCAGGTGCGAGAGGTAGCCCAACCCGAACGCGCGCAGCGGATCGGTGTGCGCCAGGTCGAAGATCTCCTGGCCCACATGCCAGGCGTGGCAGTGCCGCCCCACCGGGGCGTACTTCTTGGCCATCGACGTATCTGCCGCGATGTTGCCGTACAGGAAGTCGTAGGGAAAGGCCCGCAGCAAATCGGCGACGGCGCCGGTGAGCTGGTGCAGGTTGGCGAGCACCGACTCGCCGAGGTAGACATGGGTCCCCGGCGTCCAGGCGTGCGCGATACTGGGGAACAACGCCACCCCGGCGAGCCCCACTGCCGTGGCCGCGAGGAACCGCTTGGCGCGCCCTGCCCCGGTCAGTGCTTCTTCCCTCGCTTGAGCGTCCGGCGCCCCCATTCGAGCAGGGAGAGGCCGCGGCGCACGGTGCGGAGTGTGGTGGCGACGTCGAGCACGGTCGTCTCGACTTCCTGCTGCACCACCTCGAGCAGGGCATCCAGGTCCCCGAGCCGCGCCTCGGCCGCGTCCGCGGCCCTGACGATCCGCTCGCGCAGCTCGCGCGACGTTCCGACGAGACTCTCCGCTTCGGTGCGGATCGCTCCCACGAGCTGTCGCACGTCGCCCACCGCCGGCCCGGCGAGATCTTGCAGCACGCGCAGGAACGCCCGCAACCCGAGGGCGCCCACGACCGTTGCGAGCGCGATCACGATGGCCGACAGCGCGAGAATCGCGAGCGAAATCCCGGCCACCACCGCCACCCACGTAGGAATCATCGCGGCCACTCCGCCGGCGCGTTGGCACTAAGCTCGGCCGCCGCCGTGGATCCTGTCAACGGCGCGGCGGGTGCGACCGCCGCCGGTCGCGCCACGCGGCCGCTTAGGGCGCGAGTCATGAGCGGGGTCGCGGCGAGTAGCGCCGCGGCGACTCCCAAGACGATGGTCGTCAACGTAGGATCGCCGGCCGCCGGCCCCTGGAGGCCATACGTGAAGACGAAGCTCAGACCCAGGGCGATCGCCACGCCGCCGGGCGCGACCGTCCCGAGCCCGAAGTCTGGCGGCACGTCCGTCCGGTGCAGCGCCACCCGCGAGTAGCGCACGCTCGCCCATTGAGACGCGGCGCGTAGGACGACGAGTAACGCCGCAGCCACGAGCAGCCAGGGTGTCGGCAGGACGAGCAGCGCACCGGTGACAACGAGCAGAATCCCATAGACGAGAGGCTGCCACTCGGCGAGCAACTGGCGGACCGCGTGTCGATGGGGCGAGCGGTTCACCACCACCGCGGCCGCCAGCGCGCACACCACGAAGGGTGACAGCCCGACCGCGTAGCCGAAGCCGGCCGCGAACGCGAGCGTCCCCACCAGCAAGCACCCGAGACCGGCGCGCGTCGGCAGCCCGCGCGTGAGCGCGATGAACACGGCGCCGGCGAGTGCGCCGCCGGCGGCCGCCAGCAGGATCCACGAGAGCCAGCCGAGCGGGCCGCGTCCGGCGAGCGGGTGAGATCGATGCAGGGCGAGCGGTACGCTGATCGCCACCGTAGCGAACGCGGCCTCGAGCGTCGCGGCGAGTGACAGCGCGCGGGCCGTACGGCGAGGCACGCCGGTGGTTCGCGCGACGCGCGCGACCGCGTCAGGACTCGCCACCGCGCCGACCGCGGCGAGGGTGAGAATCGCGGCGAGCCGGGGCGTCCACGCGCCCGCGAGCGCGGGTACGGCTCGCGTGAGGAGCCACGCGGCGACCGCCACCACGATGAACGCTCCGGCCGCCGCGATCATCGCCAAGAGCCAGGCGGCGCGCGGGATGCGGCGCAGGTAGCGCCGCTCGAACCGAGCGCCCAACGCGGCTCCGATCCAGCCGACGGCGAGGGTGGTGACGGGAGCGAATGCGACGAGCACCGGCCGAGTGAGGAGGTCGATGCCCGGGCCGAGCACGAGGCCGGAGAGCACCAGCGCGGCACCGCCGGCGAGCACGGGGTCGAGGCTGGCGACGTAATGCTGCGGCGGGCGCGGCAGCCGCATCGCGAGCAGGCCGATGGTGACGAGTCCCGCGAACGCGACCAGCGGACTCACGTTCACGTGGCGAACGTTCGCGAACGCTTGACGTCGGCGCAAGGCGCGTCATAGCTTGCCACACCCATGCCTCCGTCCTTCGCCGTCACGGGCGGCCGCCAGTTGAAAGGCACCATCCGACCGGCCGGCAACAAGAACGCAGCGCTTCCGATCCTCGCGGCCACGCTGCTCGCCGACGGGCCTTGCCGGATCGACAACGTGCCTCATATCAGAGATGTCGAGACGATGCTGGCGCTGCTCGCCCATCTCGGCGCCACCGTCGAATGGACGGGACCCAACAGCGTGACCGTGGACACCCGGCGCGCCGAGCCGCGCGAGCTCGACCCGGCGCTGTGCGCGCGCATCCGCGCCTCGATCCTGCTCGCGGGTCCGATGCTCGCCCGCTTCGGACGCGTCACCCTCCCGCCGCCGGGCGGAGACGTGATCGGCCGGCGCCGCGTCGACACCCATTTCCTGGCGCTCGAGCGGCTCGGCGCGGACGTCACCGTGGGCGCCGCCTACAAGCTCGAGGCCAAGGGGTTGGTGGGGACCGACATCTTCCTCGACGAGCCGAGCGTGACCGCGACGGAGAACGCCCTGATGGCCGCGGCCCTGGCTCGCGGCACCACGACGCTGCGGAACGCCGCTGGCGAGCCACACGTCCAGGACCTGGCGCGGTTCCTCGGTGAGATGGGTGTCCCCCTCCAGGGCGCCGGGACCAATACCATCACGGTCACGGGGGGCGGCTCCCCCCTGCTGCGCGCCGCCGCCTGCACGGTAGGGCCGGACCACATCGAGGTCGGCTCGTTCATCGGGCTCGCCGCCGTCACCAATGGAGCGGTCACCATCGACGGCGTGCGAGCCGAGGACCTGCGGGCCATTCTCCTGGGGTTCGAGCGGTTGGGTGTACGTCCCCGACTCGATGGCGCACGCCTCATCGTCGACGCGGGTCAGGAGCGCCGCGTGCGGCCGGATCTGGGCGGGCATGTGCCCAAGCTCGAAGACGGCCCCTGGCCCGCGTTCCCCGCCGATTTGATGTCCATCGCGATCGTCGCCGCCTCGCAATGCGATGGGCTCCTGCTCGTGTTCGAGAAACTGTTCGAGTCGCGGCTGTTCTTCGTGGACAAGCTGATCGGGATGGGGGCGCGCATCGTGCTGTGCGACCCCCATCGCGCGGTCATCGCGGGACCATCGGCGCTGCGTGGCGGAGTCGTGGAGAGTCCCGACATCCGGGCGGGGATGGCGATGCTCCTTGCCGCCCTCGCGGCGCATGGTGATTCAGTAATCCACAACATCGGACAGATCGAGCGAGGCTACGAGCGGATCGACGAGCGGTTACGAGCACTCGGAGCGCAGATCGAGCGCCTCGAAGGACAGCCCGACACGCGGACGGTCGCACGGTGATGGCCGGTCCCACGATCCGACTGTCCGACCGTCCGACTTTGCGCGAGCAGCCGGTGGGCGACTCCGCCGTCCCACGAATGGAGCTGCGCGAGTGGGCCGACCGTTATGGCATCGTCGCCGGGATCACCACACGGGGACGAGGCTTTTCGCTCGGCCTCTGGAGCGATGAGAACGTCGGCCAGGTGATGTCACGCTGGCGCGCCGTGGCCGCCGCCGTCCGCACCCGCTTTCCGGGCATCATTCTCGCACACCAGGTCCACGGCACCGCGGTGCAATGGCACGCGGCGGGCGCGGCAGGCTGGCTCATTCTGGACGGCCTGGACGGACACGCCACCGGCGTCCCGGGTCTGCTCCTCTCTGTCACGGTCGCGGATTGTATCCCGGTGTACCTAGCGGTGCCCCAGAAGCGGGTGGTGGCGCTGCTGCACGCCGGGTGGCGGGGGACCGTGGCGCGGGTGCTGGAACGCGGGGTGGAGGTCTTGAAGCGCCACGCATTCGTACGAGCGGGCGATATCGTAATGCACTGTGGAGTCGGCATTTGCGGGGCGTGCTATGTAGTAGGTTCTGAAGTCCTGACGCAGTTCAGCGGCCGTCCGGAGTCGGACTCCGGGCAGCTCGATCTGCGGGCCGTCCTGGCCCGGCAGGGCCAGGAACTGGGCCTCGGCGAGATCACGCTCTCGCCGTGGTGCAGCGCGCACGACCGGGATCAGTTCTTCTCGCACCGCGCCTCCGGCGGCCGCGACGGTCGGATGATCGCGTACGCGGGACTGCCGCTCGCTTGACAGTCGCCTCCGGGCGGCTACATTCCGAGGGTGAAGCGGGCGAAGTTCGGCCCGCGCTTTTTTTTGATGCTCTCCGAAAGCCTCGTCGAGTCGTTTCGGACCCACCTGGCGGAACTGGGTCTGGAGCTGGCCGACCTCAAGATCGGCGGCACGCAAGCTCGGCCGCTCGTCCAGGTGCGCATCGAGTGGCCTCAGCCAGCGGACAGCCCGCCACGCCAGGTGAGCGTGGAGGATTGCGCCGCGGCGAGCCGCGCCTTGGAGGCGTGGCTGGACGAGAGCGGACCGCTGGGTCGTCGCTACGTCCTCGAGGTTTCGAGTCCAGGGCTCGAGCGGCCGCTGCGCTGGCACCGGCACTGGGTGCGCTTCGTGGGCCGCGACGTGCAGGCGACGGTCGCGGGGCTCGGACGGGTGCGAGCCTGCATCGTAGCCGTCCCCGACGACGCGACGGTGGTACTGCAGCCGCAGGGCGCGGAGGCGCGGCCGGTGCCGCTCGCGGGGATTCGTGATGCCCGACTTGCGGTGGATTGGTGAGGGGTTGTCAGTCATCCGTTATCAGTCATCAGTCATGATCGGACCGGGGTACGGTGACGACCAACAGATAACGGATGACGGATAACTGATAACTGACGACTGATGACTGATGACTGATGACTGATGACTGATAACGGATGACTGATAGATGACCAACACAACCGACGTCGTCTCTGCAATTCGCGAGCTGACGAACACCAAGCAGCTCGAGCGCTCGGAGCTGCTCGACCTGCTCAAGGACGGGCTGCACGCCGCGCTGGTCAAGCGGTACGGACCCAACGTGCGGGCCGAGATCGGCATCGATGAGCTGAAAGGCACGATTCGCATTGCGGTGCTGCGCACCGTGGTCGAGAGTGTGGAAGATCCGGCGGCGCAGGTGACCCTCGAGGAAGCCCGCTTCGAGGACCCCGACTTTCAGGTGGGGGACGTCCTGGAAGAAGAGGTGCCGTTCGAGGCGTTCGGCCGTACTGCGGTGCAGGCGGCCAAGCAGCGCATTATCCAACGCGTGCGCGAAGGCGAGCGGGCGCGCATTCGCGAGGAGTTCACCGACAAGGTCGGCGATCTCCTGTCGGGAGAGGTGCAGCAGATCGAGCGCGGCAAGATCGTCGTCATGCTCGCGAAGTTTCGAGAGGCCGAGGCGATCATCCCTTATCGGGAGCAGAATCACCGCGAGCACTTCCACCAGGGTGACACGATTCGCGCCGTGTTGAAGCGCATCGAAGAGACGCCCAAAGGCCCGCGGCTCATCCTGTCGCGCGCCGACCCGCTGTTCGTCAAAGCGCTGTTCAGGCTCGAGGTGCCGGAGATCCAGCAGCAGATCGTGGAAATCCGGGCCACCGCGCGGGAAGCGGGGAGCCGCACCAAGATCGCGGTCTCGTCACGCGACGACTCGATCGATCCGGTAGGCGCGTGCGTCGGCCTAAAGGGATCGCGCGTCCAGGCCGTCGTGAACGAGCTCGGTGGCGAGCGCATCGACATCGTGCCGTGGTCGCCCGATCCCGAGCGGTTCGCCAAGCTGTCGCTCGCCCCGGCCCGGGTCGCGAAGGTATTCTCCGATCCCGAGACCAAGACGATCCAGGCGATCGTGGACGAGGACCAGCTCTCGCTCGCCATCGGGCGCAACGGGCAGAATGTGCGGCTTGCGTCCGAGCTGACCGGCTGGAAAATCGACCTGTACTCGAGCCGCGAGTGGCTGGAGCGTGGCGGGGAAGGCCCGCTGTTCGCCCCGCTCCCCCCCGTCGAAGATGAGTCCGCCACCAAGGTCGCCCTGCGCGAGCTCAAAGGCCTGCCGGTCGAGCTGGTCGACATCCTCGAGCAGGCGGGCCACAAGACGCTGCAGGACATCCTGGACATGGAGCGCGAGGACGTCGAGAAAATCGCGGGCGTCACGCCCGAGCTCGCGGACAAGCTCATGGCTTTCCTGAACGAGATGACCGAAGAGGGCGGGGACGAGGAGGACACGCCCAGTGGCGGACCGAGTGGGGGGAGAGAGGGGGCCGCAGGTCGCCCGGCTGAGTCCGGCGGCGGCCGGCCTGCCCCAGCGGCGTGAGCGAGCGACTGCTCCGCCTCCTCGGGCTCGGCGTGCGGGGAGGTGGAAGTGGAGGGCGTGTGGTGATCGGAGTGGCGGGAGTACGGGCGCGGCTGCAGCGGAAGGGTCTCGCCTGCGTGGTGCTCGCGGCGGACGCTTCAGCGCGCACCCGCGACAAGGTGGAGCGGCTGGCGCGCGCGCGCCGGGTGCCGGTACTGGTGGGCCCGGCGGCGGAGCGGTTGGGGGCGGCCTTGGGACGGACGCCTGTGCAAGCGGTCGGCGTAGCGGACGCCGCGCTGGCGCAGGGGCTGGTTGGCTCTGTGGAGGGTGAGTGACGACGACGAGAATCCACGATCTGGCGGCTGAGTTCGGCATCTCCTCGGATCAGCTCCTGGGCATGCTCAAGGAGCAGGACATCTTCGTGCGCAGCCACCTGTCACCGCTCAAGCCCGAGCAGGTGGCGTTGATGCGCGCGCGCTGGGAGCGGGAGAAGCGCAAGCAAAAGGACGCCCCCGCGCCCCCCAAGCGGCGGCGCGCGGTGAAGGCGGTGGAGCCGGCGGCGGTCGCTCCCGAGGCGCGGCCCAAACGACGCCGCCGGACGGCGGCGGAGATGGCCGCCGCCGACGCCGAGGCCCAGGCCGAAGCGGCGCTCGAGGCGGAGCGCGAGCTCAAGGCGCGCGAAGCGCTTCAGGCGGCGAAGGACGTCGACGAAGAGGAGAAGCCCTCGCTGGAGGAGCGCGCCGCCGCCCTCTTCAGGGACCTCCCCGCCGCCGAAGAGTCGGGCCTGCCGGCACCGGTGGCCGCGGCGCCGGTAGCATCGGCCGCGCCGTCGGCCGCGGCGCCCACGTTCGCACCTGCTCCCGTCTCCCCCCGGCCGGTCATCCCCACCCCCGTGCGCCCCAAGCCGGTCGCGAGCGCCACGCCGGGTGGGCCGGTGCCGCCGCGACCGGTAGCTTCGGCCGCGCCCGGTGCGATCCCGCTAGAGGAGCGGCGCCGCGAGAAAGGGAAGAAGCGCAAGAAGGGCAAGAAGTCGCTGGTCGACCAGGAGGCGGTGGCCCAGAACATCTCGCGGACGCTCGCGTCGATCAAAGGACCGGTTGCCCGCAAGGGCGTGCACCGGCGCGAAGAGGGCCCGACGTTCCGCGATGTCGAGGAGCAGCGGCGGCGCGACGAGAAGGAGCGTGAGAAGACGCTGGTGCGCGTCACCGAGTTCATCACCGTCTCCGAGCTCGCGAACATCCTCAAGGTGCCGGCGAAGGAGATCGTCGCCTTCGCGTTCAAAGAGCTCGGGCAGATGGTGACGATCAATCAGCGGCTCGATTTCGACATGATCGAGCTGATCGCATCCGCGTTCGGGTTCCAGGCGGTCCGAGAGGAAGAGTACGCCCTCGCCGCCGCCGAAGAGCCCACCAAGGAGCAGGAAGCCGACCTGCAGCCCCGCTCGCCGGTCGTCACGGTCATGGGCCACGTCGATCACGGCAAGACGTCGTTGCTCGACTACATCCGCAAGGCCAACGTCGTGGCGGGCGAGGCCGGTGGGATCACCCAGCACATCGGCGCCTACCAGGTGAAGCTCAAGGACGGCCGCTCGATCACGTTCCTCGACACGCCGGGCCACGAGGCCTTCACCGCGATGCGCGCGCGCGGCGCGCAGGTGACGGACATCGTCGTGCTGGTGGTGGCGGCCGATGACGCCATCATGCCGCAGACCATCGAAGCGATCTCGCACGCCAAGAACGCGGGCGTCCCGATCGTCGTGGCGATCAACAAGATCGACTTGCCCACCGCCAACGTGCAAAAGGTCAAACAGGATCTGTTGGCGCATGGCGTGGTGCTCGAGGAATTCGGCGGCACCACGCTCGCCACCCCGATCTCCGCCAAGACGGGGAAGAACGTCCAGGAGCTCCTCGACCAGATCCTGCTCCAGGCCGAGCTGCTCGATCTCAAGGCGAACCCGAAGCGGCGAGCGCACGGCACCGTGCTCGAGGCGACGCTCGATCCCGGGAAGGGGCCCCTGGCCACGATCCTCGTGCAGAACGGTACGCTGCGCGGCGGCGACGACTTCATCTGCGGGCAGTTTTACGGGCGCGTGCGCGCCATGTACGACGAGCGGGGCCAGACGGTGGAGGCTGCCGGCCCGTCCACGCCGGTGCAGGTGCTCGGCTTCGACGGCGTGCCCGAGGCGGGTGACACGTTCCAGGTCATGGAGGACGCGGCGGCCGCGCGCGACATCGCGCAGAAGCGCCAGCGCCTCGAGCGCGAGGCGCAGCACCGCCGCACCGGCCGCGTCAAAACGCTCGAAGACTTCCTGGCGGAGCGGGCGGCGGGCGGCGCCGCGACCCTGCGCATCATCATCAAGGCGGACGAGGGCGGCCCGGCGGAGGCGCTGGCCGACGCGCTGGGGCAACTCTCGACCCCGGAAGTCAAGGTCGAGGTGGTGCATCGCGGCGTGGGCGCCATCACCGATTCGGACGTGCTGCTCGCCAAGGCCTCGAACGCCATCATCGTCGGCTTCCACGTCCGGCCCGATTCCAACGCCCGCGCCTCGGCGGAGCGCGAGAAGGTGGAAATCCGCACCTACCGCATCATCTACGAGGCGGTCGAAGAGTTGAAGGCGGCCATGGAAGGGCTGCTCGCCCCCGAGAAGAAGGAAGTGGTGCTGGGCGAGGCGGAAGTCCGTCAGCTCTTCAAGATCGCCAAGGTGGGGACGATCGCCGGCAGTTTCGTCCGCGCCGGCGTCATTCCCCGTACCGCGCGGGTGCGGGTGATCCGCGAGGGCGTCGAGGTGTACGACGGAACACTCTCGTCCCTCAAGCGCTTCAAGGACGACGTGCGCGAAGTGCGCGAAGGGTTCGAGTGCGGCATCGGCGTCGAGAACTTCAACGACATCAAGGTCGGGGACCTGATCGAGGCCTACCGGATCGAGGAGGTCGCGCGCTCGTTGACGCCCGCGTGATCGTGGGCGTGATGACGTGGGAGCTGCATCTCGCGGCGTGCCGCTCCCTGAAGGACAAGCGCCGTGTCCTCAAAAGTCTCAAGGACCGCCTCCACAACAGCTTCAACGTGTCCGCGGCGGAGACGGCCCACCATGACTTGTGGCAGCGCGCGGAGCTGACGGCATGCGTGGTCGCCACGGATCGGCGTCACGCGGAGAGCGTGCTGCGCGAGGCCGATCGCTTGATCGAGGGCGCCGACGGAGCCCGCATCGTGGACACGAGCACCAGCTTCTTCTGACGTGATGCGACGACCGACCCACCGCCCCGAGCGCGTTGCCGAGGCCATTCGCCAGACCGTGGCCGCCTTCCTGACGGGCGCGGTGCGCGACCCGCGCATCGGGTTCGTCACCGTGACGGCCGTGGAGGTCTCCGCGGACCTGGCGCACGCGCGCGCCCGCGTGAGCGTAATGGGGACCTACGAGGAGAAGGCGAAGACGCTCGAGGGCTTGGAGAGCGCCGCCCGGTTTCTGCGCGCGCAGCTCGCCAAGGAGCTCTCCTTGCGGGTCACGCCCGAGCTGCGCTTCGAGCTAGACCGCGGCGTGGAACACGCCCAGCGGATCGACCGCGTGCTGCGAGACCTTAAGGAGGGCGCGGGCTGATCTCCGGAGTGGCGCTGGTCGCGAAGCGGGGCGGGGGCCCCCCCCCCGCGGACGCGCCCACCTCGCACGACGTCGTGGACATCGTGCGATGTGCCCTCGGCACCGACCGCGTGGGCCACCTCGGCACGCTCGATCCCTTCGCGGCGGGGTTGCTCGTGATCCTCGCGGGCCGCGCCACGCGCCTGGCGGCGTTCGCGGCGGGGTGGGACAAGACGTACGAAGGGGTGATTCGCCTCGGTGTGGCGACTACCACCGACGATGCCACCGGCAAGCCGCTGGCGACGTCCGAGGGGTGGCGCGAGCTCGATCGGGAGCGGGTGGAGCAGGCGCTCGCGCGGTTTCGCGGCGGCTACGACCAGCGGCCCCCTGTGTATTCGGCGGTGAAGATCGCCGGGGAGCGGGCGTACCGTCGGGCGCGGCGGGGGGAGCCGGTGGCGCCGCCGTCGCGACGGGTCGACGTGACGGAGCTCGAGCTGGTGCGCGTGGAGTTGCCAGACGTGGTGTTCCGCGCCACCGTGAGCGGCGGGACGTACGTCCGCAGCCTTGCGCGCGACGTGGGTGCGACGCTCGGGTGCGGCGCTCACCTCGCGGCGCTGACCCGCACGCGGGTGGGCCCGTATCGGCTCGCCGAGGCCATCGCACCGGAGACGGTCACGGCGCGCGACCTGCGAGATCCCGCCGAGCTCGTCGCCGGGCTGCCGCGGCGGGAGCTGGACGAAGCCGGCCGCGACGCGGTGATCCATGGACGTCCGATCCCCGCCGGCGACGGCGCGGCCGGGTCTGGACACGTGGCCCTGTTTTCGGGGGGGCACCTCGTCGCGGTGGCCGTGCGGGTCGGGGACCTGCTCAAGCCCCGGGTCGTGGTAGCCGAGTCGTGACCGGCACGGTCGCCACCGTTGGGACGTTCGACGGAATCCACCGCGGGCATCAGGCCGTGCTCGCGGAGGTGATGCGGCGCGGGCGTGCGACGGGTTGTCGCAGCCTGCTCGTGACGTTCGATCCGCACCCGCTCGAGGTGGTGAACCCGAGCGCAGCGCCGCAGCTCTTGACGTTGCCGGAAGAGAAACGCGTGCTCGCGACGCGCCTCGGAATCGAGCGGGTGGAAGTGCTTCCGTTCACACCGGCGCTCGCGCGGCTCGGGCCGGAAGAGTTCGTGCGGGACATCCTGCGGGCGCGGTTCGGGATGGAGCAGCTGGTCCTGGGGTACGACCACGGGTTCGGGCGCGGGCGCGCGGGGGACGTCGAGCTGGTGCGGCGGCTGGCCCGCGAAGACGGCTTCGTGATGGAGGTGGTGGCGGCCGTGACGGAGGACGGGCAGCCGATTTCGTCCTCTCTGATCCGCACGGCGGTGGCGCACGGCGACTTGAGCTCAGCGGCCCGGGCCCTGGGCCGACCGTACAGCCTGCGGGGAACGGTGGAGCGAGGTGCCGGGCGGGGGCGGACCATTGGGGTGCCCACGATCAACCTGGTCCCCCCCGATGCGCGGAAGCTGCTCCCGCCGGATGGAGTCTACGCCGTCCGGGTAGAAGTGTCGGGGAAGGGGGAAACGGACCAGACGAAGTATGGTGGGATGATGAATCAGGGTGCGCGGCCGACGTTCGGTGTGCACACGCGCGGGCTCGAGATTCATCTGTTCGACTTCACCGGCGATCTGTACGGTGAGACGGTGACTGTCGAGTGGGTGGGCCGGCTGCGCGACGTGCAGACCTTCACCTCACGCCAGGCGCTGGTCGACCAGATCGAGCGCGACGCAGTAGCCGCGCGCGCGATCCTCAACGGATAGAGGCGCGATGTTTCGCACGATTCGTTCACGAATGATCGTCACCGCGGGACTGCTGGTCCTCAGCATCTGGCAGCTGATCCCGACCAACGTGACGCGGCGCGTCCGGGATACCGAGACCGGTCGCATGAAGGACACCACCGAGCGTCGGGTCCCGATCAACCTCGGCCTCGATCTGCAGGGCGGCATTCACCTGGCCCTCGAGGTCGACCAGTCCAAGGGTCCCGTGCCCGACTGCGCGGACGCGATCCAGCGTGCGCAGCGGGTGGTGCGGACCCGGATCGACGAGTTCGGCACCACCGAGCCCGTCGTGCAGCTGCAGGGGCGCTGCCGCCTCATCGTCGAGCTGGCCGGGGAAAAAGACCCGACGCGCGCCAAGGGTATCATCCAGCGGACGGCGTTCCTCGAGTTCCGCATCACCGACATGAAGAACCTGTTTCGTGACGCCTTGCCCGACATCGACAAGGCGCTCCGGCGGGCCGGGGTGAAGGTCGCGGGTCAGGCGGCCCCCGCGGCGAGCGTCACGCAGCTGTTCGGCACCGATACCGGCAAAGCGAAGGCGAAGAAGCCCGCGAAGGGAAAAGCCGTCGTACCGGACACTAGCGACCTCAACGCCCCGGGCGCACTGTCGTCGCTGCTGTTCCAGGGCCAGCTGCCCGGTGAGTATCTCGTGCCGGAGGAGCAGGTGCCGGTGGCGGAAAGCCTGTTGGCCCGGCCCGACGTGCAGCGACTCATTCCGCGGGGCATCCAGCTCAAGTGGGGCACGGAGGTGCTGTCGCGGGCCGCTCGCACCTACCGCGCGCTGTATGCGGTCGAGGATCGCCCCATCATCACGGGTGAAGAGTTGCAGGACGCGAAGGCCACGCGCGACCCGCTCACCAACCAGTCCGTGGTGAACTTCACCTTGTCGCGACGCGGTGGGCGGATCTTCGAGCGCGAGACCGGGCGTCACGTGAACGACTACATGGCGATCATCCTGGACGACCGGGTGCAGGGACAGCCGCCGGTCATCAAGAGCCAGATCGGCCAACACGGGCAGATCGAGCTGGGCGCGAAACCGTTGCAGGACGCCCAGGACCTGGCGCTGGTGCTCAAGGCCGGCGCCCTTCCCGCGCCGCTGACCATCATCGAGGAGCGCACCATCGGTCCGTCGCTCGGTCAGGACTCGATCAAGGACGGCATCCACGCCGGGATCGTGGGCGTGGCTCTGGTCGTGCTGATCATGATTACCTACTATCGCTGGTCGGGCGCGCTCGCCGTGGCGGCGCTCGCTCTGTATGTCGTGTTCACGCTGGCGGGGCTGGCGGGCTTCGGCTTCACGTTGACGTTACCGGGGCTCGCCGGGCTGGTGCTCTCGGTGGGGATCGCCGTGGACGCCAACGTGCTGATCTTCGAGCGCATCCGCGAGGAATTGCAGCACGACAAGCTGGTGCGTACCGCCGTGGACGAGGGGTTCAAACACGCCATGAGCGCCATCATCGACTCGAACGTCAGCACGATGCTCACGGCGTTCATTCTGTATCTGGTCGGCACCGGCCCGGTGCAGGGCTTCGCCATCACGCTGATCATCGGCATCGCGGCATCGATGATCACGGCCGTCTTCGTGGTTCGGACTTTCTACATGATCTGGCTCGACCGGCGGCCGGACATGGCCACGCTGAGCGTCTGAGATGATTCGACTCTTCGCCAACGCCGACTACGACTTCATCAAGTGGCGCCGCTGGGCGTACGGGCTCACGGCCGCGATCATCATTCCCGGGTTCTCGCTGTTCCTGGGGCGCGGCTTGAACTATTCGATCGAGTTCACCGGCGGTACGCTCATCCAGGTGCAGACGCCGCAGCCCGTGGGGACCGAGCGCATCCGCGGCGCGCTCGACGCAGCGGGCATCCGCGACGCCGAGATCCAGCAATTCGGCGCGCCCAACGAGTATGTGATCCGCGCCCGGCTCGGCCGCGCGAACGCCGCCGTCGAGGGGTCCACGGAAACGACCGCGGCGGCGGTCGACTCGGCGCTGGCGCGGAGCCTGGGGCCCCCGCCCGAGCACTATAAGATCCTGCGCACCGAGGCGGTGGGTCCGAAGGTGGGTCGCGAGCTGCAGGGCAAAGCGTTCCTCGCCATTTTCTTCTCGTTCATTGTTACGCTCGTGTACCTCGCGATCCGGTTCGAGTGGCGCTTTGGGCTGGCCGCGGTGCTCGCGACGTTCCACGACATCCTGACCACGATCGCGTTCATCCGCTATTTGGACCTCGAGGTGAGCCTCGTCGTGGTTGGCGCGGTATTGACGATGGTGGGGTACTCGCTCAACGACACCATCATCATTTTCGACCGGGTGCGTGAAAACCTGCGCAAGTTCCGGCGCCAGAACCTGTACGAGATCCTCAACCTCTCCATCAACGAGACGCTGCCGCGCTCCGTGCTGACGCACGGCACCACGATGGCGACCACGCTGGCGCTGGTGCTGCTCGCGGGCGAGGTGCTGCGGCCGTTCGCGCTCGTGATGACGTTCGCCATTTTCACGGGGACGTTCTCGTCGATCTACATCGCCGCGCCGATCCTCATGTACATCGAGAGGCGCTGGCCCGGCCAGGATGCACGCGGCGCCCGGGCGTTCAAGCCGGCAGCGGAACCCGAGCGAGCGCCCGCGAGCATTCCCGGGCCTCGGTCGAAAGCGCCGGTGTAACGGTGACCGGGGTTCGGTGTCCGGTGTCCGGGACCGCTAGGATGTGACACCGGACACCGGACCCCGGACCCCGGTCACCGAGCTTATCGACGCCCACTGCCATCTCGGCGATGGGGCGTTCGATCGGGATCGGGATGCGGTGCTCGCGCGAGCGCGCGAGGCCGGCGTGCGTCACGTCGTGGTGATCGGGGGGACCCTGGCCGAGAGCGAGCGCGCCGCCCTGCTGGCGCGGTCTCGCCCCGGGCTCTCCGCCACGGCGGGTGTGCACCCCCACGAAGCGCAGCACTGGTCGGCCGATACGGCCACCCGCCTCGGAGACCTGCTGGCGCTACCCGAAGTGGTGGCTGTGGGCGAGACCGGTCTCGACTACCATTACGACCATTCGCCCCGCGACGCACAACGGCGTGCCTTCGAGGCCCACCTGGCGCTGGCGAGCGAGCTCGGGAAGCCGGTGGTCGTGCACGCTCGCGAAGCCGACGACGACATCGCCGCGATGCTCAAGGGCGCGACGGCACCCGTAATACTGCACTCGTTCAACTCGGGGCTACGTGTATTCGAGGCGGGGATGGCAATCGGGGCCTACTTCTCGTATTCCGGGATGATCACGTTCCGAAACTGGAGCCCCGCCGTCCGACCGTCCGACTGTCCGATGGACCGTCTATTGGTCGAGACCGACGGTCCGTATCTTGCTCCCGAACCGCACCGCGGCCAGCGCAACGAGCCGGGCCTGGTGCGCCTGGTGGCCGAGGCGCTCGCCCGGGCGCGCGGTGAGCCGGTTGCGAGCATCGAGCGGGGCACCACGGCCAACGCCCGCCGACTGTTCGGCGCGCGGCTGGCGATCACCCTCTAGCCACGAGCAGCCGTGACCACGACGGCCAAAGTCCCCACCGACATCGCGATCGCCCAAGCGGCGAAGCTCCGCCCCGTGGCCGACATCGCCGCCGAGCTTGGGCTCCACGACGACGAGCTGGAGCTGTACGGCAAGTACAAGGCAAAGGTGCCGCTGCGGGCGCTGGAGCGCCGCAAGCCGAAGGGCCGGTTGGTGCTCGTCACCGGCATCAACCCCACGCCGGCGGGAGAGGGGAAGTCCACGGTGACGGTTGGGGTGACGCAGGCGCTGCGCCGGATCGGAGCGCAGGCGGCGCTGTGTATTCGGGAGCCGTCGCTGGGTCCGGTGTTCGGGGTGAAGGGCGGCGCGGCGGGCGGCGGCTACGCCCAGGTCGTGCCGATGGAGGACATCAACCTGCACTTCACCGGCGACTTCCACGCCGTCGCGAGCGCGCACAACCTTCTCTCGGCGATGCTCGACTCGCATCTGCACCACGGCAACGCCCTCGGGCTCGACACGCGCCGCATCACGTGGCCGCGGACGATCGACATGAACGACCGCGCGCTGCGCAACGTCATCGTGGGTTTGGGCGGGTTGAACGCCGGCCCCGCGCGCGAAGAGCGCTTCGTGATCATTCCAGGCTCCGAGATCATGGCCATCCTGGCGTTGGCGACCGGCTTCGCCGATCTGGAGCAGCGGCTGGCGCGCATCATCGTCGGTGTCACCGGCGCGAAGCAGGCGGTGCGCGCCAGTGACTTGAAGGCGCACGGCGCCATGACGCTGCTGCTCAAGGACGCCATCAATCCCAACCTGGTGCAGACGCTCGAGGGCGGCCCCGCGTTCATTCACTGCGGCCCGTTCGGCAACATCGCCCACGGCTGCAACTCGGTCGTGGCGACCAAGCTCGCGCTCACGCTGTGCGACGTGGTCCTCACCGAGGCGGGGTTCGGCGCCGACCTCGGCGCGGAGAAGTTCTTCGACATCAAGTGTCGCATGGCGGGCCTGAACCCCGAAGCGGCGATCGTCGTCGCCACGGTGCGCGCCCTCAAGATGCACGGCGGCGTGAAGAAAGACGCCCTGGGCGCACCCGACGTGGCCGCAGTGCGGCGCGGGTCGGCCAACCTGCTGCGTCACGTCAGGAATGTGAAGCGGTTCGGGATGCCGTTGGTGGTGGCGCTCAACCGGTTCGTGACCGACACCGAGCCCGAGCTCGACGCCGTGCAGGCGGCGTGCGCCGCGGAAGACGTCGGAGTCGAGCTATGTGAGGTGTGGGAAAAGGGCGGGGAAGGCGGCGTCGCCGTCGCCGAGGCGGTGCTCAAGCTCCTCGAGGGCCGCTCAGCCCGGTTCAAGCCGCTGTATGACGTGGCCCGTCCCATTCGGGAGAAGATCGAGACCATCGCCAAAGAGATTTACGGTGCCGGGGCCGTGGCCTTCGCGCCCGCGGCGGAGCGGGCGCTCGGGCAGCTGGCGGCGCTCGGGCTGGGTGCGACGCCGGTGTGCATGGCGAAAACGCAGTACTCCTTCTCAGACGACCCCACCCAACTCGGCGCGCCCAGCGGCTTCACCCTTCATGTCCGGGACATTCTGCCCGCGGCCGGCGCGGGGTTCGTGGTCGCCCTGGCGGGCGACATCATGACAATGCCGGGCCTATCGAAGGCGCCCGCCGCGGAGAAGATTCGAGTTCACCCGGACGGCACGATCGAGGGACTCTTCTGATGGCACCGAAAGGATGGGTCGTGGTGGCGACCGACGATGCCCCGACGGCGATCGGCCCGTACAGCCAGGCGGTGACGGTGGAGGGGATGGTCTATACGGCGGGCCAGATCGCGCTCCATCCTACGAGCGGCGAGATCGTCGGCAAGACGACCGCCGAGCAGGCCGAGCAGGTGCTCAAGAACCTCGCCGCGATCCTCAAGGCCGCGGGCTCGGGGCTCGACCGCGTGATCAAGACCTCGGTCTACTTGATCGACATGAGGGATTTTCCCGCGATGAACGAGGTGTACGCGAAGCACTTCGGCGCCCACAAGCCGGCACGCTCGACTATTCAAGCCGCCGCCCTCCCGAAAGGCGTGCGCGTAGAGATCGACGCGATCGCGAAACTGCGATGAGAGGGTGGCGCTTGTGCCTCGGCGCCGCGCTCGTCGCGGCGGTCGCAGCCCCCGCGCCGGTCGTAGCGCAGGACGGGCTCTCCCCAGCCGACCGCCAGCTCGCGCGTGACATCTTCCGCGAGTTGATCGAGATCAACACGACCGACTCGCTGGGCAACACGCCGCGCGCGGCGCGCGCCATGGCGGCGCGGCTCCGGGTCGCGGGCTTCCCCGCCGCCGATGTGCAGGTGCTCATCGGTCCCGATGCGAGGCACGGAAACCTCGTGGCCCGCCTTCGCGGCAGCGGCACGGGTGGACGCCCGATCGTGTCGCTCGCGCATCTCGACGTCGTTCCCGCGCGCCGGTCCGATTGGTCGGTCGACCCCTTCACGCTGCTCGAGCGGGACGGCTATTTCTACGGCCGGGGCACGACCGACGACAAGGTGGGAGACGCGATCCTCGTCGCCGACTTCATCCGGCTGCGACGGGAGGGTTTCCGACCCACGCGCGACCTGATCCTGGCGCTCACCGGCGACGAAGAGACCGACGGCAGCTGCATTCAGTGGCTGCTGAAGGCGCACCGTGACCTCGTCGACGCCGAGTTCGCCCTGAACACCGACGCGGGCGGGGGCGTGCTGCGCGACGGCCGCCGCGTGATGTTCGCGGTGCAAGCCAGTGAGAAGGTGTACGCGACGTACGTGCTCGAAGCCGTCGACAAGGGCGGGCACAGCTCGTTGCCGCGACCGGCGGAGAACCCGATCTATCGCCTCGCGCCGGTGCTCGAGCGCCTAGCGCATTATCAGTTTCCCGTCAAGCTGAACGAGGTCTCGCGCGCCTTCTTCGAGCAGTCGGCAGCCATCGAGACCGGTCAATTGGCGGACGACATGCGGGGCGCCCTCAAAGATCCCCCTGACTCCGCAGCCGTGACGCGACTGTCGGCGGTCCCGTTCTACAACTCCAAGCTGCGCACCACCTGCGTTGCCACGATGATGGACGCGGGTCACGCCGAGAATGCGCTGCCTCAGTCCGCCCGGGCTACGGTCAACTGCCGTATCCTCCCGGGTGAGCCGGTGGCGGAGGTCGAGGCCACCTTGCGGCGGCTCGCCGCGGACGATCGCATCACGATCCGCACCACGTATGCGCCGACGCCCAGCCCCGCTTCTCCTCTGACCCCGGCGATCATGGGGCCGATCGGGCGGCTCGTGGCCGAGCAGTTTCCGAGCGTCCCCGTCGTGCCGTTCATGGAGGCGGGTGCCACCGACGGGTTGTTCCTCCGCAACGCCGGCATTCCCACGTACGGTGTGTCGGCCGTGTTCGAGGACCAGAACGACGTGCGGGCGCACGGCCGCGACGAGCGGATCCGCGTGGAGAGCTTCTACGAGGCGCTCCAGTTCTGGTACCGGATGATGCGTGTCCTGGCCGGCGCGGAGAAAGGGGAGCGAAGTGCCGGGTAAGGCGACGCGGTTCCGCGCGCCGGGCGGCGCGCCGGATCCACGCACTCCCGACGAGCCGGCCGAGCCCGTCTATCGTGACCGGCCGATCCCGGTTGCGGCCTCGATCTTGTGGACGCCTATCGACCGGGGGGAGCCGCCCGGCGCCCAGCCGACTCTTCCGATCTTCATCAGTCAGCAGGTCCTCATCGCCCTGCACGATCACTACGTCGCGACCGGCGGAGCGTGCTCCGGGTTGTTGGGCGGGGATCTGTTTCGATCCCCGGACTCGGCCGCCCTCTACCTCGTGGTAGAGTCGACCATCCGCCTGCCCACAGTAAGGGGCCAGGATGCCAAAGCGGCGCTGGTGCAGGGGTGGGTGGCCGCGCTGGACCAGCTCCAGCACAGCGGAGTCCAGCTGGTCGGTTGGTATCGCATCGTTAATTCCACGGCGCTGGAGCTGTCGCCTGCGGAGCTCGAGGCCCACGCGGCCCTGTTCAGGCAGCCCTGGCAGATCGTGGTGACGGAGGCCTTGGGCACGCCACCCGTCGGTGGCGTGTACCGCCCGGTAGGGGAGAGCTCGTCCGCAGCGACGCGCCTGCCGTTCTTCGAGCTGATCGAGGCGTCCACGAGCTCCGCTGCCGGGCGCAAGCAGACGCGTCTCACGTGGACGAACTACCGCAGCGACGTGGCGACGTTCTTCCCCGCCGTCACGAAATCGACTCCGGCCCCCTCGCGGCCCGCCCCCGCCCCCGCCCCCTTGGTCATCCTACCGGATCAGGACGATGACGCTCCGCCCCCGGTGCCGGCGGTGGGCGTGGGGACCCTGCGGCGCCTGGCACAACGCCGCGCAGTACGCGTGGCGACCGTCGCAACCGGCGGTGTGGTCGCGGCGATCGGCTTGCTGCGAGCATTCCTCGGGTCGCCGGTCGTCGCACCGCCACCGCCCACGATCGCCCCGGTCGCGTCGCCGACTGTCGCCTCGCCCCGGGAACGGTTGGACCGCGCGGGCGACACCTTGGCGCTGGCGATCGCCGCGTTCGAGCTTCGGTACCGGCTCTTTTCCAGTCGTCAAATGCAGTGTCCGGAGCTGGCGCGCGGGCTCGTCCTGGTCGAAGAGCGGTGGGCGGCATACAACGCCATTCGCAAAAACGGAGGCGTCGTGCTCGACTCCGCGCGCACCGCGCGCGATCGCGCGCTCTATGCCGACGCGGATGCGGTGGAGCGGCGATTCGAGAGCTCCGGCTGTCCCCGCCCGTGAAGCGCCATCTCTTCGTGCTCGGCATGCTCGCGACCGCGCTGCCGTGGACGGGGAGCGCACAGGGGTCGCAGCCGCTCCGCAAGACGGATCTCATCCGTCTGCTGTCGAACCCCCTCATCTCGAAGCGTGAAGTCGCGGAGCTGATCAGCCGCAACTGCATCGCCTTTCGCCCGACGACCCGAGATTGGGCCGACCTGAGAGACTTCGGTGCCAGTCCGGAGGTGTTGAGCAGCATCAGCGGCTGCGCGACGGCGCGAGCGGTGAGCTCCCCCGCCTCCCTGCCGCCGCTCGCGGCGACGGTGCTCACGGAGCGCGTGAGCGTCACCGTCGGCGGCAGCGTCCTCGCCCGTGTCCAGGTCAAGCGAGGCGACGTTCCTCAATCGGGCATCCCACTCGTCCTGCGAGGCAGCGCGCAGATTCCTGGTGGACCCGCGCAGGACGCGCGAGCGACGACCGCCCCGGGCGGTGTCGCCGTGTTTCAATTCCCGGTGGGTGGCGTGCCGGGAACCTACCGGCTGGATGTGATTACCGGCGGAGGGCACGCGTTGCCCGGAGCCGCGCCGGTGGAGATCGTCGTGAGCGCCGCGAAGCCGGCCCCCGCCCAGGTACAACCCTCTCCCGGTGAGCCGATCGGTGCCCTCCCGTCGGTCGCGGCGCCTGCCACGACGGAGTTCCTGTCGGGCGTCGGCCGGCACGCCGTGGCGGGCGCGCGGCTGGGGGAGCCGCTGATCCTACGGGTCCGGAACAGCACGGGCGCGCCACTCGCGGGAAGAGTCATCACCGTCCGCGCCGTGAACGCGGGGGTAACCTCGGACAGCGTTGTCACCGACTCAGGTGGACTCGCCCGCATCGAGGTCACCGCGGGCAAGCAGGCGGGTCCGGCGCTCGTGACCGCTCGGGTAGATTCAGTCGAGAAGCAGGCGTCGCTGGTGGTCGATCCGGCGGGCCCCGTGGGGGTCGTCATCGAGCGGGAGGGCTCGCGCGTGGATGGCGGGACCATCACTGTTCCTGAGGGCCAGCCGTTCCGAGTGAGGGTGTCGCCGCGAGACGCATACGGCAACGCGGTGTCCACCGCCGATCTGGCCCCGTTGATTCAGCAGTTGCGCGGCAGCTTCAACATTCGGTCACGGCTCTTGAAGCTGACCGACGTGACGGCCGACGGCGCGAGCGCGCTGGTGACCTTCACGCCGCTGGGCGCCGGTGAGGTGAACCTGTCGATCGCGGGCGCGACCGTGTCGGTTCAAATCGTCGCAACCCGCTAGGGATTCTCTGCACAAGTCGCGTGGTGCACAGTGCCGCGGTGCATGTTTCGGTGCGCCCTCGCGTGTAGGCGCCCAGCGTCCCACCCCGGCACCAGGTTCCCCTTGCGCAGAGATTCCCGAGTCGGTCCTTAGCCGGTTGAAGCGGTGTGGTCGGCGGCGTGGACCACAGAGTCCAGCCACCTCGCCAGCTGTTGGAAGCTGAAGGGCTTGCGAAACAGGGTGCAGGGGTTGCGCCGCACCCAGGCGCGAACGTCGGCAGCGTCGGCGTCGCCGCTCATCAACGCGATCCGGCCTTCGAGCCGGGGCCAGCGGCGGCTGATGGCGAGCGACAGCGCGAGCCCCGACATAGTCGGGAGTCGCACGTCCAACAGCACCGCCGTGACCGATTCCGCGCCGAGTAGTCGATACGCGGCATCGGGATCGCCGGTGCTCAGGACGTGATAGCCGACGCTCCTCAGCACGCTTTCGAGCGAGCTGCGCAGCGTAGCGTCGTCGTCGACGATCAGGACGGCGTGCAGTTTGGGCATCCTGAGCATAACATAATACTGCGAGGTGCCGCGGACCCGGCGGAGCGCGTAAGTTCAAGCGTGGCATAGCTGGGGGCGGATCGGGCCTGGTGGTCTGACTGGTCTTCAAAACCAGTTGGGGTCCGTTTGGACCTCGGTAGGTTCGATTCCTACCCGCTCCCGCCACCCGCCCTCCGAGCGCGCGTTACCTGACTCGGGCTGGGCGACTCTTCAATGCTGCACCCCACTCCCTGGAGAGTACCCTGGAAGCCGCCATCACCGAGCTCAGCGCCGACCGGGCCCTGATAGCCAGGACGGCCGCTGGCGACCGCCGAGCCTGGGACCAGCTGTGCAACCGGCACTCCCTGCTCCTCTTCGCGTACGCGTGCGATACCGTAGGCGATCCGGAGCAGGCTGAGGAGATCGTGACAGAAACGCTCCAGGAAGCCTGGTGCTCGGCGGCCCAATTTGACTTGACGGGGGACCGCGATCCGGCTTCCTGGCTGCTTGGTCTGGCGCGCGGCATCTGTCGGCGCGCCATCGATGCTGAGGTCGCAGGCACGTCCCGCCCCCGCCCCATGCGGTGAAGCCATCCGGGGTCCTGTTGGACCTCGATGGGTTCGATTCCTCCCCGCTCCCGCCACGCCGTGTCGCATGCAAGCGACAGGCGTGCTCTCGGTGCGCCTCACAATCGGCAGGTCCTGCGACGCATGTCGCACCGCGTGGTGGCATCGAGTTTGCGTGGTCAGGAAGCGGCCCGCAGGAGTGGGACCGCGCCCCCGTCTTCGCTCGGCCTTGAGGAACGAGGACCGGATTGCGGGTTCGCGGCCACTCCCTGCGGCGCCGCCAGCGCCCGCCCGCCGCACGCCGTTCGCGGAAAACGCCGCTGTCCGGTATGTTGTCCGCTCCTCGACCAGGAGCCGCCGGCATGCACCCGTTCCTGCTCCTCCTGCTGCTTATCTTCGTGCGCCCCGGCCCCCGCCCCGGCATCGGTCCCGACTCGCTGCCCTTTGCCACAGTGCAGCTCGACCGCGAGGAGCAGCGCCTGGTGATCGAGCTGCCGCCGGTGGACCTGCCGGCGGCGGGTCGGGGGCAGGGTGAAGCGATGGTGGGGCTGCCGCTCTGCCAACTGCACGTCCCGGTCAGCGCGTCACTCCACAGCGCGCGGGTCGAGGTGCTAGACGGCTCGGGACGGGCGCTGCCGCACACACTGCTCCATCACTTCAACCTGAGCGACCCCGATCACCGCGAGCTGTTTCTGCCGATCGGGCTGCACGTGCTCGCCGCCAGCCGGGAGACCCCGACCATTACCGTGCCCCGCTTCCTCTTCGGACTGCCGTTGAAGCGCGGCCAACGGCTAATCGCGGGCGCCATGCTGGCGAACACATCGGCCGAGGCCTATCACGGCGTGCGGGTGCGGCTCGTGCTGCGCTACGTGCCGGGCGGGCGGCCGTGGCCTCTATACCGGGCTTACCCCTGGGCCATCGACGTGCAGTATCCACTCGGGCGTCCACCTAACGGAAGCAAAGCGTTCGACCTGCCGCCCGGCCGCACCGAGCGGTTCTGGGAGGGTAGCCCGGCGATCGCGGGCACCATTCTCGGCCTCGGTGGTCACCTACACGACTTCGGCGTCAGTCTCGAGCTCAAGGATGTGACCAGCGGGCAAGTTCTGTGGCAGGGTACACCAGTGACGGACGGAACCGGCCGCATTATCAGCTTCCCACTCGCGCGGTTCTACAACTGGCACCGTCTCGGCGTGCATGTGGCGCCGGAGCACCGCTACCGACTCACCGCGGTGTACGACAACCACACCGGTCACGCGATACGGGACGGAGGCATGGGTGCCGTGGCCGGCCTGTTTGTCCCCGATCGCGGGACGACATGGCCCGCCGTCGACATTCGGGACACGCTTTATCAACAAGACCTGGCCGCCACGATCCGCTCGGGCAGTACCGACATGATGGCGGACATGATGATGAACCATCACGCCGATCCCTGACGGTAGGTTGCCGGAGGCCCTGTGGTGTGCGTCACGCCACGGCGGCGTCGGTCTAGCTAAGGTTCGCGCGTGACAGGAATGAAGTGGGGCCGGCTTCAGGTAGACGTCACGTGCGCGTTGCGCCGTGGGGCTTGGTACCGCGTGGCGCGACTCGCTGCCCTCGAAGCCGTCCTCGACGTGAACCGCCAGCCGCTCAAGATCCCTCACTACCTCATCCAGATCGTCTCGACGCCGCCCACGCGGTGGTCGGTGGTACCGCGTCCCGAGGAGGCGGGTGAGTTGCCGGCCGCGTGGGGCTCGCACTACGCCGTGTGCCCGAGCTGCCGCGAGCGCGCCGCGCTGCGCGGTCGGCCGCGGCGCCTGGAGTGCAACCGCTGCCACGGGAACTTCGAGGTGGCGTGGGACGAGGAGTACCTCACCGCGTTGTAACGGCGCGCTCCACCGCGTCGATGCGGGCCTCTATTTCCACCGGCTGGTTCGCAGCATCTGCCCGGGTGATCGACTCGGGATCCTTCAGCAGATGACCCGTCAGCACCGCAACCACCCGTTCGCCGGGGCGGATCACTCCCTCGCGGACTAGGCGTCGGGCCCCCGCCGGGGCGGCGGCACTGGCCGGCTCACAGCCGATGCCCGCCCGGTCCACCACCGCTTTGGCTTCGAGGATCTCGTCGTCGCCGACCGTCGTGACCACGCCATTCGTGTCGCGGATCGCGCGTACGGCGCGCTGGTAGGAGACCGGATTCCCGATGTTGATCGCGGTGGCGACGGTGTGGGGCGTCACGCGGTGCGGCCGGGCGAAGCCGTCGTTGAAGCTGTGCGCGAACGGCGCGGCTCCTGCAGCCTGTACCGCCGCGAGCCGGGGCGCGCGATCGATCATGCCCCACACGCGCGCCTCTTCGAGCGCTTTACCGAACGCCGCCGTGTTTCCCAAATTGCCCGCGGGCAGCACGATCCAGTCGGGAGGCTCCCAGGCGAGCTGCTGTAGCAGCTCGAGCACGATCGTCTTCTGCCCCTCGAGCCGGAAGGGATTCACCGAGTTGAGGAGGTAGACGCCGAGCCGCTCGCTCGCCTGATCCACCAGCTCGAGACAATCGTCGAAGTTGCCCCGCACCAGTAGCGTGCGGGCGCCGTAGGCGAGCGCCTGAGCGAGCTTGCCAGCCGCGACCTGACCCTTGGGGACGATCACGAGCGCCGGCAGCCCCGCGAGCGCGGCGTACGCGGCGAGTGACGCCGCCGTGTTGCCAGTGGACGCGCAGGCCACGGCGCGCGCCCCAATGCGTCGTGCCTGGGTCACCCCGACCGTCATGCCCCGATCCTTGAACGAGCCGGTCGGGTTGTGGCCTTCGTGCTTGAGCAGCAGCTCTGGCGCGCCGACCCACCCGGCGACGGCCGCACTCGCGAGCAGCGGCGTGTTGCCCTCGGGGTAGGAAAGGATGTGCGGTCCCGCCGTCGGCATCACTGCTTCGGTAAAGCGCCACACGCCCGACGCCAGCGGGCCGCGGCGCACCGCGGTGCGGGCGTCGAACGTCGCCCGCAGCGCATTGCCACCCTGGAGCGGCGGGGGCTGACGGACCTCGAGCAGGCCGTGGCAGCGCGGGCAGCGGGGGTGGGGAGCGGTTTCCGGGATCTCGTTGCCGCAGGCGGCGCAGACCTGCCGGGGCGAAGGCGTGGGACGGGGGGGCAGCGGGGGCCCGCTCATGCGCCCGCGAGCTTCAGCACATCGTTCAGGATCCCCCCGGCCGTCACGGCTGGCCCCGCACCGGGTCCGGTGATCACCAGCGGGTTTTTCCGATACCGCGTCGTCGTGAAGATGAACTGGTTGTCCGTCCCGTTGAGCGCTGCCATCGGGCTCGACGCGAGGACCGCGACAAGGCCGACGCGGATGCGTCGCGGCGTCACGATCGCCCGATAGCGCAGCACGCCGCCGCGCGCGCGCGCCGCTTCTACCCGCTGTGCCCACAGGCCGTCGAACCGGTCGAGCGACGCGAGAAACGCCTCGAGGCTGAGCCGCTCGGCGCCCGGCGGCACGAGCGATTCGACCGCGATGTCCTCGAGCCCTCCCGCGAAGCCGAGCAGGCGCCCCAGAATCAACGCCTTCCGAGCGACGTCCATGCCCGACAGGTCGTCCCGCGGGTCCGGCTCGGGATAGCCCTTGGCGATCGCGCCGCGCAGCGCCGCCGAGAATGTGGCGCCGCGGCCCAGCTCTCCGAAGAGGTAGCCGAGCGTGCCCGACGGGCAGCCCTCGATCTTCGAGACCCGGTCGCCCGACTCCACGAGCTTCTGGTAGGTGTCGATGATCGGCAGCCCGGCGCCCACGGTGGCCTCGAGCAGCAGCCGCCGTCCATGTGCCAGGGCGGCGGCCCGCAGTGCATCGTACTGCCGCTTGTGCGCCGTGACGGGGCGTTTGTTGGCGAGCACAACGTGCATGCCAGCGGCGAGCGCGCCGGTGAGGGTTTCAGTCGTATCGTCGGCCGTCAGATCCACGAGGATCGGATTCGCAAGCGCGTGGCGGCCGACGAACGCCACCGCCTCGCCGGCGCTCGCATGCCGGCCGCCCGGGGCTTTGGCGAGCGGTGTGCCGTTCGCCTTCGCCTCGCCGAGCGCCGCGAGCCGCCGGGGAGAAAGGCCGTGGGCGTCGAACACCAGGCCGCTGCGGTCGATCACCGCGACGATGCGGAGCGTCACGCCGTCCCGTTTCACCTTCGCGATCATGGGCGCGAGCGCCCGCCCGATCTGGCCGAACCCCAGGAGCACGACGTCGCTCCGCTCCGGGTGCGTCACCGCTCCGCCGCCGATTTTCGACAGCTGGAACGCGGCGTGCACCGCCCGGAGCGCGCGCGCCGCCTCCCGGCCGTCCACGACGAGCGAGAGGTTGAGCTCGGACGACCCCTGGGCCGTCGCGATCACGTTGATCCCCGCCTCCGCCAGCGCCGAGAACACCCGCGCCGCGATACCCGGCGTGGCCGCCATGCCGAGCCCCACCACCACGAGTGTGGCGAGCCCGCTCTGCACCTCCACCCCGTCGATCTCCTGGCGCGCGATTTCCGGGCGAAACGTCTCCTCGAGGCTCTTGCGCGCTCGTGTCGCGCTCTCGGCGGGGACGCTGAAGCAGATGGACTGCTCGGACGAGGCTTGGGTGATGAGCGACACCGAGATCCCTTCGTGGTGCACGGCGGCGAATGTGCGCGCCGCGATGCCGGGCACACCCAGCATTCCACTCCCCGTTACCGTGAGCAAGGCCTGGCCCGGGATCGCCGAAAGGGCCTTGACCGGATACTGCTCGAGCGTGCGGCGCCGCGAGATCTCGGTTCCGAGCGACGCCGGGTCGGCGAACGGGCGGACCCGGATCGCGACATTCCGCTTGAGCACAGGGATGAGCGCGCGCGGATGCAACACCTTGGCGCCGTAGTAGGCGAGCTCCGCCGCTTCGCGCACGTGCACCTGCGGCACCACGCGCGCGTCCGGCACGATCCGTGGATCGGCGGTGAGCAGGCCGGGCACGTCCTTCCACAGCGACACCTCGCGCGCGCCAAGCACGCGGGCGAGCAGAGTCGCGGTCAGATCCGATCCGCCGCGGCCTAACGTGGCGACCTGTCCGTCCGGAGTCGCGCCGAGGAATCCCGGCACCACGGGCACGGTGCCGCGCGCCAGCAGCGGGCCGAGGATGCGGCGGGCTGCGCGCTCGGTGCGGCGGACGTCAGGGGAGGCCCGGCCGAACATGCCGTCCGTCTGGATGACCTCCGTGGCGTCGACATAGGCGACCGGGCAGCGCACCTCACTCAGCGCGGCGCTGAACACACGCGCCGAAAGGCGTTCGCCGCGCGCCAGCAGGTAATCCACCGTGCGGGGCGTGAGCTCGCGCAGCACCCGCAGCCCGCCGGCGAGCTGCTCCAGCTCGGTGACGGCGGCGTCGATCAGCTGCAACAGCTCGTCCAGCCGGGGGCCTCGAGGCACGAGCGCGCGCACCGTCTCGACGTGCTTCGCCCGCAGCATCTCGGCCGCGCCTCGCACGTGTTGGACGTCGCCCGCTCCCGTTGCTGCGCGATTGGCAGCGTCGAGCAGCGCGTCCGTCACGCCGGCCATTGCCGAGACGACCACGACCAGCGGTGGGGCGCCGTCGGCCGATCGTTGCGCAAGGACGATCTGCGCCGCGTGTCGCATGCCTGCGGCGTCGGCGAGCGACGCGCCGCCGAACTTATGGATATGGGGAAGGAGGCTACTGCGTCTCATATCCGCCGGCCGGGCGCGCGACGTGGAACGTTTCGGCGGTGATGTCGTAGCCGCGCCAGGCGCGAACCATCGCGGCACCCACCACGGCAGCCTGCGACAGGGGGCTGACGGCGACGAGGGTCGGACCCGAGCCCGACAACGTCGCACCGTACGCGCCGGCCGCCCGGGCTGCGGCCGTCACCGCGTCGTACCCCGGGACGAGGGAGCGTCGAAACGGGACGTGCAACACGTCGTCGAACCCGGCGGCGAGCAAACGGGGGTCCGCGTGCGCCAACCCTTGCACGAGGGCGGCGCTCTTCGCGGCCGCCCGCACCGCTTGCGCGTGCGCCAGCGCGGCCGGCAGCACGGCCCGAGCCCGCTTGGTCTCCACCGGGAAATCCGGGATCGCGAACACGAGCGCCAGCGACTCGTGCAACGCGAGAGGGGTCACGACCAGACCCTCGGCCGTCGACAGTACTAGCGTCGCGCCGCCATACACCGCGGGCGCGACGTTGTCGGCGTGTCCCTCGAGCTCCGCGCAGAGGGTCGTGAGCGCGGCGCGGTCGAGCTCGAGGCCGAGCAGTGCCGTGGCGGCCGCGGCGCCCGCGACGGCTGCCGCCGCGGAGGAGCCGAGCCCGCGAGCGACGGGCACGTCGGAATCCGCGGCGAACGCCACACCGGCAGGAACCTCCTGCCCGGCCCGCTCGCAGGCGGCCGCGAAGCCGCGATACAGCAGGTCGCGCTCGGGCGGCGTGTCCAGCTCGCGGAGCGTTCCCTGCCGCTCGATTCCGGGCGCACCGGGCGCGAGCCGGGCAGTGACGCGGAGCCACCGGTCCACCGCCACGCCCACGCAGTCGAATCCGGCGCCCAAGTTGGACGTCGAGCCTGGGACCCGTACTGTCACCATCGCTCGCATCTGCGGCCCCCCCCCACCTCCGGGAAACAGAAACGCCCGCGCTGTGCCACGCCGCGGGCGGTCGCTTTTTAGCACCTTATTTTACGTGGCGGCAATACGCGGCAAATCACCACGGGCGGTTCGGTTGTATGTTCAATACTCACTGTGGGCTACGGCGGCGTCAAGGAGAAGGCGATGGGACGGATGCGGGTCGGGGTTCTCGGGGCCACGGGCACGGTCGGGCAGCGCTTCTTGCAGCTGCTCCAGCGGCATCCTCAGTTCGAGATCACGGCCGTCGCGGCGTCGGATCGCTCGCAAGGCAAGCCGTACGCCACCGCGTGCGCGTGGAGGCTGCCGGGCGCGATGCCCGAGGCTGTGCGCGACCTCGTCGTCCAGCCGCCCGAGCCGCCGCTCGACTGCGACCTCGTGTTCTCGAGCCTCCCTTCCGATATCGCGGGTCCGGTGGAGACGCGGTTCGCCCGGGCGGGCTACCCGGTCCTGACCAACTCGTCTCCCCACCGCATGGACGACGCCGTCCCGCTGCTGATCCCGGAGGTCAACCCCGAGCAGCTCGGCTTGCTCGACGCCTGCAAAGGCACCGGAAGTGGGTTCATCGTCGCGAACCCCAACTGCTCGACGGTGATGATCGCACTCGCGCTCGCACCGCTGGCCGCTCGGTTCGGCATCCAAGCGGTGGTCGCCACGACGCTGCAGGCGATCTCGGGCGCCGGGTACCCCGGGGTCGCGTCGCTCGACATCACGGACAATGTGGTCCCCTTCATCGTCGAAGAGGAAGAGAAGATCGAGCGCGAGACGCGCAAGATCCTGGGGCGCATGGACGGGGTCCGCGTCACGCCAGCTCCCTTCAACGTGAGTGCGCAGTGCCACCGCGTGAACGTGGTTGACGGACACCTCGTGGCGCTGCGGGTGAAGCTGGGCCGCGCGGCGGCGCCGGAGGAGGTCCGCGACGCGTTCTCGTCGTTCGCGGGCCTGCCCCAGCAGCTGCGGCTGCCGAGCGCCCCGGGACGGCCAATCGTGGTGCGCGACGAGCCCGACCGCCCCCAGCCACGGCTCGACCGTGACGCGGGGGGGGGGATGAGCATCACCGTCGGGCGCATCGCGCGCGACGCCGTCCTGGGACACCGGTTCGTGGCGTTGAGCCACAACACGATCCGCGGGGCCGCCGGCGCGGCCATTCTCAACGCCGAGCTGCTGCTCGCGCGGGAGTACCTCACGGGGTCCTAAGGGACCAGCAGTGTGAGGGCCGTCACACTCTGACGGGCTTCTCACCACGTCGATGTGACTTCACACCCGGCTCCGGTGTCTTTACTCTACCCCAAGCGCTTCCCGAGACGCCGTTAACGCTTGCGACGGGCTCTCCGTCTGACCCGGCGCCCCCGGAACCGCGCCCTGTACTCGCACCCGTCGGAGGATCGTCGCATGCGTCGCATGTCTCGGAAAGCCTGGCGCTTCGCCGCTGGCTGTACCACGGCCGCGCTGTTCGCCGCGTGTTCCACCTCACCCTCGACGTCTCCCCAGAATCCCGTGCTCACCCAACCCGAGGCCAACGCCGTCGCCGAAGTCGTCACGACCGATGCGGCCTCGTTGGCCGGTGGCGCGACGTTCGACTTCGCGACCGGCGTGCCGTTCACTCTGGCGCCCATGCCCGGTGCGCCGGCCATGGCCGCGTCAACCGCGGGCTGCACGCCCGTCCGGAGCCCGTCGCCCGTGACCAACTCCGACGGCGATCCGGTGCCCGATACGGTGAACATCGCCTTCACCGGTTGCACGTTCACCGGAAACGGGACCACCGTCACCCTGAGCGGGTCGATCGACATCGTCGATCCGACGCCGCGTACGACGGACCAGTCGTTCCGTACGCGCTCCCACGACTTCACCCGGTCCGTCACCAACTCGGCGACCGGAACGACGCGGTCCGTGGTCGAAAACGGAGTTCGGTCCGTGACCGGCACCGCCGACCAAATCCAAGTTTACGATACGACGACGACTGCCTACACGTTCGCGACGAATGCGACGGCGACGCACGATCGCAAATGGTTGGCGACATTCGCCGCCGACCAGCCGGGCTCGATCCAGCTTGGCTCGGCTCTCCCCAGTGGCAACTTGAGTATCAACGGGTCGTCGACGTTCACCTCTCCCACCAACAGCTACTCGCTGGAAGTGTCAACGAGCCCCGCGCTGCATTACAACGCGAGCTGCACCGTCCAGCCCCGGTTCGATTCCGGGACACTCACGGTCAAGGTGACCAAGGGCACCGCATCGACCACGGTGACGATCGACTTCAAGGCATGCGGCCAGTACATGGTCACGCGCTCCTAGCTAAGGCAGTCGCGTGTTCCCCGAGGCCCGATCCGGCTGCCGGATCGGGCCTCACTGCTTATTATGGGGCTCTGACCCACGCCCACGTGGTTCTCAACCCTGCCGCCGGACGTGGTGCCGCGGCGCGCGCGCTCGATCCGGTGGCTCGGGAGTTCCGGCGTCAGGGATGGTCGGTGGAGGTCGAGCGGACCGCCGGACCCGGACACGCCGCGGAGCTGGCGGCGCGCGCGGCCGCAGCGGGCGCCGCGCGAATCGTCGCGGTGGGGGGGGATGGCACGGTCCACGAGGTGGCGAACGGACTGCTGCGGCAGGGTGGTGCAGCGGCCCTCGGCGTGGTGCCGATCGGCAGCGGGAACGATTTCGCGAAGCTCGTTGGCGTGTTTCGCCACAGCCCGGCGCGGGCCGTCCGCCGGCTCGTCACCTCGCAGACGATGACGTTCGATGTCGGCCGCGTGGGCGGTGAGTACTTTGTGAACAGCATGGGCGTGGGGTTCGGCCCGGCGGTGATCCGTGTCCGGAACGGGATGCCGGGGTTATCCGGTTTCGCCTCGTACCTCGTGCCCGTCGTGCGCGCGTTCGCCGGGTTCCGACCGCCGCGGCTCGAGATTCGAGCGCCTGGTTTCTCGGAGACGGGGTACATGATGATGGTCGAAGTCTGCAACGGCACCACGGCGGGGGGCAGCTATCGGTTCGCTCCCGATGCGCAGCCGGCCGACGGCCGCCTCGATCTGTGTCTGGTGCGGCGGGTGTCCCTGCCGCGCTTCCTGATCGCGGTTCCGCGTGTGATGCGTGGGACGCACGCGACCATGCGTGAAGTCGCGCTGTTTCAAACGCGCGAAGTGACCATTCGATCGCTCGACGGCCCGCTGCCACTGCATCTAGACGGCGAGCTGCGCGAGCCGGAGGCGGTGGAGTGCACAGCGCGTATCGAGCCGGCGCGGCTCAAGGTGATGGTGCCGCGATGAGTCGGACGGGCGGACGGTCGGACCGTCGGAAGGTGGCAGCGTGGGTCGTCCTCACTGCCGTTCTGTCCTTCTGTCCGACCGTCCGACTGTCCGCCCAGAACGACACGACTCCTCCTCCCGTCGTCACGACGGGAGCCCTCGTGGTCCCCACCGACACATCTCACCGCGTACGCCCGATGGGCGCTTTCTTTCGGTCCCTGCTCGTGCCGGGATGGGGTCAGGCCGCCACCGGCCGCCGTGTGACCGGTGCCGTGTTCGCGGCGTGGGAAGGCGTGGCCGCGATGATGACGCTGAAAGCGCAGTCGGAGAAGCACTTTCTCGAAGAGTCGCGGTCGGACAACGTGGCGGCCAAGCGGCAGGAGGTGCAGGACTGGCTGGTGCTGTGGGTATTCAATCACCTGTTCTCGGGCGCGGAGGCCTTCGTCTCCGCGCACCTCCAGGATTTCCCCAAAGACCTGAAGGTGCAGGCGCTCCCGCGAGGGATCGGGGTCAGCCTGCCGCTGCGTCGTCCGTGAACGCGGCACCCCTCGGCGTCTTCGACTCCGGGATCGGCGGGCTCACGGTCGCCCGCGCCCTGTTCGAGCGGCTACCCCACGAGTCGGTGATCTACTTCGGCGACACGGCGCGAGTGCCCTACGGGCCCAAGTCGCCCGACACGGTTCGCCGCTACGCGGGCGAGATTCTCACCTACCTGCTCGACCGCGGCGTCAAGGCGCTGGTGGTGGCCTGCAATACCATCAGCGCACACGCGCTCGACTACTTGAGGGAGCGCTCGCCCGTCCCGCTGGTGGGCGTGATCGAGCCGGGCGCGCGCGCGGCCGTCCAGGGCACACGGACCGGAAAAATCGGCGTGATCGGCACGGCCGGAACCATCGCGAGCGGCGCGTACGAGCGCGCGATCAAGCGCCTCCGTCCCGACGCCTCGGTGTGTGTGCAGGCGTGTCCGCTGTTCGTGCCGCTCGTCGAAGAAGGGTGGTTCGACCACGCGGCGACCGAAATGATCGCGCGGGAGTACCTCCAGCCGCTCGAGCGCGTCGGCGTGGACGTCCTGGTACTCGGCTGCACCCACTACCCGCTGCTCAAGCCACTGCTGGGCCGGGTCCTGGGCCCGACGGTAACGCTGGTCGATAGCGCCGAGGAGACAGCCACGGTCGTCGCAGCAGAGATCGCCCGGGGCGGGCTGTCCGCGGCTCCCGGGGATCGCCCGACGCACCGCTTCGTGGTGTCGGACGACGAGCCGCATTTCCGCAAGGTAGGAGCGCGGTTCCTAGGAGAGAAGCTCCGCCACGTAGAAGTCGTTCCTCTGGGCTGACGTCCCTCCGCGACGTACTTCCGGGACGTCTCACTGAAACGTCTTTAACTCGACGCTGCTCTTCGTGATGACGGCGTAGCGCCCTCCATCGAGAAACGCGCCTGGATTCAGATAGGCCCTACCATTTGGTACTTGGATCAGCGCCGGTCGATGCGTGTGCGCCAGGACCACCAGCTCCAGCTCAGGGCGCCGCGCGAGCAGCTCCTCGGCGTAGCGTGCCTGCGCCCGCTCGGCCCGATCGAGCACGGCGCGGTCGCGAGTGTTGTCCGCGAGCCTGCGCGACAGCTGGTGCGCGATCCAAAAGCCCACGTCGGGGTGCAGCGCCCGGAACGCGCGGATGGTGAGGGGATGACGGGTCACCCGGTGCATCAGCTTGGCGCTCCAATGCTGCTCCGTCAGCCCATCGCCGTGCGCCACGAACGCCCGGCGCCCGGCGAGCTCGACTTCGGTTTCGCCGGGAGCGTACGCGATCCCCAGGTCGTGCACGAGGAAGTCGCCGCCCCAGCGGTCGTGGTTTCCCCCCACGAACGTGATCGGGATGCCGCGTGCGCGGGCGGCCTGGAGCTTCGCGACCGTCGCGAAGTGCCGTCGCGGGATCACGGATCCGTATTCGAACCAGAAGTCGAACAAGTCGCCGTCGATTACGAGCGCGTCCCCCAGGTCGGGGAGGGCGTCGAGAAAGCGATGAAACGCAGTGACGACGGCGGCTGGTACCTGTCCCAGATGAGCATCGGCGACGACCACCACACGGGAGGGCCTGGGAGGGTGGGCGGGGAGAGTCACGGTCCCAAGCTAAGGAACCGCGGATAGGCCTCGCAAGCGCCTGTCGTATTTGACTTTTCCGAATAGCGCGTGGATTTTGGCCCGGCGTGATCAACTCCCTCACGTTGCGGGTCAATTACTCCGAAACCGACCAGATGGGCGTCGTCTATCACGCCAACTACCTGATCTGGTTCGATCGTGCGCGCACCGAGCTGATGCGCGAAACAGGACTCTCGTACAAGGAGCTGGAGCAGCAAGGCGTGTATCTGGCAGTCGCGGAAGTGAACGTGCGCTACCGGGCGGCCGCGCGCTACGACGACCTGGTGCGGATTCGCTGTTGGGTGCGCGAGCTCGCGTCGCGCCGCGTCACATTCGGTTACGCAGTGGAGCGCGCCGAAACGGGCGAACTGCTCGCCACAGGGGAGACCGCGCTCGTCTCGCTCACCCATCGGCACACCATCACGCGCATCCCCTCGCACGTCCTCGACCTGCTGCAGCCGGTTCCCGATCCGGTTCGCCTGTAACGTGTGAGACTACAACATCTTCCGCTTGACCGCCGGATAGCACTCTCCTACATTGCCGCCTGTGCCGCGCTGCTCGGGTGTCGCCCGCGACTCACCGCGCTCGTGCCACAGCCGCTGGATCCGATCGATCGCGACAGCGCCGTGAGCTGGACGCGCGGTACGTTGCCGGTGCACCCCACGGCGATCCGGTTTCGGTGGAAGTATCAGGACCGCGAGAAGCGCTGGGGTGGGCGCGGCCAGGCGCGCATCGAGCCACCCGATTCGCTGCGCTTCGATTACGTGGGTCCGCTGGGCTTGGGCGCCGGTGCGGCGGCGGTCGTGGGCGATTCCACGACCTGGGCGGACCCCGAGAAGAACTTCCGCTCGCTCGTGCCGGCGGTGCGGATGTTGTGGGCCGGTCTCGGCGTGGCGCGGCCCCCGGCGGTGGACGCAGCGGTCTTCGGTGCAGGGGGCGCCGACTCGAGCGTCGGTGTTTGGCGGTTCGTGCAGGGCGAGGACACGCTCGATTACCGTGAGACGCGCGGTGCGGTGCGCGTCCTCGAGGCGGAGTGGCGGCGGCAGGGCAGGGTGCAGGCGCGCAGCCGGACGCAGCTCGATGCTCATCGCATGCCGGCGACGGCGCGGATCGATTTCCCGGAGGACGCGGCCCGCTTTGAGCTCACGGTGGTTTCGGTCGACACGGCCGCGGTTTTCGATCCTGCGATCTGGCGCGGGCGCCGTTAGCCACGTTCCAACTCTGCCCGGGCGGATACCACCCGGGATGCGACGCCTGTGTTGGAACGGAGTCAGCGCGCTGCTGCTGGCGCTCGCGGCATGCCCGTACAGCTTCCGCGGCGGCGGGCTGCCGAACATCAAGACGGTCGCGATCCTCCCGTTCGACAACCAGACGCCTGAGCCCGCGCTCACCAAGGAAGTGAACGACGCGGTGCTCGAGGCGTTCCAAGGCCGGCTGGGACTGCGGCCCGCTGGCGAGAGCAACGCCGACGCGGTGGTGCGCGGCAAGGTCGTGCGCTACGACCCCGACGTCCCGATCTCCTTCCAGCCCGGTCAGGGACGCACCGACGTGACGCGGCGGCAGGTCCAGATCACCGTCGACGTCGAAATCCTCGATCAGCGTGAGGGCAAGACGCTGTGGCAGCGTCAGGGACTCAGCGAGGTGGGCGACTACGCGCCGCCTCAGGAGGCCGCGGGCCGGAAAATCGCGCTGCAGAAGCTGGTGAACGACCTCGTAGACGGGGCGCAGTCGCAATGGTGACCGGCCGGCGCGGCGCGACGTCCGTGGGCTGCCTCGTGTCGCTGCTCCTGTTCGTCGCCGCGCTGTACTATGGCGTGAACATCGGCGAGCTGTACTTCCGCTACTACCGGCTGCTCGACGAGATGCAGTCCCAGGCGCAGCTCGCGCCGTCGCTCGACGATGAAACCATCAGGCGCCGGGTTCAGGCCGCGGCACAGGACATCGGGCTGCCCCCCGAAGCGCAGCAGATCCGCATCGCGCGGCGGACGTCGCCACGCCAGATCGTGATCGAGACCGAGTACAGCGAGAGCGTCGACCTCCCCTTCTTCAACCACACGTTCACCTTCCATCCCAAAGCGACACAACCCCTGTAACGCGTCTGCGTCCGCGTGGGCGCTCGTGGCGGGCCTGCCGCTCCTGGCTGGGGCAGCCGGTGAGCTGCCGGTCGCCCGGTTTTTCACCGTCCTGGCGGTCATGCTCCTGGTGGGGAAGCTCGCCGGCGAAGCGTTCGAGCGCTGGCGCCAGCCAGCCGTGATGGGAGAACTCCTGGCCGGAATCCTGCTTGGCACGGGCGTCTTGAAGCTGATCCCCACCGACGCGGCCGATCCCCTGACGCCCGTATTCCAGCTGCTCGCGGAAGTCGGCGTCGTCGTCCTGCTGTTCGAGATCGGGCTCGCGACCGATCTCAAGGCGATGATCCGGACCGGCAGCGGCGCGGCCGCCGTGGCCGTGGTGGGCGTCGCGGTCCCGTTCGTGTTGGGGTTTCTGTACTGGCGATCGAGGTGGCACGACGGCGACCATTCCGCCTCCGACGCGGTGACGACCGCCATTTTCGTCGGGGCGGCCCTCACGGCCACGTCCGTGGGCATCACGGCGCGGGTGTTGAAAGATCTCCGCGTGCTCCACAGCCTGGAGGCACGGCTGATCCTGGGCGCGGCGGTGATCGACGACGTGATCGGGCTCGTGATCCTCGGGGTCGTCTCGGGGCTCGCGACGGGCGTCGCATTCGGCCTGGCCGGCGTCCTGCGCGTTCTCGGGGTCGCGGTCGCATTCCTCTTTGTGGCGCTCTGGATCGGGGTACGGTTCGCGCCCCCGCTGTTCGCGCTGGTCGATCGGATGCAGGTGCGGGGCGTGCTGGTCGTGACGGCGTTCGCGTTCGTGCTCTTGCTGTGCGTGCTGGCCGAGCGCGCGGGCACGGCGCTCATCATCGGCGCGTTCGCCGCCGGCCTCATTCTCTCGGAGACGAACCAGTCTGAGCGGATCGAAGAGCGCATCAAACCGGTGGCCGATATCTTCACGCCCATCTTTTTTTTGAGCATCGGGGCCGCGGCGGATCTCCGATTGTGGAATCCGTTCGTGGCGGAGAACGGCCCCACGCTGGCGATCGGCGGCGCCCTGCTCGTGATCGCGATCATCGGCAAACTGGCGAGCGGCTGGGCGGTGCCGTGGCTGCGCATCAATCGCCGCGCCGTCGGGCTGGGAATGGCGCCCCGGGGTGAGGTGGGCCTCATCTTCGCGCAGATCGGCCTGACGGCCGGCATTCTCTCCCCCCCGCTGTTCAGCGGCATTGTGTTCGTCGTCATCGCGACGACGCTCCTGACACCGCCGCTCTTGAAACGGGCGCTCGAGTCCGGCGTCACGCCGGATCAAACGGTCGCGTGAATACGGCGGAGAAGGTTCGCTCGCCGGCCGAGGCCTCGGTCTGGCGCGAGCGAATACGGAGCGGGGGACCGGTCGTGTTCACGAATGGCGTGTTCGACCTGCTGCACATTGGGCACGTGACCCTACTCGAGGCGGCGCGTCGCGAGGGAGCCGCGCTGGTGGTGGGCGTGAACAGCGATGCCTCCGTCCGGCGGCTCGCGAAGGGAAAGGACCGCCCGGTGATCCCGGGGCCGGAGCGCGCGCGCCTCGTCGCCGCGCTCGCGTGCGTGGACTGCGTTGTGCTGTTCGACGAAGACACGCCGCTCGCGCTGATCGAACGGCTCCGGCCGGACGTGCTCGTGAAGGGCGCGGACTACGCCCGCGACGCGATCGTGGGCGCGGATGAGGTCGAACGCTGGGGCGGGCGCGTCGTGCGCGTGCCGCTCGTGCCGGGCGTTTCCACCACAGAGCTGCTCACGCGCCTGCGGCGTCACTCGCGTCCATGAAGCTGCTGATCGCCACCCGCAACACCGGCAAGATGCGCGAGATCCGGGACCTGTTCGCCGGCCTGCCGTTCGAGCTTACGTTCCCGGCGGATCAGTTTCTCGAGCGGTTGCCTGACGAGCCCGACATCGAGCTGGGCACGAGCTTCGCCGAGAACGCGGTCTCGAAGGCGCGGTATTTCGCGAAGCGGGCCAACGTGCCCACGCTGGCGGAAGATTCCGGGCTCGAGGTGGACGCGCTGGACGGCGCGCCCGGCGTGTTCTCGGCGCGGTGGGCGCAGATGCACGGGGCGGGCGCTGGCGACGCGGCGAACAACGCCCTCCTGCTCGAGCGCCTGGCCGGGGTTCCCGAGGCACAACGTACGGCGCGGTACCGCTGTGTCGTGGCCTACCTCGAGGCGCCGCTCGCCAAGCCGCAGCTGGTCGAGGCGACGTGTGAAGGGCGCATCCTCGAGGCGCCCCGCGGCAGCGGCGGCTTCGGTTATGATCCGCTGTTCTTCTCCAGTGACCTCGGCATGACCTTCGGCGAGGCACCGATCGCCGCCAAGCAGCGTGTCTCGCATCGTGGGCGAGCGATCCGCGCCCTGGTCGAAGTGTTGGTGCGGCGCCCGAAGTAGCACCCTCATCACTCGTTTCACATCGAAAGGTCGCGCATCCGTCCCTCGGGTGCGCGAGCTTTCTTGTTGAGAACCGAAATCGGTCCGGGTTCGTGTGTATAGGGAACGCGAACCGAAACCGCTTGGAGGATGATGCGTGCCGCCCGCTCGCCCTGACCGCTCCTCTCCTTCCTTTCGGCCGGGGACGCCGCAGCTCGTCGAAGTCGGGGCTTCCTCGCTGCGCGAGCGCCTCGTCGCGCGCGACGAGCAGGCGCTCGCCGAGCTGATCGAGATCGTCACGCCCTGGCTGCTGGGTCTGGTGCAGGGGCTCCTGAGCGACGCCGATGAGGCCGAGGAAGTCGCGCAAGACGTGTTCGCCGTCGTATGGAACCGGATCGGTCAGATGCCCGACGACCCGCGTGGGCTCGTGGCCTGGGTGCTCCGGATCGCCCGGAACCGCGCCATCGACCGGCTGCGCTCGCGCCAACGCCGGCGGCGCAAGGCCGCGCGCCTGCGGGAGCACGGCCTAGACGACGAGCCCTTCGCCGCCGCCCCGGAGCCGAACGAAGCCGGCACGCCCGGTTGGCATGTGCATCAGACCGTCCACGCCGCGCTGGCCGCATTGCCACACGAGCAGGGGGTGGTGATCCGGCTCGCGTATTTCCAGGGGCTCACGCATTCCGAGATCGCCGCGCGGCTCGGCATTCCCATCGGTACGGTCAAGACCCGCCTCCGTCTGGCCGTCGACCGACTGCGGCTCGCACTCGCACCGATGAAGGATTGGATCGTATGACAGCGCATGACTGGTATCTTGAGAACCGGGTCGCGTTCGCGATCCGAAGCCTGGAGCGGAAGGAGGAGTCGCTGTTCGCGAGTCATCTCTCCCGTTGCGAGGAGTGTCGCGTCGCGGTCGCACAGCTCGAGCGAGAGCTCGCGTGGCTCCCGATGGGGGTGAGACCGGTGGCGCCCCCGCCCGGGTTGTCTCATGCCCTCGCCGAACACGCGCTGCGGCCGCCGCCGCGCCGCTGGCGGCAATGGGTCTTTGCACTCGCGGCAGCGGCCACCGTGGTGGTGGCGCTGCGGATCTGGGCGGGCGCCCGCCACGAGATCAAACAGCTGAAGAGCGCCCTGGAAGCGCGCCAGGGACGCTTGAACGCCATCGAGGATTCGCTGTCGGCGATACTCGGCGCCGAACGGGTGCTGCAGAAGACGATCTCGGGCCCCGGGTACGAGGGTGGGGTTCTGATCTTCTATGACCAAGACACGCAGCGCTGGAACGTCGTCGTGCACGACCTGCCGGCCGCTCGGGCAGGCGAGACGTACCAGCTGTGGTACGCCACCGGCGGTGGCCTCCTCCCCGGCCCGGAGATTCATGTGAATGGATCCCGACCGACGTTTCTCACGCTGCCGGCACCTCGCCCGTCCGACGTGATCGGCGCGGTCCTCACGGTTGGCCCCGCCGGTGGGTCGGCCGGCCAGCCCCGCGGGGTGAAGCTCGCGCGCCTGACGTTCTAGGCAGTGCGGGATTCACTCCGACTCTTGGCATGCACGGCGGCGGGCAGTGCCGCCTGCGGCTCCGCCCAGTGGGCGCGGGCACCGCGCGTGACCCCGCTCGCAAGCGGGCTGGTGGGCGAGTGGGTGGCCAGCCGCGTGACGGGTTCGCCGGACACGACGCTGTTGCGATTCTCTCCTGACGGCACGGTCGAGCAAGTGCGCATCCGCCCCGGGCAGAAGGCGAGCAGGACTCCGTTTGGGCCGTTCCGCGTCTACGCAGACACCGGGCGGACGCGGTTGCTGTGTTTTGCGTTCCGACGTGGTCGCGCGTCGCCGGCGTGCCGCTACTTCGAAGTCGATACGCTCCCGGGCGCGACAGGAGGAGGGCAGGGGCGCCTGCGCCGGCTGCGCTTGCTCGATTGGGTGACAGATAAGGGCGGCGCGCCGGAGACGTGGACCGAGAGAACGCCGTGCTGACGCGGGCTCGCCGTGTGCTCGCCGGGCTGTATGCCGTACCCCTCCTCCCCCTCTGTGGGCAACAGCCGACGGCGTGGACGCTGCCGCGCGTTCTGGAGGTCGCCCTGCGGCAGAACCCTGACGTGATCACCGCGCGCTTGCGTGTCGACTCGGCGCGGGCCGAGCGGACCATCGCTCGCGCGCTCCCCAATCCCACGTACCTCGGGATCCCCGGAAATCCGTACCAGTACAGCGTATCGTTGCCGATCGACCTCAGTCCCGAACGCCTGTACCGCACTCAAGCAGCCAGTCGGGGCCAGGGTGTTGCGGAATTCACTCGCCGAGACGTGCTGCGTCAGGTTGACTTCAACGTTCGACAGGGGTTCTACGATCTCCTCCTGGCCGATGCGCTGCGACACATTGCCCTCGAACAGCACGACACGTTCCGGCAACTCTTGATTGCCGATTCCGTTCGGCTCCGAGCCGGGGACCTGCCGCAACGCGACCTCATCAAAAGCGAGCTGGAGTTCGCTCGCGCCGAGGCGGCGGTCACACGGGCGGACGCCGGCGTTCGAGCCGCGCGGCTCGCGCTGCAAGCCCTGATGGGTGTCTCCGATCCGGACACGGGCTTCAGGATCACCGGAGACCTGCAATCGGCGCCCGCGCTTGCGGTGCCCATCGATTCCTTGCTCCCGCTCGCCCTGTCCAATCGGCCGGACCTCGCGGCCGCTCGGGAGCAAGTCGACCAGAGCCGGTCTTTCAAAGCCCTGGCGACGGCGGACCTGTTTCCCGTCCCGGTCGTGAGCGTCGTGTACCAGAACACGCCGTTCGAGTCCGGCTCGAGATACGCCTTGGGGGTCGCCGTGCCGATTCCACTGTTCTATTGGAACGGCGGCGAGCGGCACCGTGCCAGTGCAGGCCTCTCGGCCGCCGAAGTGGCCGTGCAGCGGGCCCGTGTGCAGATCGAATCCGAAGTGGCGGTAGCGGTGGGGAGTTTTCAATCGGCCCGGGTGCTCGCCGAGCGCTATCGGTCCGGGCTGCTCGACAAGTCCGCGGAGGCCCTGGAGACGGCGCGCTTCGCCTACCGGCAGGGTGCGGCCTCGCTGCTCGAGTTGCTCGATGCCATTCGGACGTACGGGGACACTCGCTCAGAGTACTACAGCACCATTCACGACTACTGGGTCGCGGCCTACGCACTCCGTCGCGCGGTGGGAGCGGAGGTGGTTCGGGAATGAGGCGTCCGCGCGCTCCCTTAGCAACCCTTGCCTGTGCGATCGTGACGCTTTTGGCGGAATGCTCCCGGCAGGGAACCGCTCATCCGGCGAACGTTGAGGCGTCCACCCCCGACGCGCCGCTCACCGCGAACGACTTTGTGCTGCGCGAGGATACGCGTGGCGTCCGGACGGCGCCGGTGCAATCGCAGCAGCTCGCGGATTATCTCGAGGTTGCGGGCCGCATTCAGGCCGATCCCACGCGTGTAGTGCGCGTCTATCCTCCCGTCAGTGGGCGGCTGGTCGCGGTTGAAGTGCGTCCCGCCGACCGTGTCGCGCAGGGTCAAGTCCTCGCGATCCTCGCATCGAGCGATGTGGCCGGGGCGCGGACGGTGTACCGGCAGGCCCGGGCCGATGCGCAGGTCAAGCAGCAGGCGCTGGAACGCGCCCGGTTGCTCTATGAGCACCACGTCAACGCGTTACGGGATTACCAGCAGGCGGAGGCAGATGCCGCCAGCTCCGCGGCCGCGCTGGAAAGCGCCGCCGAGCGGCTGCAGCTGCTGGGCGTGGACACGGCAAGCGCGTCTGATCAGCTCACCGTCAGGGCGCCGCGTGCCGGCGTGGTGACCGACGTGGGGGCGGCGCCGGGCGAGTACTCGAAGTCGCTCGACAACGCGAACCCGCTGTGTACGATCGCCGACCTGGCTACGGTCTGGGCCGTGGGCGACGTGTACGAGAAGGATCTCGCGAGCGTGCACGTCGGCGACTCCGCGGACGTGACGGTGAATGCCTATCCGGGAGAGCGCCGGCGCGGGCGAATCACCGCCATCTCGAGCACCGTGGACACGACGACGCGCGCGCTCAAGGTCCGGGTCGTGCTCGCCAACCCCGGGCTGCGGCTCAAGCCGGACATGTTCGCCACCATCCGAGTGGTGCGGGCCCTGCGATCGGCGCTGGTGGTGCCGCAGGCAGCGGTCGTGCGCGAGGGTACCTCCGCATACCTGTTCGTGCAGACTTCACCTGGCCACTTCGAGCGCCGGGCAGTGACCTTGGGACGCGACACCGAGCGCAGTCAGGTGGAAGTGACCTCGGGCCTCGCGCCGGGCGACACCGTCGTTGTGCAAGGGGCGGAATTGCTACGCGCGCTCGCGACGTCGTCGTAATAGCGCATGGCGTCCCTCGTTCAATTGCTGCTCCGTTATCGCGCCCTGATGATGGTGCTGCTCGGCGCATGGCTCGTGGCGGGAGTCTATGCCCTGGTACGGTTGGATATCGAAGCGTATCCCGACCCGTCGCCCCCGCTGGTCGAGTTCATCACGCAGAACCCCTCCTGGTCTGCCGAAGAGATGGAGCGCCAGGTCACGGTGCCGGTCGAGACCCAGCTGTTCGGCATTCCCGGCCTCGAGTACACGCGATCTATCAGCCTGTTTGGACTGAGCGACGTCAAACTCTATTTCGATTACGGGACGGACTATTTCACCGATCGCCAGGAAGCCCTCAATCGGATGCAGCTCGTGAGCCTGCCCAACGGCCTGGTGCCGCAGCTCTCGCCCTGGTCGACCGTCGGCGAGATCTACCGCTACCGGCTCGACGGGCCGGGTTATTCGCTGAGCGAGCTCAAGGCTGTGGCGGATTGGTACGTGCGGCGTGAGATCAAACAAGTGCCCGGGATCATCGACGTGACGACCTTCGGGGGCACCACCCGGCAGTATCAGGCCGAGGTCGACCCGCGGAAGCTGCTGGCGTACAACGTCACCCTTCCCCAGGTGCTCGTTGCGGTGAGCGCCAGCAACGCCAATGTGGGCGGCAACTATCTGACCCTCGGCGCGCAGAGCGTCAACGTACGCGGCGTAGGACTGCTGCAGACGCTCGACGATATGAAGCAAGTGGTCATCGCCGAGCGCCGCGGTGTGCCGGTGTTCCTGAAGGACGTCGCGGACGTTCACGAGGGATACCAGCCTCGGCTGGGTCGCGTCGGAATGGATGACGACGACGACATCGTCAAGGGAACCGTGCTGCTACAGCGCGGCCAGCAATCGCTGCCGGCGCTGCACCTGCTCCGGCAGCGAGTGGCGGCCCTGAACAGCGGTCTGCTCCCACCCGGATTGCACGTTCACTCGATCTACGATCGCTCGGACCTGATCCGCGTCACCACTCGGACCGTGCAGCATCTCGTGATCCTGGGACTGGCCTTTGTCTCGGGGCTGTTGCTCGTGTTCCTGGGTGACGTGAGGGTCTCTCTCATCGTCGCGCTCACGATCCCGGTATCGATCCTATTCGCCTTCGGTATCATGGTCGCGACCGGGAATTCGGCCAACCTGATCTCCATCGGCGCGATCGACTTCGGCATCCTGGTGGAGGCGGCGGTCGTGGTCGTGGAGGACATCCATCGCCGGTTGTCGGGGCGGCGGCCTGGCGAGGCTGTGTTCGACGTCATCGCGGCGGCCACGGCGGACGCTGCGAAGCCCGTGCTGTTTTCGACCGTGGTCATCCTGGTGGCATTTCTGCCGCTCTTCACTATGCGTGGGGTGCCCGGGAAGATCTTTGCGCCGATGTCACTTACCTACGGCTTCGCGCTGGTCGGCGCGTTGCTGTTCGCCCTGCTATTCGCTCCGGTCCTGGCCTCGTGGACGGCTCCGGGCGCCAGCAGCGAGCCGAGGGAGACCCGAGCGACCGGTTGGTTCCGTCGCGCCTATGGGCGGCTCCTGCCGCATGTGCTCGCGAAGCGCGACCTGGTGCTGGGAGTGTCAGGCGCGGCGCTGTTGGTCACCGTGCTCTCGACCAAGCTCGTAGGCGGACAGTTCATGCCAAAGCTCGAGGAGGGAGATCTATGGGTGCGCGCGACGCTTCCGGTCGATGCATCGCTCGAATCCTCGTCGGCCCTCGCGCATGAAATGCGGCACATCCTGCTGGGCTTTCCAGCGGTCACCCATGTCGTGTCGCAGGTAGGACGACCCGATGACGGTACGGACGTCGTCACGTTCAATAACATCGAGTTCCACGTGCAGCTGTCGCCGGCGTGGCTGTGGCCGCATGGGCTCACGAAGCCCGAGCTGATCCGCCGCATGAACGCGAAGCTGAGCCAATTCCCCGGTATCGCGTTTGGTTTCTCCCAGAACATCGAGGACAACGTTGAAGAAGCCATGTCGGGCGTGAAGGGTGAAAATTCACTCAAGCTGTTCGGCGAGGACATCGACGTGCTGGCACAGCGGGTCGCCGAGATCCGGGACACCATGGCGCACGTGCCGGGTGTGCAGGACCTCGCGATCTTCCAGGAAACCGGACAGCCCGCGCTGGTGATCGCGGTCGACCGTCAGGCGAGCGCGCGTTACGGAATGGCCGCCGCGGACGTCAACGCCGCCGTACAGGCTGCCGTGGGCGGCCAGACCGCGACGCAGATTCTGTTAGGCGATCGTCGCTTCGACTTCGTAGTGCGGTACGATCCCGCGTATCGTGTGACACCGGAAGCCATACGCAATATCCTGCTCCCCACGTCGGAGGGCAGTCAGGTACCCCTGGGCCAAGTGGCACGGGTGGAGCTAAAGTCAGGCGCTTTCATGATCTACCGGGAGAACGGGCAGCGATATATCCCCATCAAGTTCAGCGTCCGCGGACGCGACTTGGCGTCGACCATGGAGGACGCACAGGCGCGGCTGGCGGCGTCGATTCATCTTCCGCCGGGTTATCACTACGAGTGGGCAGGAGAGTATGAGAGCCTCCAGAAAGAGCAGCGTCGGCTGGCCGTGGTCATTCCGGTCAGCCTGCTGATCATTCTGGGACTGCTGTACACGCTGTTCAACTCGTGGCGCGACGCGCTGATCGTCCTCGGCGCGTTGCCGTTCGGGGCCATTGGAGGCGTGCTCGCTCTCCTCATCACGGGGACGCCGTTCAGCATCTCCGCCGCCGTCGGCTTCACGTCGGCGCTCGGCGTCGGAACATTGGGTGGGTGCGTGTTTCTTTCGGGCATCCGGCGGGTAGGGCGCCGCGCCGCGCAAGGGCGCTCGCATGACCATGCTGGCGAGGCGGGCCTCGCCCCTTCCGGGCCGGTGGCGGTGGTTACCGAGGGTGCTATGCTCGAGTTGCGCCCGATCTTGATGGCGTGCCTCGCGGCCGGGTTGGGGCTGCTGCCGGCGGCCATTTCGACGGGGATCGGCGCCCAGGCGCAGCAACCGCTGGCCCGCGTGGTGGTGGGCGCCATGGTGACTACTGCGCTTGCGATCCTGGTGCTGATTCCGATCTTCGCTACGTTCGACCAGATCCGGCCCGGGTTCAAGCGTTTCCGCCCGTAGCGTGTTTGGGCCGTCCTAGCGACTATACTGTTGCGTGTCAACCGTTGTGCGTCACCCGGCCTTCCTCGGGGCGTAGCGCAGTCCGGTAGCGCGTCTGGTTTGGGACCAGAAGGTCCCGGGTTCAAATCCCGGCGCCCCGATTCCCGAAGTCACCGTCTTCACCGCACTTCCTTCCGCGGTCCCAGACGCGGGACCGCCCTGTGAGGATCGGTGCTCCGACTCAATGCGGGTCTGCCGCGCGGGGTGCGCTCGGAAGGGGTTTGGCACCCGAAATGCAGCGCCGGTAGCGTCTGAGTTCGATCTGTTGCAGGTTCGCCGCGGGCCACCTCGCATGAGCCGATCCACTTCGGAGGTCCCATGACGCGTTATGGACACACCCGCCCGACGCGCTTCGGTCTTGTCCTCGTTGTCCTTCCTGCTCTGGCCGCCGGCATCATCGGCTGTGGTACTGAGAAAGGTCCGACGCGACCGGCACCGCCGCAGTTGGCCTTTATCGTGCAGCCGACCGTGACCACGGACGCGCAGGCAATCCCGATGGTGCAGGTCGCCGTGCGGGACGCCTCCGGCAACACTGTGACGACGTCGAAGGACCCAGTCACGCTGGCACTCGAAGCGAACCCTGACAACGCGACGCTTTCGGGTACGCTCACCGTCACGGCAGTCCAAGGGATCGCCACCTTCAGTGATCTTCTCATCAACCGTCCGGGAAGTGGCTACACCCTTAGTGCGAGCGCGCCCGGTCTCACGGGGGCAGTGAGCACCCCGTTTCCAATCACTCTGGCATTCGCTGCTGTGAGCGGCGGGGGCACGCATACCTGCGGCGTGACAACCGTTGGCCAAGGCTACTGCTGGGGCGATGACGTCTTTGGGATGCTCGGCAGCGGAACGGCGTCGCCGTTCGATCGGTTGACGCCGGTGCCAGTCGCGGGCGGGCTCGTCTTCACGGCGGTCAATCCCGGGGGCTGGCACACCTGCGGTGTCACGACCGGGGGCGCGGCGTAATGTTGGGGGCGAAACACCAGCGGCGAGCTCGGCGACGGGACCACGTCGGATCGGTTGACGCCGACACCAGTCGCGGGCGGGCTCGTCTTCGCCGCGGTGATCCCCGCGGAAGCCTCCACATGCGGCGTCACGACCGCTGGGGCGGTGTACTGCTGGGGAGCCAACGACGCTGGTCAGCTCGGCGACGGAAGCACGATCGGTCGAACGAGCCCCGTAGCGGTCGTAGGCGGGCTCAGCTTTGCGACGGTGAGCACGCTGTTGGGGCATACCTGCGGCGTCACGACCGGTGGGGCGGTGTACTGCTGGGGGGGCAACCACGCGGGTCAGCTCGGCGACGGAACCACGACTAATCGGTCGAGTCCCGTGGCGGTCCAGGGCGGACTCACGTTCGCGACGGTGAGCGTCGGACCCTTCCATACCTGCGGGGTCACGACCGCAGGCGCGGCCTATTGCTGGGGCCAAAACGTCAGCGGCGAGCTTGGTGACGGAAAACCATTCGAATCAAGTCGAACGAGCCCGGTGGCGGTCGTGGGAGGGCTCACCTTCGCGACGGTGAGTCTGGGGTACGCGCATACCTGCGGCGTCACGACCGGGGGCGCGGCGTTCTGCTGGGGGAGCAACTCTGCTGGCCAGCTCGGCGACCGAACGGCGGTCGATCGATCCATGCCAGCACTGGTGAAGACCCTGGCTGAGGGGGGGCTCACCGTCGCCACGCTGAGAACCGGCGGTGTTTACACATGTGCGGTCACGAGTCGATACGCAGCCTACTGCTGGGGCTGGAACTACCACGGCCAGCTCGGTGACGGGACGACGACCAATCAGGCGTCGCCGGTGCGTGTGGCGCCGCCCGCGCATGGGGGGACGTAACGGGCGTCCTGGGGCGCATTCTGCAGGCCTCTATCCCCCGCGCTCATGTCACGGCAGCCGGCCCCAGTTGGGCCAGCCTTCGTTGACGGCGGCCGCGCTCAGCTTCGTCTTCCCGCTTCCATCGGCGTGGATGGTGAAGAGTTGAAAGATCAGATTCGGCGCCGTGCCCAGGACTTCGTAGAACACGAGCGAGCCACCGTCCGGCGACCAACGCGGCATACCCAGCTGCACGGTGTCCTGCGTGACGGTGACGGGGTTCGTACCGTCCGCATTGACCATGGTGAGGAGCCACCGCCCCGTAGACGTCGACCCCCAACCCGAGACAATGTGAGCGCCGTCCGGGGACCAGGATGGATACTCGCCATGACTCTGCAGGTCGGTCAGACCCGTGCCATCCGCGTTGATGACGTACAGCTCGCCGGTCCGAGAAAAAACGATGCGCGTGCCATCGGAGGACCACGAGGGTCCGAAGTCGAAGGAGTAGTCGGGGGTCTCAAGCGTGAGCCGCCGCAGGCCGGTACCGTCCGCTTTGACAAGGAAGATGCGGTCGATCATGCCGAAGGCCGTGGAGTCCTGGCTCTCGAACGCGATCGTCGCCCCGTCCGGTGACCACGCCAGAGCACCGTCGCCCCCGAGCGCCCTACCAGCCGCGTGAGGCCGGTCCCGTCGACGTTCAAGAGCCAGATCCCGTCCCACCCATTGACGTAGCGCCCCACGGCGATGCGCCGTCCATCGGGGGAGATCGCCGGCGCGGCATATGCGAAGCCATCCGTCGTGATCCGCCGCCGGCAGGAGCCGTCGGGCCGAACCACCTCGACGGCCGGAAGACCGGCGGCCTCACTCGTGTAGATAATGACGTTGTGGAGGACGGTCTCGGCGTGCCCCGACGCCGTGAACGTGTCGACGGTCGCCACGGCCGGGCTCCGCGCCGTCAACCTGTTCGCCCCTGCGCCGGCACCGAGCGTCCAGCTGCCGACGGTTGCCACGCCCGCGGCATCCGTCACGGCGGTATTCCCCGTCACCGTCCCCCCTCCGGCGGTCACCGTGAAGCTCACTTGCACGCCCACCAGGGGCGTGCCCGCGCTGTCGGCGCGGACGGCGGGGGCCACGGCCACGGCCGCACAAACGGTCGCCTGCTGCTGATCCCCTGCCACGATCGTGAGGCGCGGCGCAGGTGGAGCAGGAGCAGTCGCCTCTCCATGACACGACAGCGCGAGCAGAGCGGGCGCCAGCCGCGCCACAAGAACGCGAGGCCCGGGCACGGGCACACGCAGAGATGAGCTCATTGGATCACCGCCACCCTCCTTCATTACTACTACTGCACTACTACTGCATCGCGATCGCGCTGAGCGTGCCGTTCGCCTGCGCGATATACAGAATGCCTTGGCTGCTGATCGAAAGCCTCCCGCCCGCCGGGTAGCTCCACACCGCCGCCCGCCTCTGGAGGTCGAGTGCGTAAGTGTGTGACTCGGTGCTGGCGAAGAGGAGGTTGTCCGTGAGGGCGAGCGTTCCCCCGAACGTGCCAGCTCCTGCCGGGACCTGCCAGCCCCAGAGAAGTGCGCCATCGGTCTCCGATCGGGCTTCGACTCCGTCGCCGTTCACCACGTACAGTGTACCGCCGGCAACGGATACCGTGCCCCTGAAATGATCGATCCGTTGCCAACGAACGGTACGGGTCCCCAGATCGAAAGCCACCAAGCGGTTGGCTTGCGTCGCGAGGAGGTCGTTGGTCGAGCCGAGCACCGGTGCGGTGTTCATGCTCCACCCGTTCCAGTTGAAGCTCGAATCCGGGATTGCGTACAGGAGGGCGCCGCTGGTCGCGCTATTGGCCGTTACCTTCGGCGAGTACGAGCCGGTGTACGAATAGACAACGGTGTCCCGGAGCGCCGGTGTCCACATGTCATACTGGTTGGTCTGGAAGAACCAGACCTGCGCTCCGGAGTTGGCGTCGAACCGATACATGCCGCCGTAATAGCCGCCCGCGAGATACACGGCGTCCGGCGTCACGATGGGCGCGTAGTATCGCTCCCACTGATTTCCGTATGGGGAGCGGAAGGCTCGGGCTCCCGTCGCAGCATCAAACGCGTACAGGTACGAGTCGGTCTGGCCGCTGGTCGTGACGTACACCCGGCCGTTGCCGGCGGCCGGTTGATGGACCCCGTGGATGGGGCCGAAGTTCTGGGTCCAGAGCGACTGGCCCGTCGCAGCATCGAGTGCGGCGAGGATCTGCGTAGCGAAGTATGTCTCCGTCGCCACGAACACGCGCCCGTCGCTCGCCACGGCGGGACTGAGCCGCGCCCCCGCGAGCACCACCTTAGTCCAGCGCGCGCGGAACGCGCGTGGGTCGGCGCTCGCCGCGACGTGGCCGGTGTGCTCGGCATTGCCCTGGTACGTTACCCACTCGCTCGCTGCGGCCCAGTTCGACGTCGCAGCGGGGAGGACGGTGAGGTTCACTGATCCCGTATGCGCTTCGCGAGTGGCGCTGATGGTCACCGGCCCAGGGCTCACACCGGTGACCACGCCGGTCGAATCCACTGTCGCCACACTGACGTTCGAGCTGCTCCAGGTCACCGGCCGGTGCACCGGGTTCAGCGTATCGCCGTTCGCGGCCTGGAGCGTCACGCCCAATCGGAGCGAGCCCTGCGGGCCGTAGAGGGCATCGAATCCGCTCGTGGTCACCGTCACCGTTGCCACGGGACGCTGGACGACGCGCAATCCGACGCTGCCCGACCGGCCTTCCGTGGTCGCAGTGATGCGGGCGCTGCCAACCCACACGCCGCGTACGAGGCCATTGTTCGTCACCGTGACCACCGTGGGATCCGAGCTCGACCACCTGAACGGTCTGCCCGCTAGTGTGTCCCCGACGGAATCGAGCGCGGCGGCGTTCAACCGCCGGGTGGTCCCATCTTCAATAACGCTGTCGCCCTGCACGGCGACTGTCACCGAGGCAACCGGGACGGGGTTCACGTGCAGGCGTGCGATGCCGCCCTGGCCCTCGCTCACGGCTGCGAGCATGACGTCCCCCGGGCCGACCGCCGTAACCCACCCCGTCTGAACGATCGTGGCGACGGCAGGGTTGGAGCTGCTCCATTCGATGGCGCGGTCCGTTAGGGTCTTGCCGAGGGCATCTTTGGGCGACGCTACAAGCAGCGTTCGTTGGGTTGGAAGCAGCACAGAGTCACCCACGACCGAGACGGTGACGTACGCCACCGGGTCGGGGCCGGTGGAACGGTCGCCGCTACAACTCAACCCAGCGAGCACGACCGTGCAGAAGACCAGGCGCTCAATGCGCCGTGCGAGTGCGCCCGTTGCCAGGATGAGACCACGGCCGACGGGCGCGGCGGAGCGGAGGAGGACGCCAGCCACGCGCATGACGAGACGCTCAGGACCGGGTCGGTGAGGACTGGTCGCAACAAATGAGCCGAGGAGAAACGCGCCTCAACCCCCTCAGGGACGTTGCGCTGCCGCAGCAGGTGGCGAGGGCCGCCGTCCGCCGCCCCTTTGACGCCCTCGACCTGCAGCCGTATCCTGTCCGCCCAATGCCTCGCTCTCTGGGAGTCGGCCTCCTCGGCCTCGGCCGGCACGGCCGGCGCTACGCCGAACATCTCGCGAGGGGCGAAATACGCGAGGCGCGACTGGTGGCCGTGTGGCGACGCGATCGAGCCGCCGGTCGCCGCGACGCGGTCCATTACGGTGTCGCGCTCGCGCCCTCACCGATTGCGCTATGCGAGCGGCCAGACGTCGACATCGTCGCCGTCGTGCTGCCACCAGGGCTCTACCCTCCGATCGTCGCAGCCGCCGCGCGGGCCGGCAAGGCGATCCTGCTCGAGAAGCCGCTGGCCGCGACGACCAACGGCGCACGGCGCATCCTGCGGGCCGTGCGCCGGGCGCATGTGCCCGCGATGGTCGCTCACACGCTGCGCTTCGACTCCCGGGTGCGGGCCCTCTTGCAGGAAGTCCGCAAGCTGGGACCGGTGCGGACGCTGCACTGCGTCCAACACTTGCCGAATCGCGGCGTGCGCTGGGAGAGCGAGGCAGCGCACGGGCCCGGCGGCATCCTCCACCAAACGGCTACCCACGGTCTCGACCTGATCCGGTTCATCACGGGCCGCGAGGCTCGGCGCGTAAGCTGCCTCGCCTGGCGGGTGCGCAATCCCCGCCTCACGGATGTCGCGTTGATTCGCGTGGAGCTCGATGGCGGTGCGACCGCGACGCTGAGCGTGGGAAAGGTCAGCGCTGGGCTGAGTCACGTGATTGAAGCCGTGTGCGACGGCGGGATCGTGCGCGCGGACCTCGTGACGGGGAGGTTGACCGTCTCCTGGGGCGGCTCCGCCACGCGTCGGTCGCGCCAGCGCGAGTGGGTCGTGCCCGCAACGCCGACGGTTCCCCTGGCCCTCGGCGCCTTCGGTCGTGCCATCCGCGCCGGGCGGGCCCCGCCGGTGCCGCTAGAGGACGCGGCGCGCACGCACGCGCTGGTCGAGGCGGCACTCACCTCGGCGCGTCGGGGAGCAGGAGCGGTAGTGCCGGTGAGGCTACGGTGAGGGAGGTGCTTCGATGAAGCGGGATTCAACGTTCACCACGCTCGGCACCAGCACTCGGAGGACGGGATGACCGCTCACGTCGGCGAGCGGTAGGTACACTCGGTGCGTCGTGGGGTCGACGGCGACCGTGTGCGCTCGCGGGGCCCGATACCAGCCGAGTTGGGTGAGCGATCCATCGCGTTCCGCAAACACCGCAACCACACCGGACTCTGCAGCCACGTACAACCGGCCCAGGGAGGGATCGAAGGCTAGGACGTCGGGATCGCTCCCAATCGGCAGTACCTGCCGCAGTTCGAGCGTCTTGAGATCGAGGACACCCAGTGTGGCGCTTTCCTGCCCGGCGACGAACGCCAGGCGGTGCGGCGCGTCGATGTACACACCGTGCGGGTAGCGCACCGCCCTCTCGAGCGTGATACGACGCACGATCGTGGCGGTCGCCGGGTCGATCACCGCCACTTGGTTCGCCGTCTGGACCGCCACGATGACGCAGTGCGAGCCGGCGTCGTACTGGGTGTTGCCCGCTTCCCCGTCGAGCTCGACTTGTGCAACCACGGCATTCGTGGTCACATCGATAACAAAGTCCCGCCGCCCGGACTCGTCTGAGACGAACACGCGTCGCACGTCGGGAGCATACGCGATCCCATCCGGGAACCGCGGTCCCGGCACTCGGGCGACGATTTGGAGCATGGAATCGTCCACGACCACGACCGCGTGGTCACCCGTCGCGGACGCGTATGCCCGGTGCTCGACCGGCACCGCTAGAACGCCGGTCACCGTGGGAAAGCCGTCCAAATTGCCGACGACCCGTACGGCGCGTACGTCGAAGACCACGAGCTGTCCAGCGCCCATGTGGGAGATGAACAGTCGCCCGGAGGCAGGCTCGAGACTCTGGTAGTCGAACCGGGAAGCGCTCCCCGGTAGCGGCACGTCGGTCACCACGCGGACGGGCGGGGCGGCCGTCGACGCCGGTGGGACGGTACCCGACCAGCGTGCTTCGACCGGTGGGCCGCCGAGGGTGCAAACGGGCGCTGGAGCCTTGACGAGGCCCCGGAGCATGAACGCGACGAGTGTAAGTCCGAGCATCGGGTCCCCCCTAGGGTGTGAGACGATGCACCGCTTTCACGACAAAGGCCCCGTTGAGCGGCCGGGACAGTGCTCGCGTGTCGGGGAAGCGAAACCGGGCGAGCGGATCGGTGGTGTACCCGGAGTTCCACACGAGGAAGACGTCGTCCCCGATGACGGGGATCCAGTGGAACCGCACATTGAAATCGACGCGCTGAGTCTCGTTGTCGTATTGGACGAACGCGAGCAGGCTGGTGCGGGTGTCGAAGTCGTACTCCACGCGATTCGCCGACAGGACTGCCGTGAACGCCCCGACCGGCAGTTGCGCTGTCGTCCGGGTCAGGGCGGTGCTCACGATGATGTGGCCCCCGCCGCGCCACGCGGCAGTGAGCTCGAGATCTGTGCTGTGACCGCCGTAGAACTGCCCCCAATTCACGAACGCTCCGACGCTCAGCGGCCTCCCGGGACTCATGGAGTACTGGAGCTCGGAGCGAGACCACCAGTAGCGGCCGGGCTGTACCACCACGCCCCGGAAGATCGTGAACGTATCCGTGGGCGCGTCCATCAACCGTTGAAAGTTGACCTCGAAGTGATCGCCATTCTGTCGATCGCCGCCGAACACCCGCCACTCGAACCGTGCCGTCTGCCAATCCGCGCTCCGGAAGACCGAGCCCGTCTCGTTGGCGATGATGTCCCAACTCGGGATGGGGAACGTGAAGTCGAGCTTTCGGATCCCCAGCAAGCCCCCGCCGTCTCCCCCGGGCCGCGGCGTGAAGTCCACGTGCCCGGTCGTCTCCCAAATGCCTGTGCGGCGGACGAAGCCGAGCGGCGGGGCGAACGCCGAGTCGATGCGGTACAGCGCGACGAAGTTGTCGAACAAGTCGTTCGGGTTGTCCGTGGAAATCCGCCACACGAGGGGAGTTCCCGCTACCCCCCGCGTTTGGCTGCCCGCGATCCACACCTTGGGCTCGAGGTTGGCCCCGTGGACGACGAGCGGCAGGTCGAGGTCTACGCCGCCCGCTCGGGCAACACCTTGACCGCGTGGTGCCGCGTGGACGGTCCCGATCGCCCCGATGTACGAGCGGTCAAACAGATCACGTTGCACTCGAACGACGGCGTCGTTGGCGTCTTCGCCGCCACCTGTCTGCGCGTCGAGGATCCCGAGCTTCCAGGGACCGAGCCGCCCGTACAGGCGCGCACCCCCGACGATCGGCACCGGCGCGCCGCTGGTGTCGAGCCCGACGCGGCGCGAATAGAACAGCTGCACGACTCCAGGCCTCCCGAGGTCGAAGAGGCTGCCCGACTCGAGGAAGAACTCGCGCTTTTCGGGGAAGAAGAAGGGAAATCGCGTGAGGTTGATGACTTGCTGGTCGGCCTCCACCTGCGCGAAGTCGGTGCTGACGGTGATGTCCGCAGTCAACGTCGGCGTGATTCCGAGCTTGGCGTCGAGCCCTGTCTTCCCGCCGAGGAAGCCGCCGGTGGTCTCGCTCCCAAGGCTATCGTGCTCGGTTTCCACGGCGCGCCCGAGGAGGTACGGGTACACTTCGACGTCGTGGGGGCGCTGCAGCTCGCCCGGGACCACAAGCTCTCCCTCTTGGTCCAGGTGGTAGAGCCCCTGGGCGCGGCCGTACGAGCGCCACAGGTCCTCCTCATTCTTGCGGCGGATGAAACGGCGGACGTTGAACCCGAACCTCGGGTTGGTGCCGGCGTGGAACCGGAGCGCGAGGAGCGGGATGCGGAACTCGGCGGTCCAACCTGCGCTGTCCCGCGTTACGGCAACGTCCCAGACGCCGTTCCAGTTCTCGTTCACGTCGTCCACGCCTGAGAACTGGGCGTCCCACATAGCGCCGTTCGGGTTCGTCGCGAACACGAAGGCGCTACGCCGGTCGTCGAAGCTGTCGATCAGGAGTTGCACGTTGTCGTCACTCGAGAGGTCGGCATCGCGACGGAGCTGGCTGGCCCGCACCCCCCGCATGTTGGAGTCGTGGCAACGCACCACCACGTAGACTGCCTGGGCGTCGTGTGCCACCTTGACGACGGTGCGTTCGGTGGCGGGCGCTCCTGTGACCGGCTCTCGCTGGCGCAGCTCGTCGATGGAGTCCGCGGTCGTCCAGAACCGCTCGTCCAATCGGCCGTCGAGCGTCACCGCCCCGAGGATCACGGTGGCGCGAATGGTCTCGCTGGTCGGGGACCTTCCCCTCGCGCCGGCTGTATCGAGGGCGTTGGCTTGTTGGGCAGATGCGGCCGCGGTGGGAACGCTGAGCGCCAGCGCGATTGCCCCGCGTGCGACCGCGTTCACGGTGCAACCGCTGGTGCGGCGCCCTTCAGCGCTAACCCCACGAGGCCCGCCGTGAGGATCAGCACGGGCTCGGGAACTCTCTTGGGGGCGAGGAGGAGCCCCAAAGTCGCGACCGCGATGAGCACCGTCGGAACGTCGCTGAGCGCGCGGCGCCCCAACACGATGACGGCGCCGGCGATCGCCCCTGTCGCCGCTGCCGTCACACCGTCCACGAACGCCTTCACGCGCGGGTTGTCCGCGACCCGTCGGAAGTAACCAGCCGCGAGCACCGTGATCAGATACACCGGCAGGAAAACACCCACCGCGGCTGCCGTGGCCCCTAAGGGACCTGCGACGAGGTATCCGATGAACGCCACCGTAATGACTACCGGGCCGGGGGTGATGATCGAAACCGCCACCGCATCGAGGAACTGCCGCTCCGTCAGCCAGTGGTACTGGAGGACGACCCCGCCGTGCAGGAATGGTACGATGGCGAGGCCGCTGCCGAATACGAACAGGCCCGCGGCGGCGAAGTAGCCGACGAGAGTCGCGAGCAGCCCCACGGAGGGTGGAGACAAAAGCAGGGCGCCGAGCGCGCCGAGTGGCCACGGTGCCAGGATCAGTGCGGTCGATCGCGCTGCCTTCGCACGCCAGGCCCGGGCGAGAAGCGGTACCAAGCCGCACCCCACGAACACCCACACGATCTCCGACTCCGTCCAGGCCGTTACCAGCGCGCTGACGCCGAACAGGAGCCACAGCAACCGATCCCGCCCGAGCGTCGTGCGCACCAGTTTGAGTGCGCTTCGAGCAATGATCGCAATGACGGCGGCACCCACGCCGTAAAAGACGGCTTGCATCCACGCCAGCCCGCCGAACCGGACGTAGAGCGCCGAAAGCGCGAGCACCATGAGGAAGGAGGGACCGATGAACGCGAGCGCAACGAGGGTTGCGCCGAGCACCCCGCCTCGGACCAAGCCCAGATACATGGCGAGCTGTGCGGCGAGGGGCCCGGGCGCGAGCTGAGCCAACGCCAGGCCATCCTTGTATTCCCGAGGGGTGATCCACCCACGCTGCTCGACGAGGTCTTGTTGCATGTGCCCGGCAAGCGCGATTGGCCCGCCGAACCCCAGCGTGCCGAGGCGCAGGAAGTAGACGACAATTGCGCGCAGGCTGGGGCCTGTCGTCAACGTCGCGAGGCTCTCCGTCTTCTCGCCGGCGTTCGAGCGCTCCGGGGAGCCGTCAGCGCCGCGTACAGGGCGTCGAACAGCGCGGCACCCACGTCGAGTCGAGTGGTATTGTCCGCGTGCTGCTGCGCGATGCCCGCGATGAGGCGCTCGATCCCCGGCGTCTCGGGCCGTCCGAACTTCCCGTCCTTGCAGTCGATGTCGTGCACGATTTGGGCGACGACCCGAATGGCGGGCTCGCCGATACCGAAGCGGGCCACGAGGGTCTCGAACGTGCAAGCGTCTGCCTCGTGGGTGTACTCGGCCTCGAACATGTCGAAGCGGAGTTCGCCCGGGCGCGGGCGGTAACCTCCGGGGGCCACGAACTTGAAGCGCGCCCTGGGATCGATGAACCGGCGAATGAGCCACGCGCTGGCGATGCGATCCACATGCACGCCCACCCGGGTCACCCACATCGCTCCGTGTGGCGCCGCTGCTGGGGCGGGTGAGGCGGGTGCGCTGGCGGCGGAAGGACGCAGTCGGGCCTCGATTCCTGCGAGTACCTCGTGCGCATCCCGGCGCGCAGGAGCCCCGAAGAAGTCGATGGCGGCCACGTCCGAGAGGCGTCGCTTGAGCCGATTGAAATCGGCGTCGATCTCACCTCGGCCGGCGTTCCGCCCGCGTCGCCCGCCGTTCGGCAGCGCCTTGAGCAGCCGATGCGCGGCCGCCACGATCTCGCGGTAATCGTCGTCCCGGGCGGCGCGGAACAGCGCCTCGATCTCGGTGTCACCCAAGCCATCCACGAACTTGGCTTCGCACACCGACGCCTCCCCGCCGCCGGCCACAATTTCCCGCGTCTGCCATTGGAGGTCCTCGACGGTCTCGTCCGAGCGGGGGAGGACGTACACCGAGTTCTTGATCGCGACGGCGCCGAGCCGTTGCAACCTGCGCCCGACCTTTACCCGGAAGTAGTCGGGCTTGGGCGGGATCTGGTGGATGAGCAGCACCCAGCGGGGCGCAGGGGATGTCGGCATGTGTGTCGCAGACGAATCGCTTGACTATCACAAGTGTATCCGCGCACAATTCAGCGAGCAAGCTACTGGGATAGCGGTCCTTCCAGGAGGTGGACATGCGGGTCGAGATCTGCAGCGTGACGGCGCTGGTGCTCGTTCTGGCAGCAACGCGCGACTCCTCGGCACAGACCCTCGCGCCCATCGACTGGAAGCACGTGGACCAGCAGCTGGGCAAGGCCGGCGCGCCACAGCCGGATGGCGCCTATAAGTTCGGGCTGCCGCGCAGCGACCTGCACGTCACCGTGGGAGGCATCGCCGTTAAACCGGCGCTCGCGCTCGGCTCGTGGGTCGCGTTCAAGCAGGTGAGCGACACCGAGGCGATGCTCATGGGCGATCTCGTACTGCTCGAGAGCGAGGTGACCCCCGTGCTCGCCAAGCTTCAAGCGGGCGGCGTCGAGCAGACCGCGCTCCACAATCACCTATTGCATGAGTCTCCACACGTCATGTACATGCACATCGGTGCGCGCGGCGTGCCGGCGAAGCTCGCGGCCGCCGTCCACGCCGCGCTCGTCCTCTCCAAGACGCCGTTCGGCGCGCCTGCCGCGGCGGCCTCTGGCAGAAGCTTCGGCATCGACACAGCGCAAATCGCGGCGACCCTCGCGTACCGTGGAAAGGTGAACGGCGGCGTCTATCAGGTCGGCGTGCCGCGGGCGGAGCAGATCACCGTTGAGCGAGTCGAGATCCCTCCATCAATGGGTCTTGCGACGGCGATCAACTTCCAGCCGACGGGCAGCGGGAAGGCCGCGGTCACCGGCGATTTCGTTCTTATCGGCAGCGAAGTGAACCCCGTGATCAGGGCACTCCATGACAACGGCATCGCCGTCACGGCCCTCCACAGTCACATGCTGACCGACAGCCCGCACCTTTTCTTCATGCACTTCTGGGCGAACGACGACGCGCTCAAGCTGGCACACGGGCTCCGCACGGCCCTGGACAAAATGAACGTCAAGAAACCCAGCTAAACCGGGCGGCCGCCCTGTTGCGTTGAGGCTACACATTGGCGCTACGCTGTTATTACGAGAACGTCGAATGAGTCGTACCTTTGTCGCAACGTCCTCGCAACGACATCGGACTCCACGCGTCAATGACGTTCCACCTGCAGCTTCATCCCCCGGGCGAGCAGGGTGGCAGCACTCCCACCCTCGATACGAGCGACCAGAGCGACCTCGTCGAGCGGATCAGGCGTGGCGACGAAGCCGCCTTCGAGCGACTGTTTCGCACCTACTATAGCCCCCTCTGCCGGTATGTCGTGGGCTACCTGGGCAGCCGCGATTCCGCCGAGGACGTGGTTCAGGGCGTGTTCGCGCGCATCTGGGGTGATCGGACGCAATGGGTGGTGCGCGACCTCCACCACTACCTGTACGCCGCCGCGTCGCGTGGCGCGATGAGTTATTTCCGGCGAGCCGCCGTGCGGCGCCGAGCCGCTCCGTCGCTCCTGCTCGCGGCGGCGGAGTACGCGACCTCCGCACCGGCAGCCGACGCCGAGTTCGAGGCGGCGGAGCTGCGGCATCGCCTCGACCGGGCGATCGCGGCCCTCCCCCCGCGGACGCGCGCCGCCTTCGTGTTGAGTCGTGCCGAAGGTCTGAGCTACGCCGAAGTGGCTTCGCGTCTGGCCATGTCGCCCAAGACCGTGGGGGTCCACATCGCGCGGGCCCTCTCCGCCATGCGCGCGACGTTGCGCTCGATGTAGGCAGGAGGTGATTCCCTCCATTGCGGGCAGGTGCGTCGCGCTCGCGCTCGCGCTTGACGCGTCCGCGTTCTTACAAACGCCGCGCGTGGATGATGTGCGCGTGCACAAGCAGGCGGCCGTCGTCACGGGTGACGTGGACGTCTGGACCACGCACGCGCTCGACAATGTGCTGCGCGACGCGGTGCGGCCGGCGAATGCGGCCGCCGCCATCCGGCTGACGGCGGCGCGCGGCGAGATCGAGTCGGCGCAAGTGGTGGTGCGGGCCCGCGGATCGTGCCTCGACTCCCTCCGGCTCGAACCCTCGGCCCTGGTGGCGCGCGGCGGCAGTGCGCTCGCCGCCCGGGCCGTGCGTAGCGACTGGGTGGGGTACGCACGGTTGACCAAGAACTCGGACCATACGCCCGACTCCGAGCTGGTGCACCGCGCCCCCGGCGATTTTCCCGACCCGTTGCTCGAGGACTCCACCATCACGGTCTGCCCGGACGCGAGCCAGCCCGCACTGGTGCGAGTGGATGTGCCACGAGACGCCCGGCCGGGAGTGTATGAGGGCACACTGGCGCTCCGGGCCGGATCGACGTTCGTGCGCTCGATCCTGTTGACGGTGGAGGTGGTGTCAGTGACCCTCCCCAGCGTGCCCTCGTTGCGCGAGACCAACTGGTTCAGCGCCCAGGCCATCGCTACGCAGCACCACGTCGACGCATGGAGCGAGGCGCACTGGAAATTGTTGCGTGCCTACGCCGTCGACATGCGAGCGCACGGGCAGACGATGTTCGAAACGGATCTGGATCTGGTCCGCGTGACGCGGGGGGCGGGCGGTTCCTTCAAGTTCGACTACGAGCGGTTCGATCGCTGGGTGCGGACGTTTCACTCCGCCGGCCTCAGCGACATTGAATTGATGCACGTAGGCCGGCGCACCGAGCCGTGGGCGTGGACCAACCCCTTCGAGCCGGCCCCCCCTCGAGCGCAGATCGCCGGTACGCACGATTCCACCGATGTCCCGCTGGAGGTCTTTCTAAGAAGCCTGGAGCGCCATCTGCTACAGCAAGGATGGGCGGAGCACGCCGTCCTGCACATCGCCGACGAGCCGGTGGAGGAGAATGTCGCCTCCTGGCGCGCCCTGTCGCAGCGGGTGCACGCCGCGGCTCCTCGGCTGCGACGCATCGACGCCATACAGGTGCCCGATCTCGTCACGGACCTTGAGATCTGGGTGGTGGAAGAGAGTTTCCTGGACCGGTGGTACGACAGCACCTATCGGGACCGCCAGCGGTCGGGCATCGAGCTATGGACGTACACCTCCTGGCTTCCCCAAGGCGCGTACCCGAACCGCCTGATCGATTATCCGCTCCTCAAGACCCGCCTGCTCCCCTGGGTGGCGCGGCGCTACGATCTCAGCGGCTTCTTGCACTGGGGATACAACCAGTGGCCGGACGACGTCGATCCCAACAAGGGTCTGTTCGCGCCGGGCGACGACTTCATCGTGTACCCCGGCCGACGAGGCCCGCGCTCGAGCCTGCGCTGGGAGGCGTTCCGGGATGGAGTCGAGGATTACGCGCTGTTCACCCTCTGGCTGCGGCGCGAACCTGAGGCGGCTCGGGCCGCCCTGCAGCAGGTGCTCCCCACGTTCACGACCTATCCCCGCGATCCCCACGTCCTGCTGTCCGCGCACGACCGTGCCTTGAGGGCGCTCGCCGGTAAGTAACTGCGCCGCTCGCGCGTCATATGGTTGATGACCACGAGCGGCTCGCTCGACCCCACGACGCTCGGCCGCTACCTGGACGGCACTGCCGTGCCGGAAGAGCGCGCGGCAGTCGAGCGTTGGGTGGGCGGTGACCCTGAGCGTCGCACCGCGCTCGCCGGCCTGCGCGCGGCATGGCAGGCGGACGTCGAGCGTCTCGACGCCCCCTTCGACGTGGAGGCCGCCTGGGCGCGGCTCGCGGCTGGTCGCGGGCTACCCGCCGAACGACCGAGGTGGGCGAGGCCCGGTGCACTGGCAGCGGGCGTCATCGCCGTCGTGATCGGCGCCGGCGCTGTCTGGTGGGTCGTTCGGGCTCCGCGGAGCGGTAGGTCAACGCCCGCGATGCGCGAGTATGTGACGCCACCCGGGCGGCGCGCGGTGTTCCGCCTGCTCGATGGCACCGAGATCACTCTCAATGCAGACACTCGCTTGAGCGCTCCGGCCAGCTTCGGGGAGCGCGAACGGAAGGTGTCGCTCGAAGGTGAAGCCTATTTCCGAGTCGTGCATGACGCCGCACGGCCTTTCGTGGTGCACACCTCGGCGGGCGAGATCCGCGATGTCGGCACGGCGTTCGACGTGCGGGCTTATCACGAGTCGTCGCGCGAGCGGGTGGCGGTGCTCGAGGGAGCAGTCGCCCTGGCGGCGACCACGCTTCGCGCGGGGCAGGTGGCGACTCGTTCGCGAGCCGGCGCAGTGCGGCTGGTTCCCGGCGCGCGGGTCGCCGACGAGCTCGCCTGGACTCGCGGCCGCCTGGTCTTCACGAGCGTGCCGCTCGGCGAAGCGGCTGCGCGGCTGAGCCGGTGGTATGACCTCGACGTCCGCATCGCGGACCCGGCGCTCGTGGACCGACCGGTCACGGGCTCGTACGGCGACGAGCCGGTCACGCAGGTCCTCACACTCATCACCGCGGCCGTCGGTGCCCGCTACGACTGGCATGGGCGGTCGGTGACGATCTCACTGTCTCACAGGGCTAGGTAGCGGAACAGGAGCGTGCGTATGCACATCCGCGTCAATTCACGAATCACTTGGCGCATCGTCGCCGTCCTCGTCGCGGGCCTCACGCTCGCGGCGCAGACGGGCAGCGCTCGAGCGCAGGATCCTACCGATGGTGTGCCGGTCGGCGCGGATGGCCCGCGCTTCCTGGCGCTGGCGACCGGTCGCTCGAGCGCCGCAGCGCCGCGCTGGACGGACGCGAGCGGGGCGGCGGTACTGCGTCAGCCGATCTCGCTGGATCTGCGGGACGTGCCGCTGGGCGACGCCCTCGCGACCATCGCGCGGCAGGCGGGGCTGCGGCTGACCTACAGCGCGGCCGTCGTCCCATTGGACCGGCGCGTGACCCTGAGCGCCTCCCAGCTCACCGTGGGGGCCGTCTTGAGCGCCGTGCTGTACGACACGGGCGTCGACGTGGTGCTCACCTCCAACGGACAAGCGGCGCTCGTGCAGCGTGGGGCCCTGGACGGACTGCAGACCGGGACGATCGCGGGGCGTGTGACCGATTCGCTGAGCGGGCAGGGGATCGGCGTGGCAACGGTGGCGCTCGAGGGTACGGCGTTGAGCGCCCGGTCCACCGACGACGGCACCTATCGCATCGCGAACGTGCCGGCGGGGGCGTACGCGCTCAAGGCCACGCGCATTGGCTACCGGGCGGTGACCAAGCCGGTCACCGTACTGCCGGACCAGGAGGTGACCGTCGACTTCGCGGTGACGCCGCAGGCCACGCAGCTCGAGGAGGTCGTGGCGATCGGGTACGGCACGACGGAGCGGCGGGAGCTGACGGGCGCGGTTTCATCGGTGACGGCGGACCAAGTCAGCTCCGCGCCGGTGACCTCTGTCGACCAGGCGCTGCTGGGACGGGCAGCCGGTGTGGAGGTCGTCTCGTCGAGCGGGCAGCCCGGCGCGGGGGTGATGGTGCGAATTCGGGGTGGCAATTCCATCTCGGCGAGCAATGACCCGCTCTATGTGATTGACGGCGTGCCCGTGACCACCAACCTGGACGACGCGTCGCCGGGTCAGATCCTGGGTGAGGGGATGAGGGGGTTGAATCCAATCTCCGCCATCAACCCCGAGGACATTGCATCGATCGAAATCCTCAAGGACGCATCGGCGGGCGCGATTTACGGCGCGCGCGCCGCGAACGGCGTCGTGCTCATCACCACAAAGCACGGGCGCGCGGGCCAGAATGCCGTGTCGTTCGGCTCGTACTACGGCATTCAGGACGTGCGGCGCACCCTCCCGATGATGAACGCGACCCAGTTCGCCCAGATGGTGAACACCGCGTACACCAACGCGGGGCAGCCTGCGTGGTACACGCCAGCGCAGATCGCCGCGTTCGGGTCGGGGACGGACTGGCAGAACGCCATCTTCCGAACGGCGCCGATGCGGAACTACGACCTGTCGGTCTCGGGCGGCGATGCCGGAACGACCTACTATGTGTCCGGCAGCCTGCTGCAGAACGATGGGGTGGTCATTGGGTCCGATCTGAGCCGGGGGTCGTTCCGGCTGAACCTCGATCGCAACGTCAGTCACAAGTTCCGGATCGGGAATCGGCTGGCCTTGAGTCACTCGCATGCGCACGTGCTCCCGAACGGCGGCGCGGCGTCGGTGATGCTGGACGCCCTCACGGCGCCACCCACGCTTCCCGTCAAGCTCCCATCCGGCGAGTACTTCACCGGCATCGACTCGCTCACGGGGCGGCCCTTCCCCAATCCCGTTGCCACGGCGCTGGAGATCACCAACGAGGAGCGCGACAACCGCGTGATCGGCAACGCCTTCGCCGAGTACGACGTCAGCGAGGGGCTCACGCTTCGAAGCACGGCGGGCCTGGACTTCTTCAGCACGGCGCAGGATTACTACTCGCCGTCGACCGTGCTTCCGGGGCTCAACAGTGGCGGCGAGGGGCAGCGGGGTGAGTCCGAGACGCTCAGTTGGACCTTCGAAAACACGATCCATTACCAGCGGCGGTTCGGCGATCGCCACAGCCTCGACGTGGTGGGCGGGACGACGCTGCAGCGCTCGAACACCGCGCAGATCTCGGGGTCGGCGATAACCTTCTCGACCGATGCCCTCGGTGTGAACGGTCTCAACGCGGCGCAGACGTTCCGCAGCGTGTCGACCCTGGCCCCGCATTGGTCGCTCCTGTCGTACTTCTCCCGCGTCCGCTGGGGCGTGGCCGACAAATACCTGTTCACGGTTTCGGCGCGCGTGGACGGCTCCTCCCGCTTCGGCGCGGGGCACCGCTACGGGTTCTTTCCCTCGGCGGCGTTCGCGTGGCGCGCATCGGACGAAGGGTTCGTCAAGCGACTGGGTCTGTTCGACGATCTCAAGGTCCGAGCGAGCGTCGGCCGGACCGGAAACCAGGAGATCGGAAACTACAAGTCGCTCGCCCTGCTGTACAACACCGTGAACGTGTTTGGTGGGTTACGGGCGACCGGGTTCGCGCCATACACCCTCGCCAACCCAAACCTCAAGTGGGAGACGACCGACGGGGTGGATTTCGGCGTGGACGCCGCGCTCTTCGATAGCCGCCTGGCCGTTACGGCCGATTACTACTACAAGAAAACCCGCGACCTGTTATACAACGTGCCTGTTCCCTCGACGTCGGGATACAGCACGTCGCTCCAGAACATCGGCAGCCTCCAGAATCGCGGCTTCGAGCTAGGCCTCACCACCACCAACCTCACAGGAGCGCTGGGGTGGCAGACGACCCTGAACCTCGCCTTGAATCGCAACAAGGTGCTCGACCTCGGCGGGGACAGCATCCTCTTGGGGGCCTATCCCTACGTGGCTGGCGGCCCCCACCAAAATCCGACCGTCCTGAAGGTGGGGGAGCCGATCAACTCGTTCTACGGCTGGGTGTACGCGGGGGTGGACAGCGGGCGCGTACTCTACAAGGACCTGGATGGTGACAGTGTAATTACGGGCGCCGACCGGAGGATCATCGGTAACGCGCAGCCCAAGTACACGGGTGGCCTCACGAATCGCTTCACGTTCCGCAACTTCGAGCTGTCGGTGTTCCTGCAATGGTCCGTGGGCAACAAGATCTACAACATCAACCGCTCGTTGCTGACGGCAGCGGCGGGCACCGCGAACCAGCTGCAGGACGTGATGACCGGTGGGCGCGGCATCGCGGCCCCGAAGATCGGCAACACGTTCGAGAGCACCGAGTCCGATCTGTTCGTCGAGGATGGCTCCTATCTCCGCGGCAAGAATCTCCGGCTGGCCTACAACGTCCCTGCCGCCTGGCTCCAGTCAGTACACCTGCAGGCCATGACCCGGCTGCAGCTGTATGTCAGCGCGCAGAATTTCTTCACCGTCACGAACTACACCGGATACGACCCGGAAGTCACGGAATACGCCGCGACGAACCTCGCGCAGGGGATCGACGTCGGGACGTACCCTCAAGTGCGACAGATCACCTTCGGGTTCACGGCGGGCTTTTAGCCAAACGGAGCAATCACATGCGACGGACCAAACAGTTCTCACTGCTCGGAATGCTGGCGACGATCGTCGTCGCAACGTCATGCGAAAGCTTCCTGGACCCGAACCCGTCCGACGTACTGACGCCCGAAAACTTCTACAAGACGTCGTCCGACGCCGTCGCGGCGGTGAACGCTGTGTACGAAAACACCAAGTGGTCGTATTGGCTCGGCTTTTGGTACATCTCGGACGTGGCTACGGACGACATCCTCGCGAGCGCTAAGTTCGGGTCCGACGGCCACCGCATGGCCGCTTACATCTTCAATGCGACCGAATGGCCGATGGGCTCCATGTGGGGCGGTATGTATGGGACCATCAACCGCGCCAACACGGTGCTCGACCGCGTGCCGGGGATCGTGATGGATCCCGGGTTGCGCGACCGGTTGCTCAACGAGGCGCGGTTCCTGCGCGCACTCGCGTACTTCAACCTGGTCCGCTGCTTCGGTGATGTGCCGTTGCTCGAGCACGAGGTGAAATCGCTCGACGGGCTCAGGGTGTCTCGTAACCCGCTCGCGGACGTGTATACGCTGATCATCGGCGACCTCCAGCAGGCCGTGGCTGGGCTTCCCGTGTCCTACACCGGAGCCGACATCGGCCGCGCGACGCGCGGAGCCGCGCAGGCCCTGCTCGCCAAGGTGTACCTGACGCGGCAGGACTGGGCGAATGCCGCCCAGACGGCCGGGTCGCTCATCCAGAGCAACCATTACGCGCTGCTTCCCAACTGGAAGGACAACTTCAAGATCGCCACAAAGCTGATCAATAAAGAGAGCATCTTCGAGATCAACTACGATGGCACCCTCGACGTCGGGGCCGGAAGCGTGCACACGCTCTTCAGCCTTCCGTTAGGGTATCCGGGCGGCGCCGCGTATGGGCTGATGTACATCCCGCCGTCCGTCAAAAACCTGTTCGCGCCGGCCGACAAACGCGGCAACCACGGAACGTTCATGGTGTCGCCGTACACGGACCTCATGGCTCGCACCGACACGTTCGCCGTGCCCCCGGGCCCCGCATTCGACAAATACCTGGATGAGACGGACACGCAGAACATGACCGCGCGCGACTGGGCTAGGCAGTCGAACAACTGGATCGTGCTGCGTTACGCCGACGTGCTGCTGATGTACGCCGAGGCCGTGAACGAGGGTGGTGCAGCAACGGCTGGCACGGCCGAAGCGGCCTTGAAGCTGGTCCGGGCGCGCGCCGGTATCGACACCGCGTTTTCCGGGCTGTCTCAGTCGGTGTTCCGCGACTCGCTGCGCCTGGAGCGGCGGCGCGAGTTCGTGTTCGAGGGGCAGCGGTGGTTCGATCTGTCGCGCTGGGGCACGCTCGACGCGGCGATCCGTGCGAAGACCACAGAAATGTTTACGCTCGTCCCCGGGGAGACGTCCATCCACGGTGTGCCCAGCAACCTGCTGCCGATTCCCCAGTCTGAGCGCGACATCAACCCCAACCTGACGCAGAATCCGGGTTGGCAGTGAGGCGGCGGGCGGCCTGGGTGCTGGCCGCCCTGGTGGCCTGCGGGCACGTGGCGCCCGGGGAACCGTCCCCCGGGCCGCCGCAGGGCGCGTCTGCCCAGGTGTGGCTGACCACCGGCACGGGGTCCAAGCTCCTCTCCCGCGAACCCGACGCCCATTTCGACGCCGGTCCTGCTCCAGCCATCGCCACGATCACAGTCGACGAAGGCACGACGTACCAAGCGATGGTGGGGTTCGGCGCCGCCATCACGGACGCGTCCGCCTGGCTCATCGAAAACCGCATGACCGCGACGCAGCGCGAGGCGTTGCTGCAAGAGTTGTTCGGCCGCAACCCCGGGATCGGCCTGAGCTTCACCCGGCTCACCATGGGCGCTTCCGATTTTTCGCTGCATCAGTACAGCTACGACGACATGCCGCCGGGCGAGACCGATTCGGCGCTGGCGCACTTCTCGATCGATTCCAATCGCGCCTATCTCCTGCCCGTCGTGAAGAGCGTGGTCGCCATCAATCCGCAGCTCACTATCATGGCGACGCCGTGGAGCCCGCCGGGTTGGATGAAGACCACGGGTAGCCTGATGCAGGGAACGCTGCGCCCCGAGGCGTACGGACCGTTGGCGGAATATTTCCGCCGCTACATCGAGGCCTACCGAGCCGAGGGCGTGCCGATCGGGGCCATCACCGTGCAGAACGAGCCGAACTACGAGCCGGCGGACTACCCCGGCATGCGGCTCGAGGCGGCGGCTCGCGCCCAGTTCATCGGCGCGCATCTCGGGCCGCTGTTCACGCGCAACGGGATCCGCACGCTCATCCTCGATTGGGACCACAACTGGGACCAGTATCAGTCGCCGTTGCAGGTGCTCGCCGACTCCGTGGCCCCACGCTACATCGCCGGTGTGGCGTGGCACTGCTACGCCGGAGACGTGTCCGCGCAGAGCACGGTGCACGCGGCCCACCCCGAGAAGGATGCCTACTTCACCGAATGCTCGGGTGGCGAGTGGTCCCCGACCTTCGCGGACAACCTCAAGTGGTTCGTGCAGACTCTGATCATCGGCGCGACGCGCGGCTGGGCCAAGGGCGTCATCCTGTGGAACCTGGCGCTCGACGAGCAGCACGGGCCGCACACCGGTGGCTGCGGCGATTGCCGGGGCGTGGTCACCATCGCGTCGACCACCGGCGCGGTAACCCGCAACGTCGAGTACTACGCGCTGGGGCACGCCAGCCGGTTCGTGCGACCCGGCGCCCGCCGCATCGCTTCCACGTCCGACGTGGACGGACTTGCCAGTGTGGCGTTCCGCAACGCGGACGACGGCTCGAAGGCCCTGATCGTCCTCAACACCACCGCCGCGGACCGCGCGTTCGCGGTGACGTGGGCGGGGCGATGGTTGCGCTACACGCTGCCGGCGGGGGCCGTGGTCACGCTGCTCTGGGGTTGATTAGGGCGTCGAAGCGAAGAACTCCCCCATGTCTGGCGCCGTCGCCGCCGCGTTCGGCGGCGTGACGCCGAGCGCTTCGGCCGTGAGCCGCAACAGGCTCGCGTGCGTGTAAACGCCCTGCGACTGGTAGCCACGCTTTGCCTTCGGGCTCACGATCACGCAGGCCACGTGTCCACCCCCATCCGTATTGTCGGACCCCGAGGCCTCGTCGAACACGATCACGAGCAGCCCATCCGCCTGGAACGTGGCGCTTTGCACCAGCGGATCGATGTTCGTCTGCAGCCAGTGGTCCGCGGTCGTGAGCGAGCAATCGTGGGCGTCGTTGCATAGGTTGGGAGCGACGAACGAATACGCCGGCAGCCGATTCGCTTGGAGATCGCTCGCGAACTGGGTGAAGGGCACGAGGTTGCGACGCTGGGCCGAGTCGTTCACCACGTCTGAGAGCAGAGCGATGACGTTGTGCTTGCGCGCGTAGTTGCCCACGCTGCCCCCCGTGTACCCGACGGACGGCAAGTCCTCGGCATAGTCCTTCCACGTCTTCCCAGCCGCGACCAGCCGGCGCACGATGTTGTCGTCGCTCACGATGCCGGAATAACTGTCATCGTTCGTGATGATTTCCCCGACCGTCATCATGAAGTAGTTGCCAATCGAGGGGTGGGTGACCGCATAATATTTTGTGGCGAGTGCGTACCGCTGGGCGAGACCGTTCAAGTAGGGCATCGCCGAGCTCCCGATCACGGATGAATAGTCAGCGTTCTCTTCCACCACCACTACCACGTGCCCGAGCAGCGGCACAGGCCCTCCACCCCCCGACACCGGCGCGATGTTCTCGGTCCCTTTGCACGCCGTGAGTGAGAGCGTGCACACACATAGCAAATTCATCCGTCCCATCTTCGTTTCTCCATTGTGGTTTGCCGCACGCAGAACCGCCGTCAGGAAGGACCCTACGCGTGCACCGCGACCGGCTCGGCCGCGCCCTCGAGCAACGTGGCGACGAGCCGCGGGATGCGATCGAGGCCGCCGAGATCGATGCGCTCGGTGTTGGGTGGCGGTCCCAAGTCACGCGCGAGCCACGCCGTTAGCGCCGCCGGGGTGAGCTCGTCCGGGTGCAGGACGTTCACCAGGCCCATGGCACGCCAACGCTCGGCGCGGATCCATTGCTCGCACTCCGGTCGCACGCGCGGCACTACCAGCGCGTGCTTCGCGAACGAGAGGACCTCGCACATCGAGTTGTAGCCGCCCATCGTGACGACACGGTCGGCGCGCGCGATCAGCGGCGTGGGATCCGAGACGAATTCCAGCACCCGGAACGAGGGGTTGCGCCGGCCGCGCGCCAGCAGGTCCTCCCGCCTGGCACCCGGCATCAGCGGGCCGGTCACCACGACGCCGGTCGTGTCGGGGGGTAGCGTGGCTTGGAGAAACGCCTCGGCGAGGACCGCGCCGTCGTGGCCGCCTCCGACCAGACAGAGCACCAGCTTCGCCGGGTGCGGCGGCAGCGTCGCCAGCAACGCGGTCGCCCCCCCTGCGAATTCGAGGCGTGGGCGCTGATCGAGATAGCCGGTGAACTGCACCTTCGCGGCTACGTCCGCCGGTAGACCGTACTCGGTCACCGAGTCGAACACCTTGCGGTCGCCGTAGATCCAGACGGCGTCGTAAAAGTCCCGGATCGCCTGGAGGTTCGCGCGGTCACACCACGTGCGTCGTACGGTTTCGGCATCCTGAAGCACCTCGCGCAACCCCAGGACGCAGCGGGTGCGACCCCCTCGGCCGAGCCGCTCGAGCGTGCCCGCGAGCTCGTTCGCGACCCCCAGGGGCAGGTAATCGACGATCAGGACGTCGGGCTCGAATACCTCCATCGCACTGTGGATCACATCGGCGCGCAGCTGGATCAGCTCGCGGTCGGAGACGTCCAGCAGAAAGCGCGGGTTATAGGCGCCGTCGGGCTCGCGCCGGATCGCCGGCAAGGTCAAGCAGTCCACGCCCGGCGGCAACGGGAGCGCGCCCGCTTGCCACGCTTCGGCGATCATCACGATGGCCGGTTGCAGGGCCGAGGCCCGCAGCGCCTGTGCGATCGACGCGTTGCGTCGAATGTGCCCGAATCCCATCATGCCCTGCGAGTACAGGGCGACCCGCGGGGACGCCGGCTCACCGCCGGGCCGTACGCTGGCGCGCGACGACGTCGGCGCGCGCCGCGGGAACGCGAGGGCATCGTCCGTCGCCCTCGTCGTCGCTTGAACGGGCTCGCCCCGGAGCTTGTGCTGCGCAGCGCAGTAGATGTGCTCCGCCAGGTGCCGCGCGGCGTGGGGCACGCCGCGAAGGCTCGGCACACTCGACAGGTCCACGACGTATGTCTGGCCCCCGCTCTCCACCAGCCGCACGCTGAACAGATCGATCCCGAACGCGACGCCGAGGCGACGCGCCAGCTCCGCGAGTTCGGCGCATGGCGTGAACGCAACGCGCTCCTGCTCCAGGGGATTGCGGGTCGGCCCGCTCCGATACACGCCGAACAACTCGCCCGCCACCGCGTAGATCGTCTGCTCCGGTCCGTCGGCGGGATAATACCGCTGCGCGAACACGGGATCCTCGAGCGGCCCGAGTGCGGCGAGCTCGGCGGCATCGCAGACGACCTGGGCGACATTCCTCCGGCCCGAGCGGCTGTGAGGTCGGATGATCAAGGGGCCCTGTTCCAACGCCGGCAGGAGCTGGCTCACGTGCGACGCGACGAACGTCTCGGGCACGCGGATGCCTGCCGCGCGTAGCACGCGGAACGTCGCCATTCGATCGGCGAGCAAGACGCAGACGGGATAAGGATTGAGGAGCGCAGCGCCGGTGCGATGGAGGTCCCCGGCGACGCTCATGGCGAGGTCGGTGCGGCTCCGGAGGACGTAAAGGTCGTGGTCCAGGTGCACGCGGGCGATGTCGTTCAGATCATCGCCCAGGTGAAGCGGCGTCGCCTTCGAACCCCACCGTGTGAGCAGCCGGACCACATCCGGCATGTGGGGCTCGTTGGTGAACGATCGCCCGAACAACAGCCCGATTCGCACCGCTCCCTCCCTTTGAGCCGCACGGCATTGCGCCTGGTCCGGGGTCAGCGCCGCAAGCCGTGTACCAACCGCGTAACGGCGCGGTCATGCGTTCGTGACCAACGCCGGCGTGACGTTCCGCACCTCTCATGGGTGGCGGGACGTAGCCGCACGAAACACGCGGGCCATCTCGCGGCCTGGTGCGTCGCGCATCCACCACACGCGGTGGATCTGCGTCGCGGCGCCCGCGCCACGCGGGCCCTCCACTCTTTCTGGAATCATTGGCGCGAGCGCAACGGTCGCCCCGGCCCGACCCCCGGGGCCACGCGACACTGGTGCAGCGCTTCTCTCTAGTGCTGCGGAGTGGGAGACCGCTCGCCCGCGTCGAGTTCGGGGAGCAACTGCATGAGCTTGCTCCATTGCTCTGGCCTGAGCAAGTCGCGCGCGCGTCCAAGGGCGCGCCTAACGTCGGTCGCAGTAGCTCGCAGCGAGTCGACGCCGTTGTGTACTTGCGCGTCGAGCGAGTCGGCGATCGGCTGGAGTGCGGCGATCTGATCGGCGGTGAGGCCCAGCGAGTCGCGCCGTCCGAGGATCCAGGCGATGGGATTCGCCGGGCTGGCCGGGCGTGACGTTACAGAGTCCGGGAGCGGGGGGAGCGGCGCGGCAGCATCGGGGTGCTTGCCGGCGCGCTCACCAACGATCGAGCGCAAGGCGGGGATGGGCGAGCGTTCCGAGCGTGGAATGTGGGCGCGGCGCGGGCCGAGCGTGAAGCGCCCTTGGAACCCGATCTGGAACGGGACGAGGATGCCGTTGCCGGTCGTCGCGGCCGCCCCGAAACGGCCGTTGACAGCGTAGAGGAAGCGCGGCCCCCGCGGCCCCGTCGGATCGAATCCGCGCACATACAGCAGCACCGGATCGGGCGCGGTCGAGTACCCCCACCCCTGGAGATGGTTGGCGCCATGCAGCCACGCGTCCACCCCGTTGAGCAGGTTCACGGTGAGAATGGACAGCGCGAGCCGCCGCTCGGAGCCGAACCACGCCGGCCGCCAGTTGAGCTGCAGGTCGAGCGCGGGCTGCCAGGGTCCGGTACACGAATTCCGTGTGGCGATCTGACCCAGCTGGCGCTCGAGACACGTGCGCACCGCCGACGGCGCGCTCGCCAGGAGGTCCCTCATGCCCCGGACCACCGCGGTGTCCGTCGTGCTGCGTGGGTCGAACACGAAGGCGCGGTCGTTGCGGGCACCGTCGCCGTTGATGTCCGATCCGACGAGCGGCGTGAAGGGGATCCCGGAGATCAGCCGCGCGATCGCCCCGAGCTCGATGGCGCCACTGAGTGGGTAGGTCAGGACACCGAGGAAGGCGTGACGCCGCTCGAAATCGCTGCGGGCCCATTCGAGCGCATTCGGGTCGTAGGCCGTCGTCGGTGCGGCGAATCCCTGCGACGGCACGCAACACGCCCACGACGATTGATCGCGGGCCTGCGTCCAGGTGTACGACAGACGGAGCATCCCTCCCCCCCGCGTCGAATTCGCGACGGACAGGGTGACCTGTTTCGTGACCGACTGGAGATCCGACCGAATTGCATACACCTTACCGAAGTCGGGATGGATGCGCGTGCCGCTGGAGCTCACCGTACCCGTCGTTGGAATGATGGAGTCGGCCGGCACCTCCACCGGCCGGTTCGTCTCCTCGGGCAGGCTGAACGCGGCCTGCCGGATGAGGTTCAAGTCCCGGAGCCCATACTGGTTCAACCCGCGTGCGTAGTTCCCTTCGACTGACACCCACAGGCCCTGCCCCAACCGATGGAGGAACCCCAGCGACGAGCGCCAGGCGCGCGGCGCGCTGAACGTGGAGTCGAACACCACCACCGTCGGGAAGGACGTGACGGGCATGGTGCCTCCAGGGGTCGGGGCGCAGTGCGACGGAATAGTGGACGGGTCCTGTGCATAGCGGACCCAATCGGGTGTCGGCACAGCCGAGCCGATGCAGTTGAGCTCGGTCTGCGCGTCCGGGGTCCCCGGGGCGCCCAGCGCCGCGCTGTAGAGAAAGGTGGGTGGCGGGCTGCGAAACTCACCGACGCCACCGCGCAGATAGGTCGTCGGCGCGAGGTCGGGTCCTCCGCCGAACCCCCAGGTCAACCCCACGCGGGGCAGCAGCCGCCAGTCGGACGGGATCCGATCCGTGCGCCCGCCGAACAGCGAATCAACGGTTCGGTTATACGCCGGCGCGCCACGGAACCACGAGGACTCGAGCCGGGCACCATAGGTGAGCCGGACGCCGCCCGGCATGTGCCAGCTGTCACCCAGGTACACGGCCTCGTTCCACGCCGTGCCCGCCTGGGTGAGCGGTGCCCGAATGCGGGTGAAGCTCTCCGGACTGTCGACCGCAAACGCGGCGAGCGACGGGAAGACGAACGTGCCGTACTGGTTCGGAATCTCGAACTCTTCCCCGCGCGTCGCGTTGACGTAGACGCCGAGCTTGGGACGGTGCGCCCCATCCCCCACCAGCCAGGAGGCCTCGTCGGAGATCTCCACGCTGTGCGTGCGCAGGTGTTGTGGCAACGCGGCATTGCCGCCGAACGCGAGCGTGGCGATGCCTTGCCCGAGGTCGGGGAGCGGCGAGGTGACGTCCACTCGGGCTACGGGGAGCGCGAAGAAGGGACTGACGTCCTTGGTGCTCGTCGCGGCGTAGCCGCGGATCTCGTTTATGAACCGCCCACCCACCAGCGACGTGAGCGCGGCGAACACGCCCCCGCTTCGCTCCGAGCGGGTTCCGCCGGTGGTCGGGAGGGCGAGCGGGCTCACGCGCGTGGGCTCCTGCGACTCCGTGCGCCCTTCGAAGCGGAGCGTGAGGGTGTGGGCGTCGGAGACCCGCCAGTCGACGCGCAGCAGGCCGGTGACGTCGTCGGTCGTGCGGTCGGCTAGCAGGTCGACCGGCGTGGGGGGAGCCCCGGCCGCGATCGCCAGCGCGCGAAACCGCGCCGCGGAGTCAGGGCTCACGCCGAGACGCACGAGTGCGCCGGGATCGGCCGTGGCGAGCGACGGCAGCGCCTGCCCGCGCCAACGTCTCTGCAAGGCCCCGAAGACGAACAGCCGGTTCTGGACGATCGGCCCACCCAGGGCGCCCCCTAGCTGGTCCTGGGTCATTCCCGCGCCGAAGGGAGACGTGATCGCCGGGCCCCAGGCGAGCGAGCGGTTGCGCAGCATCGAGGTGAACCAGCCCTGCGGCACGTTCGTGCCGCTCCTCGTAGTGGCCGTGACGAGGCCGCCGGCGAATTGGCCGCGCGCTACATCGTACGTGCTGGTGATCACCCGGGTCGAGCGCAACGCGTCCTGCGGCACCTCCCCCTGGCGGAACGACATCCCATCGAGGGTGACGTTGTTCGCGGTGGGACGCTGCCCCGCTACGGAGAACGCCGTGGTCGTCGAGTCGGTGGCTGCGAGCGGCAACACCCCCGGAGCGAGCGCGGCCACCGTGTTCAGGTCGGCCGCGTCGATCGGCAAGCGCATCAGCTGTTCCGAGCTGACGCTCTGGGCAATCGAGCCGCCGCTCGCGGTGCCCGGCCCTCCGGCGCGTCGGGCGCTGACCGTGACGGCCTCGAGCGAGACCGCGAGCACCCCCAGTTGGAGGTTCAAGACCAAGCGGTCCTCGTCCCCTTGCCGCCTGAGCTGCCGCTCAGCGGGGCTCATGCCGATGAATCGCGCCGTGACGCGGTAGCGGCCTCCACCGTCGGGGAAGAGGATGGTGTAACCGCCCTGCGCGTTGGTGGCGGCCTGGCGTGTCACCTCCGTCTCGACCGATACGGCTTCGACCACCGCGCCGGCGAGCGGTTGGCTATCCGGTCCGGTGACGCGGCCGGTGATGATGTCGGTACTCGAGCCAACCTGCGCGGCCGATCGAGACACGGCGACGATGGCCAGGAGGCCGAATAGGAGGGGGAAGCAGCGCAGGCGCAGCGTACGGATCCGTTAGGCCAGGGGGGGTTGCATCGCCACGGCGCAGAACGCGTGCCGCGATCTCCGGAGCCCAGCAGCCTCATCGACGCCCAGTCTGAGGGACCAACCGCGCTAGCCACCTGCATGCAATGGCCGCCTGACCTGGGAAAAGGTGATGCGCGTCGCGTTGCGCGGCCGCTGCGTCCCATCGGCTCGACACCCCGTCGCGCCCGCGCGTCGGGTCTAGCGCCCGCTGCGTTTCGGGCCAGGGGAGGAGCGCTCGTAGCGATAGGGATTTCCGAGTCGTAGTATTTGGACCACATATGCTGAGCATCCATACCCACCCATTGAGGAGCGCCGCGCGGTTAACGTTCGCGGCCTGCCTCTCCTGCGGGCTCCTCTCTCCGGACAAGAACCAGAGTTGGAAGCTCGTCTGGCAGGACGAGTTCAACGGCACCACGCTGGACGCGACCAAGTGGGTGCCTGAAACCGGCGGCGGTGGCTGGGGGAACGCGGAGCTCGAATATTACACCGACCGCTCGGTCAACGCCCACGTGGACAGCGGCTACCTCCACATCGACGCCCTCAGCGAGACGTTCGGCGGCCGGAATTACACATCCGCTCGCCTGAAGACCGAAAGGCTCGGTGCCTGGCGGTACGGCCGGTTCGAGGCGCGCATCCGCATTCCCAAAGGGCAGGGGCTCTGGCCCGCCTTCTGGATGCTGGGCGACCACTGCGAAACGGTCGGCTGGCCCGCCTGCGGGGAGATGGACATCATGGAGAACATCGGCCGCGAGCCGGCTCGCGTGCACGGCACTGTGCACGGCCCCGGCTATTCCGGCGCGCAGGGCGTGAGCAGCGCGTACGACTTGGCAAGGGGAGCGTTCGCCGACGACTTCCACGTCTTCGCCGTCGAGTGGGAACCGGCCGCTATCCGCTGGTACGTGGACAGCGCGCTCTACAAGACCGTCACCCCGCAAGACCTGCCCGGGCCGTGGGTGTACGACCACCCCTTCTTCATCATCCTCAACGTCGCGGTGGGTGGGAATTGGCCAGGCAATCCGGACTCGACCACGGCCTTCCCGCAGACCATGCTCGTGGACTACGTGCGCGTCTACCAGAAGTAGGCGTTCCTCGAGCTAACCCGACATGTAGCGCCGTAACACGAAGATCAACGCCCCGATCACAACGACCGCGAGAATGAGCAGCCACACCATAGTGCCCACCGGTGAACGATCCGTTCCAATTTGCCTCTGGGAGGCCCGTTTCGCATATTCGCGCCATGGGGATCATTGGCGGGCTGAGCTTCGCTGCGCTGTTCTATGCCGCCGCCGAGTACGAGCACCTGACCGGCTGGAAGTGGGCACTCGCGAGCCTCGCTCTTACAGCGACCATCCGGGGATTGTTTCCGCTTTCGTTCATCTTTGTACTCCCCGCCCAGTTCGGCCTGTTTCTCGTGATGTGGTGGGTGAACTCCAAGAAGATGGTCGAGCAGGAGGCCGATCGGACGGCCCGCGCACAGGCCGACCAGCGCCAACGGCAGCAACGGGCGCAGGTCGCGCGTCAACAGGTCGATCCCGAGCAGGACAAGCGCGAGGCAGCCCGCGCCGCGCGGGAGGAAGCTGAGCTCCAGGAACGCAAGGAGCGCGTTCGGCGCGCTCGTGAGGAGCGCGAGCGTGAGGAGCGGGAGCAGCGGGAGAAAGGCGGCGCCGACTGAGCGTCACCCGGCCCGACGACGGGTGAGCTGCAACGCGCTCGAGACGCCGAGCCCCAACCACAGCAGATCCCAGAAGCTGAACGCCCTGCCCAGCATCGGAAGAAAGCCCTGGCGGGCCAGCAGGCTGTCCGAGTAAGTCCGCACCAGCTGCTCGCGCTCTTCTTGAGTCGCCGCGCTGTCACGCGCGCGCGCCTCCGCAATGACTCGCTCACTCAGCTCAAACGCGTGTTCGATGCGCCGCGGCGTGTGAGCCGTGTCCGTCTCGTCACGGGCCTGTTGATCGAGCCCCGCCTGAAGCTCAGGCGAGAATGATCGGTGCGCGGTCATGTCTCGCAGGAACAGCGCGGTTGTCGCCATGTGATTACGCACGATCTCGTCTCTCACGATCGGGCCGAGCGCGAATGCGATTATCAACGCCTTGGCGAGCACGACGGTGCCCACGGTCAAGCTAGCGGCGAGCGTGCCGAGCGTCGCATCGCCGCGACGCGGCGACTTCGCGAGCACCATTCCGATGAGTCCGCCCACGCCCCAACCGGCCAGACTGACAGGGTTGTGGGTGACGTAGACCAGCAACGCCCACGCCAAGGCCGCCAGCGCGCCCGTGAGTGCGCCAGTCACGAGCGGGCTCGAATCGCTCGGCCGCCCACGCGGCGTGGCGCCGTACACTCGTACGTGTGGAGTGCTGCGCTGCGGTGCATCGGTCATACGCGCCGGTTCAGTCTAAGACATCGTGCACCGCGCGCCAGATTGTCCGGATTGACAGCCTCCCCTGGTTGGTCCAATTTTGGGGCAGTCTCAGGGCTGGGGACGATTATGCCGCCATCCTCCGACTTGCAGCCACGGGCCTGGGCCCGTCTCAAGACCGACGTGAACTGTGGACTGCGACGCGGCGCCTGGTACCGCGTCGTGACCATGACGCCCGATGAAGTCACGGTGCAGGTGCCACGCCGGGAGCAAGTGCGGGTTCCACGCAAGTACCTCCAGACCCTGTTCGCGCGGCCGCACAATTGGACGGTGGTGCCGGCGCCGAAGGATGCCGCCGACCCGCCCGGTCACTGGCGCCCGCGCTATGCCGTCTGCCCCGTCTGCCGGGGCCGCGCCCCTATCACCGGATACGCCCGTGACTTGCGGTGCCAGCGTTGTAACGGGCTATTCGGGATTGCCTGGGACGAGCGCTATCTGACGGCGTGAGACGGGGAACTAGCAGGCATCATCGGTGGTTTTCTGGGCATCGCGAGGATTCGCGAGGGCCTATGACGACGAAACACCGCGACACCCGGCGGCAGCGAGGCAAGATCAGGTGTACCCACCTGCAACAGTATGAGACGGACTGGGTAGGTCGGACATATCTCGGCTGCCCGATTTGCAACCGTTGGAAGCTCCAAAAACCAAAACACGCGCCCGCCGACGGCAAACGGTTGGCGGCTTGAGAAGTAGAGAGGGGTCAGGAAGCTTTCCTGGCCCCTCAGTCATTCCCCATACGGTATCCAGATATTCTTGACTTGCGTGGCCTGGCGCAGGAACTCTCGGCCTTCTCCTTCTCTCGCGTCCAGCCATTCACGATCCCGCCATTCCACCCACGTGCGTTTCATATTGCCGGCCGACGCTCGCTCAATGTCGGTCGCGCCGGCTTTGCTCCCGAAATACCACACCGCATCCACGTCGTCGTGCTCGGCGAGCACCAGGGCCAGCGTGTCTTTGCTGCCCGTCACCGTATTGATCACCCCGCCAGGCACGTCCGACGCCTCGAGCACCGTGTACAGCTCGGTGGCGGGGAGCGGGTTCGCCTCTGAAGGAACGGCCACCACGGTGTTTCCGGTCGCGATCGCCGGCGCCACCAGTGACACGAATCCTAGGAGTGGATGGAACTCGGGGCAGGCGATCCCGATCACCCCGATCGGCTCGTTCATGGCGAGTGTGACGCCGCGGATCGGCGTCTGGTGCACGGCGCCGTCGTACTTATCCGCCCAGCCGGCGTACGTAAACAGTCGTGCGATCGCGGCCTCCACCTCTTCGCGCGCGGCGTCGCCACCAGCGGGAGTCATCGCGGCGATGAGCCTCGCGAACTCTGGAGCCCGTACCGACAGGTTTTCCGCGATGTAGTAGAGGACCTGGCCACGGTTGTGCCCGCTGGCCTGCGCCCAAGCAGCGGCGGCGTGTGCCGCTTCCACGGCATTGCGAATGTCCTTGCGGTTTCCCTCGCCCGCTTCGCCGAGTGGCGTGCCATCCAGGCCTACGATCTGCCGCGCGTACGGCGCATCGGGACGGACCTGCCGGCCACCGATGAACATCTTGTAAGTACGGTCGATTGGAGGGACGCGGGGCTCGGGGCTCGGGGCTCGGGGCTTTATGGCCGGGACCTTCCCGCGGGCTCGGGAAGCCGTCGCGCGCGCTCCCCCCCCCTTAACCCCTGGCCCCGAGTCCCTAGCCCCCGGTTTCAAGTACTCCCACATCCCCTCTTTCCCGCCCTCGCGCCCGAACCCGGACTCACGATAGCCGCCGAACCCGGACGCCGCGTCGAACAGGTTGGTGCAGTTGATCCAGACCACACCTGCCTTGATCTTGGGTGCGACGTCGAGCGCCAGGTTGATGTTCTCGGTCCAGACGCTGGCCGCGAGGCCGTACGGTGTGTTGTTGGCGAGCTCGACGGCCTCAGCGGGCGTGCGGAACGTCATCGCCACGAGCACCGGTCCGAAGATCTCGACCTGCGCGATGGTCGCCGCCGGAGACACCTCCGTGAACAGCGTCGGCGGATAGAAATACCCCTCCGTTGGACACGCCCACGACGGCTGCCACAAGGTGGCGCCCTCGGCGACTCCTTGCTCGACCAGCTTGCGGATCCGCTCGAGCTGCACCGGGGCCACGATTGCGCCCATGTCGATCGCCTTGTCGAGCGGCGGGCCGACTCGCAGCTTCTCCATGCGCGCGCGCAGCTTGGGAGTCAGCCGCGCCGCCACGCCCTCGTGCACGAGCAGCCGCGACCCCGCGCAGCACACCTGCCCCTGGTTGAACCAGATTGCGTCCACAACGCCCTCGACTACGCTGTCGATATCGGCGTCGTCGAACACGATGAATGGGCTCTTCCCGCCCAGCTCGAGCGACAGCTTCTTGCCGGACCCCGCCGTCGCCTTGCGAATCAGTCGGCCCACCTCGGTCGAGCCCGTGAAGGCGATCTTGTCGATGCCCGAATGCTTGACGATCAGCTCGCCCGTGCGACCGTCGCCCGTGACCACGTTCACCACGCCGGGCGGCAGTCCGGCCTGGTGCGCGATCTCTGCCAGGCATAGGGCCGTCAGCGGCGTGAATTCGGCGGGCTTCAAGACGACTGTGTTTCCGGCCGCCAGCGCCGGCGCCACCTTCCACGCCATCATCAAGAGCGGGAAATTCCAGGGAATGATCTGCCCGACGACGCCGACGGGGCCATAACCCGCGAACTCCGATTCCAACAGCTGCGCCCACCCGGCGTGGTGGTAGAAGTGTCGGGCGACCAGGGGGATGTCGAGGTCGCGCGTCTCGCGAATGGACTTACCGTTGTCGAGGCTTTCCAGCACGGCGAGTAGGCGCGCGTTCTTCTGCACCGCGCGCGCGAGCGCGTACAAATAGCGGGCGCGCGCGTGCCCCGAGAGGCCGGACCAGGGCGGATAGGCCTTGCGCGCGGCGACGACGGCCGCATCAACGTCGGTGGCCCCCGCCTGCGTCACCCGGGCGAGGGTGCTCGCCGTCGCGGGATTGACGACGTCGAACTGCTCGCTCCCCGTCCCATTGGTCCACCGCCCGCCGATGAACAGGCCGAGCTGTCCCCGATGTTTGGCGATCCATTCGAGCGCCAGCTTGTCGCTCTCCGGGGCGGGCCCGTAGGCCAGGGTCTCGAAGATCTCGGCGACCGGTGCGGAGCGCTCCATCAGCCCCCCCACCCCACAGGGGCGCCTTTGTTCTGACGCTCGAGCCAGACCATCAAGGGCTGGAAGTAGTCGAGCAACGCGGTCGCGTCCATCTGACGCTGGCCGGTGAGCGTCGCGAGCGCGTCGGGCCAGGGGCGACTCGCCCCGAGCTGCAGCATCGCGCCGAGCCGCTGCCCGGCTTCCTTGCTGCCGTAGAAGGAGCAGCGGTAGAGCGGGCCCGTCGCCCCGGCCGCGCGGCACAGCGCCCGATAGAACTGAAACTCGAGCACCTGGGCAAGGAAGTACCGCATGTAGGGAACGTTGCCCGGCACATGGTACTTGGCGCCGGGGTCGAAATCGGTCGGCGCACGCGCGACAGGCGGCATCACGCCGCCGTATGAGCCGCGCAGCTCCCACCACCGCTTGGTGTACTGGTCCGGCGTGACCTTCCCCGCGAACACCTCCCAACGCCACTTGTCGATCGTAATCCCGAACGGCAAAAACGCGACGTGGTCGAGCGCCAGGCGCAGCAGATCGAGCGTGTCTCCGGCGGCGGACGGCTCGCTGTCCAGCAGGCCGATCTCCTTCAGGTAACGCGGCGTGATGGACAACGCGATGGCGTCCCCGATCGCCTCGTGAAACCCGTCGTTCGCGCCCGCCTGATAGAGGAACGGCTGATCTTTGTAGGCGCGGAAATAGTAGTCGTGCCCGAGCTCGTGGTGAATCGTTCGGAATTCATCGGCGTTCGCCGCGATGCACATCTTGATCCGCAGGTCGGTCGGGTCGTCGATGTACCACGCGCTCGCGTGACACACGACGTCGCGATCCTTAGGCCGCACGAACAGCGACCGCTCCCAGAACGTCGCCGGCAGCGAGTCGAATCCGAGCGAGACGTAGAAGCGCTCTCCTGTGCGCACCATGTCGAGCGGCGCGACGTTCCGAGCCTTGAGGATGGCAGTGAGATCGACCCCGGAACCAGCCACGCCGGACGGCACGACCACGTCCGCGATGTTGCTCCAGTCCTGCCCCCACATGTTGCCGACCAGGTGCACCGGCAGCATGCCGCCGGGAGTGACGACCTGCGCGCCGTAGCGGCCGACCAGCCGACGCCGCACGTAGGCGTGCAGCTGCAGGTACAACGGCCGCACTTCCTGCCAAAGCTTGTCGACCACGACGACGAACGAATCGGGTGGCATGTCGTAGCCCGCGCGCCACATCGCGCCCGCGTTGGCGAAGCCCATGGCGCGAGCGCCCGCATTCGCATCCGCCACGAACCGGGCATAGCGATCCCGCATCGGGACGCCGATCGCGTGCCAGCCACGCCAAGCGTCGAGCAGCGAGTCGGGGTTACGCGACTGCGCGAGGACGTGCTCGAGGTCGTCCAGGTTGCGGCAGGTGGTGGGAAGGGGATGGCAGTAGCGGCCCCGGCCGTAGTCGGCGTCGAGCCCCGCGGCCAGGCGGCTCATTTCCGCGGCCTCGGCCGAATCGGGCGGCGCCGGAGCGGCGAGCTGCAGTTTCAGGAGCAACAGACGACGCCGCACATCGGCAGGCAGGGCCACGCCGTCAAACCGGCGCGCCTCGTCCACTAAACGCTTCACCGCCATCGCCACGTCGGCCTGCGCGGCCGCCGCCAACAACTCTGTGTCGTGGGTGATGAAGTTCTCGCCGATCCACCCCGCGCGGTTCAGGGCGACGCTGCGCACGGCGAGCTCGCGCTCGGCGGCATCGAGCAGCCGCCGGGCGGCGGCCACCGTGTCCCTGTCCGGCGCGCCGCTTTGGGCCGCCGCCACGCGAACGGTCCCGACCACGAGGAGCATGGCGCCGAGTCTCATGGTCACACCATCGGGTGGCGGTGCGCCGCCGCATAGCGCCCCGTCACGAAGTGCTCGAGCTGGCGCTCGATATCGGTGAGCAGCGCCGAGGCGCCGAGCCGGAACAGATCAGCCCTGAGCCAACGGTCCCCGAGCTCTTCCTTCATCAGGATGAGCCACTCGAGCGCGTGCTTGGCCTTGCGAATGCCGCCGGCCGGCTTGAAGCCGATGGCGTAGCCCGTGCGCTCGTGGTAGTCGCGGATCTGCCGGGCCATCACCACTCCCACCGGGAGCGTCGCATTCACCGCTTCCTTCCCGGTGGACGTCTTGATGAAATCGGCGCCTGCCATCATCGCTACCTGGCTGGCGCGCGCCACGGTCGCCAGGGTGGCCAGGTCGCCGGTGCCGAGGATCACCTTCATGTGGGCCGATCCGCTGGCGTCGCGGAAGGCGCGTACCTCGTCGTACAGCGCTTCCCACTTGCCCGCGAGCGCGAGCCCACGCGTGATGACGACGTCGATTTCTTTGGCACCGGCTGCCACGGAGGCCGCGATCTCCGCGATCCGCTGGGGCAGGGGATTGAGACCGGCGGGAAAGCCGGTGGAGACCGCGGCGACGGGGATCCGGGAGCCTCGCAACGCTTCCACCGCGATCGGCACGAACGCGTGATACACGCACACCGCGCTCACCGTGATCTCGAGCTCGCTCGCACCGAGCGCGTCGAGGATATCCAGTCGTACGGGGTGTCTCGCCTTGGCGCAAAGGCGCAAGACGTTGGTGGGGGTGTCATCGCCCTGCAGCGTGGTCAGGTCGATGCAGGTGATCGCGCGCAGCAGCCACGCGGCCTGCCATTCCTTCTTGACGGTGCGTCGAGTGGGGATCGTCGCGGCGCGGCGCTCGACCGCGCTGCGATTCACGTGCAGGCCACGGATCAGGTCGAGATCGAGCGGGACGCCGGGATTGCGGTCGGAGTGCGCGAACACGCGCAGCGCCCGCTCGGGCGAGACCGCCGGCGGGCCCCCCGGGCCCCCCACTCCTGCGCTGGCGGTCTCGGTCGGGTGCTCGTACTTCCGCTTGGTCTCCATGGCCCGACTTTAATCTACGACGGCGTCTTCTCCTTCGTGGTGTCCTTCTCGGCTTTGCGATCCCTCTCGGGTCGGCGTTCGAGGTCAGGTCGCCGTTCCGGCTCCTGACGCCGCGGCTCTGCTCGCTTGCGCTCCTCGCTGGGAGCGGCGGCAGCGGGTGGGGCGTTCGGTCGCTCTGCGGGCGCTGCCCGTTCGGGAGCGGGCCTCTCCTCCCTCGGCCGCCGGCCGCGATCTTGCCGGTCGCCGCGTTCGGCGGGTGCGGCCTGACGCGGCGGGGCCGGAGCGGGGGCTGGGGCCGCGTTGGGGGTGGGGGTGGGGGCGGATGGCCGGCGCCGCTCGGGCTGCGGTGCAGCGGTGGGTTGGACCGCGCGCGACGGCGGGAGTCCCTCGCGGGCCGGCCGTAAGGTTGGAGCGGGTGCCTGCGCTCTCGGCTCGGACGTTGGGGCCACGGAGGCCGGGGCAGGCGCTGGGGCAGCCTGTCGTACGAAGGGGCGCGGGTTCGCGTCCGGTGTGTTCCTTCGTAGCGTGCGGATCGTCGCGTTGTCGAGGGGGCGGCCGGGCTGTGCGGCCAGCGCCCGCTCGCGCGCGGCGAACGGGATCGGCGCCGGTGGAGGCTGCCGCCGGACGATGACATCTCGAGTCGTTACGACCGCCGGTGGCCGCCGGGCCTCGACACTCGTGGACTGCCCCAGGACGCTCTGCCGAGTTGGCGCCACGCGGGCCGCGAACCCGACCACCTGCGTCTGCTCGATCCGCTCGTGCGGCACCACGATCACGCTCTTGTTCACCGGGCGTGACTGCACGAACGTCTCGTGCGACACCACGGTGACCCCATCGGGCTCGCGGCGGTTGCGGTAGTTGATGTTGGTGACATTCACGTTCGTCACGTTGACGTTCGTGACGTTGGTGATGTTGGTGATGTTGGTGACGTTGGTGACGTTCACGTTGCGCACGTACGTGTTGCTCACGTGATAGGCGGGGTAGTACGGTTCTTCGGGCGCGAGCGGGAACCACGCGACTCCCTGACCGGCGCCGATGGCCACGCTCCAGTTACGCCCGCCGACGAAGACTACGAGGGCGGGCGCGTACACCGGCCGGACGACCACGCGACCCGGCACCCACGCCCACCCGCCTCCGACGTACACCCAACGGCCATAATGGAACGGCGCAAACCCCCACGACGCGTCGTCGATCCACGTCCACCCCCACGGCTCCACCCAGGCCCAGTGCCCGTAGCGATAGGGCGCCCAACCAGCCACCACCGCGCGCGGATACCACACGGCGCCGTACTCGGGGGTGTCGCGCCACTCGCCGTTTTCATCTAGGTCCTCGTAGCCGATCACGTCATGCGACACGTAGCGCGCCGAGCGTGCGTCGTCCCAACGGCGGTCGCGGCTGGCACACCAGTCTTCCCAGTCGTCCAGCCGAATCGCGTCGCGGATGTCGTAGGTCGGGGAGTCACCTCCGACGACCATGGCGGTCTGCTCCGCGTGCACCGGGAAGGCCGAGCCGGCGGCGCTCACCTCGGCTTCCCCGCGCCGCACGGTGACCGAGGTCGAGTCGCCGCTCGAATCGACGTCAATGCGGTAGCTCCCCGAGCGCAGTAGGGAGACGGCGCCGCCCGGCGTGTCGACCTCGAGACTCTCATCGTCCCTCAGGTTGCGCACGCGCACGTTGAGCGACCCTTGCGCCAGCCGCACCTGCAGCGTGCGATCGTCGAGGGCGAGGAATCCGAACGCCGTCTGAGGGGCGAGACGGAACGCACTCGAGCCGACGGTGATTTCGGCCCGCGCATCATTGTCGGTCCAAAGGTGGTCACCGTTGTGGAGCGGATAGTTGATCGTTGCGGCGGTCCAGTCGTCCACGTCGCCGGGCCGGAACGAGACGGAGCCCGAGAGGAAGCTCAGCCGGCCGACGCGACTCGGAGGATCCCGGTCGGGCCGGTCGTTGGGCCTATCCCCGCCCTGGAAGGCCGGGAGGACTGCCAGCAACAACAGCGAGCTCATGGAACGAGCGGTGAGCATGGGTCTCCTCCTGGAACTGGGTGCGGCACCTGGCGGCGCCCCTAGGATACAGTATCGGGGCGCGGGCACCAAATCCGTGTGACGTTGAAGTCAGGAGCGGTGTTAGGGGTGCGCGGCAAAGCGCTCGCGCCCCTCGGCCGAAAGGCAGGGTTTCAGGTGGCTTGGGCCGCATGCTAGCGAGGTTGTGGTCTAGCTTGTTGACGTCACGTGCACCGACCGAAGACACTTGCGGCTGATGTTTCTAACGAGCGCTAGTCTGATGCCCCATCTCGCGCTCGTATGCGCCTCCCTAGCGGCGTGCGCAATCTTCCAGTCAGATTGGCGGCTGGAGCCATCGCCTATAGGCACCGATAGACCGACTCTGCCCTCCGTCCTCATACCGGACACCGTGACGGCTGGCGTGCCAGAGACGGTTGTCGTCTGGACTAAGGGTGGCGGTTGCACACGCCGGGCGGCCCCACAGGTCGCGTCCGACGACCACGTTGTGACCGTCCGCCTCTTCGATTCAATTGTCGTTCGGATGCGGGGCAACGAGATGTGCCCAGCCGTCGCATGGATCGCTCGTCGACCAGTGGTGATTCATTTCTCTCAGCCCGGCGTCGGGACTGTCAGAGTCGTTGGCCGGGATACCGTCGTGGAGCGGCGCGTCGTTGCGCGGTAGCTGTCGTCCTCAGCCCTCGCTCCTCGTCGAGCAAACAACGTTGCACGACCTCCACAAGTCTCAGAGAACGAATCCGCTCCGTGTTGTGCCGTCGCGACACTTGCCCCCCCGGACAAAGTAGTGTAAGGAGAAGCGGGCACGCGCTCGGTCTGGCGGACTCATCGATCCAATGCTGCGCGCCCGATCTACCTAACAAGCTCAGAGGCAGGCGAGGCATTAACACTTCACCTTCCCTTCTCGTTGTTGATGACAACGACGGCCTGCGCGCTGCGATTGCGCAGTACTTGACTGCCCGCGGGTGCCGGGTCACGACGGCCCCGAACGGCGTCCACGCGTTGCGGGCGATTCAGCGTACGTCCTTTGACGTCGTCATCACCGACCTGCATATGCCGGAGCGCGGGGGACTGTGGCTGTGGGAGCAGGCGCTGAAGGCTCGGCGGACGCTGCGAGGCCGCTTCGTGTTGATCAGCTCCGATCCGGTCCCGGAGCCGCGGACGATGAGCCTGTTCATCCAATCGGAACACTTCATTCTCAAGCCGCTTTCGCTGGCCGCAGTGTGGGGTCAGGTCGAGGAGATTCTGCGTCGCAGTGGCGTGGCGACCGAAGCCGAGCGCGGCGACCTGACGGCGGAGTCGGCGTGACACCAACAGGGCCTTCGCGCGCTCGTTAGGCTGCGCGCGTTGAAGCCACGGCGCGCGTGAGCAATCGGCAGCGCACTGGAAGCCCCGCAGGTGGGGCTCCAAGACAACGCCTTGACGTCGACCGATTCGCCACGTTCGCCGCTTTAAAGCCGTCCGTCGTCTGCAACAGGACGCGCCGGATTCCACTCTGCACTGACCGAAGCGCGATTTCCGTCGTGGAAGCTAGTGGGCAGATATCGGTGCACGCGCTGGTGGACGTGTCCCGAATCTGCCCAACAGCGCCCATTCGGGCGCTCGCGCGCGCTCAAGGGCCTCTCCCCGCCCCCCGCAGCTCGCCGCCCTGCGCGTCGGGGTAGGGGAGCGCTAGTTTTGGCACTGTTTGCGGCACTGCCGGAAAGCGCGACGCAGCAGTGCGCGGTAAGTTGTTGGAGCCCAATCGGGCGCCCGTAGCTCAGGTGGATAGAGCAGCAGCCTTCTAAGCTGTTGGTCGGAGGTTCGAATCCTCCCGGGCGCATAGAGTTACGCGATCATTTGCCCGACCACGGCCGATGTGATGCGGCTCATGTCCGCAAGCGGACGGTTCGATGCAGTCTTGATAGTCCAGTGCGAGGCGGAGACGACGGGGGAGACTTGATATGACATTCTTACACAAGCTGGCGCAGCGGCTGGCACGATTGAAAGCAGGCGTCGCCATCGGCCTCCTGGCAACATTCGCGTGCGAGAAACCCACCATCACCGATGGCTCGGGAATCCTCGCCAGCTTGACGGTCTCTCCTAAGACGCTGACACTGCTCCCGAACCAGACGGCGCAATTCATGGCCGTCGGGTTGACCGCTGCCGGCGACACCGGTGCCGCGGCGGTGAGCTGGAGGGTGACCGGCGGCAGCCTCGTCGATACGAGCAGCACCGGCCGCAGGCACTATCTGCAGTATAAGTCGCCGCCCCAACCTGGGAGCTACAAGGTTGTTGCGACAGACAGCCGGAGCACCTTGGCCGACTCGGCGGCCGTCACCGTCATCCCACTGCCGGTGGCGTCGGTGACCGTGAGCCCGGCAAGCCCCTACCTCACACTGGGGCAGACGGTGCAGATGACGGCCACCACCTATGACTCGACGGGCGCTGTATTGACGGGCAGGGTGGTGACCTGGGCGACGAGCAACGCGGGCGTCGCGACCGTGGATGGCAGCGGGTTGGTGACGGGGGTGGCTGCGGGCGCCGCCACGATCACGGCCACAAGCGAGGGCAAGAGCGGGACGGCAGTGGCGAGGGTGGCGACGGCCGTCACCAACCCGGGAACCGTGACGGATCTCGCCGTCGCAGGGGTGACGGATACTTCGGTCACGCTGTCCTTCACCGAGGTAAGCAACGGGGCCGGCCAGCCGGCGAGCTATGACGTCCGCTATGCAGTGGGCACGATCACATGGGCGTCGGCCACGAGCGTGACTCGAGGCAGTTGCAGCACTCCGGTGGCGGGGACTGCCTTCGGGGCGAAGCGAACGTGCACGGTGCTAGGGCTCGTGCCAGCGACAGGCTACCAGTTCCAGCTGGTGGCATTCCGCGGCACTCTGAACGTGGACGCGGTGTTCGGCGGCTTCTCGAACGTGGTGAGCGGGACGACGGCCCCGTAGCGCCGTCACGGTGAGCCCGGGAACGGGTTTCGTCTCATCTAGCACCCTGAGGTTGTCGAGACGAAATCTGGTTAGCTAAGTTCTGTTCCGCCGTTGGCGGCCTTCCGGCTTCCCAAACCGTAGCGGGGGGACTGGACTTGGGGTGGCGAGCGTCGCACGTCTCCTCTGTGATGGCTGGGCTGATCGGCACGCGGTTGCCGATGCTCTTCCTGGGTGCCCTCGCCGTGACCGTTGTCGGAACCATTCCGGCACCCACAGCCGAGGCGCTCTGGCGGGTCTCGCCGACCGAGCTCGTCAACCTCGAGGCGCGCTGGGACACCGACTTCTATAACCAGATCGCTACCGTCGGCTACCAGTGGGACCGCTCCGCCTTTCTTCACCAGAACGTCGTGTTCTTCCCATTGTATCCGCTGTTGATGCGCTGGGGTGGGGTACTGCTCGGCGGCCATCCACTGCTTGCGGGCACTCTCATCTCACTTGCCGCATTCGCTGGCGCGCTCTCCCTGTTGTATCGGTTAGCGGTGCTCGAGCTCGGTGAGGAGAAGGCCTGGCCCGTGATTCTCCTCCTCTCGACGTACCCGTACGCCCTGTTCTACTCCGCGGTCTATACCGAGTCGTTGTTTCTCTTGCTGACCGTCGGCGCGTTCTACGCGATGCGACGGCGTTATCTCGTGCTGGCCGCGCTGGCCGGGTTCGCGGCGGGGCTCACGCGTCCCAACGGGTTCTGGCTGGCGCTTCCGCTCTTATGGATGGCCACGACCGCCCCGCCAGATGGCGCTGACGACGAGAGCGGCCAGTCCGTGCGATGGACGCACCAACGACGCGTCGCTGCTGTCCTGGTCGCATTGGCGCCACTCGCGGGCGCGGCGATCTTCTCGGCCTATCTGTACGTGCAATTCGGTGACGCCCTGGCGTGGGTGCACGGCCAGGCCGCATGGGGCATGCCGCTCTTGGGGCGGGGTCCCGCGCCCGACCCTATTCGAACCGCCGAGGATCTCCGTCTGAAGTACAGCGAAGTGTTGGTCTACGTCGGCAATATTGGAGCCTTTTTCCTGGCCGCACGGGCGATCCTGCCGGTCGCGCGTCGCGTCGGCGTTGCGTACGGTCTATGGATGGCCGTCAACATCTTCCCGCCGGTTGCGACGCACCTCTTCCTGTCGCTGGGGAGGTTTACCGCCGTCCTGTTCCCCCTCTTTTTCTGGCTGGCGTTAGTCGTGCCCCGACCGCGCTTGGGCCGTGTGGCCGGCGCGTTCGCGGCGTGCCAGGCGGTTCTGGCCGTCTGCTTCTTCTTGTGGCGACCCGTGGTGTAAAGCCCCACTTGACGGCGCTGCACCCCCCGCTGTTAGTGTGAAGGTCACTTTCGGCCCGGTTGCGCCCGCGAACGGCTCAACGGGGCCGTTTTCTTTGCGGAGCGACAAGGAACGATGCCGAATAGAGCGCCGCTCCACCCGCCCAACCCGATCAAACTACTCGTCGCGGACGACCGACTGGTCGTGCGCGAAGGCCTCAAGCATCTCGTCGCTGGCCGTCGCGACATGAAGGTCGTGGGCGAAGCGGCGACGGCGGAGGAGGTGCTGCAGCAGGCCGAAACGACCCGCCCCGATGTGCTGCTCCTCGATCTCTTTCTCGGCGGTCCGCAGATTCTCGGGCTGACCCGCGACATGAAACGCCGCCACCGCCAGTGCCGCGTGCTGGTGCTCAGCGTCCAGGGAGACGATCCCGATGCCCTACGTATCTTGGAGGCGGGCGCCGCGGGGTACCTCAGCAAGGATTACTCGCCCGGGCAGTTGATCGACGCGATCCGCCAGGTCGGGCGCGGGGCGTCCTACGTCAGCCCGTCGCTCGCCGGCATCCTCATCGCCGGCCTCGGTGGCCGGGGAAAGAAAAGACCCGGGCACGCCGGCCTCTCGGACCGCGAATACCAGGTGCTGTGCATGTTCGGTTCGGGGATTGCCTTCAAGCAGATCGCCGCCGAGCTGGGCCTGAGCCCCAAGACCGTGAGCACATACCGGAGCCGCATCCTCGATAAACTCAAGCTGAGGGGCAACGCCGACATCATCCGCTACGCGATCGAACACAGCCTCGTTCCCGTCTCTCCCGGCGCGTCCCCGCGGCGTCGGAAGAATCCGACACGCCACTCCGCGTAAGTCCGACCCACGCGATCGGCTGTTTTCCTAGGCGAGATCGCCACGAATCACGTCGTGGCTCCTGCGCGCGCGGCCCACAATTGGTGCCGCTACATGACCGCCGGCGCTGCGGTGGCGCCACGCGGCGGCGGCGCCATGCGGCACTCGCCTTGCCTCCGAGGAGCGTCGCACACTCACTGCGGTCCAACGCTCACGGAGCAAGGAGGCTCACTCCTATGGCGATTCGACAGAACTCGGCACTCGCCGCAACCCTGTTCGCCGCGGCGGCGCTCGCGTGTTCGGAGCGCACGCAGCCGGCCGCGCCCGCGCTGTGGCTCGATGCGGTGTCCCCGGCGACTCAAGCGACGAGCCACAGCGGCCGCGCCACGGTGGTACAGGCCAGCGTGCTCGGTCTCGCTCCGATAACGCTGGTCGACGCCGGTCCCCTGCCGCCATCGGGCGGCGCTGAGGAAGCGTCGCTCCTCAACGCAAGCATCCCTGGACTCCTCACGGCCGAGGTACTCCACGCCACCACGGTAGGGCAGGGCAATGCGAGCCGGTCGGAGGCGTCCGTGGCCGAGCTGACGCTCACCGCGGGCGGCAACACCATCTCGGCAGGCTTCCTCGAGGCGCGCGCGGTCGCCCAGTGCACCGACAACGGCGCGGCGGCGAGCGGCAGCTCGGACATCGCGAGGCTGACTGTGAACGGGCAGACGATCGCCGTCTCCGGCGCACCGAACCAGACCGTGAACCTGCCTGGTGGCGGCCAGGTGATCATCAACGAGCAGAACAGCGCCGGCTCGGGGGACATCACAGTCAACGCCCTCCATGTCATCGTGCCCGGCGTGGCGGATGTCATCATCTCCTCGGCTCACGCGGACATCTCCTGCCAGCCGGCCCCTCCACCCACGCCTCCTCCGGGTTGCTCCGGGGACGATTTCGTCACAGGCGGCGGCTGGATTACCAGCACCCCCTCAGGCGCAAGGGCGAATTTCGGCGTTGGCGGAGGGATCAAGCAGGGCGCGTTCTGGGGCCATCTGACCTATATCGATCACGGGCCGGATGGTGTGAAGGTAAAAGGAACCGGTGTGTCGGCGTACACCGTTGTGAACGCCACCACCCGGCACATCGAGGGGACGGCCGAAGTGAACGGTCAGAGTGGGTTCACATACACGGTGGATGTCGCGGACAACGGTGAGCCCGGATCCAACGACACGTTCGTGATCCGTTTGTCCGACGGTTACACTTCGAGCCCCCCGGGTACTCTCGCCGGCGGCAACATCCAGCTGCACGCACCTGCATGCAAGTGACGCCGGTGGTGAAAGGCACATTGTATTGCGGCCCCGGGGGAGACGACTCCCCCGGGGCCGCCCCGGCCGGGAGGACTCGACTCGCGCGAACATCCGGCCTAACCACTGACGCGTCGCCGCCACACTGGCGCGCGGCGTCCCGCTGGAACAGGTTGAGTGATCGCGCAGTAGCAGGCGGGCACTCATTTCGAGCGATTCTCATGTACTCCATCCTGGTGGTCGACGACAGTGTCGCGCTGCGTGAGGCCGTCGCGCGTTCTCTGACGCGTCGCGGCTGTCGAGTGACGACGGCAGAGGGCGGCGTCCAGGCTCTCGAGCTGTTGCGCGCCGGGCCCGTCGACGTGGTGGTCACCGACTTGAACATGCCGGATCGCGGCGGCCTGTGGCTGTGGCGTCACGCGCTCGTGCTGCGTCCGGAGCTCTGCGTGGCCGGTTCGTGTTGATCGCCTCGGAGCCGCTCCCGGAGCAGCGCGTCTTGTCGTTCTTCACGGAGACCGAGCGGTTTCTCCTGAAGCCGCTCTCGCTCGATGAGCTGTGGCGTGAGATTCAGGATGTCGGGAGCGCGGCGCGACCGGCGCCCTCACGCCAACCCGCGGAAGCTCCGGGAGCGATCCCCCGCAGCCCGGGCTAGTCGCGAGCGGCCGCTCCTCTCGTCCTAGGGAAATCCCTGCCGAAGTCGGTTGGTGCTGGGGCCCAGCACCACGTGCTCTTTGTGCAGATTCCTAGCGGGCGCGCTCGATGCGATGCAGCGCGAACCGCAACCGGAACATCGCGGCGTCCAGGTCGCGGAGGCTCGCCTCGTCGAGTGTGCCCGACTCGGCGACGTTGGTGAGCAGTTGGAGCGCGCTGTGGATGTGGTCGCTGGGCGCGTCCGAGCCGCGCCGCTCCGTGCCGCTGCGCCGCTCCATCCCGGAGCGACGCTCTTCTACCACCACTCGCACCACGCGGCGACGGTCCAGCTTGGCCCGGCGATCAGGGGTGAGACGGCGATCGGCCGGCGTGAACTCCATGGGTGCAATGTGGCGGCCGGCTCGGGGTTCGGCTAGCAATCCGTTTGGGTAGGGGTGAGGGGGAGGGGGCGTATCTCCAATATTGAGACCCCCTTGACTGCGGTTTACACGCCCGGTTAGGATTGGCGTCTGCGCCGGCGGTTTTTTGGCGCGGCTCTTTGAGAACTGATGGTCGAGCGTGTGGAGTGCGGACCCGTTTGGAACGGCGCGCGGTCAGACGCGCGTCGCGAGGGTTTGACTCTGACGTGATACGGACGACATACGAGACGCAGTCGTTCGCGTGAGCCGTTCGGATTCTTCATTCATTGGAGAGTTTGATCCTGGCTCAGGACGAACGCTGGCGGCGTGCCTAACACATGCAAGTCGTACGGGACCGGGGGCAACTCCGGTTCAGTGGCAGATGGGTGCGTAACACGTGAGGAACTTGTCCGTCGGCGGGGGATAGCCGGCCCAACGGCCGGGTAATACCGCATACGTTCGTTCGGGGGCATCCCTGGACGAGGAAAGCAGCCGCAAGGTTGCGCCGGTGGAGAGCCTCGCGGCCTATCAGCTTGTTGGCGGGGTAATGGCCCACCAAGGCGACGACGGGTAGCTGGTCTGAGAGGATGGCCAGCCACATTGGGACTGAGACACGGCCCAGACTCCTACGGGAGGCAGCAGTGGGGAATATTGCGCAATGGCCGCAAGGCTGACGCAGCGACGCCGCGTGTGGGATGACGGCCTTCGGGTTGTAAACCACTGTCGGGGGGGACGAATACAGGGCTTCGAATAGGAGACCCTGGGTGACGGTACCTCCAAAGGAAGCACCGGCTAACTCCGTGCCAGCAGCCGCGGTAATACGGAGGGTGCGAGCGTTGTCCGGAATCACTGGGCGTAAAGGGCGCGTAGGTGGCTCGTTAAGTTGCCGGTGAAATCCCGGGGCTCAACTCCGGGGCGGCCGGTAAGACTGGCGGGCTCGAGCACGGTAGAGGCAGATGGAATTCCCGGTGTAGCGGTGGAATGCGTAGAGATCGGGAAGAACACCAGTGGCGAAGGCGTTCTGCTGGGCCGTTGCTGACACTGAGGCGCGACAGCGTGGGGAGCAAACAGGATTAGATACCCTGGTAGTCCACGCCGTAAACGATGGACACTAGGCGTCGGGGGGAGCGACCCCCTCGGTGCCGTCGCTAACGCAGTAAGTGTCCCGCCTGGGGAGTACGGCCGCAAGGCTGAAACTCAAAGGAATTGACGGGGGCCCGCACAAGCGGTGGAGCATGTGGTTTAATTCGAAGCAACGCGAAGGACCTTACCTGGGCTTGACATGCTGGTGTAAGCCGGTGGAAACATCGGCCCCTCTTCGGAGCGCCAGCACAGGTGCTGCATGGCTGTCGTCAGCTCGTGTCGTGAGATGTTGGGTTAAGTCCCGCAACGAGCGCAACCCTCGCTCCCAGTTGCCAGCGGTTCGGCCGGGGACTCTGGGGGGACTGCCGGCGTTAAGCCGGAGGAAGGTGGGGACGACGTCAAGTCATCACGGCCCTTACGTCCAGGGCGACACACGTGCTACAATGCCCGGTACAGCGCGTCGCGAACTCGTGAGAGGGAGCCAATCGCTAAAAGCCGGGCTAAGTTCGGATTGTAGTCTGCAACTCGACTACATGAAGCCGGAATCGCTAGTAATCGCGGATCAGCCACGCCGCGGTGAATACGTTCCCGGGCCTTGTACACACCGCCCGTCACGCCATGGAAGCCGGAGGGACCCGAAACCGGTGGGCGAACCGCAAGGACGCAGCCGTCTAAGGTCAATTCGGTGACTGGGGCGAAGTCGTAACAAGGTAGCCGTAGGGGAACCTGCGGCTGGATCACCTCCTTTCTGGAGCGCCGAGTAGCGGCGCAGCATGCTGCGCCGGTGAAAGGCCTCAGAAGTCGCCCGCACTTCACAGCTCGATCATCGGAGTCTTCAGTGCTCAGTCGTCAGTCATCAGTAACTGACGACTGACGACTGATGATTGAGAACTTTTTCTTAGCTCTTTGACAACTGACGAGCGTGTGGTGTTGAGGAATCACACCGAGAGAGACACTTGAGATCAAGCGCGTAAGGGCGCACGGTGGATGCCTTGGCACAGGGAGGCGACGAAGGACGTGGTAAGCTGCGATAAGCCTGGGGGAGCTGCAAACAAGCTGTGATCCCAGGATCTCCGAATGGGGTAACCCGGTCGGCCGCAAGGCCGATCATCGCCCGCAAGGGCGAAGCAAACCCGGGGAACTGAAACATCTCAGTACCCGGAGGAAGAGAAAGCAACCGCGATCCCCTTAGTAGCGGCGAGCGAACGGGGGCCAGCCCAAACCAGGGGTGCTTGCACCACTGGGGTTGTGGGACCGCGCCATGGGAGTACGACGCCAAGCCGAAGCGGCCTGGAACGGCCCGCCAGAGACGGTGACAGCCCGGTAGGACTACGCGTACGGCCCCTAGCGGTATCCCGAGTAACGCGGGACACGTGCAATCCTGCGTGAAGCTGGGGGGACCACCCTCCAAGGCTAAACACTCCCCTGTGACCGATAGTGCACTAGTACCGTGAGGGAAAGGTGAAAAGGACGCCAGGTGGCGAGTGAAAAGATCCTGAAACCGTGTGCCTACAAGCGGTCGAAGGCGGCGGCGGGCTTCGGCTCGTTGTCTGCTGACGGCGTGCCTTTTGCATTATGACGCAGCGAGTTACTGGTCACGTGCAGCTTAAGGCCCTCAGGGCCGGAGGCAGAGCGAAAGCGAGTCTGAATAGGGCGACCAGGTACGTGGCCGTAGACCCGAAGCCGTGGCGATCTACCCTCGAGCAGGTTGAAGCCGCCGTAACAGGCGGTGGAGGACCGAACCGTTGTGGGTTGAAAACCGCTCGGATGACTTGAGGGTAGGGGTGAAAGGCCAATCAAGCTCGGAGATAGCTGGTTCTCCCCGAAACATATTTAGGTATGGCCTCGGGAAACGAGTCCGCAGGAGGTAGAGCACTGGATGGGTCCGGGAGCCGAATAGGCTCACCTCCCCCAACCAAACTCCGAATTCCTGTGCGATGCTGCCCGGGAGACAGTCGCTGAGCGATAATGTCCAGCGGCGAGAGGGAAAGAACCCAGATCTACCGCTAAGGCCCCGGAGTGGCGGCTAAGTGTAGCGAAGGATGTGATCTTGCTGAGACAACTGGGAGGTTGGCTTAGAAGCAGCCATTCCTTTAAAGAGTGCGTAATAGCTCACCAGTCCAGCGAGGTCGCGCCGAGAATGGTCGGGACTAAGCCGCCCGCCGAAGCGTAGGATTCGCAAATCTCTTCGGAGGTTTGCGTCTGGTAGGGGAGCGTTCTGAGAGCGATGAAGCGGGGGCGAGAGCCTTCCCGTGGAGCGATCAGAAGTGAGGATGCTGCGACGAGTACGCGCGAAACAGGGTGACAACCCCTGTCACCGTAAGCCTAAGGGTTCCTGAGCCATGGCGATCAGCTCAGGGTTAGTCGGTCCCTAAGGTGAGGCCGAAAGGCGTAACCGATGGGAAACGGGTCAATATTCCCGTACCACCTCACATCCGTCTGAAGTCGAGGGGGGACGCAGGAGCGAGCAATCCGTCGGATAGTGGTTGTGCCGATGCAAGGCGGTAGACGTTTCCGGGTAGGCAAATCCGCCCGGATAGTCGAGAGCCGATGCCGAAGGGGCCGCAAGGCCCCGTCAAGGGATTCGCGAGCCGACTGCCAAGAAAAGCCCCGCGTCTAGGATGTGGAGTGCCCGTACCGTAATCCGACACAGGTAGGCGAGGCGAGTAGCCTCAGGTGCTCGAGTGATTTACGGAGAAGGAACTCGGCAAAATGACCCCGTAACTTCGGAAGAAGGGGTGCCGGGAGTAGGTGAGGGGGTACACTCCAAGCCGAATCCGGCCGCAGAGAATCGCGTCAAGCGACTGTTTAGCAAAAACACAGGTGTGTGCTAAGGCGTACTCCAAGCCGACGTATACACACTGACGCCTGCCCGGTGCCGGAAGGTTAACGCAACTTGTCAGCCGCAAGGCAAAGCTCGTTGCCGAAGCCCCGGTAAACGGCGGCCGTAACTATAACGGTCCTAAGGTAGCGAAATTCCTTGTCGGGTAAGTTCCGACCCGCACGAAAGGTGTAACGATTTGGGCACTGTCTCAACCAGAGACTCGGTGAAATTATAGTACCTGTGAAGATGCAGGTTACCCGCGACAGGACGGAAAGACCCCGTGGAGCTTTACTGTAGCCTGATATTGAATTTTGGTACAGTTTGTACAGGATAGGCGGGAGCCATTGAAACCGGAGCGCTAGCTTCGGTGGAGGCGCTGGTGGGATACCGCCCTGACTGTATTGAAATTCTAACCTACGGGTCTTATCGACCCGGGAGACAGTGTCAGGTGGGCAGTTTGACTGGGGCGGTCGCCTCCTAAAGTGTAACGGAGGCGCCCAAAGGTTCCCTCAGAATGGTTGGAAATCATTCGTAGAGTGCAAAGGCATAAGGGAGCTTGACTGCGAGACCTACAAGTCGAGCAGGGACGAAAGTCGGGCTTAGTGATCCGGTGGTTCCGCATGGAAGGGCCATCGCTCAACGGATAAAAGCTACCCCGGGGATAACAGGCTTATCTCCCCCAAGAGTCCACATCGACGGGGAGGTTTGGCACCTCGATGTCGGCTCATCGCATCCTGGGGCTGTAGTCGGTCCCAAGGGTTGGGCTGTTCGCCCATTAAAGCGGTACGCGAGCTGGGTTCAGAACGTCGTGAGACAGTTCGGTCCCTATCCGTCGTGGGCGTAGGAAATTTGAGAGGAGCTGTCCTTAGTACGAGAGGACCGGGATGGACGCACCGCTGGTGTACCAGTTGTTCTGCCAAGGGCATAGCTGGGTAGCTATGTGCGGAAGGGATAAGTGCTGAAAGCATCTAAGCATGAAGCCCCCCTCAAGATGAGATTTCCCATAGCGTAAGCTAGTAAGATCCCTGAAAGATGATCAGGTTGATAGGTTCGAGGTGGAAGCATGGTGACATGTGGAGCTGACGAATACTAATAGATCGAGGACTTAACCATATAATATGTAGCAAATGTTATCTAGTTTTGAAGGAATATGCCTTCATAGTTTGGTGATGATGGCAGAGAGGTCACACCCGTTCCCATACCGAACACGGAAGTTAAGCTCTCTAGCGCCGATGGTAGTTGGGACCTTGTCCCTGTGAGAGTAGGACGTCGCCAAGCAACTAAAAACACAAGTCTTTTGACTTGTGTTTTTTCGTGTTTAATAAAGCGTGAGCTTTTCGTAAAATCGTTATTAATTATAGCTTCATTTTGTTTTTCATATTGATAAGTTCGCAACTATAGGTATGAGATCGCCTTCAGCGATAGAGAGTCCTTTTATTATTTCATTCAATGGCATTATAGTTACTTCTATTGTTTTAATAATAGCTACAGGTTCATTCTGACTATCGCTTAGTTGTTAGTAGTGG
>DATLKF010000008.1:0-4448 GCA_035538515.1 Gemmatimonadales bacterium
ACGAGTTTCCACCAGCTTCAGCTTCCGCGAACGCTTCCAGCCCTTGATCTCCTTCTCGCGCGCAATTGCATCGCGAATGTCAGCGAACTCTTCGAAGTAGACGAGCCGGGTGACTCGGTATTTGCGGGTAAACCCGGCAACGAGACCCTGCTTGTGTTCGTCTACACGCCGCGCGAGATCGTTCGTGACGCCGGTGTAGAGCACCCGGGATCGACTGGCCATGATGTAGGTGCAGTAAGTGCAGATCACTTACCAGGATGGCCGATCTGGACCCGGGGGCCATCATCTTTTTCTCGCAGAAGGGCGCACAAATTTTCGCTCCTTCTTCTCTTCTTTAAGAGCGAGCCTGCCTTGTCATCCTGAGCGCCGCGAAGCGGCGCGAAGGACCTGCTTTTCTTACAGCAGATCCTTCGCTTCGCTCAGGAGGTCCTTCACTCGATTCTCCTTCACAAAAGCAGGTCCTTCGCTCGCGCGTACGCGCTCGCTCAGGATGACAACGCTTCGTGATTGCCTTTACAAAGAGGGGTAGAGAGAGAGGAAGGGACCTGCCTCCTTCACCACACCGGCGCGCGCTGCAGCCCAGGATCCTCGGCTATTTGAGTGCCGTGGGCGCAGTGGCGGCCACCCAAAATGCGGAGCTGGCGGAGCAGTTCGGCATGCCGTCGCGGAACGCCACGCACCAGGCGTTGCTCACGATGAGTCGAGCGATCCTGGAGAAGGCGACGGCGCAGAAGGAGCTCCTGGTGAAGCTCGGAATGTGGGAGCCGGTGTTCGAGCTCGCCACGGCGCTCGGGGCAGTACGAGGACACGCTGCAGGCGACCAGCGGGGGCCGGCGCGAGCATGTAGGCGCGCGCGCCGATCTGAAGGCGGTTGCCGCAGACATCAGCAAGCAGCTTCGCTTGCTGGACAAGGTGGTCCGCTATCGGTTGCGTGATGCTCAGCGCTGATTTCGGAGGAGAGCGACGGGGCGCGGTGGCTGATTGGCTGCCGCGCCTTGTTGTTGAGACAAACTTCAGCGATTGCGTTTCACCAGCGACTCAAGGGCCTGGAGCGCTTCGGCGGCCGCGGACAGACGCTCCACTTCCGACGTCAGCTCCCGGCAACGTGCCTCGGCGCGCGCGTGACCGGACTGCGCCTCCTGCAGGCGCGTGTCCAAGTCCGCCAGCTCCGCCTCCGCTTCCTGCAGCAGGGCCGCCTGGTCCTCGAGCCCGCGCAGTCCGGCAATCTCCTCGAGCACCTGATCGCGCTCGGCGGCGAGCGCTTCTGCCTCGGCCACCGCTTCCTCGGCGATCCGCCGCCGCTCCTCGGCCTGAGCCTCGAGCGACGCCCGGGCCCGGCGCTCCTTCTTCAGCTCGGCCTCGCCCCGCGCGAGCGCGGTGCGCGCTTCCTCCAGCTCAGCGGCCAGCCGGGTCCGTTCCTCGATGGAGGACTCGAGCCGGGCGCGCATGGCCTCGATCAGCTCCCGGACCGCGGCTGCGGTTTGCTGCGGTTCGGTCACGCCGGCGGCCCCGTGAGCGGTCATCACCAGACGCTGCCGCAGGGACCCGGCTCGCTCCCGACCGCTCTTCCCGGGTGCCACGCGCGGGCTTGGTTTCGGCGCCGCAGGCGGAGACGTGACGTCGGGCGCCGGCAGGGCGGCGGCCGGCTCGATACTCGCCGGTGGCTTCCCGTTGTCGGGAACGGCCGTGAGCTCGGTGAGCACGCGGGAGATCGGCCGCGGCTTGCGAGCTGGAACGTTGGCGTCAAAACCGCTGGTCACGCGCTTCTCTCGATCGCGCGCTCGAAGCGCGCGCTGATCATCTCGGTGATGAGGGCGTCGATGTCCCTGGCTCCCTTTGACGATGGGGCGTAGGCATTGATGGGCAGGCCGTCGCTCGATGCCCGCGCGAAGTCCGTGCACTGCCGCACGATCGTGTCCGACAGAAATTCGCGGTAGTGCGACTCCAGCGCGCCTTTGGCCTCCCGTGCGATCCGGGTCGTGGGGTTGTACTGATTGATGACGATCTTGATCCGCTGGAGCCGGTGGTTCAGGTCGTCCTCGAGCTGGCTCAGCGTCTCGAACAGCAATTTGAGACCGTGAAACGACAGGAAATCCGGGAGCACCGGCACGAGCAGATCGTCGCACGCCATCAGCGCGTTGAGGTTCAGCAGCCCGAAGGAGGGCGGGGCGTCCATGACAATGAACTCGTAGCGGTCCGACACCGCGGCGAGGGCCCGCTGGAGCTTGTACTCGCGCCCGGCCATCGGCATCAGGGAGATGTCGAGGGTCGTCATCCGCAGATTAGCCGGAAGCACATCGAACTCCGCGAGCGATGTCCGCACGATCACGTCTGCGATCGGGACCCCTTTGACCAGGGTGTCGAAGACCGTGCGCTCGAGGCTCTCGGCAGCGAGGCCTAGGTGCTGGGTGGCGTGCCCCTGTGAATCCAGGTCGATCAGGAGGACGCGGTGGCCCATCTCTGCGAGCCGGAACGCGTAGGCCACCGAAAGGCTGGTCTTGCCGGTGCCACCTTTGAAGTTGAGGAAGAGCTGGCAGCGCGACGGTTCCCGGCGCGGGTGGCGGTCCAGCACCCGGCGGTACGCCGAAAGGTGCCCGAGCTGGTACGGCTCGCGTCCGCCGCCGAGCGCCTTCAGCTGGGGCAGTTTGTCCACCGCGGCCAGTTGCTTGTCCGTGAACCCTAGGAGCTTGGCGAAGTGGCTGCGCTTGTACCGGATCTCCACTATGAGGCTCGCTGCACGATGCCCGCTTCCGTGCGCTGAGGGTCTTGGGGGGTGGGGGAGGTGGGGGGGCCTGCGCGAAGAATCCGATCGACGATGCGGCGCACCTGGGGGTCGGGATCGCCGCTCAGGGGCTCCAAGAGCGGCCGCAGGGCGAGCCCACGCGCCCCGGCAGCGGCGAGCACCGCACGGCGCCGCACGTGGGAGTTCGCATCGGCGATCCCCGACCGGATGTGAGGCGCGAGCCGCACCGGATCCCGTTCCAGCAACTGGCCGAGCGCCTGGTACGCCGCGGCGCGCACGCTCGGATCTTCAGCGCCGGCCAAGGGGCGAACGGCGTGGAACGCGTCGTCCCCCCCCCCGCCCCCCGTGCGGCGACCGAGACGGAGGAGCAGATCCACCTGGTCGCGGGGGCTTTTCGCCGCCGCCAGGGCCGCGACCAGATCGTCAGCCGCGGGATGCGCCGCTTCCTGAGAGGGTGCAGTGGCCTGCCGCTCCAACTGTTCGCGAAGCGCGGCCTCGCGACGCTCTCCCAGGGCGTTCTCCCGTTCGAGGTCGAGGACCGCGCGGCGCAGGCTGGCGATGAACTCGGCAAGGTCGACGGCTTCCGTGTCGCCGTCGCGAACAGCGCGTTGCCACTCGACCACCCGGGTGAGCAACGTCTCGCGGGATGCCACCAGCTCGTCCACGCGAGCCCGCAGCTGCGAGGCGGTCTGTTCGCTGCCGGCGATGCGCTCCCGGGCCGCCGCCACTTCTCGCCGCAGGCGCACCAGCTCCTGCGCGTCGTCGCGAGCCTCCGATTCGAAGAGATGTCCCTGTAGCTTGGCGCGCAGCGCCTCGGAGTGTTCCAGTCGCCGGTGCAGCGAGGCGACTTCCTCACGGGCGCGGGCGATTTCGTCTTGGAGCAGGCTCAGGCGCCGGGTCTCACCGGCCTCCCGGGCCGCAGCCTGGGCGAGCCGGACGCGGGCCTGATCGGCTTCGGCACGCGCCTCGTCGAGCGCGCCGCGCAGCTGGTCAAGCCGGCACTCGAGCAGGAAGGTCCGGTCCGAGCCGATTATGCCTTCTCGCAGGGCAAGAGGACCATGTGTCACTATAGCAAAAAGCGTCAGTTCGCGAAACCCGTGAGGTCGGGTCAAGTCCCTGAAACCGGCCCCACCAGCCAGGTAGGGATAGCTGGACACCCTTGCAGAGGGGGGGGCCAGACTTCAGGGCACTGTGGCTGTTCGCCGTTCCTGTACGGCGTCGCTGCCCCCACGCAGCTCCCATCCGCCGCGCCGATCTGAAGGCGGTTGCCGCGGACATCAGCCAGCAGCTCCGCTTGCTGGACAAGGTGGTCCGCTATCGGGTCGGGGATAATGCCGAGCTGATGGGAGCGTGGGAGAGTGCCCGGAATGAGGCTGGGTCGTTCCAGACCAAGAACGAGCCGCACTGGAGAACCCCCTTGACCGGCGGGCTCGCCGCGCGCCGCGCGGCCGCCACCACGGTGCTCCTCGCCCGAGCCAGAAAAGCAGGTCCTTCGCTCCGCGCGCCTGCGGCGCGCTCCGCTCAGGATGACAACCCCTCGCGCTTGCGTTGCAAAGAGGGGATGGGAGAGAGGAGTAACCAGTTCTCCGCCAAGTCTGCCCAGGTCGGATTACGAGTTTCCACCAGCTTCAGCTTCCGCGAACGCTTCCAGCCCTTGATCTCCTTCTCGCGCGCAATTGCATCGCGAATGTCAGCGAACTCTTCG
>DATLKF010000009.1:0-47766 GCA_035538515.1 Gemmatimonadales bacterium
CAACCCGGGAAGCACCGATACGACGCACGGCAGCGGTGAGTCGCATGATCCCGCGCGGCAGTTCACGATCGCTTCTACGGCGGACTTGTCCGGCAACCTTAGCCTCGACGGCGCGTTGCGCTACGTCGGGAGGATCGACAACCAAGCGGTCCCGGCCTATGCGGAGCTGGACGCTCGCGTTACGTGGCGGCCGGGCGCGAGGTGGAGCGTCTCGGTGGTAGGGCAGAACCTCCTGCACGATCACCACGCCGAGTTCGGGTCGCCGGCGAGGCAGCGGGGAATCCGACGCGGCGCTTACGGGTCGTTGGAATGGCAGTTCTGAAAGCTGTGCGGACGTGGCTGGTCGTGGCCGCCGCGCTGCACTGGGGCGGCCCAACGCCGGCGGGGCAAACCGCGCCGAGCCTCGAGTACCGCGTGAAGGCGGTGTTCTTGTTCAACTTTGCCCAGTTCGTCGATTGGCCGCTTGCAGCGTTCCCCGACTCGCAAACCCCCGTGGTCATCGGCGTCCTGGGAGACGATCCGTTCGGGCCGCTCCTCGACGAAACGGTGCGCGGGGAGACGCTCGCGGGGCGGCCATTCGAGGTGCGTCGCTACCGCCGAGCCGATGAGATCAAGGCGTGTCACATCTTGTTCATCAGCCAGAGCGAATCCGACCGGCTCGAGGAGATTCTCGCCGGGCTCAAGAGCCGGCCGACCCTCACGGTGGGCGACGGCGAGGGATTCTCGCTCCGTGGGGGCATGGTGCGTTTCGTCACGGAGAAGAACCGCGTCCGGCTGAGAATCAACCTCGAGGCCGTCCAAGCGGCGAACCTGACCATCAGCTCCAAGCTGCTGCGGTCGGCTGAGATCGTCACATCCCGAAAGCAATGATACCGCTCCGCGATTGGCCGATTCAGCGAAAGCTGACCGCGATCTTCCTCCTGATCAGCGGACTGGTGCTGCTGTTGACCTCGGCCGCGTTCGTGACCTACCAGGTCATCACGTTGCGGCGCATGACGCTCAAGGATCTCTCTACCCTGGGCCGGGTCATCGCCACGAACAGCACGGCCGCTTTGGCCTTCGCGAATGAGGGTGACGCGCGAGAGATACTCGCTGCGCTGCGGGCGCAGCCGCACGTCGTGGCCGCGGGTCTGTACGATGCCACCGGCCGCTTGTTCGCCAGGTACCCGCCTGACCTGGCGGCCGACTCACTGCCCGCCACGCCGCCCGTCGACGGATACCGCTTCGAGCGTGGGCATCTGGTGGGTGTCGAGCCGGTCGCGCAGACCGCGAACGCGCGGCTCGACTCGTTGTATCTCGAGTCCGACGTGAAGGCGGTGCGCGACGCGGCGCGTCTGACGGGGATCATCGGCACGGTGGTCGTGGCCATCGCCCTCCTCGCCGCATACGTGCTCGGGAGGGCGCTGCAGGGCCGGATCGCGGATCCCATTCTCGCGCTCACGGAGACGGCCAAGGCCGTTTCGACTCGGCAGGACTACTCGGTACGGGCTCCACCGTCCGGCCGCGACGAATTGGGAGCCCTGACCGACACGTTCAATCAGATGCTGGCGCGCATCGAGGAGCAGGACCGGGCGCTCCGCGAAAGCAAGACCGAGCTCGAGCAGCGCGTCGCGGATCGAACCCAGGAGCTGGCGGAGCGCAACGAGGCGCTGCGGCGCAACGCCGCGGAGCTGCTGGCCGCGAATACCGAGCTCGATGCGTTCGCCTATTCGGTGTCGCACGACCTGCGGGCTCCGCTGCGGAGCATCGACGGATTCAGCCAGGTGCTGCTCGAAGACTATGGCCCGAAATTAGACGAAGCGGGACGCGATTCGCTGCAGCGGGTGCGCGCCAACAGCCAGCGGATGGCGACCCTGATCGACGACCTCTTGAAGCTGGCCCGCGTGACCCGGTCGGAAATGCGCACCGAGGCGGTGGACTTGAGCGCCATCGCCCGGGACATCGTGGGCGACCTGCAGCGGGCGGCTCCCGAGCGGCCGGTGGAGTTCGCGATCGCTCCCGGATTGAGCGCGCGGGGCGACTCGCGCCTGTTGCGGGTGGTCCTGGAGAATCTGTTGCGCAACAGCTGGAAGTACACAGGGAACCAGGCGCGCCCACGTATCGAATTCGGCTCCACCGGTGGGAACGGCGAGCGGGTGTTCATGGTGCGGGACAACGGGGCTGGCTTCGACATGAAGTATGCGGACAAGCTGTTCGGCGTGTTCCAGCGACTGCACACCGCGAGCGAATTCGAGGGTACCGGCGTCGGACTGGCGACGGTGCGGCGCATTATCACGCGGCACGGCGGTCGCATCTGGGCCGAGGGTGCGGTGGATCAGGGAGCGACGTTCTACTTCACAATTGTGACGGCCCGTGCGGGGCCTGGAGGACCTTCTTGAACTCGGGACACATCTTGTTGGTCGAGGACAACTCCGACGACGTCGCCCTGACTATGCGGGCGCTCAAGAGCCATAACATCACGAACGAAGTGATCGTGGCGCGGGACGGGGTGCAGGCGCTCGAGTATCTGTTCGGCAAAGACGGGGGCAGCGGGCCGGAAGAGTTGCCGGCCGTCGTGCTCCTCGACCTCAAGCTGCCACGGGTGAACGGGATGGAAGTGCTGCAACGGATCCGCGCCGAGGAGCGGACCAAGCTGTTGCCGGTGGTGATCTTGACGTCCTCGGACGAGGAGCGCGATGTGGTCGATGGCTACAGCCTGGGCGCCAACAGCTACGTCCGCAAACCGGTGGACTTCGTCGAGTTTACCCAGGCGGCGAAGCAGCTCGGGCTGTATTGGCTGTTGATGAACCGGGCCGCCGTGGCGCCCCGCAAGAAGTGAAGCCCGCCTGCGCTGGTCCCCTTTCGTTCGGTTTGGCGGGGTTCTAGCTTTCGGCCCGTTCGGGGCGTAGCGCAGCCCGGTTAGCGCGCCTGGTTCGGGACCAGGAGGTCGGTGGTTCAAATCCACTCGCCCCGACTCGTAGTTACAAGGACTTAGCCTGCCGCGGTTCGACTAACTGCCAATGCCGTGGTTCAAATCCGCTCGCGTCCACTCGCGGTACAGAGACTTATGCTTGCGTTGCCGGGCTCCGCTGCCACTCCCGCTGCCACTCCCGCTGCCACTTTCGAGGCTGCGCCCGGAGTCCCAAGCACCCGGCCCGCGCCTTGCGAATGGGCACGGCGCTGAACCCTCTGTACCTGGGTGGCGTGCGACCTTCAGCCAGTCCGCCGCTTCATCCGGCGTGAGGAATACGTCCTGCGGCAGGTCCCTGAAGCTGACGCGTCACACAGTCCACGTCTGGTGTTCCACGGTATCTCGTTGTGACGTGAGTGCGGATCGCGCTGCGCGATGACACCCTATGGACTGGCGCCTGCGTGAAACACAGCCCGCGACTCAGCAGCGTACTGCGAGTCCGCGGTGCACAACTAACCGCCCTTCTCGGCCGGCATTACGAAGCGCTTTGTCGGAGTGTTTGCCACTCGGGATAAGGAAGTTCCGCGACTACCGCACACCATAACACCGGAGACGCACGTTGTCCTTACGCCGTACTTGTGGCCCTCGAACCGGGTCTCAAGGGCGAGCGCCGTTCATCGCGACACACAGAGGAGGCCTCCGGCGATCAGGATTGGGATTGGCGGCGCGGAACGTGGCATGCTTGAGCACCGCGGCATCGAGCTCGATCTCGTAGACGTGGTGTCGCGCGGGACCTGCCTCGGCACGCGGACCAATTTAGTGCAAGCACACAACACTCTGGCCGCGCTCGTTCGCGGGCCCTATGATGGAGCTGGGCGCCGATCGGCCACGCCGACACCAGCCCGTGCCGCCGCCAAACGGTATTTGTCGAACAGGCCGCTGTGGCGCAGCCGCCACGAGCGCCCCTTCGTTCTTTTTCGATTTGAAACACACATGTTGCAGGGCTGCGGCGCGGCGCTTCAACTTTGGGACGAGCGATCACAATCGGCCGGAAGGCGCCCTCAGACCCGTCGTCATCGCTTGTTTCGAATTGGCGTCCATGTTGCGAGGCAGCGGCACTCGCCCGCTGCCCCGCCAGTCGGTCGTTTCTCGGTCTGGAATCATGACTCACACTATCACCGCGGCCGGTGCCGGCATCGCGTGCTCGGCCGCCATGATCAAGACGGTCGCCCTAGCGAAACGGTTTGCGCCTCTGCCACGGGCGATGGCCCTTGTGGGGGAGACCGGCGTCGGCAAGCGGTTGTTGGCGCGCTTCATTCACTCCGAAAGCGGACGGACCGGAGCTTTCGTAACGATCAGCGGGGGGGACCCCACTGGCTTGATGCCTCAACCGGAGGCGTTCGAGCAGGCTCAGAACGGGACCGTGTTTCTTCATGACCTTCCTCTCTGGCCGCTGGCGAGCCAGCGCGCCGTGCTCGACGCCATGGAGGAGCGGAGGTTCGCACGGCGCGGCACCGAGCGCTATATCCCTCTTACTTCTCGTCTCATTGTCGCGTCGCAGCGCCCACTGGACGAGCTTGTGGACGAAGGACGTTTGCTTCCGGGCCTTCGTTGGTTCATCGGTGAATTCGTGATCGACTTACCGCCGCTGAGAGGGCGGTTCGTGGACATCGCGGCCTTATCCTATCACTTCCTCGATCGTGCGCGCGAGGAATCTGGCGGCGCCGGGCCGCGGCTGGTCGAGGCTGAGGCGCTCGATCGTCTGATAACATATCGCTGGCCCGGAAACGTACGTCAGCTGCGCGATGCGCTGGGGTGGAGCTACCTCCAGGCAGCCGCCGACGGGATTCGGATCATTGACTTGCCGCGCGCTGTGATCGCCCACGATGCCAAGCCTCTGGCGGTCGATCTCGCTGGCCGTCGCGAGCTAAGTCGGTGGGCATTCGAGCGGACGGGCGGCAGCCGCCAGCGTGCAGCGCAACTACTCGGCGTCCATCCCAACACGATCGACAATCATCGTCGTGCAGCCGCACAATAGGAGACAGTTTGGGGCGCCTCGCGTGTGACGCGGCGTAACCGCTGACCCTCGGGGCCGTTCGCCTGCGTCTGCACAGCCCTGTTGACTCATCGTGCACGACACGATTGTGATGCCGCCAACGAACTCCGGTTCACGCAACCAATCGTCGCATCGCCAGTTCGGTTGTACCCTCGGTGTTCCATCGTAGGTGTGGCACGAGGGATGCTTGAGAGGCACGCGATCTCATCCGAGCTCGTCTGTGGACACACGCGTGCTCCAGCCGAAGCTACCGATCGCTGAAGCCTTCGAGGCCGACTACCTCGAGCAGTGGAAGATTCTCCCCCTCGAAATTGCGGATAACCGGCTGCGGGTGGCGATTGCTGGAGACCCAGCACCGGAAGTCCTGGAGGACCTAGAGCAATCGTACGGTCTGTCGCTTGAGCTCATATCGGTTCCTTCAGAGGAGCTACTCACCTGCATCCGTCGCACGTTCGCCGCCTCGGAGTCGGTGGTCGAGCTGGTCAAGGACTTAGACGCCGAGGTCGTAGGCGGACCGGACGCAGACGCCGGCACGTTGGCTGACGCTCGTGACCTGGCGAACCAGCCGCCCGTGGTGCGGTTCGTCAACCTGCTAATCCGCGAGGCGCACGAGGCGCGCGCCTCCGACATTCACCTCGAATCGACCAGAAGCGGCCTCTCAGCGCGGTTCCGCGTCGACGGCGTTTTAGCAGACGTACCCAGTCCTCCCAAGGGTCTCCAGGCCGCCGTGATCTCCCGGGTCAAGCTGCTTGCGGAGCTCGACATCGCTGAGCGGCGGGCACCGCAGGATGGGCGCATCCGGGCCCGGCTCGAGGAGCGGGAGCTCGACCTGCGGGTTTCGACCGTTCCCACGCTGTACGGCGAGTCAGTCGTGCTCCGGTTGCTCGATCGCGGCGGCCAGCCGGTCGGGCTGGACGAGCTGGGCATGGCGCCCGAGACGCTCGAGAACTTCCGCCGGCTCGCCGAGAAGCCGCATGGGATTCTGCTCGCGACGGGCCCCACGGGCAGCGGCAAGACGACCACCCTCTACGCTGCGCTCGGGCTGCGCCACCGCACCGCCGAGAAGATCATCACCGTGGAAGACCCGATCGAGTACCACCTGGAGGGCGTCACTCAGGTACCGGTGAACGTGAAGGCCGGCGTGACGTTCGCCGGCGCGCTGCGGAGCATCCTGCGCCAGGACCCCGACGTCCTGATGGTCGGCGAGATGCGCGACGGTGAGACCGCGGCGATCGCCGTGCAGGCGGCGCTCACAGGGCACCTCGTCTTCTCGACGCTTCATACGAACGACGCGGCGAGCGCGATGACCCGACTCGTGGACTTGAAAGTCGAGCCCTATCTGATCGCTGCGACGCTCGAAGGTGTGCTCGCGCAGCGGCTGGTCCGGAAGATCTGCGCCGAGTGCCGGGAGCGCTACACGCCCGACCCGGGAGCAGTGGCGCTGCTCGCCCAACAGCCCGTGGGGCGCATGGCCCTCGAGCGCGGCCGGGGTTGCGGCGCCTGCCGCTCCACCGGATACCGCGGCCGCACCGGCCTGTTCGAGCTGCTCGTGGTCACCGACGAGATCAAGCAGGCGCTCCTGAGAGCCCCAAACGCCGGGGCGCTGCGCGAGATCGCGCAATCTCAGGGCATGACGACGCTGCGCCAGGATGGGTGGCGCAAGGTGCAAGCGGGGATCACGACGGTCGAGGAGGTGCTGCGTGTCACGGACCGCTAGGCAATCCGAAATCGGCTTCACCCTGATCGAACTCCTCGTCGTCCTCACCGTGATCGCCATTCTCGCGGGGCTCGTGGCGCCGATGGTGTTCAGCCACGTTGGCGACGCGAAGACCTCTGCCGCGCGAGCGCAGATCGAGCTGTTCGGCCTCGCCCTGGAGGCGTACCGACTGGACAACGACTACTACCCATCCACCGCGCAGGGACTCGAAGCGCTCCGGACCAAGCCATCGGGCGAGCCGGAGGCGCGGAACTGGCGCGGCCCCTACTTGAAGAAGACGGTGCCGCTCGACCCCTGGGGTCGGCCCTATGTCTACAAGAGTCCGGGCGATACGAATCCGCAGGGCTACGACCTCCTAACCTACGGACGGGACGGGCAACCCGGCGGATCGGGAGAGGATGTGGACATCACGTCCTGGGAGAGCGCCCGCCGATGACCACGTTCCGCTACCGCGCCGCCCGGGCGGATGGCGCGATCGTCGCCGGCACGATCGACGCCGCCACCGCGGGGCAGGCGGGCGCTGTGATCGCGGACCGCGGGTTGTTCCCGATCTCGCTGACCCTGGCGCAGGATGGCATCGCGCCCCGACGGGCGAGCCGGCGCGACCTGGCGATCGTGTTTCAGAGCATCGCGGCATTGGTCTCGGCGGGCGTGTCGCTCGAGCGCGCCGTGGCGTCGAGCGAGGCGCTCACGCGCGGCGCCCTGCGCGACACGCTGGTGGAAGCGCGCGCCCGGCTGCATGAAGGTGCGAGCTTCGTCCAGGCGCTCGACGCCCGGCACGGCGTTGTCCCCGGAATCGCGCTCGGGATGCTGCGGGCGGGCGAGCGAGGCAGCCAGCTGCCGCTCGCGCTCGACCAGGTGGCGAGACACCTCGAGCAGGAGGCGGAGCTGGTGGCGCGCGTCCGCCAAGCGCTCGCCTATCCCCTGTTGCTCGCCGTCGTCGGTCTCGCGTCGATCCTCGTGATCGGCACCGTGATCGTACCGCGCTTCGCCGAGCTGTTGGGCGATCTCGGGCAGGACCTGCCGCCCGCGACGCGCCTCCTGCTCATCGGTTCGCGCCTGCTTTCCCGCTTCTGGTTCTTGCTCATTCCGACGGCGGCGGGCGTGGTCGCGCTGGGCTTGGAGATCGCCCGCCGCCCCGCGAGCCGCCGTCATATAGAGGAAACCGTGCTCGCGCTCCCGCTCATCGGACCCGTACGCCTGGCGCTCGCGACGTCGCGCACCGGGCGCGCGCTTGGCGCGATGCTCGCGGTCGGGATGCCGCTCCTCGCCGCGCTTGACGCCGCGCGCGAGGCTGTGGGCGACCAGGCGGTGGCCGGCCGACTCGAGCGGGCCCGTGAACGCGTCGCAGCGGGTGCGCCGCTCGCGCCGTCGCTTGAACGGGAGAGCGCGCTGGCGCCGAGCGCGCTGCAGCTCGTCCGGGTAGGGGAGTCGAGCGGGCGCTTGGGCGACATGGCCCGCCGAGCAGGTGACCTCGCGGCGCAAGAGGCCGAGCGTGGGCTCAAGACGCTCGTCACCTTGGTCGAGCCGGCGCTGATCGTCGCCTTCGGTGGACTTGTGGCGTTCGTTGCCGCGGCGTTGCTCCAAGCCGTCTACTCGATCAGGCCGGGGGGATGATGAAGAGACGGTGCGCGTTGCTCGGGGCGACCTTGCTCCCGAACGGGTTCAGCCTCCTCGAGGTGCTCGTTGTTCTCGTCGTCCTCGGGCTGGTCTTAGGGGTCAGCGGGCTCGCGTTCGCGAGCCTCCGCAGACCGCGAGAGGCCGAGTTAACGCGTGAGCTGCGTCGAGCGAGGAGCGAGGCTATCCGGACCGGTCGCCCGACGGCCACCGTCATCAAACACGCCCCACGCCCCACGCACGTACTCTTTCTTCCCGACGGTCGTGCCATCGGTCCGGGCGTCGACCCTCTCACCGGAGCTCCCGATGCGCCCTGACCGTGGAGTCGCCCTCTTCGAGGTGCTGGTGGCGCTCGCGATTCTCTCGGGTGCCGGGCTCGCCCTGCTCGACCTTGTGGGCGCTGGGCTCCGAGCCGAACGAGACGCGCGTGATCGCGAACGGGTGCTCGCCGTGGAAGAGCGCGTGCTCACGGCGCTGACGCTGCTCACGCGCGACGAGCTGGACCGCCGGCTGGGTCGCCATCCGATCGGCGAGGTGATCGCGGACATCGAGCGTCCCGAGCGGACGTTGTACCGGATCGCGGTGTCGCAGGCGGAATCGCCGCAGGTGGAGGACTTGGTGACGGTGGTGTACCGGAGGGAGGTGAGGAATGCTCCCTGAAGACCGTGGGCTGAAGCCCCGGCTCGGCGCAGGGGCGTCCTTAAGGACGCGTCCTCGGGCCGAGCCCGCCCTTCAGGGCAGGGGTGAACGGGGCTTCACCCTCATCGAGATACTCATCGCGCTCGCGATCGGTGCTTTCGTGGTCCTCGTCGCGCACGAGCTGTTTGCCAGCGTGGCTGAACGCGGCCGGACCCTCACGACCGCGCGCCTAACCCTCGATCGATCGGCGAACGCGCGCCGCTGGCTCGCCGGGGCCTTTCTCTCGCTGGACGTGGGCACCGAGGGCGCAGGCGGCTTCGAGGGGCGTCCCGATCACGTCGCGTTCAGCACCTGGTTGCTCACCCCTGACGGCTGGTTCGAGCGGCGCACCGTCTCCCTGGCCCGTGACAACGGCCGATTGGTGGCGAGCGTGCCGCCGGGCGAGCCGGTCTCCCTCACGGATAGCGTTGCAGACCTGGCGGTCGACTACCTGCTCGAACCGGGCGCCGAGTCTCGTTGGGTCCGGGAATGGGTGAGCCCGGTGAGCGCGCCTCTCGCGGTGCGCCTACGTATCGCCAGAACGGGCAAGGGGCAAGTTGCAACAGGCAACGCCGTCGTCGATACGCTGTTGTTCCTCATCAAGGAGCGCGGATGAGCGGGCGCGGGTTCGCTCTGCTCGCGGTGCTCTGGACCCTCACGGCCGTCACCGTGCTCGTCGGCGTCGCCGTGAGCGTTGCCCGGCTCGGCACCGCGACCACACGCAACCGCATCGTCCTCGCGCGCGCCGCCTGGGCTCGCGAAGCGTGCACCGAGATCCTCCAGGCGCGCTATGCCCAGGATGCCTCGGTCCGACAGCTCGACTCGATGGACCTGGGCCGGGGCACGTGGTGCGCGGCGACACTCGAGGATCCCTCGATCAAGCTCAACCTGAACCTCGCCGACCGCGCGGCGCTGGTCGCGGTGCTACGGGCCGTGGTGCACCCTGCATACGCGGTGGACTCGCTCGCAGACGCGCTGCTCGACTGGCGTGACCCGGACACCATCCCCCGCCCGCTGGGCGACGAGTCGGCCGCGAACCGCAACGGCGCACTCGCCGACCTGTCGGAGTTGCGATCCGTGCGTGGCTTCACCGACACCCGCGTGGCGGCCCTCGAGCCGTTCCTCACCACGCGTGGCACCGGTGCGATCAACGTGAACGGCGCGCCCCCGGAAGTCCTCGCCGCGCTGCCCGGGATGACCGAAGAAGCCATAGGGCTCGTACTAACGCATCGGACCACCGCGCCGATCCCGAACGCGGATGCCCTCGCCGGACTCCTTTCCCCCAGCGCGCGCGCCACGTTGCTTGCGAGCTACCCCGAGTTCGTGCGGGCCACGGTGTTCGCGCCGCCGCAGCTGATCGCCGTCGTGGCGGGCGGCGTGCGCGGCACGCCGCTCGTGGCGCGGGCGACGATTACGACTGTGCCGGTGGCGGGGCGCCTCGCGGTGATTCGGAGGGAAACGGAGTGAGGCGGGCCGGCGGTGTGCTGCGCCTGCGAGTGTCGCGCTCGACCTTGCGCACTGAAGCGGTCGAGCGAGGTGCAGTCGTGTGGGCCGGCGAGTCCGGGTACGCCGACGTCAGCGAACTGGCGGACGCCATCGCCCGGCTCGCCGCCGAGCCCGCGCGGGCCTGTCGCCGGCTCGTGGTCGTGCTCGAGCACCCGCCAGCACAGGTCCGGACCCTCAGCGAGCTGCCGCCCGTCAAGCGGCCGCATCTCGCGGCGCTCGTCGCCCAGCAGGCCGGGCGGTTCTTCCGGAAGAACGGCCACCACCTCGTCACGGACGCTGTCTGGTTCGGGAAGCAAGCGCCGGGTGTGGCTCGTGCTGCGGCAGTCGAGGAACCACTCGTGGAGGCGATCGCGGCGGGGGCCCGAGCCGCGGGGCTGTGGCTCGAGACGATCACTACAGGGGAAGACGGGGCGAGGCTGTCCCTGCTTCCCCGATCTGAGCGGGAAGGCCGGGAGCGCGCGTCGCGCCGGCAGACGCGCCGGCTGGCGATCGCCGCCTGCGGCGTGTGGCTTGCCGCGGGCGCCCTGTTCGTGGGCCGGCTGGTATGGGAGCGACGCGCGGTGGACCGCGAGCTCGCGGCGCTCGAGCGGCCGCTCGCCGCCGTGCTCGCCGCGCGCCACGAGCTGCGGGATGCGGAGACGACCCTCAACGCGGTGACCGCTGCCGAGCGAGAGCGCGGGCGCAGTCTCGCGGTGCTCGCTGCCGTGACAGGGGCGCTCCCCGATTCGAGCGTGCTGACGAGCCTCGCGTGGAACGCGGACGGCACCGGTGTGTTCGTCGGCGCAGGCAGGCATGCCATCGAGGTTGTGGCGCGGCTCGACCGGCTCGGCACGCTCGCGAATGTGCGCCTCGGTGGCCCGGTGGTGCGCGAGCAGATCGCGGGAAGAGAGTGGGAGCGCTTCTCCATTCTGTTCGGGGAGAGCGGGCGGGGAAGGAAGGAAGGGTCATGACCGAGAGAGATCGGCGTGCTCTTCTGCTCGGCGGTGGCGTGGTGCTCGCCAGCGTGGTGGTGCTGCGCGTTTTGCCATGGTCGGTCCGCTCGGCGCTGGCTGCCGAGTCGGGGTTGCGCGAGCGGGCGACGCTGCTCGCGCGCGCCCGCGTCGATCTCATCGACGCCTCAGTGTTGCGGGATTCCGCGGTCCAGCTCGGCCAGGCGCTCGTCGGGCTCGCGCCGAAGATTCTGAGCGGCACCAGCGCCGCTGAGGCCGTCGCGGACTTGTCGGGCCGCGTCAACCTCGCCGCGTCCGGCCATCAGGCAAAGCTCGAGCGCGTGGATCCCGTCTTGGACTCCGTCGCGCGCGGGCGGCTTCACCGCGCGACGTTGCGCGCGGCCTTCGAGTGTGACGTGCGGGGGCTCGTGGGCGTGCTGCAGGCGCTCGAGTTCGGGAAGGCAGCACTCTCTGTGAGGGAGCTGCATGTCACCGCAATGTACGCGAGCTCACCGGACCGAGCCCCCGAAGTGCTGCGGGTTGAGATGACGGTAACCGGCTGGTTCCTGGTGGACGGGGCGAAATGACCGCTGCTCGTGTGAACTGCTCGCTTATCACGGTGGCGTTGGCGGGGTTCGGTCTAGGCGCGCGACTCGCGAGTCGGCCGCTCGTGCGTGTTGTGGTACCGCCTTCTGCTCCGGCTGCTCCGCTGCCCGCGGCGGCCTCCCCGGAGCGACAGCCGGACTCCCTCGGCGTCGCATTCGTGGCGCGGGATCCGTTCCGCGTTGCGCGCCGACCCACCGACGTCCCTTACGACCCCATGCGCCTCGCGCAGCCAGTGGCCGCTGCGGCTCCCAAGCCCGCCCTCGCGCTCGTCGGGATCGTGTGGGACTGGGGGCGCGATCCCACCGCGCTCGTCGAGGGGCTGCCGGGCAGCGATGGTCCCCGCCCGGTGCGTGTTGGCGAGACCGTCGCCGGCCTGCGCGTCAAGACGATCGCGCTGGATCAGGTCGTGATCACGGGGCTCGACACGACGTGGACGCTGCAAGTGAGGCAACCATGGTGAAGGAGGTTCGTGGAGGTGGGTGGAGGCTGGTGGAGGTCGTGGCGGTGTGCGTTCTCGCGTTGACGCCCACCGACAACCTCACGGCTCAGGATACGGCCGCCGTTCGCGCTGTGAACGACAGCCTCTCGGTCCGGTTCGTCGATGCCGACATCCGCGGCGTGATTCAGGCGCTCGGCCGCTACCTCCCGAAACCTGTGCTCGTGGGCGCGATTCAGCCCATGAAGGTGTCGCTCGAGACGCCGGGACCCGTATCGCGCGCCGGCGTCCGGGCGTTGCTCAAGGGCCTCGTCGAAGGCCAGAACCTCGAATTCACGGAGGACTCAACGTTCTACCGGATCGGCCCGCCGCGCCCGTCGCAGGCTGGCGGGGCCACCGCAGGGGCTTCGCCCGGAGGTGGAGGGCAGGGGGGCACGGCCGTGCAGCTCTTTGTGATCCGTCTCAAGCACGCCCGCGCGGCTGACGTCGCCGCTACGATGAACCTGCTGTTTGGGACGGGCGGAGAGTTCTCTGGCCGGGCAGGCCTTTCTACGCCAACGCTTTCAGACGAGCTACGGCGCAACGTGGTCCCGCCAGCGGGCGCCCCACCGGCGGCCGCTCCCCCGGGAGCGCCGACTCCCGGCGCGCGAACGGCCACCCTCACCGGTGCGGTGACGATCGTGCCGGACCAGTTGACCAATTCGCTGCTCATCCGGTCGTCCGAAGCGGACTTTCACGTGCTCGACCAGGGGGTCGAGCAGCTGGACATCCGGCCGCTCCAGGTCCTCATCGAAGTGATGATCGTCGAGGCACGGCGTGATCGCCACTTTTCGTTCGGAGCGGACTTGTTTCTGCCGCCCCAGTCCGTGGACAAGGCCACGGGCACGGTGGACGCGACGAGCTTGGGAGGGGGGCTCGGCGACCTCGTCATTCATCTCATGAACATCGGGCACGCCCAGATCGACGCGACGCTGCGCGCGGCGGCGAGCAAGGGCGACGTGCAGATCGTGTCGCGGCCCGTGCTGCTGGCGTCGAACAACACAGAAGCGCGGCTGTTGGTGGGCTCCCAGGTGCCGTTTGTCCAAGTAAGCCGCTCTCTGCCAACCGACACGCCCATGCGCGACCAGGTCGTGCAGTACCGGGACGTCGGAACCAAGCTCACGATCCGGCCGACGATTAATCAAGACGGGTACGTGTCACTCTTGGTTCAGCAGGAAGTGAACGCGGCGACGACCGAGGTCTTGTTTGATGCGCCAGTGATCTCGACACGCGAAGCAGCGACGCAAGTACTGGTCAAGGACGGGCAAACGATTGTGCTCGGAGGACTGCGGGACAAGCAGAAGGACGTGAACCAGTCAGGGATCCCCATCCTGTCGCACATCCCGATTGTGGGTGGGCTGTTCGGGAGTGCCGATCGGAGCACGTCAGAGACGGAGCTGTTTTTGTTCCTCACGCCCCGGATTCTAAAGACAGATGCGGATGCGGACAGCGTCACCGCGCCGAGGCTGCCGCAGGGGGTGGACAAGTGATCGTAGGCGTCTCGCCGGCCATTCGGCGAGCCGAGGTGCTCGCGGAACGGTACGCGCGAACTCGGCTTCCGATACTCCTTGTTGGCGCGACTGGTACCGGCAAGGAGCTGTTCGCTCAGCACATTCACGAACGGAGCGGGCGACCTGGGCCGCTCGTTGACGTAAACTGCTGTGCCTTGCCGCGCGACATGGTCGAGAGCTTGCTGTTCGGGCATCGGCGCGGTGCGTTCACCGGCGCCGTTGAATCGAGCGTAGGCCACTTCGAGCGGTCGGACGGTGGCACGCTGTTCCTCGATGAGCTCGCAAGTCTCGCCCCCGACGCACAGGGTAAGCTCCTCCGCGCGCTTGACACGGGAGAGATCCAGCCTCTGGGCGGTGGCGCGAAGCGGCGTGTGGATCTGCGGGTAGTCGGCGCGGCGCAGGACGATATCAGCACGGCGCTCGACAACGGCCGACTCCGGCGCGATCTGTTCCAACGTGTCGCCGGTGTCGTGATCGAGCTCCCACCGCTCGTTGCGCGTTTGGAGGACGTGCTGCCCCTGGCTCGGCATTTCGCGGAGCTCGACGGGCGGCGCCTCGGGACCGGGGTCGAGCGCGTATTGCTGAACTACTCATGGCCGGGGAACGTACGGGAGCTTCGACTCACGATTGAGCGCGCTGGACAACTGGTCGATAACGGCATAGTTCCATCGAGCGCGCTGGCGGAAGCGCTGGCACTGGGAACGACGGCCACACTAGCTGCTCCGGAAGCGTTGGATGAACGGGCGACGCTGGCCGGTATTTGCGAGTCTCATGAATGGAAAGGTGGCGAGATAGCTCGCGCGCTCGGCATCAGTCGGACGACGCTGCATCGGCGCCTGCGCGATGCAGGTCTCTCGCTTCGCCATGCTAAGAAGTATCACTTTGTTCCACGTTGTTCGGAACAATTTGAAGCAACCGACTGCCCGGCTCCTCCGCCACTACAGCTAAGTCGTTCACGATAGACCACCACGTCGGACCGGACGGGTGGCACGACGCCTGCCTTTACCATCGTCAGCCATCTTGCCAGGAGCTCCCGTGATCCGTCCCCAGTGGTGCTGGAAGCTGATTTCCGTCGTCTTCCTAATAGGTCTCGTGGCTATGCGGCCCTCGAGTAGGCCTCGACCGGAAGCAGCGGGCGAACGTTTCGCACTGCATGGCGGGGCGCAAATCTGCCCCACGCTTCCTACCGGCTCTGGCCCCCCCGACATTCTGGAACACACCGGGAAAGGCTCGGCGACGGCGACACTTGTCCTCTCGGTCACCCCGAAGGGCGCTGCGCTCACCGAGCCGTGGCACACGACTGGAATGACGGCGAACTTCGACGTGACCAACACCGATGCGACGTGTACCGACACGGTCAACGTGACCGCCTCCGCGACCGGGGGAATCACGATAAGTGGGATCTTGCCGACGTACTTTGGCCTGCCGCCAGGCGCGAGCCAAGAGGTCACAGTCTACTTCAATACGAGCTCGAGTGACACCGGCACGATCACGCTCACGGCTAACGGATTCAGGAGCTCCGACAACGGCTGGTACAAGGTCACCGTCGTATCGCCGGGTCCCGTCGTCTCGCTCGTGCCGCACAACGGGGACTACCGCGATGTCTCGAAGTGCGTCGCGAACTGCTTCGATGCGCTAGCCGCCTACGCAACACCACCGTACTTCAGTTCGGACGTTCCGCATTCGATGCGACTCGTCTATCGGAGTTCGCAAGCGCATCCCATGGGCTTTGTCCAGGTCGATGCGGTCGACACGGCGTCGGTCAATCCGACGACGATGTCGATGAAGCTATACACCCCGCAGGGAGTAGCGGTCACGTTCACGAACGGCTCGACGGAGATTTTCTATAAGTGGGTCGCACATCCCGCGGACGGGAATGTCAATCGACTCGCGGCGCAGTTCGACGCAAGCGCCCTTTCGACCGGCGCGTATAACTACACGGCCGCTGTACGCAGTTACCGCGCGGACGGCTCGGTGGCGGAGACCGATATGCCGGTTCGGATTCTGATCGTGAACGAGGCGAACAGTCCGTTCGGTGCTGGATGGTCGATCGCCGGGTATCAACGGCTATACCCGCAGCCGAACGGCGATGTGGTCATCACGGAGGGAAACGGGTCCATCGGGTACTTCATCCGGGGCACGACGTCGAATAACGGCTTCGGCATTTGCACCACCCACTATTCCTCGCCGAAAGGTGACTTCACGACGCTTTGGGGTGATTCCGCCTGTAGTGGTGGTGTACAACTCATATGTATTAACAACCAGGTTACAGTGTCGATATGTAGGCATCGCGGCTATCCAGATGGGTCGACTGTTACGTTTGATCCGTCGACCTCCCAGACTGCGTCCACCTGGGATCCCCACGGCAACACAACCTACTTCGGGTACAACGCCTCGAACTTGCTCGTGGCAATCACAGATCTGACTGCAATGACGGACTCATTGCGATACGACGCAAGCAACCACATACGGTGGCTCAAGGACCCGGGTGGTCGGATCGACTCCTTCACCGTGGACGCCTCGGGCAACCTGACACAAATCACCGACTGGGCCGGACTTTTGCCGTTCTCGGGAACGTACGACGGGAACCATCGCCTGATTCAGTGGAGGGACCGTCGCGGAGGTACGTGGGGCGTAGCCTACGATTTCGCGGGGAAGCTCGCGGCCGACACCGCCCCTCAGGTCACGGCAAACGGGCAGCAGGTGCGACCGGTTGTCAGCTATGCATCGCTTGAGCAAAAGGTGCTCATCAATCCCGCAACAGGACAGGGCACCTCTTCCAACCCAGGGCCGAATGTGGACACGGCCGCCGTGCGCGCGACCGTCACCAACGCCCGGAGTTTTACCACGACGTACGCCCTCAATCGCTTTGGCGCTGCCACGCTGATCCAGGAGCCTCTAGGGCGGACTACCTCCTTCACGCGAGATTCTAACTCTGCCGTAGTGCAACGTGTCTCGCCCTCCGGACACGTCAGGATGTCCACGTGGAGTGGACCGGATATGACGAAAGACTCAGATGCCACCACGGGACGGACGATCAATTACAGCTATACTGGTCATGAAGTCGCACTTATCTCGGGCCACACCGACTCAGTGGTCAACGTCTGGACCGGGCGGCTGCTCGACAGCACGCACACGGGAGGTTCCGGGTGGACCAAGTTCTCCTACACTTCTAATGGGCGACTCTGTGGTATCGTCGACCCAGGTGCGCATACTGCTACTTGCCGCTTCAACTCGACGAGCGGGTTTCAGAATACCGATTCGATTTCGTACACTCTCGGGACTGTTCGTTATAAGTACGATGCGCATGGCCAGCAGATGATGATGATCGATCAGGTACACGACACGACCCGGACGCTGTACGACTCGATCGGTCGCGTCGTGAAGACGATTGGGCCCCTCCACGAGCCAGATTCCCTGAAGTATGACGGGCTCTATCTAACGGAGGAGCACGACGCCAAAGGCAACGTCTATAAGACGTGGCCCAACGCGCTCGGTTGGACAGATTCAACGGCCGACCCGGTGGGTCTCGTCGATCACTACACGTACGACCTCAACGGCAATATGACCGGCTGGACCAACCGCAACGGCCGGACGATCACCTACGCCTACGATGCACTGGACCAACCGAGCTCGATCGTTGCGGATGGCAAGACGACGACGTTCGTCTATGATCCTGCCGGGCATTATCGGGTCGCGAGCGACAGCGAGAGCGTCGACACACTACGGCTTGACGCGGCCGATCGTCCCTGGTTGGCGATCAGCTGCCGCGTCCTGGTGAACGGGAACGCGCCGCAGTGCTTCCGAGACAGCTCTGCGTACGAGACCACGAATTCCCCTTACGGGCCTCGGGATCTGCAGACACTGACGGCCCTCTCGGGGTCCAACATGTGGGGTAGCTCAACGCAATTCCTAATCGGCCACCAGTACGACGTGCACATGTTGCTCGACTCTCTGACGCCCGGCCACTTGAACACGCAGACCGGCCAGCCTATCACTTTCGTGTACAGCGCCGAGGCGTTGGACAGTGTCCGGACCCTGACAGGACTCAACAATCTTACCATGACGCACAGCTATCCCTGGACGCACCGCACTGACCAAGTGCAGCTCAGCGATCCGACGCTCACGGCTGCGCTCGGGACCGCATACTACTTCGATAGCGTGGGACGTGCGGCGACCCGATATCATGGATCCCTAACCAATCCGGACACGAGCCGCAGTTTCATCTACGGTCCGCGAGGCGACCTCGTCCAGTACGCCGATTCCAGCCGCAATACGTCCTCGTGCTTCGAGGCCTGTGGCGGTTACCACTGCATCAGCACGACAACGTTCCTCGACTCAACGACCTATACGTACGACTCAATAGGGAATCGCAAAGATCCCTCGGCGCCCAATGGCGGCATCGGGTCAGCCAATCGCCTGCTGCGGTGGCAAAACTTCCGGATGGACTACGATGCGGCCGGCAACATGGTTGCCAAGCGCACGCTGAGCACCGTCGACACCACGAAGGTTCTGCGAACGGATTCGTTGTTCTGGGGTGCGCTAGGGCGGCTGGATAGCGTGCGGACGCGCGATAGCACGGGCACCCTGATCGGGCGCGTCGGCTTTGGTTACGACGGCTGGGGAAGGCGCGTGCGCAAATCGACCGCAAACGGCACCACTCGATACCTGTGGGACGGAGACTCGTTGCTGGCGCAGCTCGACACGCTAGGTAACGGCGTGGCCGGGTATACCAACTACCAGGGGATTGATAACGTTGCGAGCGTGCTCCGACACGATCGTGGAGATAGCACTTATTACTATGTCCAAGATTACTCACGGAACGTCCTTGCCCTGCTGGCGCGCACGAGCGGGGGCATCACGATCGACAACCAGTACCGCTACGATCCCTTCGGTAACCAGCAGGGAAGCAGCATCAGCGCGGTACCAAACGTGGTCCAGTTTGCTGGGCGGGAGTACGACGCCGATACGAAGCTCTACTACGATCGTGCGCGATACATCGACCCGGCGCTCGGTCGTTATGTGTCGGAAGACCCGATCGGGCTAAACGGCGGGATCAACCTCTATGCGTTCGTCGGGAACGACCCCATCAACGGGTGGGATCCGAGTGGGACGCGACCGATTTGCGAGAGGTTCAAGGACGATCCGAAGCAGTTGGTGGGTGAACACATCTTCCTTTTCGGGGGTGGGCTGGTTCTGGTTCAACGGGTCGGTCACAGATTCATCCCGGGGTTCCCTTTTACGCCACTGGACGCAGTGACTGCCGCGCTATATATCGGGCTCATCCACGAAGGACCCTGGTGGGACGGGGACCTAACCGACCGCAGCAAGGGCGCGCCCTGTAACGGCCTTGTGGACATCGCAGCCTTCATGCTCCTTCCCACAATATCATATTTGATCGACCACGGGAATGGTGATCAGGAACTACCGTGGCCCGGCATCATGCTGGGCCCGCCGAAGTGGCGTGGGCGTTTTAGGCCGCCACTTGGCTGGGACCCGGCAGAACCTCTTCCTCTTCAGCCTCCGGCTGGAGGGTCGTTTTGGCCGACGTTCTAGGGCGCGTCGCGCTTGGCTGGCGCTGGCGCGCCGCTCCTCGAGACGGGGCCTGAATGAGTGCTGAACGTGGCAACGAGCGTATCCGGGCCATCACCGTGCGTCAGCTCCCAGCAAGGGAATGTAATCCACTCTTCCGAGGGCTACGCCCGGAGCCGTAAGTCAATCAGGAGATCGGGTCAACGGACGATGGATCATGCTAACAGCTCATGCACGACAGGTGCGTCTGCGAGCAAGTAGGAGTAAACGGACTGTGGCGGGGCTTCGGATCCAGGCCGCTCAGCGCCTACTGTTGGCGTTGGTTTCGCTCGCTGGCGGATGCATCCCTGTCGTGTGGCACCGAACTGATCCCACCGGACGATTTGAGCGCTGGCAGCAAGTGAAAGTGTGGAGCCGCGGCAACCTGGAGCGGTGGCACGCGGTCATTGTCAGCCGGGATTCAATCTCGGGCGTCCCGTACAAGATGCCCCGTGACTGCGAAAGCTGCCGGCGCAGCATCGCCTTAACCGACGTGGACTCCATTCGGAGGGCTAGTCCTCTTGGTGCGTGGGTGCTCATGGCTGTCGGCGCTACCGCCGCCGTGTACGGCTTGGTCCACGCTAAGTAGCGATCGGACCACCACGGTGATTCGTCGGCCAATAATTGCCCCGGCGTATGGAATCCCCGCCCAAGACATGTCGCGGGTGACACCCTTTGACACGCACCGTACACTGTGTTGCTGCGCCCCCTTTGCCAACGGCGCGGAAATCGGAAATGGTCCAAGAAATGGATCGCCACATGCTGGAAGATTGTTCGCTCATTGCTACGCCCCTGGTTGTGAAATTGTAGTTGAAGGGTCAACTAACATCGCCGACGGTCACGGTTGCCAGGTCGGCTCGCCCAAACCGACCGCGACGCGTAGCGGCAGCTTTAAGCCGGTCGCCACTTGCACGAGGTGCAGCCCGCCGAGGCCCGTCGACAGATCGTACCCCCAATAGACGATCCATTGCCCATCCGGTGACCAATCGACGCCAGGTAAGCCCGGATCCCCGCGAAAGAGCAGCCCCTGACGGCCCGTGCCGTCCGGGTGAATGAGCATCAGGGTGCCGAGGCTGTCGTAGGCGATCCACTCCCCCGTTGGCGACCAGCGCGGGCGGTCCCCCACCACACCCAGGCTCGTATCCGCCGCCGTCGCGAGCGTGTGGACGCGAAGCGTACGGTTGACATACACGATCCGCGTACCGTCGGGCGACGGAGACGAGGCGTAATCCGGAGTGGGAGCAAGTTGTTGGTAAACATAGGGACCGCAATCGCTCGTATCTGCGACCACGTGCTCGAGCGCCGTCCCATCCGGATGTGCGCGCCACACACCGTAGCAGTTAGTCAGAGAGTCTTCACCGGTGAAATAGATATACGAGCCGTCGTGTGCGTACTGCGGGAATGATTCCGACCGCATGAGGAGGTCGGTCACGATCCGCCGGGTGTGACCAGCAAGGTCGATCGCGGCGAGATAATTGGGTAAGTGGCGATACACGACAATGGAGGCGCCGTCGGGCGACCAGTCGAGCGAGTGGTTCAGCGTGAAGGATCCTGGTATCGTATCGAACGCCGACCCGTCGAGGTTCAGCGTCATGATGTAGCCGGGTCCGCAATTGTCTTCACAACCCCCATACTGTGCAGCGACTCGGCCTTGAGGGACCACACTGGCCCAAACCGTATCGGCGAACCTCAGGGCAGACACCGCTACCGACCCGCGCCCGATCGCCGCGCCCGTGGCCTTGCTCAGCCCGCTGACCGAAAGCGCACCGCTCAGGCTTTGGTATTGATAGGTCGGCGCTACGGGGAGGCGATTACCATATGTGTCCGTGATGAACGGGCGGTACGTCACACTCCCGCCGACGTACAGGGAGGTATCACTCGGGTCCGCTCGCACGAATGCCGGCGCGCCAGGGAGGACCGTATAGTGTGCCTCCACCGATTGGCCGTCCGGTGCAACGATTACTACCTTCCCGGTCGCTGCCCACTGCTTCGCTTCGACCCACACTGCAGCGTAGCCGTTCCCGTCGGTCGTCACTGGCAGGCGATCGATCACGAAGCCCGGGTCGTTAGTGTAGGCCACGAGCACGAATCCGTTGGTGTTGAAGTACACTGTCTGGCCAGAGACTGGTTGGTGATCGCTATCGAGGAGTTGGACGGTGAGCGGTGGTCTAAAAGTCGAGAGCACTGTGTCGGTAAGCCCGGCGCCCGACAGGATGTTCAACCCCGAGCGGGGACCGCTCGTGTTGCTGCACGCTACTGCGACCGCGATTCCGAAGATCGCGGCGGTCTTCAGAGTCTTTTGCATGTGCCACTCCCGCAAACCTGTCCGCACGGCGGCGTACCCGTACCGGCTGTGCTGCGGGCTCGACAGCGCGAGCATCGTGCCAAGTGCTTCTGGTCATTGTGACCTGGCGCGCCCGCACGACGACCAAGAGGGCGAACTCCTCTCGGGCATGCGAGGGTCGATGAGAGAACTGGTGTGGCTCTTGCACAACAAGTTGAGGATTTGACCTGCTGCGCACACGCAGCGTTCCAAGCGGGAACTAACGCCAGGTGGTCCACGGGGCCGTCGTGGGTCCCGACTACGCCCGTATGACATATGCGCATTTGGCGCTTCGAGCTTGCGCGTAACGTGCGTGCAGGCGCCGATGGGGGCAAGCGGCCTGCGGCACGGTCCTTCACTGCAAGCGCTCAGTTCGAGAGCAGTCCGGGTACGGGCGGGTTGAGAAGGCTCTCGACGGAAGGTCCGAGTCAAGGGGCTGCCACGGTGCCTCGTGCGAGAACGCATCGACGCAACGGGAGACGAGCGTCACTTGAGCGCGTGGATCTCGGGCAACACGGAGATGAAAGGCTGTGGCTTGCGGAACGGCCAGTTTTTCAACCCCTTAGCCTTGCTAGCCCGGCTATCTGCCGGCTGGCGGTTGGTAACCCGTCAGGCTGCCAGCCCACGCCGATGACACGGGTCTTGGGACGCGTGGAGGTGGCAACCTCCGAAACCCGTGTCATCGCCGACTTCAGATTGCACAGAATCGCCGGGTGAAATTGCACACTTGGGTACCCGTCGTGGGGCCTGACGTCGGGGCCTCGTCACTGGGAGCTTGCCTGCTCCTCGATGGGGGAGCGGGCCGTGTACGGATGGGATACCCTCGTGCTGCTCAAACACTATTTGGAGTCGGGACTCTCGAAGACGGCCATTGCCCGGCAGCTGGGTGTCAGTCGCCGGGTCATCTATCACTGGATCACGACCGGTCAGGTTGAACGGGAGGTGAGCGGGACCGGCGCCCAGCGCTGCCGTGTGTCGCGCGGGACGAAGCTCGCGCTCTACCAGCCGCTGATCCAGGAGCGCCTGGCCACCTATCCGGCACTGTCGGCGGTGCGCCTGCTCGAGGAGTGTCGGGCGGCCGGCTACGCCGGCGGTTACAGCCAGCTCAAGGCGTACGTGGCGCGCATCCGCCCGCGGCCTGAGCCCGAGCCGATCGTGCGGTTCGAGACCCCGCCGGGCCAGCAGGCCCAGTTCGATTTCGCCGAGATCCGCTTTCCCTGGGGCAAGCGCTTCGCCCTGCTCGTCGTGCTCGGCTACTCGCGGGTGCTCTACGTCGAGTTCGTGGCGCGGCAGACCGCGCTCACCGTGATGCTCGGCCTCGAGCGGGCCTTCGCCGCCTTCGGCGGCGTGCCCCGCGAGATCCTCTTCGATCAGATGAAGGGCGTCATCGTCGAGGATCACCGGCCGACGGGCGGCCGGCTGCTCGAGAATCCGGAGTTTCTGCGCTTCGCCGCCCACTGGGGCTTCGGGATCCGGGCCTGCCGGCCCTACCGAGCGAAGACCAAGGGCAAGGTGGAGCGCCCGGTCGGCTATCTCCGCGGCAATTTCCTCTACGGCCGGACCTTCCTGGGCGACGCGGACCTCGCCGACCAGTGCGCGCGCTGGCTCGTGCGCGCGAATCAACGTGTCCATGGCACCACGCACGTCGTGCCCCTGCGCCGACTCCCGGAGGAGCAGGCCGCCTTCTTACCCCTCGCCGTTCGGCCGTACCGCTCGCTCGTCTTGCCGCCGCCACCGCCGCCCGCGCCTCGGGCCGCGCGGCCTGCCCCCGTCCCGGTCGAGCGCCGAGCGCTCGCGAGCTATAGCGCGCTCCTCACGGAGGCCAGCTGATGGCCGCCCCCACCCTGCGCGAGCGGCTCCGCGCCCAGCTCGCTGATCTCAAGATGCCGGGGGCACTCGAAGCCCTCGACGACATCCTGCGCCGAGCCGACAGTGGCGAGCTCGCCGCGGGCGAGGCGATGGCCGAGCTGCTGGGCAGCCACATCGCGCTCCGCAATCAGCGGCGGCTCCAGACGGCCATGCGGTCCGCTCGGCTCCCCGCAGTAAAGACCCTCGCCGACTTCGACTTCAGCTTCCAGCCGAGCGTCAAACGCGACCAACTGGAGAGCTTGCACACCCTCAGCTTCATCGAGCGGCGGGAGAATGTGGTCTTTCTCGGGCCCCCTGATCACGCGACATGCTGGATCACCTCGCTATGTCGATGAGTCAGTGAGCGTTAGCTGGGAGGCGTCCGCGATTCGCGGAGCGGTACGCCCGCGGTGGACATCGGCGACATAGTGCTGCACCCCCTCCCGTGTAAGATCCGCCGCCTGAATCACCCACGGTGTCGTTTCGACCACCTGCGTTGCGGGCAGCACGCCCCGTGCAATCAGCTTGCGGACGACCGTCGGACTTACCTCGAGTCGCGCCGCCGCCGCTTCGAGCGTCAGGCACCCGGCGCGCGCTGACCGCGCGGCGTCGTAGACCGGGATCTGGTGATAACTCCGCAGCGTGACTACGCGGCTCGCGGTCCAGGTATTCCCCCGCCCGGTGCGATACCCCAGCCGATTGAGCACCGCCGCGATCTGACCGTCCGGCAGGACGTGCACGAGCTCACGCACCAGGTCCACGATGTCGCGCGCTGTCCGGTAACGATGCTGTCCCGTGCGCAGCTTGCGCACCGAGAGCGCGCTGTGCTGCCCACCGGCCCAGCGGATCACGACCTCGATGCGCGCCGCGGCATCATCCACGTCGACGAGCAGTTCGGTGATCAGCGTCCGCACGATCCGCTTCTTGAGGCGGACATCGGTCCGGGCGTCGCGCCAGACGGCGGGGAGATCCTCAGCGAGCGCGACGAGCGCCGCGCGATCCGGTGCCGCGTGAGGGGTCGCCGCCGCAAGGGCGCTGACCGCGCGCTCCTGCTCCGCGACGGCATCGAGCGCGGCATTCCAGCGCCGCTCGAGTTCCGCCGCCACCAGCCGATGTGCCGGATCGACGGCGTCGTACTGGCGCCGGGCGCGCTCGGCTTCATAGCGGAGCTGCTGCAGCTTGAGCTCCGCATACTCGTGCTGGGTACGTCGCGTGGCCTCCGCCTCGTGCGCGGCCGCGAGCGCCGCCTCGATCGCGCCCGGCGCGAGGACGGCCAGCACGGCTTCTTCGACGGCCTGCTCGAGCGCGAGCCCGCCGAAGGAGAGACACTTGTCGGTGCCGTGATTGATCATGGCCCCGCGACACGCGTAGCGCCGCACGCGGCGCTCGGAGCCGGTGTAGGTGACGTGCAGCCGACGCCCGCAGCGTCGGCAGCGCAACAGCCCCGCGAGCAGCGCCTCGCCTTTGCGCGCGGCCCCCCGATTCATGAGTCCCTTCATCTGCGCATTCTCCCGCAGCTGCACTTGGGCGGCCTCGTAGTCGGCCCACGAGATATAGCCCGGGTGGTGGTCGGGCAGGAAGACCGACCAGTCGCGCGGCTCGCGCCGCACCCCCGCGATCTTCCGCGCCCGCCCGTCGCTGATCTTGGTCCGCGTCACGGTACGCCCAAACACATAGGCCCCGGCGTAGATCGGATTCGTCACGATGTTATGCAGCGTGTTGTAGACGGGCACCTTCCAGACCACCATGCGCCCGAACGGCCCGTACTCGACCGCCGGCAGCTCCACGCCTTCACTGCGAAACCACAGCAGCGCTTGGCGCAGACTCCCCGTCGCCGCGAATTGCTGGAAGACGAGGCGGATTGCTTGCTGGATGCGCTGATCCGGATCGAGCTCGAGACGATGGTCCCAGGTCCGCAAGAAGCCGATGGGGACCGTCGTGTAGAGCTCGCCCCGTGCCGCCTTAAGGCGGAGGGCTTCGAGCGAGCGCTGGCGCATGACGCCGAGCTCCCACTCGCTCATCGTCCCTTTGAGGCCGAGCAGCAGGCGATCATTGAAGTCGCGGGGGTCGTAGATCCCCTCGCTGTCGATCAGCAGCGTCGCCGTTAGCCCGCAGAGATCCACCAGGTGGTGCCAATCCCGATTGTTTCGCGCCAGGCGAGACGCTTCGAGTGCGAACACGCCGCCGACCTCCTCGTGACACACGGCCGCGACGAGCCGCTCGAAGCCAGGCCGCGCCACTCGGCCGGAGCCGGAGCGCCCGAGATCCTCGTCCACGACTTCGATGCGATGCCACCCGCAGGCCCGGGCGTGATCGGTGAGGGCATATTGCCGCCGCTGACTCTCCAGGTGCTCGTGGACCTGCGTCAGCGTCGACTGCCGCACGTAGATGTAGGCGGCGCGCTGGAGATGCCCCGCGGTGATCTTGGCGGAGGTCATGGGCGCTCCTCCGGGCTCCGCGGCCGTGCCTCGTGTGCGAGGTGCTCAGTGAGGAGCTGGAGCCAGAGCGCCAGCACGCGCTCGCGCACGGCCGGAGGGAGCGTGTCCCAGTGCACCAGGCTATGGCCAAGGGGAAAGGCGGGCTGCGGCGGCTCGTGACCTCGGACGCTGCGCGACATGGGGCACCTCGCGTGAGCGGAGACGGACGCCATCAGGGACGTCCTTCAGCCTTGGCGGCGCCCCCAGCCTGGTCAAGCAGGGCGCGCACGGCTGCGAGTGCCGCGACGGAGACGTGCGGGGTATCGGTGAGTGCGACCTCGCCAGCGGCCTCCGGCTCGGTCATCCACACGGGCAGGTGGGTCTTCGTCCCGTCGGCGAGCGTCACCACGTAGGCGCGCTCGCCGACCGCACAATGGGCCCCGCAGACCTCAAGGACCTGGCCGCACAGAGGATGGTACGGGTAGTAGACGCGAACGCTCAGAACGTGAGCATCACGTCGTGGGTCCGCCGGGCGTGGGGAAGACCCACCTCGCCGTCAGTCTCGCCGTCGCCGCAGCGGAAGGCGGTCGCCGCGTCTACTACGCCACGCTTGCCGACTTGATCACGTCGCTTGAAGACGCCCAGCAAGCCGGCCGCCTGAGCCACCGGCTCCGGACGCTCGTCTTCCCGACTCATGATCATCGACGAGATCGGCTACCTGCCGATCAGCCGCACGGGCGCGATGCTGTTCTTCCAGCTCATGAGTCGCCGCTACGAGCACGCGAGCACCGTGCTCACGAGTAACAAAGGCTTTGAGGAGTGGGGCGACGTCCTGGGCGACGACGTGATGGCCGCGGCGCTCATCGACCGGCTGCTCCACCACTGCCACATCGTCAACATCCGGGGCAACAGCTACCGGATGCGCGAGCACCGGGCCCTCGCCACGCGTCTCGCAACCGCCCCGGTCAAACCCCCGCCACCCCGTCCCCGCCGGCCGAGCCGGCAGGAGGTCTAAGCGCCCTTGTCCTGGGCTGGCCACCCCCCGAGTGTGCAATTTCAGTCGGCGAAAGTGTGCAATTCAGATCGGCGTTGACAGGAGGCGGGCGCCGGCCTCGCACGCGAGCTCTCGCAGGTTCTTTATATTGCCACTTCGGTTGCCACTTCTCTTGCGAGCCGGCGTATTTTCAGGCCGAGACTCCCCGAAAATCGACCGTCGGAACGCCTGCTTTCCCTATGGGCTGCTAGTCGTTACAATCCTTGGGCGTCGAGGTCGGTGGTTCAAATCCACTCGCCCGACTGACGGAGCGTGAAGCCCTGCAACGAGTTCCGCTGCGGGGCTTTTTGCTGCACTCACCTCGTGTTGTGAGTTCTGTTGTGAGTTGGCGAGCTCACCAGCCGCTGTGTCGGATGCAGGAGGACCCGGCGAACCGTGTCCGGATCGGCGTCGCTGTGGACGTCCACGATTCTAATCGAGATGTCTACGTTGCGCGCGACGAACGGGGTGGCACCGACGGCGCTCAGGACTTCCGGCTCTCGGTCTCAGCTTCCTCGGTGCACTGCGGGTCGATCCCGTCGCGGCCGGTGTCGCGGATGCGCGCGTGGGAGATGCCACGGGACAGGAGGTCACGCCATGAGAACCCCGCGCGGGCGAGGGAGCCGTACTGCAACGCGAGGAGAACGGCAAGGATCAGCGCGACGAACGGAGCAAAGCCCAGGGCTCCGTCACGGAGGTCGAAGAGGAACAGGCCGAATGTGACGACCATGACGGTGGCGGTAAGGCGCCGGAAGCGTGCCAACATGAAGCGCCGTGCCGTCTGGCGCCGGATCAACGGGACAATGCCGAGCGGCAGAGGATACGACCCGCTGGCGAGGGACAAAGACGCCAGTGCCTCCCGCAGCTCGGCCATGGAGGCATACCGGTCGACCGGGTTCTTTGACAGACAGCGGGCGACAAGGTCGGCGAGACGCTGAGGACAGTTGTGGCGGAACCGCTCGACGCTTGGAGCCGCCTCGCTGACCTGCTTTAGGAGTACGGCCGGCCAGCTCGCCGCCTCGAACGGCAAGCGGCCCGTGAGCATCTCGAACCCGACGATCCCGAGCGCGTAGATGTCCGTGCGCTCGTTCACGCTCCCCGCGTCCGTCACCTGTTCGGGGCTCATGTATTCGGCAGTACCTACAACTTCCCCCTGGGAGGTCACGCTCTGGTCGGTTCTGTCGAACGGTCGGGCGACCCCGAAATCCGTCAGCAACACCGAGCGCTCGCTGCCTTCGAGCAGGATGTTCTCGGGCTTAACGTCGCGGTGGATGATGCCAGCTTCGTGCGCCGCCTGAAGCCCCGCCGCAGCCTGGTCGAGGATACGGACCACCTCATCGAACGGCAGGCGGCCTTCGCGGCGCAGCAAGTCGCGCAGCGTCTCCCCTTTGACGAGGGGCATCAGGAAATAGCTGAGGCCGTTGTGCTCACGCACGTGATAGATGGGCATCACATGCTGGTGACGCACGCGCGCGATGAGTTGGGCCTCGCGACGGAATCGTCGACCGGCAGCCGCACCGGCCTCGGGCAGCAACACTTTGACCGCCAGCTGCCGATCCAGCTGGATGTCGTCGGCCTCCCAAACGCGGGACGAAGCGCCGCGCCCCACGACCTTTCCCACGCGGTAGTCGCTCCCGAGGGCAGTCTGTAATCGGCTACGAAGCTGGGTGTCGAGGTCGTCCACGGAGACTTGCACCATATCGCCCCTCCCTGTGGAAAGTCCGGGGTTATAACCCGGACGGCCCTCCTGGAGCCGCCGCCTCGCCACCACCTGCCCCTACGTCGGCCAAGTCGGCGAAGGAGGAGCACCCGGTTCGCAAGGCAGCGTAACAAAGTCCACTCCAACGGTGGGCGGGGCCTGAACGGCGCAACGTTTTCTGTTTTCTGCGCCGCTCACGCCCGCTAATTCGTTGTGCTGCTAGTGTCGTTCCATCGCAGAACGTCCCCGACCAACGTTGGGGATGGAGTCGGAGTGGGAAACGCGGGGACCTTGTCAGGGCCCCCGGTCTCGCTATTTCGATGCGACCTCAACCTGAATCTGGCGCGGCTTGGCCCTCTCGATCTTCGGGAGCGTCACCGTCAACACGCCAAGGTCGTATGCGGCCTTGATAACGTTCGTGTCCACGGACGCCGGCAAGGCAAACGAGCGCTCGAAGGCTCCGTGGGTCCGCTCGGAACGGTGGACCACCTGCTCCCGTCCCCCCTGTGGCGATAGCTCCTTGGTCCCATGAATCGTCAGCAGGTTCCCCTGGACGGAGATCTTCACGTCTCCAGGCCGGACTCCCGGCACCTCGGCCATGATGCGGACCGCGTCCGCCTCTTCGAAGATGTCAACCGGCGGCACCCACGCCGCCCCCGCGCTCTCCCGGTACTGCCAGTCGTAGTTGCCCAGCGCCTCGTTCACGAGGCGATTGATATGGCGCTCGAGGGCACTCCCCGCCTCCTGCGCCGAATCTCTAGCACTGCGAGCCATGGCGCCCTCCGTTGTTGTGTCAGCGCCGGAGGCCCACGCTTTGGGCCTCCGGCGGTTCGAAGTCCGGCCTCAGCTCGTGAGCTGCTTGTTGGCCGGTGTCACCTCGACCTGGATCAGGCGCGGACGCGCCTGTTCCATCTTCGGAAGCGTGACGGTCAGAACTCCCAAATCGTAGCTGGCCTTGATCTTGTAGGCATCCACCGTGGCGGGCAGCGTGAACGTCCGCTCGAACGCCCCGTAGGTCCGCTCGTAGCGGTGCACCCGCTCTGCCTGCTCCTCGGCGACCTGCTGCTTCTGGCCGTGGATCGTCAGGATGTTTCCTTCGAGGGAGATCTTCACGTCTTCGGGCCGCACCCCAGGCACCTCCGCCATAATGCGGATGGAGTCCGCCTCCTCGAAGATGTCCACCGGTGGCACCCACGCCGCAGTGGCGCTGTCCCTGTACTGCCAGTCGACCCCACCGAGCGCCTCGTTCACGAGCCGGCTGATCCGGTTGCCGACGTTGAAAAGGTCAGCGGCGGCCGGATCTTTCTGGAGATTCCGGGTTGCTTGGAACATGATCCTTCCCTCCCTTGCTAGTTGCGTTGAGTGTCCGGTCGAAACCCTGCGGGTTTCGCTGCGCCGCAGGCAACTGCCGTGCCAGCTTTGCTGACGAGCATCCTTGCCAAACTGACAGCGCATACGTTCGACCTGGCGTATGATCTGTCAGCTCGGCGTGGTCGATAGTGGACAGTTGAAGACGAGACTGCCACCGAATCTCCGAAACTCGTCGCCACGAAGTGCGCGAATAGACCATGTCAAACAGGCACACGGCCAGGGAGCCGGCAGTTTCCTGAATCCGGTTCCTGAAGTGTCCCTCGATTCGTAGATGTTGGGAAGGGCGACCACTATCGTGTCGAATGGGTGCGCTTGGTGTGGTCAAGGCGGCTCGCTTTTCCTGGTCCCGTGTGGCCAAGCACGTCCTCAAGGTCTGCGAGCGCGTGGCCTGACATACCCGCATCACGACGCGATGCCGGTAGCGGCGATTTCTTCAAGCCCGGTGTTCTTTTCGGTGTCCGTTTTTGCAGGCAAACCGCGGCTTCATGCGACAGGCTTGCCGTTTTGCGTCGGGCTCCCGCTAGCTACGCTCGAGGCCTCCCCGTCAAGCCCCGCTGTCATTGCCGCTGACTATTGCGTCAAGAGTCTGGTGAACGACAGCGAGCCCAACTTTCACTTCCCGTTCTGCTGCACATACACCTCCGTCACCATGAAAGGATTGGTGACCGCGTTGCCGCCAACCACAGCATCCAGGCGAATCCTGTTCAACACAATGGCCGTCGACTCGATGAACCGCACCGACGTTTCGAAAATTGGCCCGCTCACAACCTCTCTCCGCTTGACACCGTATACCTAAACTGGCATACTCTGCCGTGACCCGGGACCCGCTCAAACCGGTGTACTGGGTGGCCTCGAGTCTCAAGGACCTCCGCGCCTGCCCCGACGAGGTCCAGGATGTAGTCGGCTATGCGCTCTACCTGGCGCAGGAGGGGAAGCAGCAGCACCCGGCGGCCAAACCCTTGAAGGGCCCGCTGCACGGGCTCGTCGAGGTCATCGCGGACCATGCGCGCGGCACGTATCGCGCCGTCTATACCGCGAAGCTAGCCAGCGCGGTGTACGTGCTGCATGTCTTTCAGAAGAAGGCGACGCGCGGGATCACGACGCCCAAGCACGTCCTCGATCTGATTCAGGCGCGCCTGCGATGGGCCGAGCGCCACGCGCGCGGTGAGGTGAAGGAGCTATGAAGATCATCAAGAGCAGCGGCAATGTCTTTGCCGACCTGGGGCTCCCTGGGGCGGAGGAGCGCCTCCTCAAGGCGAGACTCGCGGCCGAGATCGCGCGCACGATCGCGGCACGCAAGCTCACGCAAGCCGCTGCGGCCGACCTCATGGGGATCGATCAGCCGAAGGTCTCCCACCTCCTGCACGGGCGGCTCGCCGGCTTTTCCACCGAGCGTCTGCTCACCTGGCTCACGGCCCTCGGCCGCGATGTCGAGATCGTCGTCCGCAAGCCCGCGCAACGCCGCCCCGGGCGCCTGCGGGTGCGAACCGGCTCGCTGCGCTGAGGGACGCCCCTCGAAAGTGCACATCGGGATCTCGAACAGTCTTACGGCAAGCTCTGAAAAGAGAGGAGCAGCTTAAGGAAAGCGGCGGCGATCAACTGTGTAGCGCTTGGCCGTGTACTGCGGGTCTCCAGAGGGCTTCTCCGATCCTGCGTTTCTGCTCCTACGGCCGCCGTTTGCGCGGTGACGGTTTCGGTGACGGTTTCGGGGGTGACTTTTCGTTCGGCGCGTCCTGGCCTGGCGGAAACCCCCCATCGGTTTTAGTCTCAGAATCGCGATCCGTGCAGGGCTCGGGCTCGTCGTTCAAGCACCGGGTCGCAGGTTCGAGTCCTGCCTCGGGAGCTTACCAACGTTCAGCTTCACAATCGCTTCCAGCACGGTCTCGTCGGCCGCCAACGCTGGTGACGGTTTGGTATGGTTTCAGGTTCCCTTTCGGGGGTCGGGACGGCCCGCTGGGTACCCGGCTTCGAGGACGTCTTGATCAAACGGGCGATCGGCGACGCGCGGTCGCAATGCCCCGTCGGCGCGCGGTGGTATCGTCGATCTCGCGCTACGGCGCGCCGTCACCGCAACCCGCTGCGCCTCCGCCGCGCTTGCCGAGTGACTGGCACGTGGCTCCCGCACTGTAGCGTGCGGTTCAGTTTTTGCCGCTCTGCGTCCTCACCAACCAGCTCAGGAGCGTCTCCGATGATTCCCACCACCAGGCGACGTTGCGCCGCGGCGGCAGCGGCCGCGGCTCTCGTCATCACCGCCGCATGCAGCAACGATTCAGTGAGTCCGAGGACGCCGCACATCGAGGCGTGGCTGCCGCCACCACCCACGTCCGTCACGTTGAGCGGAACCGGCGCGATCAACTTGACCACTCCTGGTCAGGACATAACCTTCGACTTTGCCGTCACATCCCAAGATGGTGTCGTGTCGGGAACGTTCACTGCCACGATGCCGAGCACCGGCGACGTGCTCGTCACGCCTCCGGGTTCGTTCACGTCGTTCACCAACAGCTCGGGGCCGTGCGCCTCGTTCGACGCCATAGGCCAGCTGACCCGGCCTAGTGACGTTCCGCCAACCCCCATTACCACCACCTATCACGTCACTGCGTGCGACAATGACGCCGCACTCCCCGGAAGCGGCGGGGACACCTTCAGCTTCACGGTGGACCAGCCACAACCGTTCCACTCGGAGGGCACGGTGACCGGAGACATCATCAAGAGCTGACGGCAGGCGGTTCACTCCCGGCGAGCGGTGTGGTTGCAGCTAGCCGCCCGCCGGGTGCCGTTCCATTATAGCTGGCGGCTCAGTGAGTCACCCCAAAAGCCGACCCTCCCGATATTGGCCCTCGACCGTCAGGCGGGTCTCCCCGATCTCTTGGAAGTTCTCGCCTCAACGGGTGGATGACCTATTTGGCACAGCCTAACCGGCGCAAGCCGAATCGGATTGTCAACGGCGGCGGAAAATGTCTCGCCGGGCCTGGCCGGGGCTAATTGATCGCGATCAAGACGTGCTGAAGGGCAGACGCGAAAAAGGGAGTGCGGATGAATCGCGGTCACGACATGTCCGCGTTCGCGTTGCCGGTATGTGTGAGAACGACAATTACGACTCCAGCGTCAGGATACGCGTACAGAAGCGAGTTCGGCCCAAATCCTCGTTGCCTCGCGCGAAAATGCGAGCAACCCCGCTGCTTGTAACGCCCAGAAACCACCCCAGTGCCTAGCTCGCGCCCCGAAGACGCCCCGAGGCCGCTCGAACGCCATTCGCCTAAGGTTGACAAGACAGACTTCCCCTCGTAAAAGAGGGCCTCCCCGCTCGACACGAGGCGTGCCCAATGGTTGTCGCCGACTCACCCGGCCCCGCTCTCCGCGGCAAGACGGCGCTCATCACCGGCGGCAGCAAGGGACTCGGCTTCGCCATGGCCGAAGCATTCGCGCGCGCGGGTGCGCGGCTGGCATTGATCGCCCGCTCGCGCGACGTGCTGGAGGCCGCGGCGCAGCGCCTCACATCCGAAGGGCATGACGTTCGGGCGTGGTGCGGTGACGTGACCGATCTCCTGTTCATGCAGCATGCGGTCAGCGCGGCCGAGCAAACGCTCGGTCCCGTCGATCTTCTCGTCAATAACGCGGGAGCGATCGGGCCGATTGCACCTGTCGCCGATGTCGCACCGGAAGAGTGGTGGCGATCCGTTGAGGTCAACCTCCGCGGGACAGCGCTCGGGATGCAGCTCGTGCTGGCAGGGATGTGTGTTCGCGGGCGCGGCCGCATCATCAACGTGGTCAGCGGAGCCGGGATCACCAGCTTCACCTACTTCTCAGCCTATGTGGCGGCCAAGACCGCGCTAGTCCGCCTGACCGAGTGTACGGCCGCCGAAGTCAGGCCGTATGGGGTCTGTGTGTTCGCGATGGAGCCCGGTACAGTCGCGACCGACATGAGTCGGTGGTCGCTGGAGTCCGAGGCGGGGCGACGCTGGATCCCGTGGTTCGCGCGCATGTTTACCGAAGGACTCGACTCGTCGCCAGCACAGGTCGCCCAGCGTGCCCTCGCCCTCGCATCGGGACGCGCCGACGTGCTCAGCGGGCGGTATATCCCGCTCTCGGCCGACCTTGATGAGCTGGTGTCGTCGGCTGCACGAATCGAAGGCGAGCAGCTGTATTCGTTACGGATGGCCAGGCTGTCCACTGCTCCCGTCTCCGCCGCCCTCGCCAAGCTTCGCGCCGAGGGCGGAGCGGCATCGACAAGCGTACTGCAGCTCCAACAGGCGCTGCCCTGCTCGCCGTCGCAGGCGTTTGCGCTGTGGATGGATCCCACGTCAGCGGCCGCGTGGTTCACGCCCGCTACCCCCTACGAATGGCTGTCTCCGGTGCGAGCCGATGCGCGGGTCGGCGGACTCCTGTCGTTCCACCTCCGAACGGAGGGAACCGACTACACGATCGCAGCCGTCTATCGCACTATCGAAGACAATGTGCTGCTGGTGTTCGATTGGTCGTGGGAAACGGGCTCAGCGCGTCTTGGGAGTCATCAGGGGTCGGTCGTTACGGTGCGATTCGTCCCGCGCCAGGCGCTGACAGATGTCATCATTTGCCACGAGGGCATGCCCAGCGTGGATGCCCGGGATATGTTCATTCGCGGGTGGAGGCGCTGCCTAAACGCGATGATCGAGCTGGTTCGTCGTCCTTAGTCTGGGCGCTGGACGCGGTAAAGAAGTTTGAGCGCCAAAGTGCCACACTAGGCAGCTCATGCGCGATTCGTTTTAGGCCCGCCTCGCGCCTAAGCAGATGTCTTGAGAAGCTTCTTGCGGGGCGTCTCCTGAGCCCTCAAGACCCCCGCTTGCGCGGTGAACTGGCGTCTGCCGGCGCCATGTCCCGCCCGATTTCTACTCGACCTCCCAACGCGACCGCATCGCTGCTTACGCCACGGGATCTTCTCGATCGGTGCCGCCCGAGGCCCATCAGCACGTCATTCGTCTAGAGACCTGACCGACTCGGGCGCAGCACGCGTCATCTGGTGACTTTGGCCGAAGACCTCTTCTTCGCCCGCCACATCGAAGGAGCGCGAGTTGATCGCGGAGCGGACCGTGCTGCACGGCTCGCCGATCATCGCGAGCGCCACTAGAATACCGCACACCAGCGTGATGGAGTCTCAGAGATGCGTCGCTTACCTCTTTTTGCCACCACCCTCCTCATCGCGGTAGCCTCGATCACCACAGGGCTCCCCGCTCAGCGGCGGCCCGCGCAGGACGCGCGGCCGGCGGCGGGACCCACAGCCGCTGCTGACTCGGCCACCCTCCTCGCGCGTGCGCGGGCGCTCCAGCGCGAGGTGCCGCTGATTGACGGTCACAACGATCTGCCCGAGATGATCCACGGCCGGTCGCATGGGGACCTGGATAAAATGAACCCCGACGGACCGCTGGACCTGGACACGGATATCCCGCGGCTCAAGCAGGGTCTGGTGGGCGGCCAATTCTTCGCGGCCTGGGTCCCCTCCTCGTACATGGACCGGGGAGCCGCGCGGTACGCCCTGGAGGAGATCGACATTACCCGCCGCTTCACCGCCCGCTCACCCTCGCTCGAGTTCGCCACCACGGCGGACGACATCGTGCGCATCCACCGGCAGGGCAAGATCGCCTCCCTCATCGGCATCGAGGGCGGCCACGCTATCGAGAACTCGCTAGGCGTGCTGCGACAGTTCTACGACCTGGGCGTGCGCTACATGACGCTCACCCATAGCCTCACGACGCCCTGGGCGGACGCGGCCACCGACGCACCCAGGCACGGGGGGCTCACCAAGTTCGGCGAGGAGGTGGTACGGGAGATGAACCGCCTCGGGATGATGGTGGACCTCTCCCATGTCTCGGATGCCACCATGATCGCCGCGCTCCGGGTAAGCGAGGCGCCGGTCATCTTCAGCCACTCATCGGCGCGCGCGCTGGCGGATCACCGTCGCAACGTGCCCGACAGTATCCTGGCGATGATTCCGAAGAACGGCGGCGTGGTAATGGTGAACTTCTTTTCCGGTTTCATCGATCCGACAGCCGCCAAACAGGCAGCCCAGGTGCTCGACAAGGAGCGGGAGATCAGGGCGCAATACCCCAACGATCCGGCCGCGTCAGCGAAGGCCTACGAGCAATGGCTCCAAGACTTCAAGACCGAGCCGGGTACGCTGAACGAGGTCGCAGACCACATTGACCACATCCGGAAGGTGGCCGGCATCGAGCACGTGGGGATCGGGGCCGACTACGGGTCGCTAACACCCGGTCAGCACCCCGTGGGGTTGGAGGACGTGTCGCGCTACCCCTATCTGACGGCGGAGCTCTTGCGACGCGGATACACGGACGCGGAGGTGAAGCAGGTCCTCGGGCTCAACCTCCTGCGGGTCATGCGCGAAGGGGAGCATGTGGCCCAGCGCCTGCAGCGAACCCGCGGGCCCTCGACGGCAACCATCGAGGCGCTGGACGGGAAGTAGCACGCTACTTGGGACCTTGGAGACCCTGTTTCAGAAGGCTTCGTTCAGGATTCACCAGCAACCAAGCGGCAGCGCCCAGCAGCAGTAGCACGCTCGCAACCAGGAAAGAAGCAGACCAGCCGAAGGTGTTCGCAATCGCCGGAGTCAGCGTAGACGTGAACGCGCCTGCGAGCTGATTTCCCATGTTCATGACACCCGAAACCGCCCCCGCCGAGGACCCGCCGATATCCGCGGTGGTAGACCAGAACGACGAGGAAGACAGATACAGCGCGCCTGCGCCGCCCGCGAGAACCACGCTCGCGAGCCCCGCTTCTTGCACGCGGACTCCCAGAGCCATGAAACCCGCCGCGGCAACGAGACCAACCATCGCGACCGTGGTCCGCGCCTTTCTCAAGCCCAGCCTCGGGATGAGCCGATCAGCCAGCCATCCGCCGAGGGGTGAGCCAAGGGCCATGGCAAGGAAGGGCAGCGTCGTGAAGTAGGAAGTGGCTTTGAGGTCCAGGCCGCGAACCGTATTCACATATATGAAGAACCAGCTGAAGAAGATGTAGGCGGCGTAGCCGAAGGTCGCATAACCGAGGGTGAGTGCGAGCACGTTGCGATCGCGGGCAATGGCCAGCCAGCTCACGGAATCAGCAGTGACCGCTTCGTGCGGCACGCCTCGCGCAATATGGTCTCGCTCTGGCTGCCGCACCCAGGGATGCCGGTCCGGAGCGTTGCGGCCCACCACACTCCATATCGCTGCCACCATCAGCCCGATCAGGGCGCACACGTAGAACGACCAGCGCCAGCCGTAGCGCCCGAGCACCGCGGTCACGAGCGGTGTCGCAATTCCCGCTCCCACTCCCACACCGGCAAAGAGGATCCCGTTGGCCAGCCCTCGCTCAGGCGTCGGAATCCATATGGCCACCACCCGGTTGCTCGCCGGATAGACGACTGCTTCGCCTACACCGAGAAGGAAACGGACCGCGAGAAAAGCAGGAAGCGCGAAGACAATCCTGGACGGCATTAAGCCGGTGAGTGTTGTGAAGACGCTCCACCAAATGACGCCCGTGACCAGGACCCACTGAGGTCCGTATCGATCGGCCAGGCGTCCTGCCGGGGCCTGGAAGAGTGCATATCCAAGGATGAAGGCACTGAATACCGTTCCCAGCTGGACGTTCGTCAGACCATACGCCTCGGCCACGAACCGGCCCGCGATCGAGAGGTTGACCCGATCGAGGTAGGCTACCCCGCTCAGAAGGAACAGGACAAGAACGAGAATCCAGCGAATCCGACCGGTCGCGCGGGCCATCGGGCTCCCCCAGAGACATGAGCCGACGTGCCCCTCTCTGGAGGGAGAGGGGACAGGGGAGGCGAATATAGTGCGGCTAGCGCGCCGCCACGAAACGGCGCATCGTGAGCGCTCCACCGGAACCTGGAACCGTTTTATGCGAATCCCTTTTCTTGCGCTGATCCTCTTGCTCGCCCCCGCGGTCGGCGCCGCTCAACAGCGCCAGGTGTTCAACCCGCCCGGCACGCCCACGAATCTTCCCTTCAATAACGGCATCAAGATCGGGAACCAACTGTGGGTCGCCGGGATGCAGGGGGACATCACGGGCGACATCGAAAGCGAAACGAAGACGGCCCTCCAGAAAATTCGCTCCGTGCTACAAGCGGCCGGCATGGAATTACGAGATGTCGTCGCCGTCCAGGTCTATCTCGCCGATATCAAAGACTTTCAAAGGATGAACGGGGTGTACCGCACTTTCTTCGCGGATCCCAGACCCACCCGGACGACGGTCCAGGTCGCTCATCTGGTAAATGACGCTAGAATCGAAATCACCGTCACCGCGGTGAAGGACCGCTAAACGCTCCTATGACGACTCGCCGGGTGCGTGGAGTGCGTATCGTTGCCGAGGCCCCGGACCTCCGATGTCTGACCGCCTCGATCGGCTGAGAGCCGCTCTGAGCGCCGGCTACGTGATCGAGCGCGAACTCGGTCGCGGCGGGATGGCGTCCGTCTACCTTGCCAGCGATCTGAAGCACCGGCGCTCCGTCGCCGTGAAGGTGCTCCATGCCGAGCTAGCTGCGGCGCTCGGGCCGGATCGCTTTCTGCGCGAGATCGAGATCGCCGCTCGGCTCACCCATCCGCACATCCTCCCACTGCACGACTCGGGCGACGCCGCGGGGTTCGTCTACTACGTAATGCCCTATGTCGAGGGGGAATCGCTGCGGGACAGGCTCAACCGCGAAAAACAGCTGCCCGTGGAAGACGCGCTGCGAATCGCTAGCGCAGTCGCGAGCGCGCTCGCCTACGCGCACGACCGTGACGTCGTGCATCGCGACGTCAAGCCGGAGAATATCCTGCTCTCCGGACGTGAGGCGTTCGTCGCCGACTTCGGGATTGCGCGCGCGATCACCGCCGCGGCCGGAGACCGCCTGACCGCCACGGGCGTGACCGTCGGGACACCGGCGTACATGAGCCCCGAGCAAGCCGCTGCCGACCCGGCACTCGACGGGCGGAGTGACGTCTACAGTCTCGGCTGCGTGCTGTACGAGATGCTGGCGGGGCAGCCGCCGTTCACGGGCCCCACCGCGGAGAGCGTCGTGCGTCAGCACCTCGCGGTGCCGCCACCTCCGATCACGCACATCCGGCCTGCCGTGCCGGCGGCGCTCGAGCGCGTGATCGAGCAGGCGCTCGCCAAGAGTCCGGCCGACCGCTTCGCGACGGCGTATCAATTTGCCGAGGCGCTCGCCGCCGCTGGTCGTAACGGGCGAGCGCCAACGCCGCGGGGCCGCCGCTCGCGGACGCTGCTTGGCGGGGCGGGAGCGCTGGCGTTGGTGACCGGGTTAGGGTTGTGGGCCTACGGCAGGTCGCACGCTCCGGCCGCCGGAGCACGGCGTCTCGAATCGCTCGCCGTGCTGCCCCTGGACAACCTGAGCCGCGATTCCAGCCAGGCCTACTTCGTGGACGGGATGACCGAAGCCCTGATCGCGGACCTGTCGAAGATTCGAGCCCTGCGCGTGGTGTCCCGGCGCTCGGTGATGCGCTACAAGGCGGTGGCCAGGCCGCTCCCGGAGATCGCGCGGGAGCTGCACGTCGACGCGGTCATCGAGGGCTCGGTCGTCCAGGCGGGAGACCGCGTACGGGTGACGGTGGAGTTGATCGATGCCGCTACCGATCGGCACATGTGGGCAGAGACGTACGACCGCCGCCGGCCGGACGTGCTCGGGCTGCAGACCGAGGTCGCCCGAGCCGTCGCGCGCGAGGTCCGCGTCGCGGTCACGCCTGAGGAGCAAGCCCGCCTGGCGCCGCCGCGTCCTGTGAACCTTCGGGCCCACGACGCGTATCTGCTGGGTCGGTATTTCTGGAACCAGCGGACACGGGAAGGACTTGGCAAGGCGTTCCAGCACTTCCAGCAGGCGATCAAGGAGGACCCCCGTTATGCCGCCGCCTACGCTGGCCTAGCGGACTACTACAACGTCCTCCCGTTTTACAGCCGAACGCCGCCGCGGGAAGCGTTCCCTGAGGCAAAGGCAGCGGCACAGAAGGCGCTGGCGTTGGATGATGGGCTCGCAGAGGCGCACGCCTCGTTAGCCTACATCAAAGCCTACTACGACTGGGACTGGGCCGGCGCGGAGCGGGAGTTCCAGCGCGCGCTGGAGCTCAATCCGAGTTATGCCGCCGCGCATCATTCGTATAGCCGGCTCCTCGCAGCCCAGGGCCGCATAGACGAAGCGCTCGCCGAGATCCGACGGGCGGAGCAGGTCGAGCCCATCTCGATGCTCCTGAAGGCGAACACCGCGATGATCCTGTTCTTTGGGCGCCGCTACGACGACGCGATCGCCCGATTACGCGAGACGCTCGAGATCGATTCCACCTTCGACGTCGCCCTGTGGGGGCTCGGGCTCACGTACGAGCAGAAGGGCATGTATCCCGCAGCCATCGGGGCGCTCGAGCAGGCCGCGTCCCTTTCCCACCGCGACCCCAACGTCTTGTCGTCCCTCGGTCATGCCTATGCGGCCGCGGGCCGGCGCGCTGAGGCCGCCCAACTCGCAGACGAGCTCGCGAAGCAAGCGCAGCGGGGGTACGTCTCTTCGTACTTCTTCGCCTTGATCTATGTGGGCGAGGGGGAGTCTGACAGAGCGGTCGCGGCGCTGAGCCGCGCCGCCGAGGAGCGCTCGACCCTGCTCGTGTACTTGCGACGAGATCCCCGGTTCGCGAACCTCCACTCCCACGCCGGCTTCCAAGCCCTCCTCGGCCGTCTACACCTTCCGGGCAACTGACTCGCGCCGCTGTCCGTCTGACAATTCGTTCATGAAGCGCTTGGTCATGAATTGATGGCATATCGGAGCGCTGTACCTGGAGCTTAAGCTATGAAGACTCGGCTCGCGCCAGAGATCGGGACGCCGCCTAGATGTCGATGGAGCCCTGCAGATACAACCGTGCCTGACCCGCGATCCGTACGCGATTGCCAACGATCTCGCACCGCAGTTCTCCACCCCGAGCGCTCAGTTGCTTCGCGCGCAGGGTCTGTTTACCCAGCCGCTCCGCCCAGTATGGTGCGAGGGTGCAATTGATCGATCCCGTAACCGGATCCTCATCGATGCCGACTGCCGGGGCAAAGAACCGTGACACGTAATCAACGTCCCCCTCGCCAGGGGCAGTAACAATTGTTCCTCCGATCCCGATGTCGAGTTTTGCAAGAGCCGGGATGTCGGGCGTGAGCGCTCGTACCTGCTCTGCATGATCAACCACCACGAGGTAGTCGCGCGATTTCATAACCAGCGCCGTCTTCAGGCCGAGCGCCGGCAGGAGTTCAGCGGGCAGATCACAGGGTTGCGGCGGCCAAGCGGGAAAATCCATTTCCCAGCCGTCGTGCCCGCGTGTCACAGTCAGGACACCGCTGCGAGTGTGGAAGCGAACCGGCCACGCACTGTGTCCCCGCAGCCCGCTGCTGTGGACGTTCGGAATCGTCTTCTGCCTGTTCGGCCTCTATGTGGCGGTCTGCAATTGGGGATGCCTCTTGCTCAACAGGAGGAACGCGAGGGCTGGCATCGACCGGCGCTACTCTCAGGGTCCTGTCGTCGGACCAATCTCGCTGCTTCTCGGGTTACAGGCCTTGCCGATCGAGCATCCTCGCTGGATTTGGTTGCTGCTCCTAGTCGACCCAAGCACCGTGATCGTCGCGGCGGGGATTCCGTTCCTTTTTCGGGAGGTCCATCGCGCCCGCCAGCGCGATCGCGCCGCTTCTACCCGCAGAGTGGAGACGATACGGGACAGGTGGTCCCGCCTCCTCAAGGGCGTTTCGCAACTGCCGGGGGAGATCTGGAGACTCTTCCAAACAAGACGTCAATGATTGCGGCGCCTTCGAGTCCACGGATCCACGGTCCACGAGAGTACCATCGTCACTTACCGATATAACCACACGCGCAGCATAGACAGGAGTTGGTCGGCATCCACCGGCTTGGCGATGTAATCCGACGCGCCCGCTTGAAGACATTTTTCACGATCGCCTTTCATCGCCTTGGCCGTCAACGCAACGATGGGCAGAGCCCGGAATCGCGGATCACTCCTGATCTGCCGCATCGTGGCGTAACCGTCCATCTCGGGCATCATGATGTCCATCAGAACGGCGCTCAGATCGGGGGTATTCTGGATCACCTCAATCGCTTCTTTCCCATTGCTGGCCGTGAGCACCTCCATCGACTGGTTCTCCAGCAGGGTCGCCAAAGCGAAGATGTTACGCGCGTCGTCATCTACCACCAGCACCTTGCGTCCCTTCAGCACCTCGCTCGCGCCATGCAGCCGCTCGATGAGCCGGCGTTTGGGTTCCGGAAGGTCACTGATTACGCGATGGAGAAAGAGAGCGGTTTCGTCGAGCAGCCGCTCGGGTGATTGCACGTCCTTCAAGACCACGCTCTTGGCGAGGCTGCGAAGGCGGGTCGCTTCGTCGCTCGTGAGTTCCTTCCCGGTGAACACCACCATCGGGACGTCGCGCAGGCGCGGATCCGCCTGCACTCGCTCCAGGAATTCGAAGCCACTCATGTCCGGCAGCCGGAGGTCAACGACGCAGCAGTCGAAGTGCGACTCGTACAACATGTGCAACCCTTCTCCCCCGGTACTCACCCCGGTGATCTCGATGTCGTCGTGGCCGAGCAGCTCGACGGTGGCTTGACGTTCGATGTCGTTATCCTCTACGACGAGGAGTCGTTTCCCATGCGGCGCGACGTACGCCTTGATTCGCTCGAGCGCGGCCTCCAGCTCCTCCGTTCTGGTCGGTTTGACCAGGTAGGCGAAAGCTCCGTGCGACAGGCCGTGCTGGCGTTCTTCCTCGACGGATATCATCTGCACTGGAATGTGGCGCGTGACCGGGTCGAGCTTGAGCTTGTTCAGCACGGTCCAGCCCAGCATGTCGGGTAGGAATACATCCAGCGTGATGGCGGTGGGCCGAAACTCCCTCGCCAGCGCGAGGCCCGTCTCTCCACGCGTAGCCACCAATCCTTTGAAGCCGTGCTCCCGCGCCAGGCCCAGGAGGACGGCGGCATAATTCGCATCGTCCTCGATGACCAGCAGCGTAGCATCGCCCGGCCGGATCGCGTCCCTGTCGTCCGGTACGGTTTCCACCCGGGCTACCGTGCGCACCGGCAACGAAGGTGATGGTGGAGCCGCAATCGTGCTGGTGGCCTCGCTGGCCGCCGTCGTGGAGCTGCGCGTCGGGCCGGCGTAGACCAGTGGCAGATACAGCGTAAAGGAGCTCCCTGATCCCGGCGTGCTGGTCAGGTGGATCTCGCCTCCCAACAGGATGCTCAGTTCCCGGCTGATGGCGAGCCCGAGCCCCGTGCCTCCGTATTTGCGGCTGGTGCCCGCATCCGCCTGTTGAAAGGCTTCGAAGATCAATGCTTGCTTTTCGGGCGCGATACCGATCCCGGTATCCGAGACTGTGAAGGCGACCACGCGGGGCGCGGCCGAGAGCACCGGATGGCCGGATGACCACCCTTCGGTGGCCTGGCGCACGGCAAGCGTCACCTGCCCGCGTTCGGTGAACTTGAAGGCATTGGAGAGGAGATTCTTGAGGATCTGCATCAGACGCTTGGAATCGGTGCCCAGACTCGCGGGCAACGTCGGGTCCAGCTCGACGACGAGGGGCACGTTCTTCGCTTCCGCCACGTGGTGGAAGGTGCGCACCACGTTGTCTTGGACCGAGGAAAAGGTGACGTTCTCCGTCTCGACGGTCACCGTGCCCGACTCGATCTTGGACAGATCGAGAACGTCGTTGATCAGGGTCAACAGGTCGCTGCCCGCTGAATGGATGTTGCGGGCAAAGTCCACCTGCTTGGACGAGAGATTCCCACCGTGGTTTTCGGAGAGCTGCTGCGCCAGGAGCAGAATCGAGTTGAGCGGCGTCCTGAGCTCGTGCGACATGTTGGCGAGGAATTCGGACTTATACTTCGACGTGAGTACCAGCTCGGCGGCCTTCTCCTCCAGCGCTCGCCGGGCCTGTTCGACCTCCTTGTTCTTGCGCTCCACCTCCACGTTCTGTTCGGCCAGCTGTTTCGCTTTGAGCCCCAGCTCCTCGTTGGTGCGCTGCAGCTCCGACTGACGGGTCTGCAATTCCGTGGTGAGCTGCTGCGACTGCTCGAGCAGCTTCTCCGTGCGCATGGTGGCTTCGATGGTGTTGAACACGACGCCGATGGACTGAGTGAGCTGCTCCAGAAAGATGACGTGCGCGTCAGTCAAGCCAGACAAGGAAGCCAGCTCGATGACGGCTTTCGTCTGTCCCTCGAACAGAACGGGCAGCACCACCACGCTGGTGGGCCGGGCCTCCCCGAGCCCGGAGCGAATCCGGGCGTACGTCTTGGGGACGTCCGTCAGCAGAATGCGTTGTTTCTCGACGGCGCATTGGCCGACCAAGCCTTCTCCCAGCAAGCAGGGTTTGAGCTGCTCGTTATCTGTGGCGTAGGCGGCGAGCGGCACCAGAGCCGGTCCGCCGTTCCCGGCCACCTCCTGGAGCTGATAGATGGCGCCTTGCTGGGCCTTGACCAGCGGCACGAGCTCGGAGAGGAGCATGCGGCCCACCGTCACCAGATCACGCTGCCCCTGCAGCATGCGGGTGAATTGGGCCAGGTTGGTCTTCAGCCAATCCTGCTCGCGATTGCTTTCCGTGGTCGCGCGGAGGTTGTCGATCATCGTGTTGATGTTGTCCTTCAGGTCGGCGACCTCGCCACGGGCCTCGACCTGGATCGAGCGGGTCAGATCGCCCTTCGTGACCGCGGTCGCCACCTCAGCGATAGCGCGCACCTGCGTGGTCAGGTTCGCCGCCAACAGGTTCACGTTCCCAGTCAGGTCTTTCCACGTGCCTGCCGCTCCCGGCACGTTGGCCTGTCCGCCCAACCGTCCCTCCACTCCCACCTCGCGAGCCACGTTCGTGACCTGCTCGGCGAAGGTGGCCAGCGTATCGGTCACGTTGTTGATGGTTTCGGCCAGCGCCGCCACTTCGCCTTTGGCTTCCACGGTCAGCTTCTGTCGCAGGTTGCCGTTGGCCACGGCCGTCACCACTTTGACGATGCCGCGCACCTGGTCGGTGAGATTGGCCGCCATGACGTTGACCGAATCGGTCAGGTCCTTCCACGTGCCCGCGACGTCGCGTACTTCCGCCTGCCCACCGAGCTTCCCTTCGGTACCCACTTCTCGGGCCACTCGGGTGACCTCCGCGGCGAAGGACCGGAGCTGATCCACCATAGTGTTGATGGTGTTCTTGAGCTCCAAGATTTCGCCGCGGACGTCCACCGTGATTTTGCGGGATAGGTCGCCTCGCGCCACCGCGGTCGTGACGGCGCCAATGTTCCGGACCTGGTCGGTCAGGTTCGAGGCCATGACGTTGACTGAGTCCGTGAGATCCTTCCAGATGCCGGCCACCCCGCTCACCCCTGCCTGGCCCCCGAGCTTTCCGTCGGTGCCCACCTCGCGGGCCACGCGGGTGACCTCAGAGGCGAACGCGTTGAGTTGGTCCACCATCGTGTTGATGGTGTTCTTGAGCTCGAGGATCTCGCCCCGGACGTCCACGGTGATCTTGCGCGACAGGTCGCCACGCGCCACGGCGGTCGCGACCTCGGCGATGTTGCGGACCTGACCGGTGAGGTTGCCCGCCATCTGGTTGACGTTGTCGGTGAGATCTTTCCACGTCCCCGCGACGCCCAGCACCGTGGCCTGCCCGCCGAGCTTGCCTTCCGTCCCGACTTCTCTGGCCACACGGGTGACCTCGGAAGCGAAGGCGTTGAGCTGGTCCACCATGGTGTTGATGGTGTTCTTGAGCTCCAGGATCTCGCCCTGCACGTCCACGGTGATCTTGCGCGACAGGTCGCCACGCGCGATGGCCGTGGCCACATCAGCGATGTTGCGCACCTGATCCGTGAGGTTCGAGCCCATGGAGTTCACGTTGTCGGTCAGCGCTTTCCAGGTGCCGGCGACACCGGGCACCCGCGCCTGACCCCCGAGCTTGCCCTCGGTACCCACCTCTCGCGCCACGCGACTCACTTCCGAGGCGAAGGCATTGAGTTGGTCCACCATGGTGTTGATGGTGTCCTTGAGCTCCAGGATCTCGCCCTGCACGTCCACGGTGATCTTCCGCGAGAGGTCTCCGCCAGCGATCGCCGTCGCCACATCGGCGATGTTCCGGACCTGGGCCGTCAGGTTGGATGCCATGGAGTTCACGGAGTCGGTCAGGTTCTTCCACGTCCCGGCAACCCCCGGCACCAGCGCTTGACCCCCCAGCTTGCCTTCGGTGCCCACTTCGCGCGCAACGCGCGTCACCTCCGAGGCGAACGCGTTGAGCTGGTCCACCATGGTGTTGATCGTGTTCTTGAGCTCCAAGATCTCGCCCTGTACGTCCACAGTGATCTTGCGCGAGAGGTCTCCTCGGGCGACCGCCGTAGTGACCTCGGCGATATTGCGCACCTGAGCCGTGAGGTTGCCCGCCATCTGGTTCACGTTGTCGGTCAGGTCCTTCCACGTGCCCGCCACGCCGGACACCTGTGCCTGGCCCCCGAGCTTGCCCTCCGTCCCGACTTCTCGCGCCACCCGGGTCACCTCCGACGCGAAGGCGTTGAGCTGGTCGACCATGGTGTTAATGGTGTTTTTCAGCTCCAGAATCTCGCCCTTGACGTCCACCGTGATCTTGCGGGAGAGATCGCCCCGGGCCACCGCCGTCGTCACCTCGGCGATATTGCGGACCTGAGCGGTGAGATTCGACGCCATGGCGTTCACCGAGTCCGTCAGGTCTTTCCAGGTGCCGGCGACCCCCGGCACGACCGCCTGCCCGCCGAGCCGTCCGTCGGTGCCCACCTCGCGCGCGACGCGGGTCACTTCGGCCGCGAAGCTACGGAGCTGGTCCACCATGGTGTTGATGGCCTCCTTGAGCTGGAGGATCTCGCCCCGGACATCTACCGTGATCTTCTTGGACAAATCGCCCCGCGCCACTGCGATCGTGACGTCCGCGATGTTCCTCACTTGGGCCGTAAGATTGCCAGCCATTTGATTGACCGATTCGGTCAGGTCCTTCCAGACTCCGGAGACCCCGCGGACTTTGGCCTGTCCGCCGAGCTTGCCCTCGGTTCCCACCTCTCGCGCCACGCGGGTGACTTCCGCGGTGAAGACCGCGAGTTGGTCAATCATCTTGTTGACCAGTTTTGCGGTGCGCAGGAACTCCCCCTCCAAGGGCCTCCCGTTCACTTCCAGGCTCATGGATTGGCTGAGATCGCCCTTGGCCACGGCGCCCACCGTGCGGGTCACCTCCGCGGTGGGCCAAACCAGATCATCGATGAGTTGATTGACGGCAGCCATCTCCGCGGCCCACGCTCCCGTGATGCCCGCGACCGAGAGCCGCTCGTTGACTCTCCCTTGATGTCCCACCATGTGACTGACGCGGCTGATTTCCTTGGAGCGCCGATCGCTCAGCGCGATGATGGCATTGAACGTGTCGGCAATCTTTCCATTCAATTCGGTCAGGTCCGAGGGAAGGCGCACCGCAAAATTCCCGTCGCGGTACTCCAGCATGGCGGCGAGCACCTTGCGGGAGAACCC
>DATLKF010000010.1:0-286288 GCA_035538515.1 Gemmatimonadales bacterium
GGTAGAGCACCGGTCTCCAAAACCGGGGGTTGCAGGTTCGATTCCTGCCGGGCCTGTCAGAGCCGCACCGAGTGGTGCGGCTCTTTCAGTCCCGGGAATCTTGCCGCCGTCGCTCGCCCCGCTCGCGACATTTCCGGTCGATTCCTGCCGGGCCTGTTTGAGCCGCGACGGTCTCGTCGCGGCCCTTCGCTTGCCCGGCCGGTTCGATTGTCGCGTCGTCGCGTTGCCCGGACGCTCGGTAGCAATTCCGCTTTGAGCTTCCAGTTGTGGCGTTGACGCAGCGACGCTGTGACCGTCACAGCGCCGGACAGTGGAGCACGGCGTATGCCGGTTGGCCACGTCCGTGCGCACGATCGAGGGTAGCCATACGGGGCTCGAATCCACCGCCTGCCTGGCTGTAGGACGCGACCGGCGCTCTCTACGCCCTCAACTCGAACAGCATTACAGTGTACGCAGCGCGGGCGACCGGGGACGCGCCTCCCCTCGCGACGCTCATGGGCCCCATACCTGCCTCACGGCTCCTGCCTGCCTGGCCGTTGCACAGGTTGGGCCGCTGCTCGGATACCGATAGAATTGGGGGTAAGCTGCTTTCGAAAGCATCGAATCTGTGCTGTCTCCTCAAAGCCCAGCGCACGATGGGCTGCGGCGCTCGTGGTATTCTCGATCAGCGCGTCGGAACCGAACTCGGTGCAGCCCTGCCCGAGGCCCCAGCGTTCCGCCGCGGATACCAGAGCGCGGCCGACGCCGCGAAGTCGTGCTTCGGGAACGACGTACCAACCTTCGAGGTACGCAACTCGGTCGGTAACGCAATCTTCGGCATAGTTGCGAATCGAGAGTTCAGCGAATCCCAGCGGTGTGCCGGAGTCATCGTGTGCGATCAAAACGGCCAGAGGCATCGCCAACTTGCCAGCGAAGAACTGTTCGATCTCCTGTGCATGCCACCTGGATGCGTACTCCGGCCAGAGAGCTTGGCGCATGCGCAGCCACTCTTGCGAATCGTCCTGTGTGGCAGGCCGTACCTGTATCATGACATGCTTCCTACTTGTGAGCACCCCTCGGCTTCGAGGGCATGGTAAGCTGCGGCTTCACTCATCACGAACGTGTAAATGAATCACATCCCAAACTGAGACTGTTGCAGAGGATCGGCTGCGTCTTGGACTAGAACCGTTTGGAGCATCTGAGACGGGAGCGGGCCCCCGCCTTCGTATAGGCGCTGCAGCTCGGCTGCCCGGCTGGCTGCAACACGGGCTTCGAGGACGGTCATAACTGGCAAAGTGGATGACATGATCGCGTTAAGTGATGTGATTGCCGCAGCCAACTCGTTGTAGGCTGTAAGTCTCCCAGCCTGATACCGCCGATTTGTCCCACGACTCCCACGCCGTTACGGCGAAATCATGCCGATCGTCTGCAGCCACGTTTCTACCAGTCGTGGCCACCCCGTAACGGGAAGCTTCGTCTGCCGGAGCCCAAACGCGTGGCCCCCTTCGGCGTACAGATGCAATTCCGCCCGCACCCCAGCGCTCTTCAGCGCGCTGTAGTAAATGAGGGAATTGCTCACGTCGTCCACGTTGTCATTCTCGGCCTGCACCAAGAACGTCGGTGGCGTGGTGCGGGTGGCGTGAATATCCGAATTCAACGCAGACGTTCCGGAATCAAACAGATGTCCAGGATACAGTGCCACCGCGAAATCCGGACGACTGCTCTCCTGGTCGGCGGCATCCACCGGCGGATACACACGTCGATCAAAACGCGTGCTCACGGCGGCTACCAGATGCCCACCGGCGGAAAACCCGAGCACGCCGATCTTATGTGGATTGATGTGCCACGCCGCCGCGTGAAAGCGCACGAGTCCGAGCGTCCGCTGCGCGTCTTCGAGGGGCATGGATGATCTCGTATTGCGGTCACAACCGCAGAACTGGTCCCAGGACGGCCCGGAATTGGGCACACGGTACTTGAGCAGCACGCACGTGATCCCCGTGGATGTCAGCCAGTCGCAGACCTCGGTGCCTTCGAGGTCGATGGCCAAAATCTGATAGCCGCCGCCGGGAAACACGACGATCGCAGCGCCGGTGTTGTTTCCCTTTGGCGAATAGACGGTCAGCGTGGGCTGCGAGACGTTGCGCACATAAGTCCAAGGCTTGCCAGCGACCAGATGGTCACTTGTGGTAGCGACTTCCGCCCCTCGGGTTTGCAGTGCATGGGGTGGCACGCCCGGCCATATCGGCTCCTGCGTGTGCCCTGGCGACGGCTGCCAGGCAGGCGCCTGCACGCTGAGATTGCGACCAAGGAGAATGGCACTCAGACCAACGATCAACGGGTTCATTGGACCGTACAGGCTGCGGTGCGGCGGCTTAGGCGGCGACTGTAGTCATATTCATCGGCAAGGACCGAAGGGATGAACGCGTAGGGCGAGCCAGTCGCGGACGGTCGTGAAATAAGCCGGTACGAACCGTTGCAGCGACGCCATTTCGGCATTGCTCCCCACCTTCGCCTCGAGCTGCATGTGATTGGCATGCGAGAGAATCCGCAGTGTATAATCCCGGTTGTCGCCAGCTCTGAGGCCTGAATCCCACGCAGCCCGGTTCTTCTCCGCTACGATGTTGTCATCCAACTCCCCGAAAATCGCGAGGACTGGCAGCTCGAGTCGGCGCATCGTGAGCGCGGGGTCGTAGATGTAGAGCCGCCGGACCATTCCCCAATAGGGATCGTCCGGAGTGGCCGGGAATGTCTCCGGTGCGCGGCCAAGTCGCGCGACGAGCCGCTCGCGTGCCGCCGCGTACTCGTCCCAGCCCTGGCCTGTGCGCGCGTACTGATACTGTAGTTTCATGAGATCGACGATTCGCTGCACTGTCTCCGTCCGCATGCCGCGGGCGGCCATCTCGTTTTGCGCCTCATCGATGGTGGTCTCGCTGGGCGATACGCCGGCGCCCGAGACACTGATGAGGAACGCAATCTTCTTCGCTCGCACGGCGGCCAGGGGCATGATCCATCCCGCCTGACTCCATCCGAGAAGTCCGATCTGGGCGCTATCGATATCGTTGCGCGTTTTCAGGTAGGCGAAAGCTGCTACGACATCAGCGGCCAGATCATCGTACGATGCCGTGCGCCAGTCACCGGTTGAGCCGCCGACACCGCGCTTGTCATACCCCAGGACGGCGATTCCACAACGGATGAGAAAACGCGCGAACGGAAGCACGTACTCCCTATCCTCGGCGCCTGAGGCATGCACGAGGATAATTGCCGGATGTTTCCTTTGGGTCCGCGGACTGATCAGCGTTCCAGCCAACTGAATGCCGTCGTGCGCGAAGCGTACGTCTTCCCGCTGCTCAATCTCGACTCGTTGTGCCGTGCTCGGCGCGGCGCCATCACGTACCCACGTGAGCGACGTGATCGCGCCGGTGCTGTCTCGACGAAACGTGATGCGGGATTCGATTGCGTCTTGCGCGGCGGCGCCAGGGCCTGCGTAAAACCGGTCGTCGTGGGTGCGATACAACGTCCGGACCTCGCCTGACTCGTCGAAGGCAACAAGGTGATTCGTCCCGGCAAACTCACTCCACAGTTGGAGATACACGAAGTGATCCTGCGCCCACTGATAGACGCCTGCGTACTCCCGTAAGGCGCCTTCATTGGCAGCGGGTGCGACGGGCGCCTGGCCCGAGAGTGCGGTTGGTAGCGCGGCAAGAACGGTCGCGACTCCGGCGCCGACTAGCCTCCACATAGCGCGCCCGTCAGCTCCAGCCCGCCAGCTTCAAGCGCATGTTGGCGGCACCTGTTTTACCCAAGACGAGTGAACAGCAGTCCAACATACGCGACAAACGCTGCGGCACTGGCAATGCCCACGAACTCCTGGTAATGGCGCCGACGTATGAGGATTGCCGAGACGCTGGCTGCAGCTAGGAAGACATGAAACCCAAGATTCAACGATCCCGGTAAGCGTCCGTTGACGATCACGTCCTTGACAACACTGATGACGAGCGTGGCGAGGAGAGATCCAAAAAACCATCGATGGTGTTGGTCATAGTAGGCGCTAAGGTCAACGGGCTCATCGCCAACCTGCTCTGGAAGCACGAAAGCCGCCATGAGGTACAAGCTTGCCGTTTGCGCAAGGACGGCCGCGAACGACACGAACTTCCACTCAGAGATGTGGCGAAGGCCAAACATAGACCACCACACCTGCACATAGATGACGAGGAGTACTACGGCCCAAAGCAGCGGGAGCCAGTCGCTGCGAACGCGATCGCGATGCCGGATGATCCGCCCAAGAGCAGTCAAGATCTGGGCGAGCCCGAGACCAATAATGATCGAAAGAAGGATCGACAGGTATGAGAACGCGTCCACGGGGGCTCTACCAGTGACGGGGTTGTGTGCCTAACGGATCGCGCTAAGCTGCGGGCGGCGCGCCGCGGACGCAATCTATGATGACCTCCGAGACGACCCCCGAGCCTTGGCTGAGGGGGCAATCTCAACCCTCAACTCGTATGCGGGAAGTGTTCCGGGGGCACGACGCCGCCCAGGCGCCGTCGCACGAATCGGAGAAACGCGCGCACCAGTTTGGCGAACATCGCCAGCGTCGGGAGCGGGTCGCGCCACGTCCACGTGACGTGGTCGCGCGCTTGGATCTGGGCGTGCGTGGCCTGCACGATCCACGCGACTGCCTGCGTCCACGTCAGGTTGCCCTTCCGAATCGAGAAGGCGAGGCCCGATAGGTCGCCATAGAGCCACGCATAGTGCCGCCCGATTTCCGGTCGCGGCTCCTCCGTCGCGACCCCGAGGAGGGATTCAACGAACAGCCGTGGGAGATCGAGCCCGCAGGCGCACGCCGCGGAGCAGTTGGCGCCGAGTCGTGCATTGATCTCCAAAAAGCACGCCGACCCCGTGGACTCGTCGAGGATAAACTGGGCGCAGCCGGCTCCACTGTAACCGAGCCGCGCCACGAGTGCTTCGCTCCAGGTAAGGAGCACCGGGTTCGGGGCCACGGACACCCCTTCGACAGCGAGCCCCGTCCCGTCGTGTCGGTCTGTCCGCAGGATCCGCACCTCTAAGTAGCCTCGTAGCCGTCCCTGACGCGCGACAAAGTAAACGTTGTGCCGAACCCCGGGTGCCAGGTGCTGGACCACGAAGCCGCACGCGGGAAACACGAGCTTGCCTGCGAGGCGCCGCCCCTCCTCCGCGCTGGCGATGATCGCCGCCTTAAACCCAAGGGTGTCCCCTGCGTAGCGGTCCGGCTTGAGCACAGCGGGTAGGCCGACGCGCTCGAAAGCCTGGTCGAGGGCGCTGGGCGTGTCCACGGTCTGCCAGGGCCCGGTTGCGACGCCCACCTCTGCGGCAAGGGCGAGCAGCGCTCGTTTGCTGCGGCACACCGCGAGCACCGCGGGCGCGACGACGACGACGAGCACAGGAAGCCGCACGGCCAGCGGCGCGGCGAGCTCGATTTCGCGTTCCCCGACGGGGAAGACGATTCCGATGTCCTCGCGCCGGGCACAGAGGGCTTGGAGGGCGTCGTCCCACGCCCGGGGATCGGATACTGGCGGGTGGTCCCAGACCTCCGCCACGCTGCGCGAGCGCTCGAGGATCGTTCGTTTCCCCGCACGTCCCGCTATGACGCGATAGCCTGCGCGCTGGAGCGAGCGGGCAACTGCAAGCGCCTGGCGATGATCGCCGAGGACCACCGCACCGGTTCCGCGTAGAGCGTGGAAAGGGGAGGAGGGTGCCCGTTGGAGTTCGACGGGCTGCACCCCGCTCGATTTCGTTCCCAAACCGGCGGGGGGGATTGTCGAGTCGGCGCAACACATGACCGATAACTTAGGCGTCTAAGGGCGGCTGTCCATATGTTCGGCAGAAATTCGGGCTCCTGCCGTGCCCGGCTGAAACGATCGAGTGTCGCTCGCGAAGTGTGTTGGGTGCGATCTGGGAGTTCGACTGGGTCCATCCCTTCAACCGGCCAGGCCGAAGCTCGCTGGTTCAGCTGAGCCTGACGCCGGGATTCTGAGTCCCAGCGTCCCACCCCAGCGCCACGTTTCCCTTGTCCAGAGATTCCTCACAGCATGATGATGCCACGCCGCAGGCCGGTGGCGACTGCCTCCGCACGGTTCGAGACCCCGAGCTTCTCGTAGATCGCGGTGAGATGGGTCTTGACCGTATGCTCGGAGATGCCTAGGCGCACGCCGATCTCCTTGCTGGCCAACCCCTCACCGAGCAGCGCGAGGATCTCTTCTTCCCGAGAGGTCAATACGTGCTCGTTGATCCGCGGTGCTGTCTGAGCGCCGTCACTCGATGGAAGCAGGGCGGTCGCTACGTTGGCCGGCAGTGACGCAAGGCCTGCCGCTGCTGCATGAACCGCTGCGCGAATTTTGGCTGGAGGAGCGTCCTCGGGCAGGGCCGCGCGAGCTCCGGCGCGTATGGCCGCGACCGCGGCCTCGCCGTCGAGATCGTCGAGCAAGACCACGAGCGGCGCGTCGGGATTTGGGCTTTGCGCGAGGAGCTGCGGGATCGCGTGGCCAGATTCGGACCCTGGGTCGAGGACGATGACGTCAGGCGTACTTGACGCACCGGTGCCCATCACGCTGATGGTCTTATCCTCGCGCAGCACGGCCTCGAGCGAAGTGCGGGCGCGAGCCGTCGGCGCGACCACCAGCACCCGAATCACCGCGCTACCCCCACGCCCAGTTCAGCTTCAGCCGGGAGCCGCGTCCGCCTGAGCCAGCGCTCCACCGCGGCGGCGGGGACGGCGAACGCCAGTCCGCCTTGCACCAACGTATTGATCCCGATCACGCGACCGGCCGCATCGGCGAGCGGGCCGCCCGAGAAGCCGGGGGCGAGCCGCAGATCCGCACGAATCCATCGGGGCGGTCGATCTGCTTCGTCGCCATCCACCGCGTGGATGATGCCGAGCGTCGTGGCACCGGGGTGTCCTTCGGGATGACCCACGGCGATCACGAGGTCGCCTACCCGTGGCGCCGGCGGCTCTCGGAGCACTGCGGCCTCCCCTGCGGGTAAGGATCCGTCGAGCTCGAGTGCCGCGAGATCCCGCCGCCGGTCCCGCGCCACGACGCGCGCGCTCGCGACGCGGCCGTCAGCGAATTCGATTCTTGCCCGGTCCCCCCGCGCGACGTGGGCATTCGTGATCACGAGGCTCCCCGGGTTCCACACCACTCCCCCCCCTAGCCCCGAGCCCCCCGTCCGCACCTGCACGGTCACCCGGCGCAGCGCGTCGACCACGGCCCCGAGCTCCACTTTGGTCATGCGGCGCGCGACTGCGGCCGCTCGCCGGCCGTCAAACTCAGCGTGCTCACTTGTCCTCCCCGGATCACGCGGGCCGCCATGGCTTTACCAACGCGGTCCCGTCCGAGCTTCGCGAGAATGTCGTCCGCGTCACGCACCGCGGTGCCTTCGAGCTCGAGCAGCACGTCGCCGAGCAGCAGACCACCGCGGTCCGCCGGCCCGCCTGCCTCCACGCTCACCACGAGCAGCCCCACGTCGCTCGTGAGCTGCAGCTTGCCGACGAGCGAGGCGGGGATCCGGACCGGCTGCGTGCCGATCCCTAGATAAGCGCGTCGGATCGTCCCGCGTTCCAGCAGCTCGGTAGCGACGCGGTCGACCGTGGCGGCCGGAATGGTCACCGCCACGCCGCGCGCGAGGCCGGACGTATTGATTCCGAGGACGTGGCCCTCGCCGTCGATGAGCGGGCCGCCCGAAAAGCCGTCGTAGATGGCCACGTCCAACCGCACGAGTGCGTCGATCTCGCCTCCCTGGCACGTGCGCCACGGCCCGTCCACGCTGCTCACGACGCCCCAGCTCGCGGTGAGACTGGGCCCCGGGCGGCCGAGCGCCAGCACCAATTCCCCAACCTTGAGGGGGGGGGCGTCGATTCGCAGGCTCGCGGTCGTCAAGTCGCTGCCGGCGACCTTCAACACGGCGAGGTCGGTGCTCGGATCACGACCCGCGAGCGTGGCCGCCACGGTCGTGGCGTCGGGCAGCGTTACGGTGATGCGCTCGTCGCGGTTGATGGTGTGGTTCGTGGCGACGATCACACCAGGTCGCCAGTGAACGCCGCTCGCCGGGATGCGGCGTCGGGCGTGGATCGCCACGACGGCGCGGCCCGCCGAGGCCACCGCATCGGCGAGCTCCTTCGAGAGCGACTGCAGTACTCCACTCATCTGGTCCTCCGTAGCTCGGCAGGCGAAGCGGCGGCCAGTTGCATCGGAGTATGTGCTTGTCAGCGGCGGCGCGGCATCGGTCGAACGAGGGAGCCGACCGGGGAGGGGAGGGGAGAGGGAGAAACGGGGGGCCCCCGGGAATGGGGCCCCCGCCCCCAGCGGGTCCTACGGCTGCTTCAGTACGACGTTCGACCCCAGCAGCTCGAACTGATCGTTGCGGTTCTTCGCCCACGCCATCTCGTTGTGGGCGGAATCGAGCGGCTTCTCCTTTCCATAGGAGACGGTTTCGATGCGACTCGCGTCGACGCCGTGCGCCACCAGGTACTGCTTGGCCGTGATGGCGCGGCGGTTGCCGAGCGCCAGGTTGTATTCGTCGGAGCCACGCTCGTCGCAGTTCCCCGCGATTTGCACGCGCACCTGTGGGTTGGCCCTCAAGATGGAGAGCTTTTCCTCCAGCACGCCTGCGTCGCCCGACCGGATGGTGGCCTTATCGAAGTCGAAATGGATCAGTGTCGCAAGCACGGCCTTGAGATCCTGGGACCGGCGCTCCAGCTCCGCGAGCGAGTCGGCGCGTCGCTGGGCGGCCCGCCGCTCGGCGGCGTCGCGGGCACGCGCCTCGGCCTCGGCCCGGGAGATGGAGTCCTCACGGGCGCGCTGCAGGGCGCTGGAATCCACTGGTGCTAGCGCGACCTGGGGCGGGGAGCGGTGGCACGCGCCCGCGACGCAGGCCAGGGCGATCGGAATGGACAGCCGTGTGGTTCGCATGGGATCCTCCTGTTTCGGTACGAAGAACAACCGTCAACCTTCGGCGAAGAAAAACCGGGCATGCACATCGGTCGCCTCCATCGCGTGGACCAGCCGGTCCACGGCGCGCCGGATCATCTGGACCTCGCGTGGGGGCATCGCTTCGAGCGCGTGCAGCAGGCGGCCCTGCGCGGCCTCTGGCGCGTCGCTCGCCAGCTCCGCCCCGCGCTTCGTGAGATCGATCGCGACGACGCGGTGATCGCGGCGGTCGCGCGTGCGCCGCACGAGCCCGCGCCGCTCCAGGCGGTCGACGAGGATGGACACGCTGCTTTGATGGACGGCGAGGGCGGCGGCGAGCCCACCCGTGGACGTGCGGCCACTCCGCTGCAGCGTCTTCAGCGCCCACAGTTGCGGCCCCGTCAGTCCATAGGCGCTGCGAACTTCCTGCGAATAGGTCTGCAACGCCTTCACGATTCGGCGCAGGCCCTGGACGATCGCCATCGTGTCGGTGTGTTTCGCCGACCGCGCGGCCGGCCCGGCACCGTTGCTGCGGCCTCGTTGCGTCACACCGCCTCCCGGTGGTAAATATGTTGGTATCAATATTGATGTCAATACAATGTTTCACAATGGTGTGACCCGCGTGCAGGCGTTTACCCTCAGCGGCTATCGCGGGCAGCCCACGGTCGGCACGGTGACCGTGCGCGTGTTCGACCGCGAGCAGCGCGTGCGGCGCGCCCTCACGGGGCTGGGCCAGTGGTGGGGGGTGGCGCTGCTGAGCGTCTTCATTCCCGTCGCGCATTTCGTGCTCGTGCCGTCGTTCCTCGCCTACGGCCTGTGGCAATTCTTCCAGCGGCTCGGCACGGTAGAGCTGGCCACCGCGGCCCGCGGCACCTGCCCCGACTGCGGGAGCGAGCAGGCGCTGGAGCTGGCGCCCCGCTGGCGGGCGCCGCAGCCCGTGACCTGCAAGCATTGCTCCCGCGGCCTGCGGTTGTCGCTGCCCTAGCTGTGATGGCTAGGGAGGCTGAGTGCGCGAGTAAACTCGCGGCTCGGCATCTGCCCCTGAAGGGGCGTAGCACCGCCGCTTGAGCGGCAGACGCCGAGTCGCGGCTTCAGCCGCGGATCAGTCGAAGGGTCCGAGATGCTAGCGCCTTTACATCTTCTTAACACGCCGGGCGCGGTTCTTGAGAACATCTTGACGGCGCGCCCTCTAGGATTTCCCCGTCCCTAGAAGCAGCGACGGATGCTCGATCTCGCCTACATCGCCCTGACGCTGGCTTTCTTCGCACTCATGCTTTGGTACGTGCGCGGCTGTGACGCACTCGGCGCGCGGCAGGACGGCGAGGAGCGCACTCCGTGACCCCCGAAACGCTGATCGGCGGCCTCACCGCCGTGGGGCTGCTGCTGTACCTGCTCTACACACTGCTCCGTCCTGAGAGGTTCTGACATGACGTTGAACGGCTGGCTGCAGATCGGGTTCTACTCGGTCGTGCTGCTGCTGGTGACGAAGCCGTTGGGCCTCTACATGGTGAAGGTGTACGACGGCTCGCTCACCTGGCTGCGACCGGTCGAGCGGGTCCTGTATCGGCTCGGGGGCGTCGATCCAGCGGAAGATCAGCATTGGACGGCGTACACCGCGTCGGTGCTGATCTTCAGCCTCGCCACGATGCTCCTCACGTATGTCGTGCTGCGCTTGCAGCACCTCCTGCCGCTCAATCCGCAAGGCTTCGCGGCAGTGCCGGACCGGCAGGCGTTCGAGACGGCGGCGTCGTTCACGACCAACACGAACTGGCAGTCGTATTCGGGCGAGTCGATGATGTCGTACTTCTCGCAGATGACGCAGCTCGCGTTCCACAACTTCGCGTCGGCGGCGGAGGGGGTGGCCGTCGCGATCGCCTTCACCCGCGGGCTGGCGCGTCGCTCGGCCGGCCGGCTCGGCAACTTCTGGGCGGATCTGGTGCGCGGCACACTGTACCTGTTCCTGCCGGCGAGCCTCCTGTACGCGTTGCTGTTCGTGCAGCAGGGCGTGATCCAGAACTTCACGCACTACGTCACGGTCACGAGCCTGGAGGGAGCGAAGCAGATCCTCGCCATGGGTCCGGTAGCGAGCCAGGAGGCGATCAAGCAGCTCGGCACCAACGGCGGCGTCTTCTTCAACGCGAATTCCGCCCACCCGATCGAGAACCCGACGCCGTGGACCAACTTCTGGCAGATGCTCGCGATCTTCGGCATCTCCGCCGGCCTGACCTACACGTTCGGTCGGATGACCAAGCACCAGAAGCACGGCTGGGCGCTGTGGGCCGCGATGTACCTGATGTTCATCGGCGGCGTGGCGACGTCCTACTGGGCGGAGGCGCGCGGCAACCCGATTCACGCGGCGCGCGGCGTGGACATCGTCGCGTCGGCGACGAATCCGGGCGGCAACATGGAGGGGAAGGAAGTCCGCTTCGGTATCGCCAACTCGGCCCTGTACGCGACGATGACGACGGACGCCTCCTGCGGGTGCGTGAACGCGATGCACGATTCGTTCACGCCGATCGGCGGTCTCGTCCCGCTCGTCAACATGCAGCTCGGCGAGCTGGTCTTCGGGGGCGTTGGGGCCGGGCTCTACGGCATGCTCGTCATGGTGGTGCTGACGGTGTTCATCGCCGGGCTGATGGTGGGCCGCACTCCCGAGTACCTCGGCAAGAAGATCCAGGCGCGCGAGGTGCAGATGGCGATGCTATACGTGCTGGTGTTCTCGGGCGCGGTGCTGACCCTGACGGCGATTGCGTCGGTGACCAAGCCGGGGCTCGCCGGGCTCAACAACGCCGGCCCCCATGGCCTCTCGGAGATCCTCTACGCCTTCACGTCCACAGCGGCGAACAACGGCAGCGCCTTCGCGGGGCTCACGGGCTCCACGTACTTCTACAACACCCTGCTGGGGCTCAACACGCTCATCGGCCGCTTCGCGATGCAGGTCCCGATGCTCGCACTGGCGGGCTTCCTTGCCGAGAAGAAGATCGTCCCCGAGTCGGCCGGGACGTTCCCGGTGACCACGCCGCTGTTCGTCGTGCTGCTCGTCTCCGTGATCCTGATCGTCAGCGCCCTCACGTTCTTCCCGGCGCTGTCGCTCGGCCCGATCGTCGAGCATCTGCTCATGCAGGCGGGGAGGCTGTTCTGATATGTCTCGTCTCTCGTCAACCCTGAAGCGCAGCGTCCTTCAGGACGACCTCGTGCCGAGCCCAGGCTTTAGCCTGCGGATCCTATGGCTCTGACCAAGCGTCCGCTGTTCGATCCGCCGATCGTGAAGCGCGCCGTCCGCGACGCGTTTGCCAAGACTGTGAATCTCGGGCACATGGTCCGGAATCCAGTGATGTTCGTGGTGCTCGTCGGCAGTGTCCTCACCACTCTCGTAATGATCCGCGACGTGGCGACCGGCGCCGGGAACGGCGGCTTCACGTTGCAGCTTGCACTCTGGCTGTGGTTCACGGTGGTGTTCGCGAACTTCGCCGAGGCGATGGCCGAGGGGCGGGGCAAGGCGCAAGCTGAAACGCTACGGCGGTCCCGCACGGAAACGAGCGCCAAGCGGCTCGAGGACCCGAGCGATCGCTCCAGGGTCGAGCTCGTGCCTGGCGCCGCACTGCGCAAGGGCGACGTCGTGCTGGTGACGCCGGGCGACATGATCCCAGGCGACGGCGAGGTGCTCGAGGGCGTGGCGTCGGTGGACGAATCGGCGATCACAGGCGAGTCCGCGCCGGTGATCCGCGAGTCGGGCGGCGATCGTTCCGCGGTGACCGGAGGGACGAAGGTGCTTTCCGATTTCCTCGTCATTCGGATCACCGCCAATCCCGGCGAGACGTTCCTCGATCGCATGATCGGCCTGGTGGAGGGCGCCAAGCGGCAGAAGACACCCAACGAGATCGCGCTGATCATTCTGCTGTCCGGTCTCACGATCATTTTCCTGTTCGCGGTCGTGACGCTGCAGCCGTTCGCCATCTACTCGGGCGGGTCGGTGTCCATCCCGATCCTCGTGTCGCTGCTCGTGTGCCTCATTCCCACGACCATCGGCGGGCTGCTGTCCGCCATCGGCATCGCGGGCATGGATCGCATGATCCAGCACAATGTGATCGCGATGAGCGGACGCGCGGTCGAGGCGGCAGGCGACGTGAACACGCTGCTGCTCGACAAGACGGGCACGATCACCTTGGGCAACCGGCAGGCGGTCGACTTCGTGCCGGCGCCCGGGGTCACCCGCGAGTACCTCGCCGACCGGGCCCAGCTCGCGTCCCTGCCCGACGAGACGCCCGAAGGGCGGAGCATCGTGGTGCTGGCGAAGCAGTTCGGTCTGCGGGGTCGTTCCCTCGCCAAAGGCGACAGCCGCCACCTACAGCTGGTGCCGTTCTCGGCGGCGACGCGGATGAGCGGCGTCAACGCCTCGGATGGCGCCCTGCAATTGCGCAAAGGCGCCGCGGACGCGATCGGGCGCTGGCTGCGCGAGCAGGGCAACGAGACGCCGGCCGCGCTCACCACCGAAGTCGAGCGCATCGCGCGCGGCGGCGGCACGCCGCTCGTGGTCGCCGAGCGGCAGAATGCGAGGGCGCGCGCCCTCGGCGTGATCCACCTGAAGGACGTGGTGAAGGGGGGGATGCGCGACCGCTTCGGTCAGCTCCGCACGATGGGCATCCGCACGGTGATGATCACCGGCGACAACCAGCTCACCGCCGCGGCGATCGCCGCGGAGGCGGGGGTCGATGACTTCCTCGCGGAAGCCACGCCCGAGGACAAGATGACGCTGATCAAGCGCGAGCAGGCGGGCGGCCGGCTGGTCGCGATGACCGGCGATGGGACAAACGACGCGCCGGCGCTGGCCCAAGCCGACGTCGCCGTGGCAATGAACACGGGCACGCAGGCCGCGAAGGAAGCGGGGAACCTGATCGACCTCGACTCGAACCCGACGAAGCTCATCGAGGTCGTGGAGATCGGGAAGCAGCTCCTCATCACCCGCGGCGCCCTCACCACCTTCTCGATCGCCAACGACGTGGCCAAGTACTTCGCCATCATCCCCGCGATGTTCGTTACGACGTATCCCGCCTTGCAGGCCCTGAACATCATGCGGTTGCACTCGGCGCAGTCGGCGATTCTCGCGAGCGTGATCTTCAACGCGCTCATCATCATCGCGCTGATCCCGCTGGCGCTGCGTGGGGTGCAGTACCGGCCGGCCGCCGCCGCCACCATCCTGCGCCGCAATCTCTGGGTCTACGGGATCGGCGGTATCATCATCCCGTTCATCGGGATCAAGGCCATCGATCTCCTCCTGGTCTTGCTTCGACTGGTGTGACGATGCTCAAGAACCAGCTCCGCCCGGCCGTCGTGCTCACTCTGCTCCTGTGCGCGCTGACGGGACTCGTCTACCCCGGCATCGTGACCGGGTTGGCGCAGCTCCTCTTTCCGAGGCAGGCCAACGGCTCGCTGATCACGGCCAACGGGCGCGTGATCGGGAGCGAGCTGATCGGCCAAGCGTTCGCCCGCGCCGAGTATTTCCACTCACGACCGTCCGCGGCAGGGAACGGGTACGACCCCACGGCGTCCTCCGGGACCAACAAGGGTCCCACCGACGCGAAGCTCGCCGACACCCTCATCGCCCAGGCAGTCGACAGCTCAGTGAAGCTGGACGGCGCGGTGAAGGGACAGGTGCCGTCCGATCTCGCCACGTCGTCCGGTTCGGGGCTCGATCCGCACATCTCTCCCGCGAGCGCGTTCCTCCAGGTCGCACGTGTGGCGCGGGCCCGGCACGTCGATAGTGCGGCGGTGCGTGCCCTCGTCGAGCGGCACATCGACGGACGTCAGTTCGGATTCTTTGGTGAACCCCGCGTCAACGTCCTGCAGCTCAACCTGGCGCTCGACAGCCTTACGAGCGGTCAGCAGCCACGCAACTGAGAGGTTCACATGCGTATGAGATTGTTGGTGCCCCTCAGGCTGGCGCTATGCGCGCTCGCACCCGCTGTCGCCGCCGCACAGGCGGACTCGGTCAAGCCGCCGGCGAAAGTGCCGTTCGCGTTCGCCGACTTCACCTGGCTGAACGGCAACAGCCGCCAGACCGTCTCGGTGCTCGACAGCAAGTACTTCACCGGCGAGTTCCGGTTGGACGCGACTTACATCTATCACTTCAGCCATCCCAGCGACCATACGCTGATCGGGACGTCCGAAAGCGGGCGCACCCAGGAGATTCAGGTGCAGCAGCTCGGCATCGGCGGTGACTTTCATGCCGGACACGCCCGCGGCCGCTTCATGACGCAGTTCGGGATGTATTCCACTATGACGCCGCGCAACGACGCCAGCCCCGGCCGCGGGCAGTGGAATCTCTCGGACGCCTACCGCTACATCTCCGAGGCGTACGGCGGCTACCACTGGGACAAATGGACTGGCATCAATTTCGACGCGGGCATCTTCTTGTCGTACGTCGGATTGTTCAGCTACTACAACTTCGACAACTGGGCGTATCAGCCCTCGTACGTGTCGTCCAACACGCCCTGGTTCTTCAACGGCATCCGCATCCAGATCTTCCCGAGCGACAAACTGAAGATCGAGCCCTGGATCATCAACGGCTGGCAGTCGTACGGCATGTTCAACTCGACCCCGGGACTCGGGATGCAGATCCTGTACCGACCCTCCGGCTCGGTCTCGATGCTGACGAACGACTATTGGGGTCGGGATGCCCTCACGACCCCTGACCGCAAGCGATGGCACACCGACAACAGCCTGTTGGTCAAGTACTACGACCGACCGAAGGGATCGATCACCAAAGCGGCGTTCTCACTGACCCTGGACCTCGGCTGCGAGAGCGGGGGCGGGGTGAGCTGCAGCAAGAACAAGCCGGGCGCACCGGCCCAGTACTTCCTGGGGGTCATGCTGTACAACCGCGTGTGGTTCCATAAGGACCGACTGGCGCTCACCCTCGGCGGCGGAGCGATGCAGAACCCGGGACGCTATCTGGTCTTGCTGCCGCCGATCAATGGCGCGACGGCGGTTACCGGGACGCCGTATTTCACAGAGAGCCCGGGAGACCGCTTCGCCGCCTGGGATGCCTCGGTGACGTTCGACTACATGCCCGACGAGTTCGCGACCTTCCGATTCGAGCTGGACCGGCGGGGGGCGAACGTGCCGTATTTCTCCGGCCCGGGCGGGATCACCCCATCCACAGGCAACACCGGCACGCCGCAAGTACCGGTCCCGGGCTTCACGCCGGATCTGCAAAAGACGGAGACGCGCATCAATCTGGCGGTCCTCGTCAAGCTGTGAGGTGTCGCTAACTTAGGGGGCCCATGGCCGAGCGCCGTCCCGATCCGGAAGCGCTGCTCGCGGAGGTCCGTGAGCAGGAGCGCCGCGCCGGCCGGGGACGCCTGAAGATTTTCTTCGGTGCCTCCCCCGGCGTCGGGAAGACGTACGCCATGCTCGAGGAAGCGCGCGCCAAGCGGCGCGAGGGCGTGGACGTCGTGATCGGCGTGGTCGAGACCCACGGGCGAGCGGAAACGGCTGCGCTACTCGAGGGGCTCGAGGTCCTGCCGCGCCGCGCGATCGAGTATCGGGGCATCACGCTGCACGAATTCGACCTCGACGCCGCACTCGCCCGGCGACCCACGCTCCTCCTTGTCGACGAGCTCGCCCACACCAACGCGCCCGGCTCCCGGCATGCCAGGCGCTCGCAGGACGTCGAGGAGTTGCTCGCCGCCGGGATCAATGTGTACACCACGCTCAACGTGCAGCACCTCGAGAGTCTGCACGACGTCGTCGCGCAGATCACCGGAGTGCAAGTGCGCGAAACCGTCCCCGACTCGATTCTCGATCAGGCGGATGAGCTGGAGCTGGCAGACCTGTCGGCGGACGATCTCCTCACCCGGCTGCGCGAGGGAAAGGTCTACGTGCCCGACCAGGCGGCCCGGGCGGTGGAGCGGTTCTTCCGCAAAGGCAACCTCATTGCGCTGCGGGAGCTGGCGCTGCGCCGTACCGCCGAGCGGGTGGACGCGCAGATGCGCGGCTACATGCGCGAGCATGGCATTCGGGAGACGTGGCCCGCCGGTGAGAGGCTGTTGGTGGCCATCGGGCCCAACCCCGCCGGCGCGCGGCTGGTGCGGGCGGGGAAGCGCATGACCACGACGCTCAAGTGCGATTGGATGGTGTTGTACGTCGAAGCGCCTGGCCAGCGCATCAGCGCGAGCGATCGCGACGCCCTGGTCGAGAATCTTCAGCTGGCGGAAGAGCTGGGCGCGCAAACCGCGACACTCAGCGGGCTGAACCCGGCGGAAGAGGTCCTCGCGTACGCCCGCGCGCACAATGCGACGAAGATCGTGGTCGGCAAGCCGACGCACTCGCGCTGGCGCGACCGCCTGTTCGGCTCGACGCTCGATCAGCTAATCCGCGGCTCGGGCGACCTCGACGTCTACATCATCACCGGCGACGTGGAGGAGACTGCCGCGCGCCGCGCCCCGCTAGTGGGGCGGCCGTCGCCGCTCGTGGAGTATGGGCGAGGTGCACTCGTGGTGGTCCTAGCGACGCTCGTCAGCGTTCCCGTGTTCCGGTTTCTGTCGCTCACCGACGTCGCGATGGTGTTCCTGCTGGGAGTCGCGCTGGTCGCGTCGCGCTACGGGCGCGGGCCCACGATCGTCGCCTCGTTTCTCTCGATCGCGCTGTTCGACTTCTTTTTCGTCCCGCCGCGGTTCACGTTCGCGGTGTCGGATGTTCGCTATCTGCTCACGTTCGTGGTGATGCTCGGGATCGCCCTCCTCATCAGCGAACTCACCTTGAGGATTCGCGCCCAAGCGGAGACCGCGCGAGAGCGCGAGCGTCGCACGGCGGCACTGTACGCGATGAGTCGCGACCTGGCTGCGACGCGCAGCCGCGGCGAGCTGGTCACCGCGGTCGAGCGTCATGTGCGGGAGACGTTCGGGGCGACCGCGCAGATCCTCCTGGGCGATCGCGGGGAGGCGGGGCGGCTCGAGGCTCCAGCCCAGGCCGCCGACCGACTGGATGAGAAGGAGCACAGCGTGGCGGCCTGGGTGTTCGCCCAGGGTCGCATCGCCGGCGCGGGCACCGACACGCTGCCGGCGGCGCAGGGGCTGTACGTGCCGCTCATCGGGTCGAGCGGCATCATCGGGGTGCTGGGGCTGCGGCCCGCCGACCCGAAGCGGTTCCAGGATCCGTCGGTGATCCACCTGCTCGAAACGTTCGCGGGCCAGGCGGCGGTCGCTCTCGAGCGGGCGCAATTGGCCGAGCAGGCGGAGCGCGAGCAGGTCGAGGTCGAGGCTGAGCGGCTGCGAACGTCGCTGCTCAGCTCGTTGTCGCACGATCTGCGCACCCCGCTCGGGGCGATTACGGGCGCCCTCTCGAGCCTGCTCGAGGACGGCGCGACGCTACCCGACCCAACGCGGCGTGACCTGCTGAAGACGGCGCTCGACGAGTCGCAACGCATGAACCGACTGATCGGCAACCTGCTCGACATGATCCGCGTGGAGAGCGGTGCGCTCCAGGTACAGAAGGAATGGCAGCCGCTCGAGGAGCCGGTGGGTGTCGCCCTCATCCGGCTCGAAGACCGCCTGCGCGACCATCCTGTCGAGGTCAAGCTGCCGCCCGACCTGCCCCTCGTCCCGGTCGATGCCGTGCTGGTCGAGCAAGTGTTCATCAACCTGCTCGAGAATGCGGCGAAGTACACGCCACCGGGCACGCCCATCGAGATCTCCGCCTCGGCGGAGGGAGGCGTCGTGCTGGTGGAGGTGGCGGACCGGGGACCGGGGCTGCCGCCCGGCGAAGAAACGCGCGTGTTCGAGAAGTTTCACCGCGCCGCTGGCACCGATGCGCAGGGGGGGATCGGTCTCGGTCTGACGATCGTTCGGGGGATCATCACGGCACACGGCGGACGGATCTGGGCGGAGAACCGCGCCGGTGGAGGCGCGGCATTTCGGTTCACCTTGCCGTTGAGCGGTGCGCCGCCCGCCGCCGTGGTGGCGCAAGACCAGGAGGCGGAATGACCGAGTATCTCGGGGTTGGGGCGCTCCTTGCGCTGTGTACGCTCATCGGCACGGTGTTGCTCCCCGTGTTCTCGGTGACCGATATCGCGATGCTGTACCTCGTCGCCGTGGCGCTCGCGGCGTCGCGAGTCCGGCGCGGGCCGGCGGTATTCGCGGCGTTCTTGAGCATCGCGCTGTTCGACTTCTTCTTCGTGCCACCGCGTTTCTCGTTCGCGGTCACGGACCTGCACTACCTCATTACGTTCGCCGTGATGCTGGGGAGCGCCCTCACCATCGGCGAACTGGCCGTACGGCTGCGGTTCTTCAGCGATGCGGCCCGTGAGCGCGAGCGCCGTACCGCCGACCTGTACGCGATGAGCGGCGAGCTGCTCCCGGCGATGAGTCAGAGCGAGCTTGTCGCCGTGATCACGCGGCACGTGCGCCACGCGTTCGATGCGGACGTTGTCGTGTTGCTACGCGACGCCGGTGGCAGGCTCACCGCCCCCCCCGCCCCGGCGGGCAGCGACCTAGAGTTCATGCTCGACGAGCAGGAGCGGTCGCGTGCCCAATGGGCGTTTGATCACTGGCAGGCGGTGGGGGAGGAGAGCGCGGGGGCGGTGTTCGTGCCTCTGGTCTCGTCGTCAGGCCGGTTGGGGGTGCTGGGGCTCCGCCCCAGGAGCCGGGAGGCGGCCCGCTTGGGCGATATCGCCGTGCGCGGCGTGCTGCAAACATTCGCCGGCCAAGCCGCGCTGGCGTTCGAGCAAGCGCGCGCCTTCCAGGCCGAGGGAGAGCGAGCGGGCCGGGCCTAGGGTAGCTTCGGTGGCATGACCGATGCTGGGCCACTCGTCCTGGTCATCGAAGACGAGCTGCAGATGCGTCGCTTTCTGCGGGCGGCGCTCGAGAGCCACGCGTACCGAGTCGTGGAGGCGACCACCGCGCGCGAAGGCGTGACCCAAGCCACCGGCCGCAATCCCGACGTCATCCTCCTCGATCTCGGGCTTCCGGATGGCGACGGCATCGACCTGACCCGGCGCATGCGCGAGTGGTCGGCGACGCCGATCATCGTGATCTCCGCGCGCGGAAAGGAGCAGGACAAGATCGCCGCGCTGGACGCCGGCGCCGACGACTACCTCACTAAGCCGTTCGCGGTGGGCGAGCTGCTGGCGCGCCTCCGGGTGGCATTGCGTCACGCGGCGCGCGCCCCGAACGCGGCGGCCGAGCCGGCGTTCGCGGTCGGGGAGCTGCGCGTCGATCTCGTGCACCGCCAGGTATTCGTGGCAGACCGAGAGGTGCACCTCACGCCTACCGAGTACAAGCTGCTCGCCCTGCTCGTGCGCAACGCGGGAAAGGTGCTCACTCACCGTCAGCTCCTGAAAGAGGCCTGGGGACCGAACGCCGTCGAGCACACCCATTACGTGCGGGTCTACATGACGCAGCTGCGGCACAAGCTCGAGCGAGATCCCACGCGGCCCCAGTATCTCCTCACCGAGGCTGGCGTCGGGTATCGGCTCAGGCTGGAGTAGCGTTCGCCGTTGCGCTACGCCGCGTTTCTCCGGGGCGTGATGCCGATGAACTGCAAGATGCCGCAGCTGAAGCAGGCATTCGAGGCGGCCGGCTTTACTGATGTAAAGACCGTGCTTGGGAGTGGGAACGTGGTATTCACGGCGCGCGCTGCCACACCGGCCGCGCTGCAACGCAAGGCCGAGGCCGCGATGCTTGAGCACCTCGGCCAAGCGTTCCTGACGATCGTCCGTCCCGTGGACGCGCTGCGCGAGCTGCTCGAGTCCGACCCGTTCGGGGCGTTCCGCATCCCTGCCGAGGCGAAGCGTATCGTGACGTTCCTGCGCGGGCGGCCACCGGCGAAGCTGCGGTTGCCGATCGAGCGCGACGGGGCGCGCATCCTTTCAGTGAAGGGTGGGGAAGTCGTCAGCGCCTACGTCCGGACCCCGAAAGGGCCGGTCTTCATGACGTTGATCGAGCAGACGTTCGGCAAGGAGCAGACGACCCGTACCTGGGAGACGGTGGCGAAGGTCGCTCGCTGAGGGGGTCCGTTGATCACGGTGACCGGCAGTACTGGAACGATCGGCGCCGAGCTGGTGCGGTTGCTGGCTGCCACCGGCGTCGAGACTCGGGCGGTGTTCCGGGATGCCGCCAAAGCGCGATCGCTGCCCTCCTCGGTCGAGCGGGTCCAGGCGGACCTCGCTGATCCTCGTCAATGCGCCGACGCGCTCGCCGGGACCTCGGGACTCTTCCTCCTGACGGGCAACGACCCGGGCTTCGGCAGGGTGCAGATCGCAGCGGTGGAAGCAGCGGAGCGCGCCGGCGTGCAGCATCTTGTGAAGCTTTCGGCCCTGGGTGCGTCGGATCATTCTCGCTCGAGCATCGGCAGGGATCACTGGGTCGTGGAGCAAGCGATCCAGCAGACCCACATGCCATGGACGTTCTTGCGCCCGCATGCGTTCATGCAGAACTGGCTGGGTGATCTGGCCGCGTCCGTGCGTGCCGAGGGCGTGATCTATTCGCCCATTGGAGCTGGGCGTGTGCCGTTCATCGATACCCGAGACATCGCGGCCGTCGCGGCCGAAGTGCTGCTCCATCCCGAGGCGCACGGCGGCAAGAAGTACGTCCTCACGGGCGGCGCCGCCGTCGGGTACGCGGACCTCGCGGCCGCGCTCTCGGAGGCGCTAGGCCGCACCATCACGTATCGGCCGATCACGATGGAGGAGGCCCGGGCGCGCCTCGCGGCGCGTGGGGTGCCGGCGGCGACCATCGAGGCCACGCTGGCGATCGCGGCGTATCAGCGAGACGGTGGCCCGACGGCGAGAGTCTCGCCCGCGGTCGAGCGATTGCTGGGACGGCCGCCCACGACGATCCGCGACTTCGTGCGCGCCTACGCGGCGCGATTCGCCTGACGCGTCACCCGCGGCGCTCCGCCTCCATGGCGCGGCGCTCGGTTTCCTGATCGAGCATCCGCCGCAGCTCCACGATCAGAGGATGCTCCGCCGTGAACTGCCGCCCGTACTCGAGATTGAAGCGGTAGTCGAAGTCCCGCGGATTGTCCCCCTGGATGTGCTGCAGAATGGTCTCCAGCTTGTCGAGCGCCTTGGCCAGCCGGGCCTCCGGCGTCGCCGCCGCTTCGTACTCGTCCCACAGCGCGACGATCTCGCTGCGGCGCGGCTCCGGGAGCGGCGCCACGAGCGCCAGTAGGTCTCGCCGCTCCTGCGGCGCCTTGCGCGCCGACGGATCCTCCGCGAGGCGGCGCGCCTGCTCCGGCGCCGGCACGTCTCCACTCACCGCCTCACCGAGGTCGTGCACTAGGCAGATCCGCACCAACCGCGCGAAATCGACGTCGGGGAATTCCGGGGCGAGCAGCAGCGCCATGAGACATACCCGCCAGGTGTGCTCCGCCGCGCTCTCGCGGCGGCCGGTCGACGTGTAGGCGCTGCGATCGGTGGCCTTGAGACGCTCGGCCGAGCGAAGGAACGTGAGGATGTCCGAGAGGTCGGTGCGTCGCATGCCGACAATCTATCGCAAATTTCCAGCGTAAATTCCCTCGATGAGCCGAACCCCCCACGCCGCGCCGTTCCCCATGGCGCCGCCGATCGAGCCGATGCTCGCCAAGCTGGCCGACGCGATCCCCGACGGCGACTATCTCTACGAGCCGAAGTGGGATGGTTTCCGCGCCATCGTGTTCCGCGGCGGATCCGACGTGTTCATCCAGAGTCGCGAGCTGAAGCCGCTCGACCGGTATTTCCCGGAATTGCGCGAGGCCCTGCTCGAGCAGCTCCCACGGGGGTGCGTCGTGGACGGGGAGATCGTCATCACCACGCCCGAAGGCCTCGACTTCGACGCGCTGCAGATGCGACTGCATCCCGCGGCGTCGCGTGTGGCGACGCTGGCGCACGCGACGCCGGCGTCGTTCGTGGCATTCGACCTCCTGGCGGCCGGTGGCAAGAGCGCGCTCGCGACCCCACAACGTGAGCGTCGCACGCGGCTCGAGAAGCTGCACGCCGACGTCGGCCCACCCATCTATCTGACGCCCATGACCCGCGACCGGCGGACCGCCGCCCAATGGCTGGAACGGTTCGAGGGCGCGGGACTGGACGGCGTCATCGCGAAGCCGGCGGGCGCTCCGTATCAGCCCGGCAAGCGGGCGATGATCAAGGTGAAGCATGCGCGTACGGCCGAGTGCGTGGTGGCGGGCTTCCGCTGGCACAAGACCGGGACGGACGCAGTCGGTTCGCTGCTGCTGGGTCTGTACGACCACCGCGGCGTGCTGCAGCACGTCGGCGTCACGTCCTCCTTCACCATGGCGATGCGCAAACAGCTCGTGAAGGAGCTCGCACCCTTGCGGAAGAATGCCCTCGTGAAACATCCGTGGCGTGCCTGGGCCCAGATGGCGGAGGGAGCAGAAAACCACGTCCGCATGCCCGGCGGGCAGAGCCGCTGGAGCGCTGGCAAGGATCTCTCGTGGGAGCCGCTGCGCGTCGAGCGGGTGTGCGAGGTCAAGTACGACCATCTGCAGGGCAACCGCTTTCGTCACGCGGCGACGTTCTTGCGGTGGCGTCCCGACAAGCAGCCGCGCGGCTGCCGCTACGATCAACTCGAGGTCACCCCTCCCTACGAGCTCTCCAAAGTCTTCTCGTCCGCTACATCGTCATGACGACAGGGGCGTGGTCGCTCGTGCCGATGTCGGCGCGTACGATGCAGCTCTTGGCGCGTTGCGCGACCGTCTGAGACACCAGGACATAGTCGAGCCGCCAACCGATATTGCGGGCGCGCAGGTTCCGCCACGGCGCCCACCAGGTGAACAGATTCGGGTTGTCGGGATCGAACGCGCGGCCTAGGTCCACGAGCGGCGTGTCGAGCAATGTCTCGAACAACGCCCGCTCCTCGGGCCGCTGGCCGACGGCATTCAGTTTGCGCTCCTTGGGATGCACATCCATTTCGGTGCGGGCGATGTTGATGTCGCCGCACAACACGAGCTCGCGCTGCTCGGCATGCAGCCGGCGAACCCATTCTGTCAACCGCGCCATGAAACCCAGCTTGGCCGGGTAGTCCTTCCCACCGTTCGGAACGTATACGGACGCGATGATCAGGTCGCCCTGGGTCGCTTGCACGATGCGCGATTCAATATCGAAGGAAGGATGGCTGAAGACCGGGTCGGATCCGAAAAGGCCCTTGCGGACATGCAGCGACACCCCGGAATAACCCTTCAGGCCGTGCCAGTAGTCATGGTAACCAGACAGCGTGGTCTCCGGCGGGACTTGGGCCGCCGTCGCCTTCAGCTCCTGCAGGCACGCGACGTCCGGTGCATCGCGCTCCAGCCATTCGCGCACCTGTGCCGCGCGGGCACGAATGCCGTTGACGTTCCACGTAGCGATTTTCATCGGCCGGCGTGAGAGCTAGAAGCTTATCGTCTCGTCCGGATCGAGGGGCTCCTGGCGCGGGCGCACCTTGGGCGGCACGTGCTCCAGGTTGACGCGAATTCGGGTCCACGTGGTGGAGCGGCCGCGCATCCGGTCGACGAGCACATCGGAAGCCTTCAAATATGCGGCGGCCTTCTTGTGGCGGGCCTTCCAGCGTTTCAGCCCGGCGAGGGCGTCCTGCTTGCGCTGGGCGCGCCCGATCTCGATCAGCGGGTGCCGCGCGGCGCGGGCCCGCGACGGCTGCACGCGCGGGGGCTCACCCGCCTGTTTGCGGTAGTGGGGCGGCCAGGGCGCGTCGCCCAACCCCTCACGCTCGTGCCGCGCTGAGAGCTCGAGGAGCTGATCGAGCGAGCCGGGCGCTTCATCGATTCGTTCGTGGCGATCGCCCACCGTCGCGAACCGCCCCGGCATAGTGGCGAGCGTGAACTCGGCGGGGTCGGCAGTATCCACCTCGTCCCACTCGAGCGGCGCGGAGACTCGGGCGTCCGGCGTGGGACGCACCGAGTAGGCCGAGGCGACCGTCCGGTCCTTGGCGTTCTGATTGTAATCGACGAACACGCCGTGCCGCTCCTCCTTCCACCACTTGCTGGTGGCGAGCTTCGGCGCGCGTCGCTCCACCTCGCGGGCGAGGGCGAGCGCCGCGCGCCGCACCTCCCCGAACTCCCACCGCCGCTCGATGCGCACGAGGACGTGCAGACCGCGGCTGCCCGAGGTCTTGGGCCAGCCGGTGAGGGCGAAATCGTACAGCGTGGCGTGGACCACCTGTGCCACGCGTCGCAGCTGGGGCCACTTCACGCCCGGCACGGGGTCCAGGTCCACCCGCAGCTCGTCGGGGTGGTCCAGGTCCTCGGCGCGCACGGGATGCGGGTGCAGCTCGAGACAGGCGAGATTCGCGAGCCAGGCGAGCGCGGCCGCGTCGCGCGGCACAACTTCCTCGGCGCGACGCCCGGAAGGGAAGCGCAGGGATACCACTTCGATCCAGGGGGGGCGCGACTCCGGCGCGCGCTTCTGGTAGAAGAACTCGCCGGTGATTCCGTTGGGGTAGCGCACCAGCACATTGGGCCGCCCCCCGGCGCCCCGCAGCGCGCCCTCGGCGACCGCCAGGTAGTAGCGCGCCACGTCGAGCTTGGTGTACTTCGGCTTGGGAAAGAGCACCTTGTCGGGGTTCGAGATCACGACCTCGCGCCCCGCGACTACGAGCGCCTCCCCGGCGGCGCGGCGGGTCGCGCCGCTCACGTCGCTTCGAGGACGGACAGGATGTTCCCGGCCGGATCCTTGAACCACGCGATGACCGGCCCGCGGCCGCGATGAATGCCCTTGGCATCCGTCTTGAGACCTGGCTGGTCGTAAGTCTCGAACCGCACCCCGCGCTTGGTCAGCTCGTCGACAGCGTTGTCGACCGAGTCCACGGGGAAATTGAGGATCGTGAACGTCGCGGGGGTGTGATTCGGCTTGGGATACACGATCACTTCGGCGCCACCGCCCAGCTGCAAATGCAGCAAACCGTTTGCCTCTGACACGCTCAGACCAAGCGTGCGACCGTAGAATTCCTTCGCCTTCTGGATGTCGTTCACCGAGAAGCCCGAAAACGCCTTCGACGTCGCCAGCATCGTTGTGCCTTCTTTCAGGTCGCCGCCGCTCGTCATTCGATCCACCCGAGGACCTCCTAGGGATGCCTCACACCCCTAGTCGAACGGGGCCTCGCGAGTTCGACATGGGGCGCGGCCGTAACGTACGTGAGCTCTCGGCGCTCAGCGGCGCACCGCAACATGAGCGCGCCGCGGCTCATGTCCCCGCGCCCGATGAATTCGTGGGGGACCTGCAGCCGGGCGCCCAGAACCTCGGTCAACGGCCGCAGGTACTTGGGCGTCGCGATGCTCCCGAGCAGGACGGCGACGTCCTCGGCCCGGAGCCGCGCGGCCAGACGCGCGGCGTCGCGCTGCAGCGGATCGATGTAGCGCCGATCGTCGGGATCGACCGGAACCCGAGCGATTGCGCGCAGCCGGTCGAGATCGATGACCGTGTTGGGGGAGCGGAGTCCGAGCCCGGGCACGACGACGTGAATGCCATCGCAGTCGGCCGGTGGGTCGGCGAAGGCCATGGCATACGCCAGCTTGCCGCGAAAGTACAGCCCGCTCATGAAGGTGAAGACCTCAGCCACGGTCGCGCCTTCCCCGGAGCGAAGCCGCCCCGCCAAGGGCGACCGGCCGTCCGTCCGCAGCAGATAGCCGGCCCGCTTGCCGGCGCAATTGGCGGGCGACAACAAGAAAATCCGGTGACCGGTGGACATCGAGGCAGAGTACACCGGCCGATCGGCCTGCGGTAGGGTGTCCATAGTCCCCCTTACCGGAGCGCCGACTGAAGCGCACGTTTGAGCCGCTCGTTTCCCTCTCTCCAGGAGGCAGCCAACGCTCTCCCCTCAAATGGCTGACGCCGTGCGGCATCACTGGTGGCTGTTTCTGCTGCGGGGCGTTGCGGCACTCGCGTTCGGCGTGCTCACCCTGTTCTGGCCCGGCGCGACGCTGGTCGTGCTCACCGCGTTCATCGCGGCGTACGCACTCGTGGACGGCATCGTCGCCCTGATGTACGCGTTTCGGTTACGCCCCATGTTCGATCGGTGGTGGGTCCTCCTCGTGCAGGGACTGATCAGCGCCGCCTTCGGGGTGTTCGCGTTCATCAATCCCACCCTGTCGCTCCTGTATATCGTCGTCTCGGTGTGCCTGTGGATGCTGTTTGCCAGCATGGCCCTGTTCATGTTGGGCCGGGCGCAGCGAGCGATGGGCGCGTCGCCGGTGTGGAGTACGGTGGGAGCGGTCTTGAGCCTGGTGCTCGCGATCCTGGCCGTCGTGTATCCGGGTTTGACGCTGGCCGGCGTGTTGGCGCTGATCGCGTGGTTCGCGCTGGCGCTGGGCATCGTTCACCTGGTCGTGGCGTTCCGCGTCCGTGCCTGGGTGAGGGCTACGGCGACGGCGTGAGTGCGGAGCGGGGTTCGGGCGTCGGGGTTCGGGGCTAGGAACAACACCCCCGAGCCTCGAGTCCCGAGCCCCTAAACGGGCGCCACACCGCCGCTGAGCGGCAGGCGCCGCCGCGGCTTCAGCCCCGGTTCGGTCGCGGCATGATCGGGACCTTTCCTTATATTTCGCGCTCTAGAGGAGTCACGACTCTCACCGGGAGATGGAAGATGGCTCGCACAACCACCCACCGAGATGGCGCGAGAACGCGCCAGACCGCTTCGCAGCGCCAGACCGCTTCGCAGCGCCAGACCGCTCCAGAAAGCCGCTCGCGCGTCGCGACGCGTCTCTACTCGACCAAGAACGATCTGCCCGAGGCGACTCGCCTCGAGGTGATCAGTCTCCTCAATCAGCGCCTCGCCGACTCCATCGATCTGCAGACGCAATGCAAGCAGGCCCACTGGAACGTGAAGGGGCCGACCTTCATCGCACTGCATAAGCTGTTCGACGAGGTGAACGAAGCAGTGGAAGAGTACGTGGACCTGATCGCTGAGCGGATCGTGCAGCTCGGCGGCACCGCGGAGGGTACGGTGGGGGCGGTTGAGGGACGCTCGACGCTCCCGGACTTTCCGCTCGCGCTCTCGACCGGTGCGGAGCACGTCGCCGCGCTCTCGGATGCGCTCGCCGCGTTCGGACGTAGCGCGCGGATCGGCATCGAGGAGATGAACGAGCTCGAGGACGCCGGCAGCGCGGACATCCTGACGGAGATCTCGCGCGGCGTGGACAAGTGGCTGTGGTTCGTGGAAGCGCATCAGCAGGGCGCGTGACGTCTGCCATGACCGGCACGCCCCCGGCGGTGACGGTCGGTGTCCTAATGCGAATGCTGCGTGAGGCTTTCGAAGGGTCTCCTGGTCCCTGGACCTACTTTACGGACACCGCCGGCGGGACCGGCCTGTTCGAGACGATCGAGGGCATGACCGCCGCTCAGGTATCCCGGAAGGGCGGACCGGGTGACACGACCATCGCCGGCCACCTGCATCACATCAGCTCGAGCCTCGCACTCACGACCCGTGCGCTGCGGAGCGAGCCGGCCTCACGCGACCGCAGCCGCAGCTGGACGGTGTCGATCGTCGAGGACGCGGCATGGGCCGCCCTCCGAGCGGAGCTGCGGCGCGAGTACGAGAGCCTGCGGGTGGCCGTGGAGATGCGCGTGGTCTGGGACGAAGAGGCGCTCGGCACCGCATGCGGAGCGATCGCGCACACGGCGTACCATCTCGGTGCCATCCGGCAGCGACTCTCGCCACACGGGAGGACCCCATGAGCATCCTGTCGGGCCTTCATCAGTTCGGTGACTGGGGACTGCTGGCGCTGCGGCTCGGCGTCGGCGTGATCTTTTGGGTCCACGGCAGCCAGAAGCGCGCGATGTGGAAGATGCAGCCCTCGGCCCAGCTGCCTGCCGGCATGCTATCGATCTTGCGGATGCTGTCGATTGCCGAGCCGCTCGGGGCCCTGGCAACGATCTTCGGGTTGCTCACGCAGCTCGCGGCGGTGGGGTTCATCCTCGACATGCTCGGGGCGATCCGGCTCAAGGCGACGCAGCTCCACAAAGGGTTCACTGGCGAGGGAGGCTGGGAGTTCGAGTTTCTGCTCCTGGTCGGTGCGATCGCGCTGCTGTTCCTCGGGGCTGGCAAGTTCGCGCTCGATCGCCTCCTGCTGGGGATCTTATAGAAGAGGAGTATGTGATTTATGGAGAGGGACGACGAGGAAGCCACAGAGCGCGCGGCGGCGGTGGCGGAGGTGGCCGCGCGGCTGCGCAGCCGCGGGATCACCGTGACCGGCGCCGAGCGGCCCGAGGACCTGGACGATCTGCTCTCGACGGTAGAGCGTTTCGAGGCGGCCGTCGAGGCGCACGGGGGAGACTTGATGGTGGACGACCTGAAGAGCTCGCAGCCTGACGATCAGCACTTCGTTGTGCCCCGGCGGCAGCATGGCGAGACCGTCCGCGCCTACATCGGCCGCATCACCGAGGCGACGGAACGGGTGCGCCGCCACCCCCGCCGTCCCGATTAGGTCTTTGTCGGCGGGCTGATCAGGACTGAAAGCCCGAAGATGAGCGCCGCGGCGGCGCTAATGATGACGCCGGGGTAGGAGCCGAGCCGTGCTCCGCCGTACCAGGCGAGTCGGCCGGCCGAAGACGGCGAGGCCGGACCCACGCTGACGGCTTGCGCGGTGATCGCGAGCCAGTCGTCGTAATTGAGTGACGCCTGCCCAGCGAATCCTGTCCTACCTCCTCCAGAGTGGATGTGTTGCACGAAGCCGGGTGCCAGGTCCACGCTGAAGGTTCGGGTCATCCTGAGTCGAACTCTGGGCTGTAGCCCGTACCCGTCGGCCTTGTCGCCATACCCCAGGAACACCGTCGCGCCAAAAGCCGCCCGCTCGCTCAGGTTCCACATCCATCCGACGTGGCCACTGAGCAGTCGACCCGAGGGGTTCAACTCCATGGGGTCCTGGTTGAGGCGGAAGCCGATCGAGGCTTCTGTGAGGGGGAAGGAGCTGCACGTCGGTAGCCCACGAAAGCAGGTCTTCCGCCCCGGCGGCGACGTCGCTTGCGAAACGAGTTGTTCGAATGGCACCCACACGAGAGCGACCACCAGCCAAGTGACGCAACAGCCCCTCATGCGTTGATAATGACCATCTCGGAGTCGGAGAGCAACGCTCGTCAGCTCGGCACTTTCCCGGGTCGCGCGAGTACCACTGCCATCCTCCTGCCTCGAGGTTCCCATGTCTCGCTCGACGGTCGTGTATCGCACCGGCGCCGCGCTCCTGCTCGCCGGTTTGGGCTTCGCATGCAGCAACGCAATGAAAGAGGCATCACCAGGGTCGGTCGCCACCGCCCCAGGGGTGTCGACCCTTGACCGGAAGACGGTCCGCACGGCGGACCAGGAGATGGTGGTGGATTCGCCGGTGACCGCGGGGCACCGTGTGGAGCGCATGTTCACCGATGCCGGCGGCTATATCGAGCGCTCGACCAGCAGCAGCGACGGCGACGTGCGGATCGTAGGTCGCGTGCCCGCCAGCAAGCTCGACAGCATCATGACTGACGTCGCGTCGCTCGGCAGGGAGCGCCGTCGTCACACGACCGGCGCCGATGTGACCGATCAATACACCGACCTGGAAGCGCGCCTCCGCAGCACCATCGCCCTGCGCGACCGGCTGCAGCAATTGCTGAGCCGCGCCGCGACCCTCGACGAAGTGCTCAATCTCGAGAAACAGATCGCCCGGCTCCAGGCTGATATCGACGCGCTCCAGGCGCGCATCGACCAGCTCAAGACCCAGGTGGAGCTCGCGTCGCTCGCCGTCGATCTCCAGCGCAAGCACGTGCCTGGCCCGCTGGCCGTCGTCGGACGAGGCATAGCGGGACTCGTGACGAAGCTGTTCGTGATTCGCTAAGCGAGATGGCGGCCGTGCCCTCGGTGAGCTAGGTTTTCTGCGTCATCAGCCATTGATCGCCTCGGAGGACGCGATGGCAGCCCCGAGACATACCTTGAACACAGCGGTCCTTGGCTGGCTCGCACTGGCGCTGGCCGCGTGTGGTACGGAAGGGAATCCCACGGGCTGGATTCCACGCGACGGAGCCATCAGCGGCGTCATCACCACAACGGGGGCTCTCCCAGCTCCTCCGGCCGCACTCCGTGTCGCGGCAGGGGCGACGTCGTTGTCATTGCGCGCTCCGTCCCCGTTGGCGACTATCGCAAGGCGCCGGCCGGCGGCTGTCGCACGGCCCCGCCGAGCCGCGAGGTCGCGCCCTGGGTTTGCGGCACAAGATCTCATCGTCGCCTTCCGGCCCACGGCGCTCGGCGCGCCGCCCCTCGGGTCGGCGGCGCTCGCGACGGCCGCGGGCGCGCCGCTGCTCGCGCGAGCGATACGCACGCGCCTCGCGGCCATCGTTCCCGCGGGGGCCGCGATAACCGGCGTGTCCCCCGCGATCCTGACCGCGAGAGTGCGTATCGCCGACACGACGCAGCGCGAGGCCATCGCGGCCGCCCTGCGCCGCGACCCCGGCGTCGCCGCCGTCACGCGCAATCACCTCATCTGGTTGGACAAGGAATTCCGTGCCGTCACGGGATCTTCGCGAGCCTCTGGCATACTGTCTCGGAGACCCAATGACGAGTTGTATCCTTTCCAGTCCTGGAACTACGGGCTCATCGACCTGCCACGCGCCTGGGCGATTACGACCGGGCAAGCTTCGGTGCTGGTCGCCGTCGTAGACGACGGGATTCGGCGCGATCATCCGGCGATCACGGCGAACCTGACCTCCGATGGGTTTGACTTCGTCAATGCTGCCGACTCGTTGAAGTTGTGCGCCGGTGGCAAGATCACCAATCAAGACGACGGCGACGCCGGCCCCGACCCCGACCCGACCATTCCGGCGTCGTTCTCACTCGACTCGACCGGCACGTGTTACAAGCCCGACGACTTCGGCGGGCACGGTTTGCACGTTGCCGGGACGATCGGGGAGGTGGGCAACGACGGCATCGGGGCGACCGGTGTAAACTGGACGGTGAGCATCCGCCCGGTTCGGGCGCTGGGCGTCGGAGGATTCGGGTCGGACTACGACATCGCACAGGGAATCCTGTACGCGGCCGGTCTGCCTGCCGACGGCGGCGCCCTTGGCACGGTGCGGGCCGGCAGCGCCGCGAAGATCATCAACCTCAGCCTTGGCGGCCCCGATAACGACTCGACCTTACACGCCGCGATCGTCATGGCCGCGAACGCTGGCGTGTTCATCGTCGCCGCGGCGGGGAACGGCTCGAGCTCTGCCCCGTCCTACCCGGCGGCCTACCCCGAAGTCCTGGCCGTCGCGGCGGTCGGGCCCGACGGCTTCCCGGCCCCATACTCGAGTTTCGGGGCTGACGTGGCCATCCGGGCGCCCGGCGGCAACTTCGCCTTCGGCGATGCGACCGATGGAGTCCTTTCCACAATGTGGGAATTCGTGGCGTCCGGCGGCATCCCCGTCGGGCCCGTGTACGCGTGGGCAGAAGGCACGTCGATGGCCGCGCCGCATGTCTCCGGCGTGGCCGCGCTGCTCCTGGCCCAAACACCGTCGCTGGCGGCGAGCGACCTCCGTTCCCGCCTCACCAACTATTCCGTCGGCCCGGCGACGGCGTACGGCGCGGGCCTGGTGAACGCCTACAACAGCTTGACACAGACCCACGGTCCGTCGATTCAGCTCTATGCGCGCCTCTACTCCGCCGTTACGGGGGACACTGTGCAGACCGTGCCCGCCGACGCCAGCGGTGCGTTCGCCTTCAGGGACGTGGAAGACGGGATCTACCTCGTCTACGCCGGGACCGACGAGGCGGCCGATCAGCGACTTGGCATTCCCGGCCGGCTCTGGGGCGCGTTCGGGGGCTTGGCGGCGCCGGGTCGTGTCACGGTGTTCGGCGCCGGGGCGCACGCCGCCTCGTTCTCGATCGGGTTCCCGGCCGAGGTAGAGCCCAACCACACGATTTCCGGCGCGAATCTCCTGGCCATAGGCGGCTATGCGCAGGGCGTCATCGTCGACACGCTAACCCCCGACGTGTACCGCGTGCTGATTCCCGCCGCCGGGAGCTATACGTTCCAGACGTCGGGCTGGGTCGCAGACTGCGGCATCGCGCTGGAAGAAGCCACGGCGGTCGGGCTGTACGACGGAAACGGCTCTCTGATCACCGGCGTCGACTTTATCGACTCGGCGCACTTGAACTACTGCTCACGACTGACCCGGACGCTCGCCAGCGGGACGTACTACATCGGTGTCTACGGCGCGTTCAACGGTGGCCGCTATCGCCTCCAGGCGCGCGCGGGCAGCTAACGACGGCTCTAAGGAATCTCTGCACAAGGGAAACCGCGTGGCATATTTCGGTGCGCCCTCGCGTGTAGGCGCCTAGCGTCCCACGACAGCACCAACACGACTTGTGCAGAGCTCCCTAACGGCCTCTCAACCGAATGCCGGCCGTGATCGGCAGGAACGTCGTCCGGGGGAATCCCGAAACCGCCGCGAGATTCACGTAACGCGTCTCCAGGAACGCGATGACGCCGCCGACGCCGTAGCTTAGCCCTGCGCCCAAGTTCCAGGCGATCTTGGTCCCGGAATCATCGGTCGTGGAGTCGGCGGAGGTGACCGAGATCGTCACGTGATAAATCCCGAGCCCCCCGAGCAGGTATGGCTTTACCCGAGCGGCCGACCGAGACCCGTACATCAGGTCGAGGTTGAGGCCGAGCAACTTCACTTGCTCGTCGGTTGCCGGGCCCAGGCGCGTCTGAAGCTCGGCCTTGAGACGGTCGTTCGCGCCGTTCGTCCCGTAAGTGGCATCCACACGGAACCCGAGTCGCGATTCGGGGCGCGCGAACGCGGCGAAGATCATCCCCTGCCAGGCGCCCGTGAATCCCTGGCCACTCGGGGCTGCGTGGTAGTCGCCGACCGGGACCGTCAGACCGGTCCCGAAGCCGAATTGCGGGCGGAACCCCTGCGCTCTGCCGGTCGCGGTCGCGACCAGACTGAGAGCGACCAGGGTGCTCGCTGCCCTCCGTCTCCAGGACATGGGCACCTCCGCCCTGAGGAATAGTCCCAAATGTCGCCGTTGTCCAGCACGTTCCTGACGGGAAGCCTCCTGGGGAGTTAGTTTCGCTCCATGCCGAGACTGTCCCGTCGGGCCTTCTTGGAGACCAGCGCAGCCATGGGTGGAGGCCTGTTGCTGGGGTTCACGCTGCCACCGAGCGGCTTTGCTCCCAACGCCTTCATTCGCATCGACCACGATGGTGCCGTCACGTTGACGATGCACAAGGTCGAGATGGGGCAGGGGACGTACACCGCCATGCCCATGCTGCTCGCCGAGGAGCTGGAGGTAGGACTCGATCAGGTCCGGCTGGAACACGCGCCCGCTGACGACGCCCGCTATGCCGAGCCGCTGTTCGGCGTCCAGGAGACGGGCGGGTCGACCTCGGTGCGCGGCAACTGGGAGCCGTTGCGCCGGGCGGGAGCCGTCGCCCGCACCATGCTGGTGACGGCGGCGGCGCAAGTGTGGAAGGTGGATCCTGCCACCTGTCGCGCCGCCCGCGGCGCGGTCACGCACGGACCCACCGGTCGGAGCCTCGGTTACGGCGCTCTGGTGGACGCCGCCGCCCGGCTGCCGGTACCGGGGGCGAGCAAAATCACGCTCAAGGAGCCGAAAGACTTTCGGCTGATCGGCACGGCCGCGAAGCGGCTCGACACGCCGGAGAAAGTCGATGGCAGCGCGACGTTCGGGATCGACGCACGGCTCCCCGGCATGAAGTTCGCCGCCGTCGCGGCCTGCCCGGTGTTCGGCGGAAAGCTCGCGTCGCTCGACGACACCAAGACGAAGGCGATCCCGGGCGTGCAACAGGTGGTGCGACTCGACGACGCCGTGGCGGTGGTCGCCGACCACACCTGGGCGGCCAAGCAAGGGCTGGCGGCGCTCGACGTCCGCTGGGACGAGGGGCCCAACGCCCGACTCTCGACCGCCGACATCGTGCGGCAGCTCGCGTCCGCGCTGCAGGGGAAGGGCGTCACGGCGCGATCGGAGGGCGACATCGCCACGGCGATGAAGGGCGCAGCGCGACGCGTCGAGGCCATCTACCAGGTGCCGTTCCTCGCGCACGCGACCATGGAGCCGGTGAACTGCACCGTGCACGTCCGTCCCGACGGCTGCGACCTGTGGGTGGGCACGCAGGTCCCCACGTTCACGCAGACGGCGGCGGCGAAGGAGACGGGACTGCCCAAGAGCCGGGTCGCGGTGCACAACCATCTCCTGGGGGGAGGCTTCGGCCGGCGGCTGGAGGTGGACTTCATCGTGCGCGCCGTGCAGATCGCGAAGCAGGTCTCGGGTCCCGTGCAGGTGCTCTGGAGTCGCGAGGAAGACATCCAGCACGACATGTACCGACCGTATTACTACGATCGGATCGCCGCCGGTCTCGATCCGCAGGGGCGGCCGGTCGCCTGGTCCCATCGTCTCGCCGGCTCCTCCATTGAAGGACGGGTCATCAGCGAGCTGTTTCCCAAGACGCTGCGGGTCATCAAGGCCGGGGGCATGCACCGGCTGGGAGCGATGATCAAGCACCTCGACCTCGATGCGGTGGAAGGCGCGGCCGAGCCCCCGTACACCATTGCCAACATCCACGTGGAGTACGTCCGCGTGGAGCCGCCCGGCGTACCGACCGCCTTCTGGCGAGGCGTGGGGCCCACGCACAACATCTTCGCGGTCGAGTGCTTCATCGACGAGCTGGCCGCGGCGGCGCAGCAGGACCCGTTCGAATACCGGCGGGCGCTGCTCGATCGCTCACCCCGCGCCAAGGCGGTGCTCGAGCTCGCCGCGGAACGGGCCGGCTGGGGACGGCCACTTCCATCGGGACGCGGGGGCGCGGGTCGAGGCATCGCTCTTCTCCATGCCTTCGGCAGCTACATCGCCCAGGTGGCCGAGGTGCTGGTGTCGCCACAGGGCGAGGTGCGCGTCCCACGTGTGGTGTGCGCCGTGGACTGTGGCACGATCGTGAATCCGGACATCGTGAAGGCGCAGATGGAGAGCGGCATCGTCTTCGGGATTACCGGCGCCCTGTGGGGCGAGATCACGATCAAGAACGGCCGCGTGGAGCAGCACAACTTCACCGACTATCGCATGCTCCGGCTGAGCGAGGCGCCAACCGTCGAGGTGCACCCTGTGCAGAGCGACGCCGCGCCGGGCGGCGTCGGTGAGCCCGGTACGTCGGCGGTGATGCCGGCGGTGACGAACGCGATCTTCGCGGCCACCGGCAAACGCATCCGGCAGCTTCCCGTCAAGGACCAGCTGCGGTAACGCGCCCGCCTTGATCGCCCTCGCCTATCATTTCGCGAGCCGGCTCGCGTACGTCCTCTACATCGGACTCACGCTCGCCCGTGAGGACCGGAGCGCCTACCTGACGGCGCGCCACGGGGCGGAGCAGGCGTTCCGGCGGTTCCGCCGGGTCGCGGCGACGCTGATGCTCAACGACGCCGCGAGCTTCGTGCTGCTGTGCGTCGTCACCCGGAACACCCTGCGGCTCCCGGTGCCGCCGGCTGTCACCATCGCCGTGGGGGCGGTGTTGGTGCTCGTGGGTATCGCGGTCAAGGTATGGGCGACCGCGACGCTCGGCGCCGGCGCGTACTACTGGCGCGACTTCTTCGTAACCATCGAGCGGCCGGTGCCGGCGACCGCCGGACCGTATCCCTTCCTCAAGAACCCGATGTACTCGGTGGGCTACCTTCCGACCTACGGGCTGGCGCTCGTCACCGCATCGCTACCGGCCCTGATCGCGTCCGCGATCGACCAGGGCGCCATTCTGGCGTTCTACCGGTGGGTGGAAAAGCCACACTTCAAGAAGATGCTCACGTCCTGACCCGATTCCGGCCGCCTTCTTTGGCGCGGTACAGCGCGCGGTCGGCGGCCTTGATCACCTGGTCTCCCTTGGCGTGCCGGTCGCTGCGCTCGGCGACGCCGATGCTGACCGTGACCGGAACGCGCTCTCCGGGCCCCTTGGTCGCGAGCACCTTTTCCTTCTTCTTCTTGGAGCGAAACCGGGCGCGCAGGATGAAACGCGTATCCTCGACCGTCTGCCGCAGCGCTTCGAGGTCGGGGATGCACGCCTCGGCCCCGCGGCCGCCGAAGATGACGGCGAACTCCTCGCCGCCGTAGCGGTAGGCCTTCCCGCCGCCCGCCACCTGGGCCAACTTCGCGGCGATCATCCTCAGCACCTGGTCGCCCACGTCGTGGCCGTGCCGATCGTTGATGCGCTTGAAGTGGTCCACATCGATCATCGCTACCGTGTAATTGCCGCCGAGCCGGAGCAGTGCCTCGTTGAGGGCGCGCCGGGCGGGCAGGCCGGTGAGCCCGTCCTGATAGGCCATGTGGTAGGATGCTTCGACCACGGCCCAGATCAGCACCAGCGCGGCGGTGGCAAGGTAGAAGGATTCGAACCCCGGATTCCCAGGGCGCACGGCCGAGAGGCCCAGGAGGGCGAGCACGAGCGCCCAGGCGAAGGAACGTCCGGTCTGGGTGGGCGCCATCAGCTGGAGCGCGACCACCAAGCCTCCCCCCACGAGGAACGCCAACAACGCCGGATCGGCGAGCCTGGTCCAGCTGAACAGCCACTGGGGCAGGAGCTGCGCGTGCAGCACGGCGGCGGTCGCCGCCTGGGCCTCGCGGTCGAGAATGGTGACCAGCGCCAGCTGGCCCAGGATCAAGGCGAGGCGCGCCAGCCCGGGCGGCGTGAGGAAGCCACGCTCGGCGGTGACCGGCAAGGCGGCGAGATTGAGCGGCAGCAACACGCCGATGGCTTGGAAGACCACGCGGTCCTGCGCGAGGCTGCGGGCCGTCATGAAATGGAGCAGCGTGCGATCGGCGATCGCGAGCAGCAGCAGCGCGAACAGGAGCCGGCTACGATGGAAGCGCCAGCCGATCAGCACGCCCGCGCCGAACACCGCGTACGGGTAGAACGGGGCCAGCGGGGCGAGCAGGCCCTGGAGCGACCGGGACTGCGTGTAGATCAAGGCCGCCAGGATGATCGGGATCTCGGGCAGCCCCTTCGAGACGATCTTCCAGAGCAGATCGTACATCTGCTGTTGGCTGGCGGCTCGCGGCACGATTCGAGGGCTCCTGGGGTCGGCGGAGTCTGCCGCGCCGCGCGGAGGACGGGCGGGCATTAAAGGGTACGCGGAACCGCGCGAAGGTCAACCGTCGGGTTGCGTGCCGTGTGGACGGATGGTGATATTCTCCCGCCACGGCGGTATCGTCTAGGGGACTAGGACGGAGCCCTCTCAAGGCTCAAACACGGGTTCGAATCCCGTTACCGCTATCCGCGCCCCCATCGTCTAACGGTCAGGACACCACTCTTTCAAGGTGGGAACAGGAGTTCGATTCTCCTTGGGGGCAGAGGCAAAAACCGTTGCGAAAGAGACGTCACGCAAAGACGACAGGCAAAGACGTCACGTACCGCGCGCAAGGTTAAGAGCGCACCGGCTGGCGAGGTCGTGGCCAGCGGTGAATTGCCCGAACGGCATGGCCCGCCGGTCGTAGGCATCGGCGCGTCGGCTGGCGGTCTCTCGGCGATCGGCCGGTTCCTCGACCACATGCCACGCGACAGCGGGCTCGCCTTCGTCGTGGTGTTGCACCTCGATCCCAAGCACGAAAGTCACGCGGCCCAAGTCCTGGCACCGCATACCGGGATGCAGGTCATGGATGCCCGCCACGGGATGCGGGTCGAGGCCGACCGGGTGTACGTCGTGGTCCCCGACCGTTCCCTCTCCATCGCGAACGGAAAGCTGCAATTGGGCGCGCTCTCGGGCGACCGCGCGAATCGGCGGCCGATCGATGTGTTCTTCGAGTCGTTGGCGGAGGCGCAGCGCGAGCGGGCCATCGGGATCATCCTCTCGGGCACGGGGACGAACGGCACGGCGGGCGTGCTCGCGATCAAAGTGCACGGTGGGATGACGATGGCGCAGGACCCGGAGACGGCGGAGTTCGACGGCATGCCGCGCAGCGCCATCGCCGTCGGCGCGGCGGATTACATCCTCGTCCCGGAGGCCATGCCCAAAGCGCTGCTCGAGTACGCACGCCACCCGTACGTCACGGTGGGTGAGCGGTCCGCCGCGCTCGAGGCGATCGCGGGCGAGCCGGTCATGGAGATCCTCGCGCTGCTGCACGTGCGCACGGGGCACGACCTGCGCGGCTACCGTAAGGGGACCCTGGTGCGGCGGATCCATCGCCGCATGGGGCTCGTGCACGTCCACCGGCTGAAGGAGTACGCCGCGCTGCTGCGCGAGTCGCCCGACGAGATCAAGGCGTTGGTGCGCGACCTGATCATCAACGTCACTCGCTTCTTCCGCGACCCCGAAGCCTGGGACCTCCTCCGCAAGGACGTGCTCGTTCCGCTGTTCGCCCGCCGGCCCGAGTCGATTCGTGCCTGGGTGCCCGGCTGCGCCACCGGAGAGGAAGCGTACTCGCTCGCCATGCTCCTCGTAGAAGAAGCCGAGCGGGCGCAGCACCGGGTGAACATCCAGGTGTTCGCCACGGATGCCATGCCGGACGTGCTGGACCGCGCGCGCTCCGGGCTCTATCCAGCGAGCGGGCTGGGCGACATCCCGCCCGAGCGCCTCCAGCGTTTCTTCGCGCGCGAGGACGACAGTTACCGGGCCAAGCCGGAGCTGCGTGAGCTCTTGACGTTTGCGCCGCAAAACCTGCTCCAGGATCCGCCCTTCTCCAAGCTCGACCTGGTGAGCTGCCGTAACGTGCTCATTTACCTCGAGCCGGAAACACAGCAAAAGCTGATCTCCCTGCTGAATTTCGCGCTGCGAGACGAGGGCGTTCTGTTCCTCGGTAGCGCCGAGACCGTGGGGCGTGAGCTGGGGCTGTTCGAGCCGGTGTCCAAACGGTGGCGTATTTACCGGCGAGTCGGCCCCGCCCGGCGTGGGCTGCTGGATTTTCCCCTCGCCGCCACCGCGGGCCGGGCGCGGCGAGGAGAGCCGGCTTCGCCGGTCGTGGTGCCGCGCATCACGCGGCTGACCGACGAGATGCGACAGGCCCTGCTCGAGCGCTACACCCCCGCCGCGGTGCTGATCGACGAGAGCTACCGGGTTCTCAACTTTCACGGGCGGACCGATCTGTATCTGTCGTATCCCGCGGGGGAGCCTACCAGTGACGCGCTGATGCTGGTCCGTGAGGGCCTGCGGGCCAAGCTGCGGTCCGCCGTGCAGCAGGCCCTGCGTCAGGAGCGGGCGGTGATCGTCCACGATGCCCGCGCCCGCCGCGGTGAGACGGTCGCCTCCGTCACGATCGAGGTGCTGCCGCTCAAAGGCGGCGGCGAGGGCAGCCGCCACCTGCTGGTGGCGTTCCGCGACGAGCCCGAGTCGGCCGCCGCCGTGCCGCGACCCCCCGCCCCGGAGGGGTCGACGGAGCGCGAGCTCGAGGCGGAGCTGCGGACGACGCGCGACGAGCTGCATACCACGATCGAAGAGCTCGAGGCCTCGAACGAAGAGCTCAAGGCGTCCAACGAGGAGGTGCTGTCGATCAACGAGGAGTTGCAAGCCTCAAACGAGGAGCTCGAGACGTCCAAGGAAGAGCTGCAGTCGCTCAACGAAGAGCTCAGCACGGTCAACAGCCAGCTGCAATCGAAGGTCGACGAGCTCGAGGCCGCCACCAACGATCTCTCCAATCTGCTGGCGAGCACCGAGATCGCCACGATCTTCCTGGATTCCCAGTTCCGCATTCGCAGCTTCACCCCAGCGACGAACCGGCTGTTCGACATCTTGCCCGCCGACGCGGGCCGGCCCATCCACCACTTCGCCCAGAAATTCTCGGGGGGCGACCTGACGCTCGATGCCAGGGAGGTGCTGGAGCGGCTCGTTCCGGTCGAGCGCGAGGTGGAGAGCACGGCGGGTCGTTGGTACCTGCGCCGCTCGCTGCCGTACCGGACTCGCGACAACCGGATCGAGGGCGTCGTCGTCACTTTCGTGGACATCACCGAGCGCAAGCTCACCGAGCGGGTGCTGGAAGGGCGCGTGGACCAGCGCACCGGCATGCTCAAGCTGCTTCAGGAGGTCGCCGCGGCCGCGAACGAGGCGAAGACCGTGGAGGAAGCGCTTTCCTTCGCGGTGCGGCGGGTCGCGGAGTATCAGGGTTGGGTGATCGGCCACGCGTATCTGCGGCAGCGTGGCGCGAAAGAATGGGTGCCCTCGGGAGTGTGGTACGTGCGCGAGGGGAGCGACATCGAGCAGTTCAAGGCCGCCACGATGCGCACGCCGTACCGCCAGGGGGAGGGACTCGTCGGGGCGGTCGCGGAAATGGGTGAGCCGCTGTGGGTGGAGAACGTGTACCAGGATCCGCGCTGGCCCCACCACTACCTCACGCAATTCACCGCCACCTCGGCGATCCTGTTTCCGGTCGGTGCGCTGGGTCCGGCGGAAGCGGTGCTGGAGTTCTACTCGGATCGGCCGATCGCCCCCGACCCGGCCTTCCTCGCGGTGATGGCCAACGTGGGGATCCAGCTGGGCCACGCATTGGAGCGGAAGGAGCTGGAGCGCCAGATCCTCCAGGTGGCGGACGAAGAGCAACGGGAGATCGGCGAGGAGCTGCACGACCAGCTGGGGCAGAGCATCTCGGCGCTCGGCATGCTCGCCCAGAGCCTGCGGCAGAAGATGGGGGATACCTCGGGCCCGGTGGGGGACGCGGTGCAGGCGGTGATTTCCGGGATCGAGGACGCGCGGCTGCACGTCCGTCTGCTGTCGAAGGGGCTCATCCCGCTGGAGGTGGAGGCGTCGGGGCTGCCGGGAGCGTTGACCGAGCTGGCCGCGCGCTGCGCCAGAATCTACGGGATCGAGTGCCGCTTCGAGGGCGACGAGACGTTCGCGGTGCACGACGGGTTGGCTGCCACGCAGCTGTTCCGGATCGGCGCAAGAGGCCGTTCGTAATGCCGGCGAGCACGGCCAGCCTACGCGCGTGCTCATCCGGTTGGCACACGAAAACGGCCGGGAGGTCCTCGAGGTGCGCGACGACGGCGCCGGGATGCGGCGCGACGCCGCGCGCTCGTATGGGATGGGACTGCGGATCATGCGGCACCGCGCGAGCCTCATCGGCGCCACCCTGGAGCTCCGGCCGGCGGAGGGGGGCGGGCTCGTCGTGCGGTGCGTCGGACTGGAGAGCCGGTGAGCCCGCAGCGGAGATCACCCCGGCGGCCCAAGGCCCGACGCGGGCCGGGGCGCGTGCTGATCGTGGATGACCACCCGCTCATGCGGCGCGGCTTGGTGCAGTTGGTCGCGCAGGAGCCCGACGTGGACGCGTGCGCCGAAGCCGCCGACGCGACAGCTGCCTGGACCGAGGCCGAACGGCTGCGGCCGGATTTCATGGTAGTCGACTTGTCGCTGCGCGAGAGCGAGGGACTCGAGCTGATCAAGGGAATCCGGGCGCGGTATCCCGAGGTTCGTGTGCTCGTGCTCTCGATGCACGACGAGAAGCTCTACGCCGAGCGAGCGCTCCGGGCCGGCGCCGCGGGATACGTTCAGAAGCAGGAGTCGCCGGAGACCGTGCTGCAGGCGATCCGCGAGGTGCGCGCCGGCGGCGTGTACTTGAGCCCCACGATGGCCGCGCGCATCCTGCATCGCCTGGTCGGGCAAACGACGGTGATGGAGCGCTCGCCGCTCGACACGCTGTCGGACCGCGAGCTCGAGGTGCTCGACCTGCTGGGCGAAGGCCTCAGCACGCGGGCCATGGCGACGCGGCTGCATTTGAGTGAGAAGACCGTGCAGACCCACCGGGAGCACCTCCGGGCGAAACTGCACCTCGAGAGTAGGGCGGAGCTGCTGCGCTACGCCGTCGCGCGCCGACTCGCGACAAGCTGAGCCCAGCCCCACACCCCTCAGCGTTTTCCCGACCCCCCATCGGGGAGAACACCCGAGCATACCTCGGGATGGCGTCCGATTTCATGGCGCGCGTCCGGGCGTTACGCTTGCGGAGTCCGCGCGGCGGGGGAAAATGATGATCGCTCTGGGAAATATCGACGGTCGGTCCCCGAATACGGAACGGGACGAGCTGTGGATCCAATATGCCGTGGAGCATTACTACGATACCCGCGGCTGCTATCCGCCCACACTCGCCCCCGCCCTCGCAGACCACCCCAATGCGCTCATTGCCCTCGACCATCTGGGATGGACCAGGGTCCACTACGAGCTCCACGACACGCGTGGATACGTGCTGGCGTTCTTGAGGCCGAGAGGCGACCAGGTCCGACCCGTGCTCAAGATCGAAGATCGGCAGTCGTACCTGAAAAAGCTGAGTGCGTTGCAGCAGGTCGGGAGGCCGACGGAGGGTGAGTAGCTCGTCGTCACGCACCGTCTTCGCCCTGGTGGTCGACGACGTCGACATGGTGCGCGAAGCCATCCGCCGTTACCTGCAACGCCACGGGTGCCGAGTCACGACCGCCCGTGACGGCGTGGAGGGCCTGGAGGCCATCCGCGCCCGGGCGTATGACGCCGTCATCGCCGATCTCAGGACGCAGCGGCGCGGAGCAACGTGGCTCTACGAGCAGGCGCTGATGTTTCGGCCGGATATCCGCGGCAGATTCGTGTTTTGCACGTCTCCCCCCCTTCCTGGCCCCGCGGTCATGTCCCTCGTCGCGGGGTCGGAGCGTTTTCTTCTCAAGCCCTTTTCGCTGGAGGCGATCTGGCAGCAGGTTCGCGAGATTGTCGCCGACAAGGGCAACGGCCGGCGCGCGTCAGCGCCACGCATCGACGTTTCCCCCCCCCCGGTAGGCGCACTTAGGCGCACCTGACGATGGCCCCTCGCCGCAGCCGCGGCGAGGGGCTCGCACCTCAAGTGTGGCGCGCACGCGCCACCGCGCCCGTCGACCTCGTTCGCCGGGGCTCCTGGCGGTTGGGGCACCCTCTTTGCAGCCCTTCACCTCGCTCGCGCCTTCGACTGGGATCGACTGTGACCGGGCTGTCCGGGTTGGGAGCAGCGATGTGGGCTCGCCCGCATCAGGATCAGAACCTTACGCTCCGCCGAGGCGCGTGGTACCGCGTCGTGCGCCTGCTGCAGCGGGAGGTCGTGCTCGAGGTGAACCGGCACGTGGTCGTCGTTCCGCGTCGGTTCGTCGAGATCGTCCCTAGCCGTCCGTTGCGGTGGGCGATCGTCCCCCGGCCGCGTGACGCCTTGCGAATCCCCCCCCACTGGGGCACGTGCTACGCCGTGTGCCCCAGTTGCCGGCAGCGGGTGCCGGCCCAGGGCGGCGCGGCCAGCATGCGCTGCCCGCGTTGCTCCGGATTATTCCTCTCCGAGCTCTCGTGCCCTTGAATCCGGACGGAGACGTCATTACCGTCCCTCGCGTCGCAGCGGGCCGATAGCTCAATTGGCAGAGCAACTGACTCTTAATCAGTAGGTTCTCGGTTCGATTCCGAGTCGGCCCACGTAGCGCTAGTTTAGCGCCTCCTCCCGAGTACTCTACTCGTCAGTGCGGTAGGGCGACGCCCAGGTCGCGGGCCACCCGCGCAAGCGGCACGTCGAGCGTCCAGGGACGCAGCCGATCGAGCAAGGCGGACGCCACCAAGTGGGCATCGACCCAGCCGATGCCGCGTCCCCACAACGGCGCCCGGTGCACGAGGGTCAGCACCTCCTCGTGCTCGGCCACGCGGGCCTCGTCGAGCTGATCGAGACTCTCAAGGACCTCGGCGCGGGGCGTGAGCACTCCCAACGCCAGCTCTCCCAGCACTAACGGATGCAAGTGTCAACGGTTGTCTCAACTGCCGGTCAAGTGAGGACGTCGTGTCGAAACTCCGCCACGTCGTTCTAGGAGCGTAGATGGCGAGTGAAGTCGTGTGCATCAAGACGTTTGCCAATCGGCCCGAGGCCGAGTTGGCGAAGACGGTGCTCGAGGCAAACGGGATCCCCGCGATCGTCTCCGTCGACGACGTCGGCGGCATGCGCCCGGAGGTCGCGTTCGGCAAGGGCGCGAGGCTCCTCGTGGATGCGAATCAGGTGCAAGGAGCGCTCGAGCTCCTGGCGGTCGACGAGCGACCGGGCAGCCGGTTCGAGCGGGCGGCCCTCAACAGCAAGCTTCGCGGGTGCATGTTGCCAGCCTTACTGGGCTTGGCGGCCCTCGGTCTAGGTGCCGCCCTGACAGATTACGTCGTGTGGCTGGGGCGTGCCGTCGTCCTTAGCGGGCTGGCGTTACTGGTCCTCGCGGTGGTGCGTGGGGCCCGGGCTGCCTAACAGGCGTCGAAGGTTGACACTGGACACCGTGCGCGAGCACGTCCCCCTCGCACGCTACACTACCCTCGGCCTGGGCGGCGCCGCGCGCTACTTCGTCGAATGCGCCAGCGAGGATGAAGTCCGCGCCGCGCTGGTCTTTGCCCGCGAGCGCAACCTCCCCGTGTACGTGCTCGGCGGCGGCAGCAACGTCGTATTCCTCGACGCCGGATACCCCGGCCTCGTGCTGCGCATCACGATCGGCGGCGTCGAGCTGCAAGACGGAGCCACGCCGGAAATCAGGGCCGGTGCGGGCGTGGATTGGGACGGCGTGGTTCAGGACTCCGTGGCCCGTGGCTGGACCGGGATCGAATGCCTGTCAGGCATCCCGGGAACCGTGGGCGGTACGCCGATCCAAAATGTGGGTGCGTACGGACAAGAGATCGCCGACACGCTCGTGAGCGTGACCTGTCTCGCCCGCACCACCCTCGAGCGCCGCACGTTCACGGCCGACGAATGCGGCTTCGCATACCGCGACAGCCGGTTCAAGCGCGGGGATCGGGGACGCTACGTGGTGCTCGACGTCACGCTGCGGCTGGCCCGCGACCGCCGGCCGGAGCTGCGATACCCCGAGTTGCAAGCGGCCGTCGCTCGGGTCGCGGCGCTTGACGCCGTATTGCCCGCGCAAGGCGTCGCCATCGTGCGCAACGCCGTGCTCGCGCTGCGCCGCAGCAAAGCGATGGTCCTCGACCCCGCCGATCCCAACACCTGCTCTGCGGGGTCATTCTTCATGAATCCCGTCTTACCGGCCGCGGCGTTCGCCGATCTGGAGGCCCGCTGGCGCCAGCGCGGTGGTATCGGCCCGATTCCCACCTACCCGGCGGAGGGCGGCGTGAAAGTTCCGGCGGCGTGGCTCGTAGAGCACGCGGGGTTTCCCAAAGGGTACCGCCGTGGCGGCGCGGGTGTCTCCGCGCGACACGCCCTGGCCCTCGTCAACCTCGGCGGAACGAGCGCGGAGCTGCTGGCGCTCGCCGAGGCGATCGTCGCCGGGGTCGAGGAGCGATTCGGGGTGCGGCTCGTGTACGAGCCGGAGGTAGTGCGCTAGGGAATCTCTGCCCCAGCACCACGCCCTTTGCCGTAGCACGCCGCGCCTCGCCAATCACGTAGGTCGGTCCCCCCCCACTCGGCGCACCTCGCACCGCACCTGCAAGTGTAAGTCGCTTGCCTGCGCTATGTCACGTCTTGATGTTATACCATATATATATTATACTATCTATAGTTGTTATAACCGTGCAGGAGGAGTAGCATGGCTGAATACCGAGGTCAAAAGATCCGCTATCGCCAGCGGGGCGTGGTGCGGCTGCGGGTGCGGCAACTCCTGGAGACGCGCGGCCTCTCGCCCTACGCCCTGGCGAAGTTCACCGGCCTGAGCCTGAACAGCATCTACCGGCTCACCCGGGCGACCGGGCGCTTCCGCCTCATCCGCGCGGACACGATCGAGCGGCTGTGCGGGGCCCTGAGGGTCACCCCGAGCGAGCTCTTCGACTATGACAAGGGCTCGTAAACCTGCTCATATGACGCGGATCGTCGCGGTGGCGCTCACGGCGGTGGGACTGAGCGGAATGGCTGTCCCCTCCGCCGCTCAGGAGGCCCTGAAGAACTTCAGCTTCGGGGAGGTGCCGCATCTCGGGCGCCGGCCGAACCCGTTCCTCGGGTCCCTCGCGGCCAGCACCCGCGCCATCACCAGCCTCCGGGTCGACCGGCAAGCCCTGCGCGTCGTCGCAGTGCCCCCCGCCCAGCCCGCGCGCCTGGCGTTGAGCACGTCGACGATCACCGACCTTCCGAGTCGCGTCTCGTGGAATCAGACGCACACCGCGCTCGCGGGTGCGTTCGTCGCGACGCTGTTGATCGACGCGGCGCAGACGCGCGAGCTGGCCCGTCACGGCTGGTCAGGGTTTCGCGAGTCGAATCCGCTGCTCGGTGATCGCCCGAGCGTCGGTCGGGTGAACTCCTACACGGCCATCGCCGGTTTGAGCGTGCTCGGTGCCGCGGCCGTGCTTCCCCCCAAAGTCCGGCCTTGGCTGCTCGGCGCCGCCATCGCGGTCGAGACCTTCACCGTGGCTGGCAGCGTGCAGAACGGTCTCTCGATTCGGTTCCCTTAACTACGGTTTGCTCGACACGCTCCCGATCGCGGTGATCAGGTCGTTGAAATCGTAGGGCTTCATCACGGTGGGCTGGCCACACTCCTCGAGGAAGCGGCGCGTCTCGTCGCGCGCGCGGTCGCCGGTGACGAACACGAAGCGCTCGGCTAGCTGCGGGCGCTGCTCGCGCAGCTGCTCATACAGCGCCCGGCCGCCCAGCCGCGGCATCTGGAGGTCGGTGACGACTGCATCGAACCGATCGCTCGCCGGGCCGAGCCGCTCGATCGCCTCGAGCCCGTTCTCGACTGCCACCACCTCGTGCCCCTCGCGCTCGAGCAGCAGCCGCATCGCCTGACGGTTCACGGCGTCGTCGTCTACCACGAGGATCCGGAGCTTGGGGAGAGACGGCATGGCGGCCGTGGTGCGCGCCAGCGGAGCGAGGACGCTCTTGGGGAGCGTCACGACCACTTCGGCGCCGCCGCCGGCCCGCGGCCGCAGCCGCAGGTTGCCGCCGGACGACTGGGCCAGCGCGCGCGCCAGTGCGAACTCGATTTCACCACCGCCGGCGCTCTGCGTGAACCGGAACGGCGTCACCAGCCGCTGCTCCGCCTCCACCGAAAGCGGCACCCCCGAGTCCCACAGCGAGATCGCCAGCGACGGGCCACTCTCGGTGACGGCGATCCGCAGCTCGCGAGGCGGTTGGCTGTCGCGCAGCCGCCGCAGCGCGAAGTCGAGCAGCTTCATCAGCATCTCGGTGAGCTGCGCCATCGGGCACGCGACCATCGGCAGCTCGCTGGGGATGGAGCGCACCAGCTTCACGCCCAACTCCTTGAGTGTTCCCTCGCGCTCGGCGAGCACCCCATTCAACACGATCGAGCAGTCGGACGGCTCGGCCGCCCCGATCGGATGCTGCGCCAGCTCGAGGAAATGCTGTGTGATCTCCGCGGCGCGGCGCACTTCCCCGTGGAGCATCATGAGCGCGCGCGCCCGCTCAGGGTCGAGCGGGCTGCCGTGCAGCAGGTCGGCCAATGCGCCGATCGCGGCGAGCCGGTTGTTGAGCGCATTCAGCACGTTGGCGGAGCCTTCGTCGAGCACCACGTGCTGCACTTCGGGCGGGGCGAAGCGCTGGGGTGGCGGAGGAGGGATCACTGCCGGTGTCGCGGGAGGCATGCGTGCCGCACGCTGCCGGCCGATGACCGTGCCGATGAATGCGCCGAGCGCCGCGCCGAACGCGAAGGCAACCCAGAGTTCCATGGGGCCCCAATTTAGTGCGCTGTAGCGCGAATTGCGCGTGAGGGGGCTCACTGGCAGCGCGATTGACCCCCCCTCGCCTGGGTCCTACCTTTGGGAGCCCGCCCTGGTGGTGGAACTGGTAGACACGCTGTCTTGAGGGGGCAGTGCCGCAAGGCGTCCCGGTTCGAATCCGGGCCAGGGCATCCTTTCACATGTTGAGCACCCAGCCCGCGTCCGCCAGGACAGTCATTGCTCCGAAGAGGCTGAACGAATCGGCAAACAAGCTGTTGAGTACCTGCCGGTCGGCAGAGGTCAGCTGTGCACCGCTCGCGCCGGCGTAGCTCTCGCCCGAAGGCGCAACCGTAATCGTCGCGAATGACTGCCCGTTCAGGGTGACTGTCATGCTGCCATTTCCCCACGTATGTCCGGTGGTATCGGGCTGCAGCGTGCCAGTCGCCTCCAGTGTGTCCGTGCCGCTCGTCAAGCGGAAATCGGCGCCCTGCTTCCACGCGGGCGGCATGGTTGCGGTCTCACTTACGTGCAGTCCATCCGCCGCGTCATCCACCGCCGTCTGAACGGTGAGAAGCGTGGAGGTGGACATCAGCGTCGAGGTGAGATTGAGGATGGTCGCCCCGTCGGTCACGAAGCCGGCGAGCGTCCACACTCGGTCCGGGGCCGTCACGCGTGCGACCGTGTAGCTCGCGTACGTGACCGGGGTCGCTCCAGTGGTTCCGACGACCGCGACGGCGAGCACCATCGCCCCGGAGGTACTTTGGTCGGTGAGGTCGACGTACCCCAGCGCGTTCAATGGGCGAGATGGCGTGCTGACTGGCGGCGTGGTGGCATACAGAACGAAGCGGACGCCGTTCGCTGGTGCGCCTGCGGCCGTCGACGCCACATACCCTGCCGCAGTCGTATCACACGAACGTCTTGCCTCGCACAGCGCTCGAGAAGATCGCGCCGGGCGATGGGAACCTCGAAGAGGCTGGCCCGAAGTGTTGGTGCAGGGCCCCGAAAGTCGTAAAACGCGCCAGAGTAGGTTCGTGCTCAACCCACCGTCCCTTGTTGCGTTGCCGCGACGGGCGATCGGGGAGGAGGGGCAGGGGTGGGGCTCAGCTCCACCTGAATACTCCGCCACTTTCCCTGACGGAACCGCAGCACGCTCAACGCGCACCGCGTCATGTGGCCCAGCAAGATCGCCGTCCAGATATCGGCGGGATGCAAACCCCTCGTGGCCTGGAGCACCGCGCAAAGGCCGAGCGGGACGACGATCTGCGACACGATCGAGATGTAGAGCGGCGAGCGCGTGTCGCCCGTGCCCTGGAGTCCCCCCGTGTAGGTGAGCGCGACGGTGACGAACAGTCCCGATACGCTGAGGAAGCGCAACAGCTGCACGCCCAGGCCCACGACGACCGGGACGGTCATGCCGAACAGTCCGAGCAGAGTGCTCGGAATCGTGAGAAACAACAGCCCGATCGCAGCCGCGAGAGCGAGGCCGAGCCCCGCCGCCACACGCACGCCGTGCACCGCGCGCTCCGGGCGCCGCGCCCCCAGGTTCTGCCCCGCTACGGTGGCGGCCGCGCCCATCAGGCCCACCGAAGTCCAGGTGATGAACGAGAACAGCTCCGTGTAGCTCACTGCATAGGCCGCCTGCGCCTCCGCGCTCTGCGCCAGCGAGCCGATGAAGCGGAGCAGCAGCACGCCGGCAATGTTCATCGCGATCCCCTGAAAGCCGGTCGGGAGCCCGAAACGAAACAGGGCGCGAATGATCTCCCAGTCGGGCCGCCAATCCATGCCGCGATGCCACACCACTGGGAGCCGCCCCGAGAACAGCAGATACGCGGCGACGCCGCTCATGACGAGCCCGGCGACGGTGGTTCCCACCGCGGCGCCGGCGGTGCCCAGGCGGGGTAGGGGTCCGAGGCCCGTGATGAACGCCACGTTGCAGGCGATGTTGAGGACCGTGAGGAGCACACCGAGGTGCAGAGGTGTGCGCGGGTCGCCCGCGGCACGCAGCGCTCCACCCACCATGAAGAACATCAGCATCCCGATGCTGCCGACGAACATGATGCGCAAGAACGGCAGCGCCTCGGCGCGCACCGCCGGCGCCGCGTGCACGACGCCGAGTAGCGACGGCGCCAGGATCCAGCCGAGTGGGGCCAGCACCAATCCCCACAAGCCCACCGCGGCGAGGAACGCTTGGTAGACGGTACGATTGACCTTCTCGGGCTCGTTGGCGCCGGCGAACCGCGCCACCAGGACCCCCATCCCACTGAACACCGACATCACGAACGCGATGACGACGATGAAGATCTGAATCGCGACACCGATCGCGGCGTTGCCGGCGTAACCCACGAACCGCCCGACCAGGGCGTGATCCACCATGCCCTGCGCTCCCCCGATGAGGTTCTGCAGCATCGTGGGCCAGGCGAGCATCCACACGGCGCGCGGGATCGGACCCTCGACGATGGAGCGATCGAGCGGCTTAGCTGGGCGCGCGGTCATGACCGGATCGCCTGAACGCGCGAGAGCAGCCGGGCGTTGCCCAACCGCTCGGTCCATGCGGCAAAGGTCTTGGTGGGGCCGCGCCACCGCAGCTCGTCGACATTCCGGAACAACCGCGCATCCGTCCTCAGCGTCGCCAGCTTCTTGAACAGCAGGGCCTGGTCGCGGCGTTCCCCGAGCACGGTGGACGGGAAGTGCTCGATGGCGCCATGCTGGTTCAAGAGACGGGCCGCAGTGACCGCACCGATTCCGGGAATCCCCGGATATCCGTCCGCCGCGTCGCCCACCAGCGCGAGAAAGTCGGGAATCAAGGCGGGCTCCACTCCGAACTTGGCCCGGACTCCTGCGGCATTCCGAATCTTCTTCCCTCTGCGATCGACTTGCACCACGCGGTCGTCGCGGACACACTGCGCTAGGTCTTTGTCGGGGGTCCAGATGCAGACCTTCTCCACACGGTCGTCTTCCGAGGCGATCCGCGCCGCCGAAGCGAGCGCGTCGTCCGCCTCGAGCTCGGTCATGGGCCACACGGTTACCCCCACGGCCACGAGCGCCTCTTCGAGGGGGTGGAATTGCGCGAGGAGGGCGCGCTCGACGCCTTCACTGGTCTTGTAGCCTTCCCAGAGATTGTTTCGAAACGATTCGATCACATGATCGGTCGCCACGCCGAAGTGCGTGGCGCCGGTCTCGATCATCTGCAACACCGTGTGCAATACGCCGACGACCGCGCCGTAAGGGGGATCCTCGCCCTCGTGGAAGCGCCGCAGGCCGTAGAAGTGACGGAACAGCTCGTACGTGCCGTCTACGAGATGAACGACTATGGTCGAGCGGCTCCCCTTCCTCTCAGCGCGTCGATGCTCCACGGTCCTGGGCCGGCGGAGGAGGCGCCGCGAGGACGGACTCGTTCATGAAGACTCTCCGAGGTGGGTGGCGCGGTCGAGCAGCAGCTTGCGCTCGCGCGCATTGCGCGTGAGCGCCGCCGCTCGCTCGAGCTCCACGCGAGCTTCGTCGAAGCGACCGAGCTTGGCGAGCAGGTCTCCGCGGACGCTGGGCAGCAGGTGGTAGTTCTTGAGCGACGGCTCCGACGTCAAGGCATCAACGATCTCGAGGCCCGCGGCCGGCCCGAACGCCATCGCGAAAGCGACCGCACGATTCAACTCCACGACCGGGGAGGGCGCGAGCTGGGCGAGCGCATCGTACAGCGCGGTGATGCGCGTCCAGTCCGTCTCCTCGGGCGACGACGCGCGCGCGTGACAGGCGGCGATCGCGGCCTGCAGTCCGTAGGGCCCGAGTGCACCACCAAACGCCTCGGCCCGCTCGAGCGCCGCGAGCCCCCGGCGGATGAGGAGGTGATCCCACCGAGTGCGGTCCTGGTCGAGCAGCAGGACAGGCTCGCCCTCGGGGCCGACGCGGGCCCGCAGCCGCGACGCCTGGATCTCCATGAGCGCCACGAGGCCGTGGACCTCCGGCTCCTGCGGCGCCAGCTCGGCCAGGATGCGCCCGAGCCGTAGCGCGTCCTCGCACAGGGCGGGTCGCACCCAATCGTCGCCCGCCGTGGCCGAATATCCCTCGTTGAAGACGAGGTAGATAACCTCGAGTACCGAGCCCAGGCGGGCGGCACGGTCGGGCCCGCGCGGCACCTCGAACGGCACGCGCGCCTCGGCGAGCGTCCGCTTGGCGCGGACGATGCGCTGCGCGATGGTCGGCACCGGGACCAGGAAGGCGCGCGCGATCTCCTCGGTCGTCAGGCCCCCGAGCAGGCGCAGCGTGAGCGCCACGCGCGCCTCGGTCGAGAGCACCGGATGGCAGGAGATGAAGATGAGGCGCAGCAAGTCATCCCCGACGTCGTCGTCGATCGCCGCGTGGAGGTCCGCCTCCGGGCTCACCTGCCGGGCCTCGAGGTCGCGGCCGAGCTCGCCGTGCTTGCGGTCGAGCAGCTTGTCGCGGCGCACGTGATCGATCGCGCGGTGCTTCGCGGTGGCCATGAGCCAGGCGCCCGGGTTGTCCGGAATGCCTGACTCAGGCCAGCGCTCGAGTGCGGCGACCAGGGCGTCCTGCGCGAGATCCTCGGCGAGTCCGACGTCGCCCACGATTCGGGTGAGGCCGGCGATGACCTTCGCCGACTCGATCCGCCAGACCGCCTCGATGGCGCGATGCGTGTCCGGCGCGGTCACCGCTCGGCGAGGGCGGGGGCTTCGTACAGTTGGCGAATCTCGCACTCACCGTCTCCGCCCGCCACCGCGAGGAAACGCTTGCACAGCTCGATCGCTTCCGCCTTGGAGCCGGCCTGGAGGAGGGCAAACCCCCCGACCACTTCTTTCGCTTCGGTGAAGGGCCCGTCGGTCACCGTGACTTTTCCGTTGGCGTGCCGGATTCTCGCTCCCAAGGCGCTCGGGAGGCACCCTTCGGTGCCGAGCAGCCAGCCGGCCTTCATCCCCTCGTCGATGAGCTGGCCCATCCGGTCCATCTCCTCCTGCGTGGGAGGAGTGGCGCGCTCGATCGTCTTGTAAATCGACAGGTATCGCATGGTGTCGTCTCCTCGAGTTATGGGCCGACCTTGACGCCCGCGGCCTTCTGGATCTCGGGCGGAAATTCCGAGATCTCTTGCACCTGGCGCACCTCGATGATGTCGCCGTCCAACATCGGTGCGCGCTTCGCCCATTCGACCGCCTCTTCCTTCGATTTCACCTGAATCACCCAGTAGCCCCCCATGAACTCCTTCGTCTCGGTGAAGGGCCCGTCGGTCACCTTCGGCTTGCCGCCGGCGAACTTCACCCGAGTGCCCGTGGCGGGGGGCTTGAGACCGTCGAGGGCGAGCAAGACGCCGGCCTTGCGGAGGGACTCGTTGAACTTGGTCATCTTCGCCACGAGGTCGGCCGGCGGCACGAAGTCCGCCTCCGCACGCTCGTACGCCTTCGGGATCACCAGCATCATGAAGCGCATCGCGGTCTCCTGATTTCTTGTGTTGAACTGGACTTCCCAGCTCTACTGGACGACGAGTGAGCGACCAGGAAATCGACGCCCCGTGTGATCCACGGCTGAAGCCGCGGCTCGGCGTCTGCCGCCAAAGCGGCATGCAGCGCCCGTTTACGGGCAGGCGCCGAGCCGCGAGTTCACTCGCGCATTTGGACTGCTCCGATGCCCTGGCTGGATGCCTACCCCCCGGCGATCGCCCCGATGACGAGGAACGGCTCCTTCCCCGAGGCCACCGCGTCGGGCAACGGGGCGTCCGGGGGCTCGTGGGTGAGGTCGCGCTCGCAGGCGAAGAACCGCAGGAACGGCCGGCGCTGCGCGGTGACGTGATCCCGGATCGTCCCGCGCAGCATGGGATAGCGGGCCTCGAGCGCGTCGAGCACGGCCGCGCGCGTGACCCGTCCCCCCCCCGGTACCTCGAGCTGCACCTCGCCCCGCACCTGGGCCAGCGTGCGCAAGTGGGGCGGCAGGACCACCCGGATCATCGCAGCGTCTGCACCTCCACCGACAGCACCGCCGGCAGGTCGCGCACGATCGGCGCCCAGCTGTCGCCGGCATCGGCCGACGCGTACACCTGTCCCCCGGTGGTGCCGAAGTAGACGCCGCACGGGTCGAGCGAATCGACGGCCATGGCGTCGCGCAGCACGTTCACGTAGCAGTCCTTTTGCGGCAATCCCTTGCTCAGCGGCTCCCACTCGTTTCCGCCGCGGCGGCTGCGGTACACGCGTAGCTTGCCGTCGGGCACGAAGTGTTCGGAGTCGCTCTTGATGGGGACGACGTAGATCGTCTCCGGCTCGTGGGCGTGCACGTCGATCACGAACCCGAAGTCGGTGGGCAGGTTGCCGCTCACTTCCCGCCACGAATCCCCGGCGTCGTCCGACCGCATGACGTCCCAGTGCTTCTGCATGAACAGCACATTGGGCCGCGAGCGGTGCAGCGCGATGCGGTGGACGCAGTGCCCGACCTCGGCGGCGGGGTCGGGGATGTACTGCGAGTGCAGGCCACGATTGATCGGCTTCCAGTTCTTGCCGCCGTCGTCGGAGCGGAAAGCGCCCGCGGCCGAGATGGCGACGTACATCCGGCTCGGCTGGGTGGGATCGAGCAGGATGGTGTGGAGGCACATCCCGCCCGCGCCCGGCTGCCACTTCGGCCCCGTGCCGTGGCCCCGGAGGCCGGGCAGCTCCTGCCACGTCTTACCGCCGTCACGCGTCTTGAACAGCGCGGCGTCCTCCACGCCGGCGTACACGGTGTCCGGATCCGTGAGCGACGGCTCGAGGTGCCAGACGCGCTTGAACTCCCAGGGATGCTGCGTGCCATCGTACCATTGATGGGTGGTGAGGGGCTTGCCCGTCTCGGGCGACCCGTCGTAGACGAACTTGTTGCTTTCGCCCGCCGGCATGCCGCCCTTGACGGTCATGCCGCCGCCGGGCGTCTCCCACGTCTTGCCGCCGTCGCAGGATCGTTGGATGATCTGCCCGAACCACCCGCTCGTCTGTGATGCGTAGATGCGATTAGGATCGGCGGGCGATCCTTTCATGTGATAGATCTCCCACCCGGTGAAGTGGGGCCCACTGACGTCCCAGCGACTGCGCTTCTCGTCCGCAGTCAGGATGAACCCTCCCTTGCGTGTTCCGACCAGTACGCGTACGCCGCTCATCGGTTACCTCCGTTTCTCGGATGCCGGCCCCGGCCCTTCGATGGGTCGAGGTCAACGGCCGCAGTATGTCGAACGCCGCTTCGACCACCGTGCTGACCCGTAGCGACGGCTCTCTCGAAAGCCCGAACACCCACCGCGCGCAGGCGCCGGCTACGATGGCGAACGGCAGCCGCTCGATGGCCCACGCTGGGCACTGGGGCCAAAATGCACCAGAGTCGATCCCCCGGCGAATCACGGCGGACAGTGCGCACGTGGCGCGTTGGATCAGCTCGCGACGGGCGAGCAGGGTGCGCACGCTGTGGCGCGCCAAATCGGACGATTCGAGCGGTCCTTCGGATGACGCTCGCTCCACCGTACGCCAGATGGCCGCTGTGGTGTCGCGCAGCGCGATGGCTGGGTCGTTGGTGTACCGGGTGATCACGGGACGGTGCGCTCCTCACGAGGTCGGGATACCTCCTTGTCGAACGAGAGCTCACGAAATCGACACCGCCTATCGGCTGCTCACGATCAGGAGTACGGCCAGGAGCGCACAGCCTACGCCTCCCCGCTGCCACCAGTTGAGGCGCTCTCCCAGCACCACGCGGGCGAGCAGGATGGTGCTGGCGGGATAGAGCGAGGACAGGGTCACTACGACGCTCAACGGCCCCTGGCGCGCGGCCACCATGTACAGGGCGTTGGCGAGGACATCCATCATCCCGCCGACGACGACCAGCCCCGCGATCGCCGGCGGCAGGCGCAACGACCGCCCGGTGGCGGCCGCGGCCGCCCCGAACAGCAACACCGACACCGCCCGCGCCACGATGAGGGGCCACATGCCCGCGGTGGATCCGGTGCGCGCGATCGTCAGCAAGAAGAGGCCGATGGCGACGCCCGACGCCAGGGCGGTGCCGACGCCGGAGGAGTACTCTCTCCCCTTCGCTTCGCTCAGGGCAGGCTCTTCGGGAGAGGGGGAAGTGACAGATTGGCGGCTCACAAGCACGATCGACGCAATGCCGAGCACGATACCCACCACCGCGAGCGGCACGGGACGCTCGCCGAGCAGCACCGCGACGACGACGGGGATAGCGACGGCGCACACTGCGGTCGTCGGCGCCACCACGGCCATGGTGCCGATGGCGAGCGCCCGATACAACAGCGCCACGCCGATCCCGCCCGTCACGCCCGCGGCCGCGCCCCACAGCAGGTCGGCGCGCGCGGGCGACGCGGGCGGCAACAGCGGCAGCATCAGGGCAAGCAGTACCAGCCCGCTCGCCAGGGAGAGAATGACGATCGGCAGCGTCCCCGCTCCCCCCCGCCGCGCGGTAAGGCCACCCGTGAAGTCGGCGGCGCCGTACAACACGGCAGAGCCGATCGCCAGCAGGTATGTTATCATCACAACGAGGGCGGCACCGTTCCATCGACGGAGACGATCATGTGTCGAAACATCAAGACGTTAGCGAACTTCGCGCCGCCGGCGACCGATGAGGAGGTCCGGGCGTCGGCACTGCAGTTCGTCCGTAAGCTCTCGGGGGCGAGCCGGCCATCGCAAGTCAACGAAGCCGTATTCCATCGGGCGGTAGAGGAGGTCACGGCCGCGGCGACGCGCCTGATCCAAGGACTGCGCACCAGCGCCCCTCCCCGCAACCGCGACGAGGAGCGGCGTAAAGCCCACGAGCGCGCCCTCAAGCGCTTCGGTACGCCCGCTCGAGACCCGCAATATCGATCTTCTTCATCTTGAGCATCGCTTCCATGACGCGTTTTGATTTCTGCTGATCGGGGTCGCTCAACAGCTCCCCCAGCCTCATCGGGTTGATTTGCCACGACAGGCCGTACTTATCCTTGAGCCAGCCGCATGGTCCCTCCTCGCCGCCGGCGGAGAGCTTCTTCCAGTAGTAGTCGACTTCCTTCTGCGTCTTGCAGCTCACGGAGAACGAGATTGCCTCGGTGAACTTGAACTGCGGCCCGCCGTTCAGCGCGATGAATTGCTGCCCCGCAAGCTGGAATACCACCGTCATCACGGTGCCTTTCGGCCCCGGTCCCGCCTCTCCGTACCGCGTCGTGGTCACGATCTTCGAGTTCTCGAAGATCGAGCAATAAAACTTAGCCGCCTGCTCGGCTTGGGTGTCGAACCACAGAAACGGGGTGATGTGTTGCATCGTCGTGTCCGATCGCCTGATGGAGGTCGTGGAGCTTAGCACCACCCTGGCGTCGAACGAAGGGGGGTGGAATCGACGAGCGGTTGCGGACGCCCTGGACTGAGATCAAATTCAGCCCTCGGTCGCTATGAGTCACCCCGGTTCCGGCTCCTCGTTCGTCGCCGCGCTCAACGGCCCTTGGCACAAGCGCGCCCTCCAGATCTTCATGGCAGTGGTTCTGGCCCATTTGGCGGAGCATGTCGTGCAAGCGTACCAGGCGTACGTGCTCCACTGGCCGCTGCACCAGGCACGCGGTGTGCTAGGGCGATGGTTCCCCTGGCTGGTGCACTCCGAGGTGCTGCACTACGGATACGCGGTGATCATGCTGGTCGGCCTATGGGTGCTGCTGCCCGGGTTCGTAGGCCGGGCGCGGCACTGGTGGCTGGCCGCGCTGGTCATCCAGTTCTGGCACCATATCGAGCACCTGCTCCTGCAGGGGCAGGTGGTCTTCGGGCACAATCTGTTCGGATCAGCCGTGCCCACGAGCATCGTGCAGCTGTGGATCCCACGGCTCGAGCTGCATCTGTTTTACAACACGGTCGTGTTCGTGCCGATGGTGGTCGCGATGTACTTCCATGTGTTCCCGCCCGCCGCCGACCGCGGCGCGATGCAGTGCAGCTGCGCCCTCCGCGCGGGAGTGGCCGCGGCCTGACGATCGAGATGCTTCGGCGCGCGACGACCCGCGCGCATCTCTCGGCCCTCGCCGAGGCGCAATTCGGCGACATGGTCAAGGCAGTCGTCGACGTGGAGCGCCGCGTGATGGCGATCGGCGGTGAGCTCCATGCCGACGAGGAAGCGGCGCTGATTGAGGACAGGTCGGCGCAGGACGATCTGTGGGGGATCAATCTCTACCCCGGTGAGTGGGGGATGCATGGATCGAGTTCGATGCGTTGATCAAGGTCCGTCCGTCGCAGGGGAACCGGTCGCGGAGTGTCGAGGATAGTGTGCTCCGGGATCGCATCCGCCAGATCGTCATCGGGCTGGTGGAAGGCTGACGGGCCCGGATGACGACGCACGTTGAGCTCGCGGCGGGACGCTGGGCAGCGCTCTCGCTGGCCGAGCAGCTCGCCAATGTGGGGAGCGAGGTGGATCGCGCGATCGCCGCGTGGCAGGAGCGTCGGCCGGACCGGTTCGACCGTGCCCTGGCGCGCGCTCTCGAGCTGTTCGACCTGACGGCGCGCGATGACCGGTGGCGCGGGCACCGACGGCGGGAGATCCTGCGCTCGCGCGAGGAGTTCTGTCGGCTCTTTTTCGATCCGGACTCAGATGCGGGCGCCGCAAGAAAGCTCGCTGTTTACTTCCTGCGGTTCGCCGCGCTCGCGCGGCGCGATTCCACTGGTGGAGTACCGCGTACGGCGGCCCGTCGTTAAATTAGCGGCGTAGCTCAGTGGTCGAGCTCTGGATTCGTGATCTTGCACGGCCAGCGCATGGCAGCGCTGGCCGTTGTGTTGTGTGCCCAGCATGAACGATGACTTGGAGGTGCAAGTCCTCCGGGGAGCTGGTCGTAGCGACCCAAGCGAACCGCCAGGCCGCGACCGCGAGGGGACGGCTGAAAGCAGCGGGGAGCGAATCCGCGAGCCGAGGAACACGAATCGGATAGGAGGCACCACCGAGCAGGGCGAGCGGGCAATGCACCGCGAAGCTCTTACGACCAAAGCTCAGGTGGTGTAAATCCGGCGGCTGTGCGGAGCAGGCCACCGTTCTTACCTGGGGAGATCTCGCTTTACGCCTAAAAGGGCGACGGTGCCGCACCGGAGCGAGAAGTCAGCTGAGGCCATAGTACCGGGGGCGCTCCCCCGGGAAGGGCCGAACAGAGAGGAGAGCGGATCCCCTGTGAGTCGTGGGAAGGCCATGCACCGGAAGTCCGAGCAATTGGAGCTTGCGCTGGCGAGTCCGGGTGAAGCCCGGGGCGGCCGGCCGAGTGGTGAAGCCGGACGGGCGGCTCACGGGAGGGAACGCTCAGGCAGTCACGACCTGCTGATGGAGCGGGTGGTGGCGCGCGGGAACGCCGTAGCGGCGCTCCAGCGCGTGCGGCGCAACAAGGGCAGTCCGGGGATCGACGGGCGGACGGTAGACGAGCTGACGCCATGGCTGCGCGAACACTGGGCGGCGATCCGAGAGCAGTTACTCGCGGGGAGCTACCGGCCGAGCGTAGTGAAGCGTCACCGCATACCGAAGCGCGGGGGTGGGATGCGGGAGTTGGGCATTCCGACCGTGCTCGACCGCTTTGTCCAGCAACTGCTCTTGCAGGTGCTGCAACCGATCTTCGATCCGACGTTTTCGGAGCATAGTCACGGCTTCCGGCCGAGGCGCCGAGCGCACGATGCGGTGCGGGAAGCGCAGGGGTATCTCCAGGACGGCCGGCGCTGGGTCGTGGACGTGGACCTCGAGAAGTTTTTCGACCGCGTCAATCACGATGTGCTCATGGGCAAGCTCCACAATCGGATTGCGGATCAGCGGATGCTCCGGATTATCCGCCGCTTCCTGGAGGCCGGCATGATGGCCGACGGGGTGGTGGTGGAGCGGCACGAAGGCACGCCGCAAGGCGGGCCGCTGTCGCCGCTGCTGGCAAACGTGCTCCTTGACGAGGTGGACAAGGAGCTGGAGCGACGCGGGCACGCGTTTGTTCGCTACGCGGATGACTGCAATGTGTATGTGCGGTCGAAGCGAGCGGGGGAACGAGTGCTGGCCGCTATGCGGCGGAGGTACGCGAAGCTGCGGCTGCGAGTCAACGAGGAGAAGAGCACGGTGGCGCGGATGTGGGATCGGCAATTCCTCGGCTACAGCTTCTGGATCGCCGTGGGGCAGGTCAAACGCCGCGTCGCGCCGAAGGCCCTTGGAGAGATGAAGCAACGCGTCCGGCAGATCACGAGCCGGAACGGCGGGCGGAGCCTGCCACAGGTCACCAGGGAGCTGGGGGCGTACCTGCGCGGCTGGAAGGAATACTTCAAGCTCGCGGAACCCCCAGTGATCTTGGCCGATCTGGATGGATGGATCCACCGTCGGCTGAGAGCCCTCCAGCTCAAGCAGTGGAGGCGCGGAGTTACAACCTTCCGGGAGTTACGTGCTCGAGGCGTGCCCGAAGGCTTGCTTCGCAAGGGCGCCGCACACCGCCGCAGCTGGTGGTGGGCGTCCGCTCTCACCGCGATGCAGATGGCTCTGCCGGGGCGGTACTTCGATCGGCTCGGGGTGCCCCGGCTGGCGGCACGGACCTCAACTCACTGAACCGCCGGATGCGGACCCGCATGTCCGGTGGTGTGGGAGGGGCGTAGCGGCGCTCTGCCGCTACCCCCTATCCCGATTCAACTAGTTAAGCGTTGGCGACGACGGGCAGCGCGGCGCGCCGGCCCGGCGTGGGTCCCGGACGCGAGGAGGGACTTGATGGTCACGCACGAATGGGCGGGCCTGCTGTTGGGCGCGCTGGCTGCCAACTCGCTGCCGGCTCAAACCGTCCGTCACTATTACGTCGCTGCGGAACAGGTGACGTGGGACTTCACGCCCAGCGAGGCGGATCTGATCCACGCCAATGAGGTCCCGTTCCCATGGCGTAGCCAGACGCGGTTCACCAAGGAGCGGTACGTCGAGTACACCGACGATTCGTTTTCCAGGAGAAAGCCGCAGCCGCCGTGGCTGGGTATCCTCGGCCCGGTCATCCGCGCGGCGGTGGGCGACGAGATTGTCCTCCATTTTCTCAACCGCACCACGCGCTGGCACGGCATCCATCCCCACGGCGTGCGCTACGACAAAGCGAGTGAAGGTGCGCTGTACGTCCCGTTCGGCGAAGGCGCGCGCGTCCCGCCGGGCGGCCGGTTCGTGTATCACTGGCACGCCGACCGGGAGAGCGGGCCGGCGACGGCGGACCAGAGCTCCGTCGTGTGGTGGTATCACTCCCACGTGGACGAGCCGGAGGAGACGAATGCCGGTCTCCTGGGCCCGATCATCGTGACGGCGGCCGACAAGGCGCGACCTGACGGAAGTCCGAAGGACGTTGATCGGGAGTTCGTCACGCTGTTCATGATCTTCGATCAGACGCAGGCGGCACGGCAGCCGGCGCCCCCGCCCGAGCAATTGCGGCCCCATCTCCGCAACCGGGTCGCCGAGCAGGGTCTCTTCTCGACGATCAACGGATACGCGTTCGGCAACCTTCCGGGGCTCGTGATGACGCAGGGCGAAAGAGTCCGCTGGTATCTCCTGGGGATGGGGAACGAGCAGGACCTCCATACTCCGCACTGGCACGGCAAGACCGTCCGGGTGAACCGGCGCCGCACCGACGTCGTCGAGCTGCTGCCGGCCAGCATGGTTGTGGCGGACATGCTCGCCGACAATCCCGGCATCTGGCTGTTTCATTGCCAGGTCTCCGACCACATGGAAGCGGGAATGATGGCGACGTTCATCATCCGGCACCCTCCCCGGCCACGTCCGGTCGAGTTCGTCGCCGGCGATCTCTGGAGCAAGCAGCACCGGCTGGCGGTGGGCGTCCGCAATTCGTCCGGCAAGGCGATTCGCAGTATGCGGCTGCACCTCGAGTATCTCGCGCCCGTCGCCCAGGACTTGCACGGATTCGCGCACGAATGGAACGTGGGACCGCTGGCAGCCGGCGATACGACGACCGTGCACTTCGAGGAGTATTTCGAGCAGCGCGGCCTCCTCAGCTATTTCACGGAAGAGCGGATCATCGGCTGGGTCGTTCACCCTAGCGTCATCGAATACGCGGACGGAACCTCCTGGACGCCGCGGGAGCATGGGGAGGGGTTTGCTGTGTTCTGGCGCGATGCGGGTCACGCGGACACCCTGGGGGCTTTGCCGCCGTTGCAACCCGATGAGGAATTGCCGGAGGACCACACACCGCTCCCCCGCTAGTACCCGATCGCCGAGCGCTGCAGTAAACGTTTCTTGGCCTCCCCGGTACGGTATAGAAACGCGACGGGCGGAGGATGGATAGGCGGCCGGAGGCGGAGCTCATCCGTGGCGCGGCGCAAGGCGACGAACGGATGTATCGCGAGCTCGTATCGCGCTACATCAGGCCCGCGATCGCCGTCGCGTGGGAGTTCACCGACACCATCGAGGACGCCGAAGATCTCGTGCAGGAGGCGTTTCGACGAGTCGTTCAAGCACTCCCGCGCTTCGACGTAAGCCGCCCGTTCGCGCCGTGGTTCTTCACGATCCTCCGCAACGTTGCCCGTAACACTGTTCAGGCACGAGGTCTGCGCGTCCACGTGGCACTGAGTGACGGCGTTCCCGATGAGGCGCCGACGACCGAAGAACTCGTCGATTATCTCGAGCTGGAAGCACGCGTGGCTATGCACCTCGATTCGCTTCCCGACATGCAGCGCACCTGTTTCCGACTCTGTGTGCTGGAGGGACTCTCGAGTCAGGAAGTTGCCGCAGCGCTCGGGGTGAGTGATCGCACCGTTCGCACCCATGTGCATCGTGCGCGAAGGTCGCTGCAGCAGGCTGTGCTTCCTTTTGTGGAGGAGGAGCAGAGATGACGACCTCGCGGCTGCCTCAGGACCCAAGCTATTGGGAGACGCTGACCGATCGTGTGGCCCGCGACGCATATAGAAGCGCATCGAGAAGCTGGTGGAGCAGCACCGCTCGTTTCTCGATGCCGCTCGCGATCGGAGCGGCGGCGGCAGTGATCGCTGCTCTTGTTTGGCGTCCTGAAAAGCCGGTTCCGGACTCTCGACCGGCGACGCTCTACGGCTTCGCGCCCAGTGATCCCCTCGCGGCACCCTTCATCACGTCTGCGACTGCGCCGACCATCGGGGCGCTCATCGCCATTCCAAGATCGGGGAGCATCCAATGATCCGGTTAAAGGACTCTACCCGAGCTATGCTCGCTCTGGCCTCGACTTTGGTCATCGGTATTGTGATCGGGTGCGGGGCGGACCGAACGATCCTCAGCCCGGCGGCGTACGCCCGGGCGAGCGCCACGCAGCACGGACAATTCCCTCATCATGATGAGGTCTTGGCCGAGCTCCGTACCGAGCTGAGACTATCACCCGATCAGGCTGCGCGAGTGCAGGAAATCTTCACCGCACACCAGGCCGAGATCGACGCTGCTTGGGCGCAAGTGCACGAGAGCCTACAGCGGGCCATGCAGCAGACCACGGCAGAGATTGAGACCGTCCTCGACTCCCCCCAGGTCCAGCGGCTGCATGCGTGGATCGCGGAGCGTCACGGCGTTGCGTCGGGGCACGATGCTGCTCATCACATGAGATGAGCCCCAGGATCAGGAAACTAGTGCTGACGGTCCATCTTGCGTTGTCGGTCGGGTGGATCGGTGCGGTGGTTGCCTACCTCGTACTTGGTATCTCTGCCGTCAGAAGCGGCGATCCGCAGGTAACGCGCGCGGCATGGATCGCAATGGAGTTGACGGGCTGGTATGCCATCGTCCCACTCGCAGTCGGGTCCCTGCTCACTGGAATTGTGATGGCGCTCGGCACGCCGTGGGGCCTATTCCGGCACTACTGGGTTCTCATCAGTTTCACGCTCACGGTCTTTTGCGTCACGATCCTGCTCCTGCATATGCCGACTGTCAGCTCGCAGGCGCAGGTGGCGCGCACGGCCGATCCAGCAGTCCTCTCCGGTCTCGGCGGCGACCTCTTTCATCCGAGTGTTGGGCTGCTGCTGCTCCTAGTAATCACAGTGCTCAACGTGTACAAGCCGCGCGGCTTGACGCCTTACGGTCGACGGAAGCAGCTCGAGGCAGGTCTCCCAGCGGAGCCCGGAACGACCACCGCAGCCTGGGTTACGACGTCGGCGATCGTCGCCGTCGGGCTCGTGCTTCTTCTTGCCCTCCTCCATCATATCGAGGGAGGTGGGATGCGTCACCACTGAGTCCTTAACCAAGACCGCCTCATGATCATCGCGGAGGCCGTGGAGTACCGCGCCGAGCAGCACGTCGCTAAGTTAGTGGCCTACCGCCACCGTAGCTCAGTGGTAGAGCTCTCGATTCGTAAGCCGTCCCGGCCAGCGCACGCCAGCGCTGGCCGTTGTCTTTTCAAGGAGTTAGGCGATGCGAGCGACAGCAGCGCGTGTCAGAAACGCGCTCGTTGGCACCATCTGTGTCACCACGACGGCTCTTGTCTTAAGGGAGGCGAAGCCGTCCTCTGTCGCGCAAAACGCCCCGTCACGCGGGGAGCCGTCCGAGCCGCTCGAGGATCTGCTCGACGTGGCGCTCCGGGTGGCGCCGACGGATGACGTGGCCCCAGACCCAGGCGCTGAGTGACGCCGGCGCCCACACTTCGCAGAGGGTGAGCGTCGTCCCACTCTCGGCGGCAGTGAGGCGAAACCACACTCGCCAGCCGCGCCGCTGGCCGCGTTCCACCCAGCCGAAGCGATAGGGCGGGGCATAGTCGACGATCTCGAACTCGGTCACTCGTCGTCCGAAGCGAGCCCGGAGGCGCACTCCGCGGTCGATGGGGGCGTCGCTCACGGCGCCGCCGCAACCGGGCAGCCACTCCGGCATTCGCGCAGGATCCGTGAGGGCCGCGAACAGGTGATCGATCTTCGCAGGTACCCGCCCGGTCGCGCAAAAAGTCGCGGGGCGGGCCAAGCGGACCGCCCGATTTGCCGGCCGGTCACGAGCAGGCGCGGCTATTTCAGGTAGCTCCGCACCAGGTCGATGAGCTGTTCCGCAGCCTGTGCCTGCTCAGACTCGGGATCGGTGTTCGGTCCGACGATATGAAAGCGGACGTGGTCCTCAAGCACCTCCGCCATGAGGCCATCGATCGCCCCCCGGCACGCTGCGATCGTCTGCAGGACTTTCTCGCAGTCCGCCTCCTGTTCAAGTAGCCCTTCGATGGCGCTCACTTGGCCGCGGATGCGCCGCACGCGGTTCAGCAGCTTGACCTGATCCCGAACGGTGTGGACCACGTGCCCTCCTGACTAGTGCCCATCCAGCCTTGACCTAATATACTATGGGGTAGTATTGTATATCTAGTAAGGTACCCCCCTATAGTATGTGCCTGTCCGTCGCGGGCTGTGGCGGCGGGCCATCGGGAGGAGCCGCATGCACGTTCGGCAGCTGGGAGCGCGCCCTCGCCTGTGCCAATGCCACAACCGTCGATCGTCCGCCAGGGCTCGACGCTCGTGATCCCCGTGGACCTCGGCGCTAGCGATCCATGACCACGGCTCCGCCTCGCGCCGCGATCGCGTCAGCGGGCACCGGGCGCTGGGATGCGGCGCGGCTGCAGGAGGCGGCGCGCGGCCCGCGCGATGATGCGCTGCGATTGTGTGGCTCGGCCGCGGAGGGCTTGACGCAAGCGGAGGCGGAACGCCGGCTAGAGGTTCACGGCGCGAACGAGATTGCGACCCAGCGGCCTGTCGGGTGGCAAGTTCGGCTGTTCCACGCTGTGCGGAATCCCCTGGTCATCCTGCTCGCGGTCCTGGCCGCGGTCTCGCTGGCGACCGGCGACGCCCGTGCCGCGGCGGTGATGACGCTCATGATCGTGCTCGGGGTCTCGTTGCGCTTCGTGCAGGAGTCGCGAGCGGACGCGGCGGCGGCGGCGCTCCGCGCCATGATCCGGGTAACCGCGACGGTAATGCGAGACGGGCAGCGCCGCGAGGTGCCGCTGCGGGAAATCGTCCCTGGCGATGTCGTCGTCCTCGCGGCCGGGGACATGGTCCCAGCGGACGTGCGGTTGCTCACCGCCAAGGACGTGTTCGTCAGCCAGTCGAGTCTCACGGGCGAGTCGCTCCCTGTGGAGAAAGGCGACACACTCCCCGGCGTCCCCGACCGACCGCCGCTCGAATGCCCGAACCTGTGTTTCCTGGGCACGAGCGTGCAGAGCGGGACGGCAACCGCCGTCGTGGTGGAAACCGGGGCGCGAACGTTGTTCGGCACCATGGCAGGTGCCATCGCTCGGGCAGCGCCCACGACGGCGTTCGACCGCGGCATCAACCGGTTCACGTGGCTCATGATCCGCTTCATCGCGGTCATGGTCCCGGTGGTGTTCCTCATCAATGGCGTGACCAAGCACAACTGGCATGAGGCGTTCTTCTTCGCCCTCGCCGTTGCGGTCGGGCTCACGCCCGAAATGCTCCCCATGATCGTGTCGGTGTGCCTCTCGAAGGGGGCCATGGCGATGTCGCGCAAACGGGTGATCGTCAAGCGCCTGAACGCGATTCAGAACTTCGGCGCGATGGACGTCCTGTGCACGGACAAGACAGGCACGCTCACGATGGATACCGTCATTCTCGAACGGCACTGCGACGTGCAAGGGAACGAAAGCGACCGGGTCCTCGTCGACGCGATGCTAATCAGCCACTTGCAAACCGGTCTGAAGAGCGCTCTCGACCGTGCGATCCTCACCCACCGCGACGAACACGGGGAGGTGTCCCTGGACGGATACCGCAAAGTCGACGAGATGCCGTTCGACTTCTCCCGAAAGATCATGTCGATCGTCCTGGACGAGCCTGACGGCCGTCGTCGCCTCCTCGCGAAAGGGGCGCCGGAAGAGATCTTGCGACGGTGCGCGACATTCGAAGCGGAGGGCGAGATCTTTCCCTGTCCGCCGGCGTTCGCGGAGGCCGTCCGGGAACAGTGCGACGCCTTGAGCGAGGAGGGATTCCGCGTCCTGGCGGTCGCGTACCGGGACGTGCCGCCCAAGCGCGCGTATGGGAAGGACGACGAGTGCGATCTCGTGCTCCTCGGCTACGTCGCCTTCCTCGACCCTCCCAAGGAGACCGCGGCGGCGGCCATCAAAGCGCTAGGGGAACATGGTGTGACCGTCAAGATTCTCACCGGAGACAACGACCTCGTCACGCGGGCGATCTGCAAGCACGTCGGGCTCCGCAAGAAGCGCGTGATGCTCGGCGCCGACGTCGCGCGGCTGAGCGACGCCAAACTGGCGGACGCCGTGGAGCGGACGACCCTGTTTGCACGGCTGTCCCCGACCGACAAGGAACGCATCATACACGCCTTGCAGGTGCGGGGCCACGTCGTCGGCTTTCTCGGTGACGGCATCAATGACGCCGCGGCACTCCGAGCGGCCGACGTTGGCGTCTCAGTCGATACCGCCGTCGACGTGGCGAAAGAGTCGGCAGATATTATCCTGCTCGAGAAGAGCTTGCTGATCTTGGAGCAGGGGGTGCTCGAAGGGCGCAAGGTGTTCTCCAATGTCCTCAAGTACATCCGCATGGGGGCGAGCTCGAACTTCGGCAATATGTTCAGCGTCCTCGGGGCGAGCGCCTTGCTCCCGTTCGTTCCCATGGCCCCACTCCAAGTCCTCACCAACAACCTGCTGTACGACTTCTCACAGGTGCCGATCCCGACCGACAACGTGGACCCGGAGCAAATCGCCCGGCCCCGACCGTGGGACATCGGGGAGATCGCCCGCTTCATTCTCTTCGTGGGACCCATCAGCTCGATCTTCGACTACACGACCTACGGCGTCATGTATTTCCTATTCGGCGCCAACACGCCCGCGCAGGCGGCGCTATTCCAGACGGGATGGTTCGTCGAGTCTCTCATGACGCAGACGCTCATCATCCACGTCATTCGCACGAGTAAGATTCCCTTCCTGCAGAGCCGCGCGAGTGGGCCGCTCGTCGCGATGACGATCGCCATCATGGCCGTCGGCCTGTGGTTGCCGGTGTCGCCGTTCGGGTCGGCGCTCGGCTTCGTCGCGCTGCCAGCCCTCTACTGGCCGATTCTGGCGCTGACCCTCCTGTGCTATCTCGTCTTGACGCAGATCGTCAAGGGATGGTTGCTGCGGCGACGCTGGATTTGAGGCCGTTTCGGGTTCCATTGCAGCATCCCGCAGCGTGCGCGTCGTCCTATTGCTACGCGCCTGGGGGTGTCGCTGATCCCTAACTCGGGTGGTATATTAGTTAGTGATACGAGTTAATCCTAACTAAGAATAGAGATTAGGAATAACGGCTGGCCCTAACTACCGCCCACCACTCGTTGGGGCTTTGGCGCAGCCGTGGCCAGGAGCGCGGATGCCCGGACGTCATGTCTCCCAGGTTTGGACCTACCATCCCACCCTCGACGCACCCGCAAAGTACCGTCGGGCGTGCAAGTACGACGCTTTCATCCCGGTCAAGCTCGCGGAGCTGTCGTTCAGCCTAGAGGCCACCGTGGCTGGGGTCGTGTCGGAGGCCGAGGGGGCAATCCGGCAACTGAACGAGAGCGCCCGCCCCGCGCTGGCACCGCTCGCTCGCCTGTTGCTCCGCACCGAGTCGATGGCGTCATCGAAGATCGAGGGGGTACAGACCGGCGTCCGCGAGCTCGCGCGCGCGGAGGCCAAGGTCGAGGCCGGCGGGAAGGCCAGCGTCACGGCCCTCGAGGTCCTGGCGAACATCGATGCGATGCAGCTCGCCATGGATGAAGCCTCCGCCGTCAAGCGCTTCGGGGTGCGGGAGATTGTCGCGATCCACCGCCGCCTCATGCAACGAGACTTCAACGCCAAGCGCATCGCGGGGCAGATCCGAACGACCCAGAATTGGATCGGCGGTAACGACTACAACCCCTGTGGCGCCGACTACGTCCCACCGCCCCCGGACGAAGTCCCGGGTCTGCTCGACGACCTGTGCGATGCGATCAACGATGATCGGCTCCCCCCGATCGTTCAGGCCGCCCTCGTGCACGCGCAGTTTGAGACGATCCACCCATTCGCTGATGGGAATGGACGCTCGGGCCGCGCGCTCGTTCACGTCATCCTCAAGCGCCGTCGGGTAGCGCCGGCCTATGTGCCACCGATCAGCGTCGTGCTCGCCGCCGGGCGCGACCGCTACATCGCGGGGCTCGCCCGCTTCCGGGGCGAACGGGTCAGCGACTGGATTGAGCAGTTCGCGGCGGCCGCCCGCGGCGCCGCGAGATTGGCGGAGGCTTATCTCGGGGAGGTGCAGCAACTCGGCGCCGCATGGCGGGCCAAGCTGTCCGCGCGGCGCGCTCCGCCCCGCGCGGATGCCGGCGCGTGGGCGGTGATCGACGTCTTGCCCGGGTACCCGGTGATCAGCGCCCCGGTTGCCGCTGCAGTCACAGGACGCTCAAAGCCGCAAATCTACGAAGCACTCGAACAACTCGAGGAGGCTGGTGTGTTGAAACCGCTGTCTGCGTCGCGCAGGAACCGCGCCTGGGAGGCCGTCGGCTTACTGGTCCTACTGGAGCGCCTCGAGGCTGGTCAGCTTCCACACTGAACGGCATCTGACACGACAGCTTTTCCACAGGTGCACCAGCGGCCACGCGCTTTTCGTTGTGCAAGCAAGAGGAGCGATATCGGTGCACGCGCTGGTGCGCGGCACCGAATCGCTCCTCCCCCGCCCATTCGCGCCCGCCGGGCGCTCAAGGGCGATCAAGCTCTAACCCGTCCCAGCTCCCCACCGCGACGGTCCCTCGACGCAGCGTAGCAGCCCACCGGGCACGCTGGGCCTCATGCGGGACTATTCCCTTGTAGAGGGGTGTGTCTCGCGAGCGCCGTCAAGAGACGCTGGGCCGAGTCCCGGTACCTCAGAAATGGAGCCCGCATGGCGTTGAGAAGCCCTCCCCGGTGCGCGGGGAGGCGAAGTGGCTCGAGATCCCCGACGCCGCGTTGCTCGTGGAGGCGGCTCGGCGGTATCGGCCCGTGCCGGAAAAGGGCGGGTGGCGCCCAGTTCCGTTCGGGTACGAGCTGATCGCGACGTTCCTACTTACGGGAGGCCGCGAAGCTGAGGTCCTGGGGCTCGAGGTGGACGACGTATCGCTGGATCGCGAAGTCGTGACCTTCCGTCCTAACAGGTGGCGCCGCCTCAAAACCCTCACGAGCCACCGCTCGGTGCCGCTGTGGCCGCAGCTCCGCGAGGCCCTCGAGCGTTACCTCGCCGAGCATCCGCCGAGCCAGCTGCTGTTCCCGAGCTACCGCACGGGCGAAGAGGCGATGCTCACGGACTTCCGAAAGCTGCTGGACGTCGTGGCTTCACGGGCGGGCTGGAAGCCAGGGGAGATCCGCTCGAAGCTGTTCCGGCACACCTACTGCGCCGCTAGGCTCCAGACCGTGGACCAGGGGGCGCCGGTGAGCACCTACACGGTCGCCCGCGAGATGGGGCACGGCGGCGATGCGATGGTGCGCAAGGTCTATGGGCATCTCGGTCAGGTGCGGCACCGTGCCGAGGCCGTGGAGTACCGCGTGGAGCAGCACGCCGCTAAGTTAGGGGCGCGGTTAGAGGCGCTACGCGGGACGGGCTTTGGCACCACCATTGGCACCACGGCGTAGACCTCTCGACCAAAGCGGTAAGTCGTTGCTGTGTAACCGCGCCACCGTAGCTCAGTGGTAGAGCTCTCGATTCGTAATCGAGCGGTCGTCGGTTCAAATCCGACCGGTGGCTCTTGAAACAGGGGGTCCATTCCGGCGGACGGGGTTCGCCGCTCAGGCACACTTCACGCAGCTCTACAAGCGGGCGTACGGCATTACCCCGGGCGTATTGGTCCGGCAGTTGATACACTGACTCAGCTCCCGGGGTGATACTCCCGCTCTGTATGCCCCCTGAGCTGCGAGCGGTAGAAGTACACCTCTCGCAGGTTCCCCGCGATGTAGCGCTCGCCCTGATCCTGGAAGTGCCGCGTGCCGGGGTGGCCGCTCTCCCCGCCGGCCGTCACAGCACGCGCCCGCACGCTGTCGCCGAACTCCACCACGGCCACGAAGCTGTTGCCGTAGCTGCCGTACCACCTCTTGGTGTTGGGATACGGCCGCGCCCCGAACGCCGCCAGCGAGCCCCATTGCGAGGCCGTGAACGGCACGGCGCTGCTGGGTTGTCCGTCGTCGAAGTGCGACGCAATCTGGTCGTCGAGCCGCTGGAACCGATTGATGTCGCTCCACGGCGTCTCCCAGGTGCCAAAATCGGCTCTGAGCTTTTCGATTCCGGCGACCAGTGCGCCGAGTAAGTCCTCGGAGGACGCGAGGGTGGCCACATAGGTCGGTACGGACATTCCCGCTGCGTGCGCCTTGCTTCCGGCGCGGTGCTGCAGAGCCTGGCCCCAGAACACGGCCAGCGAGGTGGGGACCGACGCTGCTCCCCAGCGGTAATCCCAGGCGCGGAGCGTCGCGATCGGCTCCGCCAACCGAGAGCGGAGCGAGTCGCCCGCCGGCAGCTGGTCATACGCCTTGAGCAGCGGGGGGAGCATCCGCTCGAACGCTGGGAGGTAGGAGTCGAAGGCTGCCGCCGTCAGCGAGCTCATGGTCCAATCAGTCCCGCCGGTGAGCAGGCGCAGAGCGTGGTAGCCGCGGGGCGTCTCCTCGGTCCCGGTCTCCACGTAGCGAGGGAACGCTGCGCGGCGTGGGCTGTCCGTCCCAGCGGCGGACCAGGGCCAGTTGTTCACGTTGTACACCCAGCCCGACGCCGGGTTGATCACGTTGGGCGTCTCGGCGAACGACAAGACACCATGGTAGTCAGTGGCTAGGTTGCTCCCATCCACCGGCACGGTCCAGTCGAACGCGGTATCGCGGCGCGGGATGTAGTTGGAATGGAAGTAGGCGATGTTGCCGGCGGCATCGGCGAAGACGGTGTTGTTGGACGAATTGGTGTGCAGGTCCATGACCTTCTCGAACGCCGCCAGGTCCCGAGCCTTGGTGCGCGAGTAGGACTGGATCAGCGCGTTCACCGGGTTCTGCATCAGGCTCACGCTGATCCAGCGCTTGCCGTCCCGGCGTACGACCGGCCCGTGTCCCGTGTAATAGACGGTGAACGTCTTTCGCCCCATGCCGGCGTCGGTCTTGAACGGCACGGTGATCGTACGTGTGGCGACCGGCCGCTCGCGCTTGCCGTGGCGGTAGAAGTAGCGGTCGCCACGCGGCAGGATTGTCTCCAGAAACTCATCGATGTTGTCGACGCCGCTCGAGGTGTGCATCCAGCCGCAGGTCCGGTTGAACCCCTGATAGATGAAGAACTGTCCCCAGGTGGCGGCGCCATACGCGTCGAGGCCTTGGTCGCTCACTATCTGCAGCTCGGAGCGGAAGTAGAACGAGGTGTGGGGGTTGATCCAAAGCAGCGCGTGGTGATCGCGCGTTAGCCTGGGGGCGATCGCGATGCCGTTCGAGCCGCCAGGCTCATCTGCGGAACCGTCACCCGCGCGGGGAGTCATGGCCGCAGAATCCCCGTAGAAAGCAGCGAGGGCGGGGAGGTCGATGCGCTCGATGTCACCGCCGATGCTGCCTTCCGTGAAGGAGAGCGCCATCCACGGCTCGAAGCGCGTGATCGCGCGTGGTTTCACGTCAGGATGTGTGTAGAGATAGAAGTTCAGACCGTCGGCAAAGGCGTCCATGAGTCGGCGTAGCCACGCGGGACTGGCACGGTACTGCGCTTTGAGCGAGTCGGGATCGATGAAGAGCCGCTGGCGCAGGTCCTGATACAGCGCCTCCCCTCCCTCAGCTTCGGCCAGCCGTCCCAGCGAGCTGAGATAATTGGTCTCCACGCGGTTGAAGTCGTCTTCCGCCTGAGCGTACTCGGCGCCGAACACCGCGTCGGCGTCGGTCTTGCCGTACACGTGCGCGATGCCCCAATCGTCGCGAATGATCGTCACGTCCAGCGCCTGGCGCCGCCAGCGAGCGGTGTCGGCTTGTTGCGCGGCGAGACGGGTGCTGAGACCGAGCACGATGCTCGCGAGCGCTGCGACTCTGGTCACGATCCCTCGCGGAATTGAAGTGCGGTCGTCTGGGGTCCACGCGAGTTGGCGATGGACACCTCGTGTCCAAGTGCAGTGAGCCGGCGTGCGAGGGTGCCGCCAATGTTGCCGCGGATGATGCCGATTTTCATGTCTCCTCCTGATCGCACCCTGACCAGTTCCTGACCAGCCCCTCGGCGCGGGCGCCGTAGTTTCTCCCCACCGAGCTCACTCGATCTGTATGCACGTCCTTCTTCTTACGCTGCTGTTCGCGCAGCACCCTCAAGACGCTGCCGGCACAGCGGCGGGCGTCGCTCCCACGCCAACCACGACGCTCGCGCTCACGCGGGTCGCCGATGTCCATATCGTCGTGGACGGCCGGCTCGACGAGCCAGCCTGGGCGCAGGCCGCAGTGCTGCGCGACTTCTCGCAGTACCTGCCGAACGACAATCGCCCGGCGGACGACTCCACCACCGTCCTGGTGTGGTACTCGCCCACCGCGATCTACTTCGGAATCCGGGCGTACCAGGACCCGGCCAGCGTGCGCGCCACGCTGGCCGACCGCGACAACATCGCCGGCGACGACTACGTCGAGATCCTGCTGGACACCTTCAACGACCGCCGCCAGGCCCTGGTGTTCGGGGTCAACCCGCTCGGCGTGCAGGCGGACGGCACGCTGCGCGACGCGGCCCGCCAGACCACCACCTCCACGTCGGCCGTGGTGACGGGCGCGTACACGCTCGACTTGAGCCCTGACTACGTCTACGAGTCGAAGGGCCACCTCACCTCCTGGGGCTACGAGGTCGAGCTGCGCATCCCGTTCAAGACGCTGCGCTACCAGGCGCGTGACCCGCAAGACTGGGGCCTCAACGTGATCCGCGTCGTGCAGGCCACGGGTCACCACCACACGTGGACCCGCGTGCTCCAGACGCAAGCGTCATTTCTCGCCCAGAGCGGCACCGTCACCGGCCTCACCGACCTACGCCGCGGCCTCGTGCTCGACGTCACGCCCGAGGCTACTAGCACCGTGAGCGGATCCGGTACGCCGTCCGGCTGGCACTATGGGGGCGGCGATCCCCGCGTCGGGGTCACGGCGCGCTGGGGCCTCGCTCCGGGACTCACGCTCAATGGCACCGTCCGGCCGGACTTCTCACAGGTTGAGGGCGACATCCCGCAGATCCAGTTCGATCCTCGGGTGGCGCTGTTCTACCCCGAGAAACGCCCGTTCTTCCTCGATGGGCTGGAGCTGTTCCAAACGCCGGTAAGGCTGATCTACACGCGCCGCCTGGTGGACCCGGTCGCGGCGGTGAAGCTCACGGGGAAGGTTGGCGGCACGACGGTCGCGGCGCTTTCGGGAGTGGACGGCACGGACGCGTCGGCGAGCGGGGTGGATCATCCGCTGCTCAACGCGGTGCGGCTGCGGCAGGACATGGGGGGACAAGACAACCTGGGCGTGGTGTACACGCACCGCCTAGACGGCTCGAGCTTCAACCACGTCGCTGCGGCCGACGGTCATCTGGTCCTCGGCGCTTGGGCGCTGGACTTCCAGGGCGGCGGGAGCGTGACGCGCGCGTCAGCGGGAGCTCCGGTGTTGGGGGCGCCGCTCTGGCGAGTGAGCCTGGTGCGCTCGGGGCGGAGCTTCGGACTCAACCTCATGAGCTACGGCGTGGGTGACGACTTCCGCGTCGAGAGTGGATTCATCAGCCGGTCGGGCCTCGTGCAGCAAGCCGCGATCCCGAGCTACACGATCGCGGGGGCGCCGGGCTCGTGGCTCGAGAGCTTCACCGTGTCGTGTTTCTGCGCGCTCACCTGGGACATTTTCCGCCACTTTGCGGCGGGCAACACCGCGGACGACCGCCAGGCCGACATGAGCACCGGCTTCGCGCTGCGCGGCGGCTGGCAGGTTGGCGCGGGGCTGTCGGTCGAGTCGTTCGGGTACCCGGCTCCGCTGTTCGCCAACGATTGGATCGAGCGGGTGCGAGGCTCCGTAGTGGACACCATTCCGTTTACCGGCACGCCGCGCCTGCCCAACCTCGACTGGTCCGTCAATCTTCAGACGCCCAACTTCCAGAACTTCTCGCTGTCGACGTTCTACTTCGCTGGGCGGGACGACAACTTCTTCGAGTGGGCCAACGCGCATATCGTCTTCGCGAATGTGGATCTGATCTGGCGGCCTACAGGGCAGCTCCGCACGGAGCTGCTCTACAACCACCAGCAGGTCAACCGGCTTAGCGACGGCAGCACGGTCTCGCGCATTCGGGTGCCGCGCCTCAAGGTCGAATACCAACTGTCGCGGCCGATCTTCATTCGGCTCGTCGGGCAGTACACGTCGAACGAGACCGACGCGCTGCGTGACGATTCCCGCACCGGCGGCGCCATCCTATTGCGCGACCCCACGACCGGCGCCTTCACGCGCACGGTGGCCAGCGTCAGCAACGTGTTCCGCGTGGACTGGCTGTTCTCCTACCGACCCATTCCCGGGACGGTGCTGTTCGCGGGCTACGGCGGCAGCCTGGACGACACCGGCTCGTTCCGGTTTCGCAGTCTGGCGCGCACGGCGGACGGCTTCTTCATAAAGCTCAGCTATCTATTCCGAGCCTGACGGAACGCGCGCAGGGTGTGAAGGAGACCGCTAAGTCTCGAGGACCGGAAAGCCGTCGGGTGGTGTGTAGCGACGGCGATCGCTGCCTGAGCGCCGGAGGGCAATGCGGCGATCGAAACCGCTGCGACGCTCGGACGGGACGTCCAGCGACTCGCGGCGGCGGTCCCGGATTATTCGGCGACCCAGCGTCATCCGCCGGTCCTGGCGTCGTCGGGTTCGCTCCCACTGCCGAGTCCGGTTTGTCATGGCGCTCCCCCCAACCACTTTTTCGCTGCATATGCAAGGCCGCGGGGGAGTTTTCGACCAGCCATGCTATTGCGTTGCTGGAATTGACGATGCTCGCGTGACCCCGCTTGAACCTGTGGGGAGAGTTCGACGCCGTGATGCGGGAACGTCACGCACGGTACCAAGCACGCAAGACCGTTGTGGCGGTTGGAGGAGGCGATGCGCCCGCGCCACGGGAGTGACGCTGGAGTGGCGCACAGTGCAGGCGATTGTCAGGAAAACGGTTAGGTGACGCGGCTCACCATCGACCGTTAGCCGTTCGCCAACAACTTTTTAACGCTGTAACTAAACAGCCACACTGCTCACGTAAGTCCGTGTGCCGCCTGGCATATCGCTTGCCCGTAACGAAGCGATCGCGTGCGAGTAACGATCTCGACTCAATCGCAACAACTCTCGCGCTACACTCTCGGTGAATCTAGGGTACGGGCGCGATCCCCGACCCGCCACATCGCCGGTTTGAGGAGGCCTGGTGTGATGTCACCGCACGGTCCCACGGGCGCCCCGGGGGTCCGCAGTGCGAGGACCGCATCGGTGCGGATGCCGGTTCAGGCGGAGGCCGATCGCACGGCCACCGCGCCACCGGTTATACGTCTCACCACGATTCCGCGGCCCGCCGTGCGCGGCAAGTTCTTCTACATCGGCGACGACAAACTGTACGTGCGGGGTGTGACGTACGGCGCGTTTGCGCCCGACGCCCAGCGGCGCGAATACCACGACCTCGCGACGATCGAGCGCGACTTCGCGCTGATGGCGACGAACGGATGCAACGCCGTTCGCATTCCTCATACAATGCCCCCCCGTGCACTCCTCGACGCCGCAGCGCGCCACGGATTGCGCGTGATGGTCGGGCTCAGCGCCGAGCAGTACATCGGGTACCTGATCGATCGCCGCGGCGCGCCGGACATCGCCCAGCTGATCCGCGAAAAGGTCCGCGCGTGTGCGGGCCACCCGGGGCTGTTGTGCTACGCCCTCGGCAATGAAATCCCGGCGACGTTGGCGCGGTGGCTGGGACGCCAGCGCGTGCAGCGCTACCTCGAACGGCTCTACCGGGTGGTCAAGGACACAGACCCGGAGGGGCTCGTCACGTACGTAAACTACCCGACCACTGAGTATCTGGAGCTGCCGTTCCTCGATCTCGTGTGCTTCAACGTCTACCTGGAGTCGCAAGAGCGGTTCGAGGCGTACCTCGCGCGTCTCCAGAACATCGCCGGCGACAGGCCGCTGATCATGAGCGAATTGGGACTGGACGGCCTGCGGAATGGCGAAGCGGTCCAGGCCCGCTCGCTCGACTGGCAGGTGCGCTCGGCGTTCGCGTCGGGTTGCGCCGGCGCGTTTGTCTTCTCCTGGACCGACGAATGGTACCGGCACGGTCACGACGTCGAGGACTGGGCCTTCGGCCTCACCCGCGCTGATCGTTCGCCCAAGCCGGCGCTGGAGGCGGTGCGCGAGGCGTTCGCCGAAGTGCCGCTCGCCCCGGACCACGGATGGCCGCGCGTCTCCGTGGTCGTGTGCACGTACAACGGCGCGCGCACGATCCAAGACTGCCTCGAGGGGCTGTGCCGGCTCGCGTACCCGAACTACGAAGTCATCGTCGTCGATGACGGCTCCACCGACAAGACCGCAGCCATCGCGGGTGAGTACTCCTGCCGCCTGATCCAGACCGAGAACCGCGGCCTCTCGAACGCGCGGAACGCGGGCCTCATGGCGGCCACCGGCGAGATCGTCGCCTACCTCGACGACGATGCGTACCCCGATCCGCACTGGCTCACGTATCTGGCCGCGAGCTTCCTGCACGCGCCCTACGCCGGCGTGGGCGGGCCCAACATCGCGCCGGCTGGCGACGGCCCCATCGCCGAGTGTGTCGCCCGCTCGCCCGGTAATCCCGTGCACGTGCTCGTGTCGGACCGCGAGGCCGAGCACATCCCGGGCTGCAACATGGCGTTCCGTAAGAGCTGCCTGCAGGCGATCGGTGGATTCGATGTCAGGTTCCGCGTCGCCGGCGACGACGTGGACGTGTGTTGGCGTCTGCAGCAACGGGGCTGGACGCTGGGCTTCAGTCCGGCGGCGATGGTGTGGCACCACCGTCGCAACTCGATACGCGCGTACTGGAAGCAGCAGGTCGGTTACGGCCGGGCCGAAGCGATGCTCGAGCGCAAATGGCCCGAGAAATACAACGGCCCCGGGCACATCCGCTGGGCGGGTCGCATGTACGGGGAGGGACTGACCCGGGCGCTGCGGCTCCGCCAGCCCCGGGTGTATCACGGCGTCTGGGGCCGCGCGCCGTTCCAGTCGCTGTACGAGCCCGCGCCGAGCCTATGGGGATCCTTGCCGCAGATGCCCGAGTGGTATCTGATGGTCGCGACCCTGGCCGGGCTGACGGCGCTGAGCGCGGTCTGGAGCCCGCTCAAGTTCGCGCTGCCGCTGCTCGTGGCTGCCGTGCTCCCGCCCATCGTGCAAGCTTGCGCGAGTGCCGCGCGCGCCCGGTTCCCCGACGGGTCGAGCCGCTGGCCCGCTCGGCTCGGGCGGCGCCTGCTGACCGCGGCGCTGCATGTGATGCAACCGATCGCCCGTTTGCGCGGCCGCCTCCAAGAAGGGCTCACGCCCTGGCGGCGACGCGGCCGGATTCGGCTGGCCTCCCTCCGGCCCGTCACGGCCGCCATCTGGAGCGAGCGCTGGCTCGAGCAGGCGCAGCGGCTGCTCAAGATCGAGACCGACCTGCGCGCAGCGGGGGCGTGTGTGCTGCGGGGCGGCCGACACGCTCGTTGGGATCTGGAGGTGCGCGGGGGCGTCCTCGGCGGCGCCCGGCTCCTGGTCGGCGTGGAGGACCATGCCGGCGGCAACCAACTCATCCGACTACGCTGGTGGCCGCAGCTTGCAGAACGCGGGCCGGTGTTCTCCTTCGGCTTCGCGATGCTCAGCCTTGGCGCCTGGTCCGGCGACGCTTGGGTGGCCGCCGTCGTCCTCGGCCTCGGCGCGGTCCTACCCGCGCTGCTCACCGTCCAGCAGTGCATGACGGCGATGGCTGCGATTCGGGACTGCGTCGAGCGATTGGGGAACAAGACCAACACCATGGAGGCACCATGAGAGGTGAGGCCCGCTCTCCCGTTCTCTGGGGGAAGCTCGCGTGGCACCCCGCCGTCAAGGCGTGGACCCGGTTCGCGCAGGACGGGGCAGAGCCGGAGACGATCGAAGTGTTGCGCGATGGGAACCAGTCCGCGACGTATCGCTTGATCGGCGCGGGATCGCGCGGCGAGGCGATCATCGCACGGCGCGCGCGCGCCGCCAAGGCGGCGATCGAGCAGGCCTGGTATCGCCTGATTCACCGGCTCGTGCCCGTAAAAGCCCGGCGGTATCGCGGATCCCTGCCGGGGAACCGCGGGTTCGTCTGGCTCTTCTTCGAAGACGCTGCCTGATGGGCGATGTGGCGCTGTACCGGCGGCTGCTGCGCCAGACGCGCCACTACTGGCGCCACATCGCCGCGCTGTTCGCGCTGGGAGTGCTCGCGAGTCCGATCGCGCTCCTGAACCCCGTACCGCTGAAGATCGTGTTCGACTCCGTGCTCGACACGAAGCCGCTTCCGCCGTTCGTGCGAGCGCTGGTTCCCGCGAGCGTCGTATCGAGCTGGGCGGCCATACTCGCCCTCGCGATCGCGTTGCTGCTCGTCGTAACCACGCTCGGGCAGCTCCAGAGTCTCGCGACGACGTTGCTCCGCACGTACATCGGTGAGCGGCTGGTGCTCGACTTCCGCTCCCAGCTCGTGCAACGAGTCCAGCGCCTGTCGTTGTCGTATCACGACTCCCGCGGTACCGCCGACTCGGTCTACCGTATCCAATATGACGCCCCCGCGATCCAGAACATCCTGATCGACGGAGCCATTCCGTTCGTCTCCGCGGCTATCACGGTCGCGACGATGTGGCTCGTCACGGCGCGCCTGGATCGTCAGCTCGCCCTCGTCGCCCTCGCCGTCTCACCCCCCCTCTTCATCCTGTCCCGTCTGTATCGCCCCCGGATGCGGCGACAGTCACGCCAGGTGAAGAAGCTCGAGAGCTCCGCCCTCGCGGTCGTGCAGGAGACGCTGGGAGCGCTGCGCGTCGTCAAGGCGTTCGGCCAGGAAGCGCACGAAACCGGCCGCTTCGTGCACCGCTCCCGAGAGGGCGTGGTCGCGCGGATCCGGTTGGCGTTCCTCGAGGGAGGCTTTGGCGTGCTCATCGGCGTCGTGATGACGCTCGGCACTGCGGCCGTGTGGCTCATCGGAGTCGGGCACGTGCGCGCGGAGTCGCTCACGCGAGGGGAGCTGCTGCTGGTGCTCGGCTATCTCGCGCAGCTGTATGATCCCCTCAAGACGATGAGTCGGAAAGCATCCGGGCTCCAAGGGTACCTCGCGAGCGCGGAGCGGGCCTTCGCGCTGCTGGACGAGCAACCGGACGTGCCCGAGCGGCCGCAAGCCCGGCCGGTCGCACGCGCCCGGGGCGCCGTCGAGTTCCGGGGCGTCTCGTTCGCTTACGGCCCTGAGCGGCCGGTGTTGGAGAACGTGTCATTCGCGATCGAGCCAGGGACGCGGCTCGGCGTCGTGGGCGCGACCGGGGCCGGCAAGACGACGCTGATCAGCCTGCTGACGCGTTTCTACGACCCGACGGCGGGGCAGATCCGGCTCGATGGCGTCGACCTGCGCGACTACAAGCTCGACGATCTGCGTCGCCAGTTTGCGGTCGTGCTGCAGGACACGGTGCTTTTTTCGGCGAGCATCGCGGAGAACATCGCGTACGCCGCGCCCGGCGCCAGCCGGGAACAGATCGTCGCGGCGGCCCACGCGGCCAATGCGGACGAGTTCATCGCGCGCCTGCCACAAGGGTACGACACCCAGGTCGGGGAACGCGGGCTCCAGCTCTCCGGGGGGCAGCGGCAGCGCATCGCGCTCGCTCGCGCCTTCCTCAAAGACAGTCCGGTGCTCATCCTCGACGAGCCGACGAGTGCCGTGGACGCCGAAACGGAGGCGAAGATTCTCGGCGCCATGCGGCACCTGATGCGCGGCCGAACCGTGCTCCTGATCTCGCATCGGCCCAGCACGCTCGAGCGCTGCGACGCGCTGTTGCTGCTCGACAGGGGCCGGATCGTCACCGACACATCGCGCCCCATCGCCCTGACACCGCGGCCTCCAGGGGGTCCTGCGACGCGGCGCTCGACCCTCAGGAGCCATCCCGCCGTCCGCGCGTGGTGCGAACTCCATCCGAGCGCCGAGCCCGTCCAGCTCACGCCGCTGAGATTCAAGAAGCGCAAGAGCAGTGTGTACCGGCTCGAGGGCGCCGGTCCGGGTGGTGCGGCGGTGATCGCCAAGCGGTGCCCGAAGGCGGTGGGGCTCGTCGAACGCACCGTGTACGGGGACCTCCTCCCCCGTGTGGCCGTCCCCTCGCTTCGGTACTACGGGTTCCTGGAGGACCACGACACCGAGTGGTGCTGGCTCTTCATCGAGGAGGCCCAGGGCGCCGACTACTCGAACCTCATCCCCGAGCACCGAGTGCGGGCCGGACGCTGGCTCGGTACGGTCCACACCGGAGCCGCGGACGCAACCGACGGGGCGCGGCTGCCGGACGGCGGACCGGCTCGCTATCGCCGGATCCTAGGTGCCCTGCAGGACACGATACGGCGCAGTATCGACAATCCGGTCTTTTCACCGGACGACGTCGTGCTCCTCGAACGGCTCCTCGCACGGCTCGACGATCTCGCCGGGCAGTGGCGCCGCGTCGAAGAGATCTGCGCGGGGGTGCCGGCGACGCTGGTGCACGGTGACTTCAACGGAAGGAACATTCGCCTCCGCACGGAGGCCGGAGATGCCACCGTCGTCGTCTTCGACTGGGAGGTTGCCGGCTGGGGCGTGCCCGCCGTCGACCTCGCCCAGGTGACGGTCCCGACGAGCCAGCTGTGCGCTGCCCCCGACATTCCGACCTACTGGTCCAGCGCACGCGAGCGGTGGCCGATGCTGAGCCTCGAGGCGTGTTGGCGGCTGGCCCACTGCGGGACCCTGTTTCGAACGCTCGCGGCGATGTCGTGGAACGCGGATGACCTCGCCAACGACTGGGCGCATGCGTGCCTCACCGACATGCGGCTGTACGCCGCCGAGCTGGACGGCGCCCTCGAGCGGCTCGACTGGCTGCACCGCCGCTCGCCGCGGCAGGAGACGGCCGCGACATGAGTCGTTTGCGCATCGGCTTCCTCGTCGAGTCCCGCTTCGCCCGGAGCACCACCCATGTGTCGGCGGTGATGCGCGCGCTCTCGGACGCCGGCGTGATCGTCGACGTCATCCATCCCGTGACGCAGGCGCTCGAGCTGTCGAGCGTGCGGGCCGAGCACGACCTCTACGTCCTCAAGAAGACGAGCCGCCTTTCCTTGAGCATCGCGGGAGTGCTGCACGCCCAGGGTGCCGCGATCGTGAATCCGTATCCCGTGACCGTGGCGCTGCGCGATAAGATCATCACCTCCCGGATCCTGCAGTCAGCGGGTGTGCCCACGCCCGCGACCTACGTCGCTTCGCACCCAGACCGGCTGGCGCCTTTCCTGGACGGAGGACCAATCGTCGTCAAGCCGTATCAGGGCTCGGATGGCCTGGGCGTGCGCGTGGTCCGCAACGCTGCCGAGCTCGCGGCGGTGCGGGCCAGCAGGGACCCCGTTTTCGCCCAGCGCTACCACCCGCCCCAGGGCCGCGACCGGAAGATCTACGTGGTCGGCCACCAACTATTCGGCGTGAAGAAGGTCTTTCCGGCAACGACCGAGGTGGACCGCCTCGGGGAGCCGTTCACGCCGTCGCCGGAGCTGTGCGAGATCGCCCGGCGCTGCGGCACGGCCTTCGGCATCGACTTCTACAGCGTCGACATCATCGAGAGCGGCGGGCAACCGTACGTCGTGGACATGTGCAGCTTCCCAGGGTGCGGGGGCGTCCCGGACGCACCGCGGCATCTGGCGTCGTACCTGCAAGCAGCGGCGGAGCGCGCCGCCCGAGGGCAAGGGGCGCCGAGCCCGAGCGTCGCGTGCCAAGACCCGCTCGCACGGGTTGGCTGATGGCCACTAATCGCCTCGCTCGTTGCCTCGAGGAACGGCGCGAGCCCGGGGCGGCGGAGCTGTGCGACCTCTTACAGGCGATGCTCGGGGGGGGACCCGAGGTCTCGCACGAAGGCACGCAGCTCGAGCGCTTGCAGAAAGGAGTGTACAGACTCCGGATCGGCGGCTCGGGGCGAACGCTGGTGGTCAAACGCCATACCCCAGCCGCGGCGGAAGTCGATCGGCTCGTGGCGGAGCGCTGGCTCCCGGCGCTCGGTCTCGGCGAGTGTTGTCCGCGGCTACTGGGGGCTGCGGCCGAGCGCGACGGACGCTGGGTGTGGCACGCCTATGAGGATCTCGGTGCGGCCACGCTCGCCGACCGGCACGAACGGCGCTGCTGGGAGGCGGTGGTCGATCTCGTCGCCGAGCTGCACTCGCGGGGCACGCACCACCGGCTCCTGCCGGAGGTCCGCTGGCACGGTCGCGATCACCGTGCGCATTCCCTCATCGCGAACCTGCGCGACAGCATCGCACTGCTCGACGCGTTGCGCGACCCCGCGCCACCCCGCTTCGCCACCGCCTGCCGACGCCTGCTCGAACGGCTGCACAAACTCCTCGAAGAGGCACCCGCTTGGGTCCGCATGATGGACGAGGTGGGAGGAGCGGATACGCTGCTGCACGGCGACCTCTGGCCGAAGAACGCCTTCGTCGCCAAAGCCCGCGACGGCGGGCGGGCGCGCGTGCGACTCGTGGACTGGGACCACGTGGGCGTGGGCTCGTTCAGCTACGACGTCTCCACCTTCCTCTATCACTCCCAGCCCGAGGATCGGCCCTGGCTGTGGCGCCGGTATCGCTCGGCCGTCGAGCGGGACGGTGTGCGTCTGCCCGCGGATCGCGATGTGAATCGGCTGTTCCACGCGGCCGAGACCGCGCGTGGCATTACCTGCATCATCTGGCCCGCCATGGCGCTGCTGCACGACGGCGCCGAGTGGGGCCGGACCGGACTGGTGGAGATCGAGGACTGGTTCGCAGCGCTGCGCCCGCCCCTGCCGGATGCGGCCAGGGGTGCCGCATGAGCCTCACCGTGTGTCTCGCACCGGCGAACACCGTCGGCTACCCCCAGGGTGGCGGGCACCTCTGGGTGTACCTCAACTGGGCGCTGTCGCTCCGCGCCGCAGGGTGCCGGGTGCTCTGGCTCGAGGGCATCGACCCCGCGGTGCGGGATCCGGCGGTCGCGCGCCGCCGTCGCTGGCGAGGCGGCGACGTGCGCACATGCATCACGAACCTGCAGGCGCGCCTCGAGAGCTACGGCCTCGACGACGCACTGGCGCTCTACTCGAGCGGCGAGGAGCCGCTGCCGGCGGAGCTCACGCTGGGCACGCGGGATCTCGACGGGGCCACCGGGGCGGACCTGCTGTTGAACTTGTCCCACGCGCTCCCCGAGGCGGTCGTCCGAAGCTTCCGTCGCTCCGCGTTCGTGGATACGGACCCGGGGCTGTTCCAGGTGTGGATGACCACGGGAGACATCTGCGTCGCGCCGCACGACATCTACTTCACGATCGGGGAGACCGTGGGAACGCCCGCCGCGCGATTCCCGGATTGCGGGCTCCGCTGGCACTATACGCCGCCACCCGTCTACCTCGCCGAGTGGCCGGTCGTCCCCGCCGCAGCAGAGGCGCCCTACACCACGGTCACGCATTGGTGGGGCGGGACCTTCGAATTCCGAGGCACCACCTTCTCGAACGAGAAGCGGATCGCCTACCTCCAGTACGCCGAGCTACCGTCCCGGACGGCGGCGAAGCTCGAGCTCGCCGTGTGCCTCGGCCAGCACTTCGACGAGTGGCGAGAACGGCTCGGCGCCCAGGGCTGGGGGGTGCGCGAGGCCTGGGACGTAAGCGCGACACCGGGGCAGTACCGGGCCTACATCCAGGCGTCGCGCGGGGAATTCAGCTGCGTCAAGCCATACTGCGTCCAGTTCGCGAACAGCTGGACCAGCGACCGCACCATCTGCTACCTGGCGAGTGGGAAGCCCGTGGTGGTGCAGCACACCGGACCGAGCCGCCTCCCGGAGGACGCGGGTTTGTTCCGGTTCCGGTCGATCGACGAGGCGGTGCGCGCCCTCGCGGCGGTTGAAGCGGATTACGAGCGTCACTGTCGACTCGCCCGGGCACTTGCCGAGGAGCACTTCGATGGGTGCCGCGTGGTCAGGCGCGTTCTGGAGCGCGCCCTCGCGTGAAGACGCGCAGCCCGGTGAGCGTGCGCGAGCGCCTGGAGCGCTTGCTCAAGCCCTGGCAGGAGCCCGGCGCGACCGAGCTGTGCGACCTGCTCGAGGAGCTCGTGTGCGGTCGCGGTGCCCGGCTGCAGCTCGAGCGATTGAAGCCCGCGGTGTACCGGCTGCGACTAGGCGCTGCTCCAGGGAGCGCGCTCGTCCTCAAGCGGCACCCGCCGGCCGTCGCCCAAGCGGACCGCCTCGTGGTCGAACGCTGGCTGCCGGCCTTGGAGCTCGGGGACGGCTGTCCGCGACTCCTCGGCGCGGCGGCCGAGCGTGAGGGAGGTTGGGTCTGGCACGTCTACGAGGACCTGGGGGACGAGAGTCTCGCCCGGGCGCGTGTGCCGTGGCGCCTCGACGCGGCGGTGGACTTCATCGCGGAGCTCCACCTGCGTGCCGCGCGCCATCCGCTCATCCCCGAGGTGCGGTGGCGAGCCCGCGACCACGGCGTGCATTTCTTCACCTCGAACGTGCGCGACGCGATCGCAGTGCTCGAAGCCCTCGCGACCCCACCGCGTGAGGTGCCCCGGGACTTCGCCGGAGCGCGGGAGCGGCTGCTCGGCGCGTTGCACACCCTCCTCGAAGACGCCCCGCGACGCGTGCGCTGCATGCAGGACAGCGGAGGACCGGACACGCTGCTGCACGGCGATCTCTGGCCCAAGAACATCTTCGTCGCGCGAACGCCTGCCGGTCCGCGCGCACGGCTCATCGACTGGGATCACGTCGGCGTGGGCCCGGTGAGCTACGACGTGTCCACCCTCCTGTATCAGTCGGCGCCGGACGAGCGGCCGGCCATGCTGCGGCGCTATCTGACCGCCACCGAGCGGCAGGGTTGCCGCCTGCCCGACGACGCTACCCTGAACCTCCTGTTTCACACGGCGGAATGTGCCCGCTACGCGCACTGCATCGTGTGGGCCGCGATGGCGCTGCTGCACGACGGCGCCGAGTGGGGCATCGCCGAGCTCATCGATTTCGACCACTGGTTCCGCGCGCTGCGCCCACCGCTGCCACCATGACCGCCGCGCTAAAGCTGCTGATCGTCACCGCCGACGACTTCGGGATCAGCCACGGAATCAACCGCGGGGTGATCGAAGCCCATGGTCGGGGGATCCTCACGAGCACCAGCCTGCTCGTCAACCGACCGGCGGCCGAGCAGGCGGCCGCTCTGGGTCGCGCCTACCCGGCGTTGAGCATCGGGCTGCATCTCGAGCTCGATCCGGACGGCCCCCCCGCGAGCGTGCCGACCGAGCTCGAGCGTCAACTCGCGCGGTTCGTACAGCTCGTCGGCACGACGCCGACTCACGTGGACTCCCACCACGACGTGCACCGCGATCCCCGCGTTCTACCGGAGGTGCGAGCGTGGGCCCGGCGCGTTGGCGTCCCGGTCCGAGGCTACAGCCGGGTCCGCCATTTCTCGAAGTTCTACGGTCAATGGGGCGGTGAAAGCCATCCCGAGCAGATCGGCGTGCCCGGGCTCGTCCGGCTGCTGGACGCCGCGTTCGCGGACGGGGAGGGGGGGAAGGGGGGAAGCGTGACCGAGCTGACCTGCCATCCCGGCTACGTCGAGCCAGGGTTCACCTCGAGCTACGCCGCGGAACGGGAGATCGAACTGCGAACCCTGTGCGAGCCCGAGGTGCGTCACGCGCTCGAGGAGCGGGGGATTCGACTCATCGGTTTCCGGGACCTCCCTTCCACGGCACGGGAGGATGCGGCGTGAGCACGGTGGTCATCTCGGTCTACAAGGTGGCCAACTTCCCCGACGGCGGGGGGCACTTCTGGGTGTACATGCAGTACGCCCAGGGGCTGCGTCGCCTGGGGTGCGACGTCTATTGGCTGGAGCAGTTCCGGCCCCCGCGTGACTCCGCCCAGGAGGCGGCGCTCCTCTCGAGTTTCTTCGAGCGACTGAAGCGCTTCGGGCTGGAAGGGAAGGCCCTGCTGTACGCACGCAGCGGCGATTCGTTCCGCTTCACCGGGTGCGAGTGGTCCGAGGTGAACCGGGTTTTGGGCCGGGCGGACCTGCTCTTGAACTTCCACTACGCGATCGACCCGCGCCTCCTCGCCTGCGCCCGGCGCACGGCACTGGTGGACATCGACCCGGGCTTGCTCCAATTCTGGATGAGCACGGGGCAGCTCGCGGTGCCCCCGCACGACTGTTACCTGACCACGGGGGAAACCGTCGGGACCCCAACCGCTCGCTTCTCCGACGGCGGCCTGCACTGGCACCGCATTCGGCCGCCGGTCTGCCTCGACCTGTGGCCATACACCTACGATCCGCACAGCGAGGCGTTCACCACCGTCTCGAGCTGGTCCACGACCGACTGGCTGAAGGTGACCGAAGGCGGGAAGACTGTCCTCCGCGATAACACGAAGCGGGCCGCATTCCTCCCTTTCCTGGAACTCACGGGCCGCACCCATCAGCCACTCGAGCTCGCGTTGTACCTGATCGATCGCGTCGCGGACGACCGGGCACGTCTCGCTCAGGCCACTCAAGATGCGCACGACCGGGCGCGTCTCGAGCAAGCCGGCTGGCGCGTGCGCGACTCCCATGCGGTCGCGGGCAGCCCGGAAGCGTATCGCTCCTACATCCAGCGGTCCCGCGGCGAGTTCAGCTGCGCCAAGGCATCGTGCATCGAGTTCCAGAACGCATGGGTGAGCGACCGGACCTTGTGCTACCTGGCCAGCGGGAAGCCGGTGGTCGTCCAGCACACCGGCGACAGCTCGTTCCTGCCTCACGGCGAGGGCATGTTCCGCTTCACCTCAGTCGACGAGGCCGCGGCAGCGCTGGAAGCGATCAACGGCGACTATGAGCGCCATTGCCGAGCGGCGCGTGCGATCGCCGAGGCACACTTCGACGCGACCCGCGTCCTGGAGACCGCCCTGAACGTCACGCTCTCGGCTGGGGCCGCTGCGCCATGACGCCGCGCGGGTGGGCCCTCGTGGCTGCGCTCGCGCTGGCGGCGTCGCGCCCGGCCGCAGGCCAGGTGGGCACGACCACCGACATCATCACCGGCACCGTCACCGGGCCCGATAGCCAGCCGCTTCCCGGAGCCACCGTTGTGGCGACTTCCGTGGAGACGCGCGTGGCGCGCCAGCGGACGACCGACGCACACGGGCGGTACACTATCGTCTTTCCCGACGGGGGCGGGCGCTACGAGCTCACGGCACGTTTCATCGGGATGGCCGCGGTCCAGGTCTCGGTCGCCCGGCAGGCGGACGAAGACCGCATCGAGGCGACCATTCACATGGGGCTCGCGGCAGTGCCGCTCGAGGCGGTCACCGTGAGTGCACGGTCGAGCGCGCGCAGCGATGCCGCGGGGCCGGGTTCCACCGCACGCAGTTACAATCCCGAGCAGCTCGCACGCCTCCCCATCAATGCCTCCGACCTGAACACCATTGCGACCTTGCAGCCTGGGGTCCTGGGGATTCGCGAGACCGATTCCACCGCGACGGCGTTCTCCGTCGCCGGACAGCGGCCCACCGCGAACAACGTGACCCTGGACGGCCTGTCGTTCGGGACGGCGAGCGTGCCGCAGGACGCCGTTCGCTCGATTCGGGTCGTCACCAACGGGTACGACGTGGCCCGCGGTCAGTTTTCGGGCGGGCTCGTCGCCTCGAGCACACGCGGAGGGACCAACGTTCCCCAGGGCTCGTTCACCTACTCGCTGCGCGACCGCGAGGTCGCTTGGGGCGAAGCCACGTCCTCGCCGTTCGGTCAGGGCGCTACGCAGAACCAGTTGGGTGGCGGAATCGGCGGCCCGATCGTTCTCAACAGGCTCTTCGTCTTCGCCTCCCTCCAGGGGCGCTGGCGTGACCAGGGCCTGCCCTCGCTCGCCACGGCCGACCCCGGCACGCTTCTGCGGCTGGGGGTGAGCCCCGACTCCGCCGCGCGCTTCGTCACGCTGGCCGGCGCCGCAGGAGCCCCCGTGTCCGTGTTAAACCGCTACGACGACCGCGCCACGAACAGCACGCTCGGGCTGCTGCGGCTCGATTGGCGGGCGAGCGACGTGCACACCCTGACGCTGCGCCTCGACGGAAACTGGGAGTCCCAGGAGCCGACGCGCGTGTCCACGCTCGCCCTGCCTGCGACCGGGGGAAGGCGTACGACGAGCGGCGGCGGCCTGATGGCCTCGCTCACGTCGTACTTCGCCGGGCGCTTCATCAACGAGCTCCGCGGCTACGTGGCCCGCCAACGCCGGGATACACGCGCCTTCCTCGCGCTGCCGAACGCGCTCGTGGTCGTGACATCGGATCTGCCGGACGGCAGCCAGGGCGCGGAAGTGTTGGCGTTCGGCGGCAACGGCGGGCTCCCCCAGCACATCGACAACCGCCACCTCGAGATCGCCGACGAGTTCTCGTGGCTACCGGGGGAGGGGCCGGTAGCGCATCGTCTGAAGCTCGGCCTCGACGTGATCGGCACACGGCTGGAGGAGAACCACACGTCGAACCAGCTGGGGATGTTCATCTACCCGTCGCTCGCGGCACTCGCGGCCGACAGCCCGGACACGTTCTTACGAACGCTCGTGCCTCGACTCCAGTCGGGAACGGCGTGGAACGGTGCCCTCTACGCCGGTGATACGTGGCGGCCGGGAGGGGGCTGGCAGCTCACCTACGGCGTGCGACTCGAAGCTACTCGCTTCAGCGGCGCGCCGCCCTACAATCGCGCCGTGGATTCGCTGTTCGGGGTGCGCACCGACCGAATCCCGAGCGAAGTGCACGTCTCGCCGCGGGTGGGCTTCACTTGGGCACTAGGCCCCGCTCCGCAGACCACCTTCCTGCGCGGCGGCGTCGGCGACTTTCGGAGCCTGACTCCGACCGCCCTCTACGCGGCGGCGTTGGGCGCGCCGGGGCTCGCGACCGGCGAGACTCAGCTCACCTGCGTCGGGTCGGCGGTACCCAGCCCTGATTGGTCGCGTTACGCCGCGGACCCGTCTACCATTCCGTCGCAATGCGTGGACACCGCCGCCGCAGTCACCGTCGCTCCCCATCCCGACGTGACGGCCTTCGCCTCTGACTTCGGGGCGCCGCGCGCCCGACGCGCATCCGTCGCGCTGGTGCAGCGGTTCGGCCGGAGCAACTACTGGGTGACGTTGGAAGGGAGCTACGCACGTGGCGTGAACCAGTACGGCTTCCGTGACCTGAACCTCGTCACAACGCCGCGCTTCACGCTTCCGGACGAGGCAGGGCGCCCCGTGTACGTGCCGGCCGACTCCATCGTCCCGACGACGGGTGCCGTGAGCTTCGCTGGTTCACGCCTCCATCCCGAGTTCGACAACGTGCTGCTCATGGGCTCCGATCTCCAGTCGGACACGAAGCAGCTCACCCTGACCTTCACGGGCGCGACGTCGTGGGGCGCGGCGTTCCGGGTCGGGTACACGCTCACGCGCGCCCGCGACCAGTCGTCGTTCTCGTCCGGCTCGGCGTCGGCCGGGTTCGCGGCACCCACCACCGGCGGTGATCCGAACGCGCGGGAGTGGGGCACGAGCGGTCTCGAGCGGCGTCACGCGTTCGTCGGCACCGCGACGGTTCCCGTGACGCGGGCGCTCGACATCAGCGCGGTTGGGTCCTTCACCTCGGGGGTCCCGTTTACGCCGATTGTCGGATCGGACATCAACGGCGACGGCTCCAGGAACGACCGGGCTTTCATCTTTAATCCGGCGCTGACGCTGGACACGGCCGTCGCGAACGGCATGCGCGCGCTGCTCGCTACGGCGCCGCCCGCCGTTCGCAGCTGTCTCGCGCGCCAGTTTGGCTCGATCGCGGCCCGCAACTCGTGCACCGGCCCCTGGCAACCCTCGCTCGATCTTCAGCTCAACTGGCGGCCGGAATGGTTCGGGCCGGAGCGGCGGCTAACGGTGTCGCTCGTGACCGTCAATCTGTTGGGTGGGCTCGACCAATGGCTGCACGGCGCGGCGAACCTCCACGGCTGGGGTTGGGCCCAGGCGCCCGATCCCGTGCTGCTGTACGTGCGCGGCTTCGACCCGGCCCCGGCCACGCCCCGCTATCTGTATGCCGTCAACGGCCGCTTCGGCACCACCGCGAGTGCCGCCAGTGGTGTGAGCGTTCCGTTCCAGGTCGGCCTGCAGGCCCGCTTCGGCATCGGGCCGGGCCGGAGACGGTAAGCGAGGCCGGGGTCCGGCCGGACCCCGGACACCGCCCTACGTAGCGATGGTCAGCTTCTGGCCCTTCGCTTTGAGTGACGCCGTGAGCCCCGCCTTCTCGACCGACTTCATGTAGGCCTCGTCGGGGCTGATCTCCTTCTTCTCCACCAGCTCGAGCAGGGCGTCGTTCAGCGTCACCATTCCCAGCTGCTTCGAGGTCTGGATGATCGACGGAATCTGGAAGGTCTTGCCCTCCCGGATCAGGTTCGATATTGCGGGCGTGGTGAGGAGAATCTCACGCGCCGCCACGCGCCCGCCGCTCGTTCGCTTGCAGAGGGTCTGCGAGATCACCCCCCTAAGCGACTCGGAGAGCATGACGCGAATCTGGGACTGCCGGTCTGCGGGAAACTGATCGATGATCCGGTCCACCGTGGAGGCCGCCGTGGTGGTGTGGAGCGTGCCGAACACCAGGTGACCGGTCTCCGCCGTTTCGATCGCGATGGCGATGGTCTCGAGGTCGCGCAGCTCGCCCACCAGCACGATGTCCGGATCCTCCCGCAGCGCGGCCCGTAACGCCGACTTGAAGCTCTCGGTGTGCACTCCCACCTGGCGCTGGGTGATGACGCACTTCTTGTTCTCGTGCACGAACTCGATCGGATCCTCGATCGTGATGATGTGATCCGTGCGCGTGCGGTTGATGAGGTCGATCAGCGCGCACAGCGTCGTGGACTTGCCCGAGCCGGTGGGGCCGGTGACGAGCACGAGCCCCTTGGTGAGATAGCACAGCTGCTGCACTTCCTTCGAGATCCCGAGCTGCTCGGCGGTCACGACCTGGGCCGGGATCACGCGGAACACAGCCAGCGGGCCGCGGCGGTCGCGGGCCGCGTTCACTCGAAACCGGGCCAGCTTGGCGATCTCGTAGGCGAAGTCCGAGTCCCCCGTCTCCTTCCACTGTCCACGATTGCGCTCCGGCATCACCGCCAGGAGCATCATCTCGAGCTGCTCGGCCGGGAGCTGCGCCGCGGACTGCCGCTTCATCTCCCCGTGGGTGCGGAAGATCGGCGGCTCTCCCACGCGGAGGTGTAGGTCGGAGGAGTTCGATTGCACGAGCCCTTTGAGCAGCTCCCCCAGGGCGCGCTCAGCGGCCTTGTACTGGGGAGCGGCGAAGTCGACCGGCAGGCCCGCGGGAGCTTCAGGGCCGGGCTGTGCCGGCGAGTCGACCATGGGCGCGGCGGCGATCACCATCGGTCGGGGGGGCGGAGGGGGCTTGGCGGCGGCTGGGGCGGACGCAGGGGCTCCCACGACAGCCGGTGCCCGCTGAGCTGCCGGGGGAGGGGGGGCCGCCCCCGTCGCGCCGCCGAGCAGAGGCGCGACCACGGCGGTGAGTCGTCCCATGTCCGGCACGATCCGCACCCGCACCATGCCGCGATCGGCGATGTACTCGAACTCCGTCTCCGCCATGCGGTCGATGTGGTCGGCCGACTCGGACGGCGCCACCTCGACGAGGAGCGCGTAGATGTGCTGATCCGTGAGCGGCTGTCGCGTCACCTTCCGCGGCTTGCCGTCCTTCAGCATGGTGACGGGCTCGTCCGGCAGGAGGTACAGCTGCTCGCCTCGCTCCCGGAGCAGGACGTCGACAAAGGGATCGATCCGCGCGGGCATGGGTTAGCTCAGTGGGCGCGCATACAGGACGAACGCGCGGTTCACGTAAAGGGTCGCCGCGTGCGTCCACACGGCGAAGAAAGGTTCAGGCGGCTCGTTGAGGTAATCCAGTAGCCGGGCGTGACCTTCCGGCAGCTCGGCGCTCGCCCAGCCGCCCAGTTTGGAGCCACCCGCCAGCACGAGCTCGACGCCCAGCATGCGGGCCGCCGAGAGGCGCGCCGGGTCGGCGATCGGCGCCTGGCGCTCGATCGACAGGGAAACGGTCTGCTGCTTGGAGACGAGCAGTACCTCGCCGTTGGGCGCTGGTTGGAAGGCGAAAAAGCCCTCGGGCCGATTCAACAGTTCCAGCACGGTCTCCGGCCCGTCGTGCTGGGGGACCCGCTCCATGACAAAGATCCGGCCGGGCCGTGACTCCCCTTGGGAGAGGAGCAGGTTAGCCTGCACCGCGGTTCGGGGGAGGGAAAGATCGGGCACGAAGAAATCATAAAGACGTCGAGGAGATACGTCTAGAAACCGCTGTGCGCACAGACGTCCCGTTGCGTCGACGCAACGGTTCTGCGTAACGCCTTCGTTAGACGTCTTTGCGCGACGCCTTTGCTAGACGCATTTCGTCTTTCTTCAGCGGTGCTGGCACTGGACCGAGGTCGGCGGCGTTCGGCCGCAACCGATCTGCTGGTCCATGCCGCTCGCGATCGGGCCGCACGCGGTGGTCTGGGCGCCCTCCCGGGCCGCTTGCTCGGTCGCCCCGACGGCCGCCGCGCAGTTCGTGCGTCCGCGGAACTCCATGCACACGCTGCATCGCACCTTGGCGCGCGCGGTCGTCATGAAGAAGAACAGCGCCGCGATGGCGAGCACCGCGGCGAGTGAGTAGAGCGTGGAGCGCTTCAGCCCGCCGCCTTGCGGCGCTCGACCGGTGACTCGTGGAATTGCTCCTGCTCGGTCGAGCCCTGCATCGCCGTCACCGAGGACGTCCCTCCGGTCGCGATCTGCGTGATCTCGTCGAAGTAGCCCACGCCGACGAACTCCTGGTGGCGCACCGCCTCGTACCCCTCGGCCTCGGAGGCGAACTCGCGGCTCTGCAGATCGGCGTACGCCGCCATGCCCCGCCGCCGATAGTCCTGCGCCAACGTGAACATGCTGTGGTTCAGCGCATGGAACGCCGACAGGGTGACGAACTGGAACTTGTAGCCCAGAGCGCTCAGCTCCTGCTGGAATGACGCGAGCTGCGCGTCGGTCAAGTGCGCCTTCCAGTTGAACGACGGAGAACAGTTGTAGGCCAGCAGCTTGCGCGGGTAGGTTGCGTGGATCGCCTCGGCGAAACGCGTGGCCTCTTTGAGATCGGGCTTGGAGGTCTCGAACCACAGCAGATCGGCGTACGGCGCGTACGCGAGGCCCCGCGCGATCGCGGAGTCGATTCCGGGCTGCACCCGGATGAATCCCTCGGTGGTCCGCTCCCCCAGGATGAAGCGGTGGTCGTAGGGATCGATGTCGTTCGCGAGGATCGTCGCGCTCAGCGCGTCGGTGCGCGCGATGAGCAGCGTGGGGACACCCGCCACGTCCGCCGCGAGCCGTGCCGCGACGAGCTTGGTGATGAACTCGCTGGTCGGGACGAGCACTTTCCCGCCCAGGTGTCCGCATTTCTTGAGCGACGCGAGCTGGTCTTCGTAGTGCACCGCCGCGGCTCCCTGCACGATCATGTTGAGCATCAGCTCGTACGCGTTCAGCAACCCCCCGAACCCCGCCTCGGCGTCGGCGACGGTCGGGACCACCCAATCCACCGACTCGTCGGCCTGCAGGTGGTGGATCTGGTCGGCACGGAGCAGTGCGTTGTTGATGCGGTGGACCAACTGGGGGACGCTGTCCGCGGGATAGAGGCTCTGGTCGGGGTAGGTGTGCAGCCCCGTATTCATGTCACCGGCCACCTGCCAGCCGCTCACATAGATCGCCTTGAGGCCGGCTCGGACGCACTGCACCGCCTGGGCGCCGGTGATCGCGCTCAACGCCGTGACCGGCGCGCCCTCCTGGAGCAGCTGCCACAGCCGTCTGGCTCCCCGCTGCGCCAGCGTGTACTCCACCCGGACCGTCCCCCGCAGCCGGTGTACGTCGGCCACCCTGTACGGTCGTTTGATGCCGTCCCACCGGGGGTGCGTGTGCCACTCCTGCTCTAGCGATGCGATGCTGTGCGGCGTGTCCATGTCAGCCCCGTCCCTATGTATCAGTCGAGATAGTCGTACGCCTTCGTGGTGAGGAACTCTGCAAGGTCCGCGCCGGTCACCAGCTCCGTGAGGATGCGCCCCGCCAGCGAAAACCTATCGGCCGACGGGCCGCCCGCACCCACCTGTTCAGGTAGCGTTGCCACCAATTCGGTCAGTTCGTGTTGCACTATTGCGGCAGTTACGTGGTGACCGTCTTGCGAGCGCGCGCCGTGGTGCAGCCACTGCCACACCTGCGCGCGGGAGATTTCCGCTGTGGCGGCGTCCTCCATCAAGTCGTTGATCGGCACGCAACCGTTGCCGCTGAGCCAGGCGGCGAGATACTGGAGGGCGACGGACAGGTTGGTGTGAAGCCCGGCGGCGGTGATCGCTCCCGGCGGGGCGGCGAGCAGATCGCGCGCGCCGACGTGCACGTCGTCCCGGAGCCGCGCGATTTGGTGCGGGCCGGTCATGTGGGCATCGAACACCTCGCGCGCGATCGGGACGAGCGCCGGGTGGGCGACCCACGTGCCGTCGTGGCCCTGTCGCACTTCGCGCAGCTTGTCCTGGCGGACCTTCTCGAGCGCCTGCGCGTTCAGCGCGGGATCACGCTTGATCGGGATCTGCGCAGCCATGCCGCCGAGCGCGTGGATGCCGCGGCGGTGACAGGTGCGGATGACCAGCTCGGCATAACTCCGCAGGAACGGCTGCTCCATCGTGACCTGCGCCCGGTCGGGGAGCACGCGGTCGGGGCGGGTCCGCAGCTTCTTGATGTAGCTGAAGATGTAATCCCAGCGGCCGCAATTCAGGCCGGCGGAGTGGTCGCGCAGCTCCCACAGGATCTCTTCGGTTTCGAACGCGGCGAGGATCGTCTCGATCAACACGGTCGCCCGGATGGTGCCGCGGGGAATGCCGAGCGCATCCTGCGCGAAGTTGAACACCTCGTTCCACAGCCGCGCCTCGAGATGGCTCTCGAGCTTGGGGAGATAGAAATACGGCCCGGTGCCGTTGGCGATCTGCGTCGCCGCATTGTGGTAGAAGGCGAGCGCGAAATCGAACAGCGACGCCGAGATCGGCGCGCCGTCTACGACGACGTGCTTCTCGATCAGATGCCATCCGCGCGGCCGCACGAACAACGTGGCTGTCTTCGGGGCGAGCGCGTATCGCTTCCCGTCGGGACTCGAATAGGAAATCGTTTTGCGGACTGCGTCGCGCAGGTTCTGCTGGCCGGTGACGTTGTTCTCCCAGGTCGGGGCGTTGGAGTCCTCGAAATCGGCCATGAACACGTTCGCTCCCGAATTGAGCGCGTTGATCATCATCTTCCGGTCGACCGGGCCGGTGATCTCGACCCGGCGATCCTGCAGCTCGGACGGGATCGGCGCGACGGTCCACGCGCGCTCGCGGATCGCTTTCGTTTCGGGCAGGAAGTCCGGGAGCCGGCCGGCGTCGAGCTCGGCTTGCCGCAGCCGGCGGCGCTCGAGCAGCTCCCGGCGGCGTGGCTCGAAGCGCCGTGCCAGCGCGGCCAGGAAATCCAACGCGCCGGCGCTCAAGACGTCCTCGCACCCGGCGGGCGGTGCCCTGCGAAGCTGGATGGTGGCGGGCATACCTAACACTAACCGCGCCGCGTAGTTTAGACGACCGATATGCCGACGCGCGTGGTGATCGCGGGCCTGTGCCTGCTGGTCCTGGGATTCGTGGTGTGCCGTGCGGCGATCAGGGTGCTGCGGGCGCGCCACTGGCTCGGGGCGGCGATGCGCGGCCTGATGGGCCTGCTGCTCCTTGCTCTCGCTGCGCTGGCCGGGGCGATCGCCGTCGGCCTACGCGCGTACCAGGCGCTCACGCTCGAGGTCCTGGCGGCGACCGTCACCACCGAGCCCGTCGGCTCGCAGCGGTTCCGGGCCACGATCGTCTTCCCGGACAAGCGACTCGCCATGTATGACCTCGCCGGCGATGCGTTCTACGTGGACGCCCACATTCTCAAGTGGCACCCCTGGGTGAACCTGCTCGGCCTCCACACCTCATACGAGCTGGACCGCGTAGCCGGCCGCTACAATTCGTTGTCGGACGAGCGCACCAAGCCGCATACGGCCTACGAGCTCGCGCGGCCCGCGTACATCGATCTCTTCGCTATTGCTCGCCGTCGGCTGCTCGGGCCGTTGGTGGACGCCGAGTACGGATCGGCTGCCTTTGTCGGGGGGACCGCGCGGGCGCAGTACGAGGTCCGAGTGTCCACCACCGGCCTGTTGATCCGCCAGGTGCTGCCCACGTCACCCGGGGCGTCGCGCTGACTTCCAACCAATCGCGATCCCACGGCATCGTAGCGGCGTGCCGGCTCCCCCTCCTGGCTCTGGCGATCTTACGCAGCGTGCGCAGCGGGGCGACCGGGGCGCGTTCGAGGCGCTGTACCGCGAGCACGTAGGCCGGGTGTACGCGCTGTGCCTGCGGCTCACGGCGGACGCAAGGCGGGCCGAGGAGCTGACGCAGGATGCGTTCGTGCGGGCATGGGAGCGGCTCGCGAGCTTCCGTGGGGAGAGCGCGTTCGGGACGTGGCTGTACCGCCTGACCGTCAACGTCGTGTTCTTGAGCCGGCGGGCGGAGCGGCGGCGGCTGCGGCGGGTGTTCACGAGCGACGATCCAGCGGCGCTCGAGCAACGGGGCAACACCGGCGCAGCCCCCCACCCCGGCTTCGAACCGGGCCTGGCGCTCGATCTCGAGCGGGCGATCGCGACGCTCCCCGCGGGGGCGCGTGAGGTGTTCGTGCTGCACGACGTCGAAGGGTATCGTCACGCGGAGATCGCCGAGTTGACGGGGATCGCGGTGGGAACCTCCAAGGCGCAGCTGTTCCGGGCGCGCCGGCTGCTGCGTGAGGCATTGAATCGATGATGTGTTCCGAGATGGAAGAGCGGCTCAACGAGTACGTGGACGGGACGCTCGACGCGCGAGATCACGCGGCGGTCACGGCGCACCTCGCCGGTTGCGCGGGGTGCCGGGGGGCCGTGGAGGAACTCCGGGCGCTCGTCGCGGGCGCGCGGGCGTTGCCTCGGAGCATCGAGCCCGATCGGGATCTCTGGACCGAGGTCAGCGGGCGCATCGTGCAACGTGCAACGTGGAACGTGCAACGTGCTCGGTGGCGCCTCGTCTTCGCCGCGGCGGCGATGCTCGCTCTCGCCGTCGCGCTGTACCGCCTGGCGAGTCGTCCCGCCGTCCCCACCGCGGAAGAGCGCTGGACCGCGGTCCAGGTCGACTATGAACGGGCGACCAGGGAGTTAAGCGGCCTGCTGGCGGCGCAGCGCGGCCGCTTGCAGCCCGGCACTGTCGCCCTCGTGGAGCGGAATCTCGGCATCATCGAGGCGGCGCTTAGCGACTGCCGCGCGGCGCTGGCGCGCGACCCGGCGAACCCCGAGCTGCGGAGCCTGTTCGCGGCGGCGTCACGCCAGGAAGTGGAGCTGCTCCAGTGGGCCACGCGTGTTGCGGCGAGCTGATGCCATGACCAAGACCACGTCCGGGGTGATGCTCGCCCTTCTGTTCGCGGGCCCCCCTCCCGCCGGCGCCCAACAGCGGATCGAGCAGCGCTGGCCGCTCGAGCCTCACGGGTCCGTCCGAATCGTGAACCCGTTCGGGACGATCCGGGTGATGGGCTGGGACTCGGACAGCCTGGGTGTCTCAGCCCGCCTCGCGCCGCGGATCGCGAAATTCTCCACCACAGGCGACACGAGCGTTCGGAAGCTGTGGGTCGACGTTTCGCCCCAAGCGGGTGAGGCTGGTCGGGCCGACCTCACCGTGCACGTCCCGCGCGCCGTCAACCTGTGGGTAAAGTCCATCGCGGCCGACATCGCCGTCGAAGGCGTGGACGGCGTGCTCGATCTGAACAGCGTGAGCGGTGCGATTCACGTGCTCGGCACACCGCAGGATGTCACGGCCGAAACGATGCTGGGCGACGTGGAGATCGCGGGCGGCACCGGCCGGGCGCGTGTGAAAACGGTGAGCGGCGGCGTACTCCTGCGCGGGGCCAGCGCGGACCTTGGTGCCTCGACGCTCTCCGGCAGCATCGTCGTGCGGGCCGCGGGGTGGCAGCGCGGCGGCACGGGCGTGCAGCGGGGCAAGTTCGAGTCGGTGACGGGCGGGATCCACTTCGACGGCGAGCTGGGGCGCGGGGGCGTGGTCGAGCTCGAGAGCCAAGGCGGTTCGATCGAGATCCGCGTGCCCGCGAACACGATCGTCGACTTCGATGCCCTGACGATCGCGGGCACCATCACCAATACGCTCAGCCGGGAGCAACCTCGCTCAGGGGCCGGCACGTCCGGCGCGAAGCTACGCTTCTCGACCGGTGTCGGCGGGGCCCAGGTCACGGTCCGCAGCTTCAAGGGCAACATACTGCTGGAGCCCAAGTGAAGCTTTCAAACCTTCCTGCATCGCGCAGCATCTGAGCGGCAACCACCACCGGAGGTTGCCATGCACACTCGGCTTCGCGGTCTCGCCCTCGCGGCGCTCGCCAGCGCCTGGATTGCCGCGCCCCTGCTCGGCGCGAAGGGCCCACCCTGGATTTCGATCGAGCTCCCCGCCAATCCGTACGATGAGTCGACGCGCGACGCGTTCCTGCTGGTGCATTCCTTCCATCATGGGACCGCGATCGGGTACATCGTGACGGGGACCGCCGAGGGGATCGTGGGCGGCGAGCGGCGGAGCGTGAAGCTCGAGTTCACGGAGACCAAGCGCGAAGGGGTATTCGCGCTCAAGCGGTCGTGGCCGACCCAGGGCACATGGACTCTCGTGATCAAGGCCAACCAGGGTCCGGACGACGCGGCGACCGCGGTCGTGGACCTCGGGGCAGAGGGGGAAGTCGTAGCAGTCCGCGTTCCCACCATGCGGCGAGGTCGCTGGACGGTGCCGGCGCCGGTTGCGATGGCCGCCATCGATGCCGCGCTACGGGGGCGGGCTGCGGTGTTCGCGCGCCGACCCTAGATCCTCGGCATGCGATTGCAGTGTCTCGGTCGACTGACGGCGCTCGCGATGGTGATGGGGGCTTCTCCGGCAACAGTACGGAGGGCCCCTCCGCGCCGGATGACAGTCGGCCCTTGGGAAGCCTGACGATTCTCTAACACAAATTTTTATTGACAATTCCCTGACTGACGGCGTCGCTTGACGGTCGGGCGTGCGCGATCCCAAATCCCTTTAGGAGGCCGTCATGCGCGAACGAAAGTTAGTCGGACTCAGCATCGTGTTGCTGGCGATCATGAGTTGCAAGGACGACGTCGGCATCACTGTGAGTGAGCGGTTTGTTGCCAACCTGTCGGGTGCCAACGAGCGACCCGCGATCACCACCACGGCAACCGGCACCGCGACGTTCACCTACCTCTCCGACATCGGCTCCATCTTCTACCGGCTCGACGTGGCCAACATCGACAGCGCCTTCGCGGCGCACATTCACGGCCCGGCAGCGGACACCGCAAACGCGGGCGTTGTCGTGACCCTCTTCAGTGGTCAAAAGGGGCTTGGCTTTACGGGCACACTCGCGCAGGGCATTGTGGGCGAGGCGGGCGCACCGTCCGGGATGACACAGGACTCGTTGCTCGTGCTGCTGCGTAACGGACAGGCGTACGTGAACGTGCATACGAAGGCGCACGGTGGCGGGGAGATTCGCGGCCAGGTCGTGAAGCAGTAGACTCCGACCGCGGGAGCGGAGGAGCGTGGACCATTCCCTCCGCTCCAGGGGTACTGCTTACGTCAACACGTGGAGACGATCCATGAAGCTTTTAGGCCTTGTACCGGTGCTTGCCGTCGCGTGTGGTGGCAATAACGGCGGCACCGGACCGTGCTCGCCCGGCCCGGCCACCCAACTCTCGAAGAACGGCGGCGATCCGACCTGGTACGTCAACAACCCGCTGCCCTCGCCGCTGGGCGTCACGGTCAAAGACGCCAACAACTGCGCGGTTCCCGGCGTCGTGGTGAACTGGTCGATCACGACGGGCGGCGGCGGCCTGAGCGGCACGCAGAGCACCACCAACGCGAGCGGGATCGCGACGATCTCGGACAGCCTTGGCGGAGCCTCGACGCAGGTGGTCAGTGCCACGTCGGCTGGGTTGCCGATGCAGGCGTTCAACGTCATGGGGCTCACGCCGCCGACCTCCGGCGCAGTGAGCCTGCACAACATCGCGTTCGATCCCTCCAGCGTCGTCGTGCAAACGGGGGGGACCGTCACATGGACCTGGAACGACAACCCGACGCCGCACAACGTCACGTTCACGAGTGGTCCCACTCCGCCGGGAGGCAACCCGGGAACACAGATGACTGGAACCTACGCGCCGACGTTTACGACGGTCGGGACCTACGGCTATCATTGCACGATCCATGCGGGGATGAGCGGAACAGTGACGGTCGTGCATTAACAAGGGTGGGAACGGTTCCTGGAACGACGTAGGGGCGCAGCAGGCTGCGCCCCTACATTATTTTTCATGTCCCTACATTTTTCATTTACCGCTTTCAGGTCTAGACGACCTTCCCTATCGGCAGTCTCCGGATCCGTTTTCCTGTCGCCGCGAAGATCGCGTTGCACACTGCGGGGGCGACGGGTCCGACCGACGGCTCGCCGATGCCCCCCTGCTTGTCCGTGCTCGGCACGACGTGCACCTGGACCTCCGGCATCTCATTGAGGCGCAACATCGGGTAGTCGGTGAAGTTGCTCTGTTTCACGCGGCCCTGCTCGAGGGTGATCTCGCCATATAGAGCGGCCGTCAAGCCATAGACGATTCCGCCTTGCAGCTGGGCGTCGATCTGCCCGACGTTCACCGTAGGGCCGCAGTCCACCGCGCACACCACGCGATGCACCCGGACGCTCCCGTCGGGCGTCACCGAAACCTCCGCGACCTGCGCGCACGTCGTCGGCGCCCACTCGGCGAGGGCGATCCCGCGTCCGTGACCAGGCGGCAGCGCGGTCCCCCAGCCGGCCTTCTCCGCTGCGAGCTCGAGCGTCCGCAGATGGCGGGGGTGGTCCCGCAACAGCTGGCGCCGCAGCTCGAACGGATCCTTCCCGGCGGCCGTCGCCAGCTCGTCGAAGAAGCACTCCGTGACGAACGCGTTCTGTGAGATCCCCACCGAGCGCCAGAATCCCCGCGGCACCGGAAGCAAGTCTACGGCGACCTGGTCCACGAGCACGTTCGGGATCTGATACGGGAGGTTGGACGCCCCGTCGATGAGGGTACGATCGATTCCCTTCTCGAGCCGCCCGAACTTGAGGAGTATGGGTGGGGCCACGATGTGGTGCGACCAGGCGACCGGAGTGCCAGCCGCGTCGAGCCCCGCGGCGAACTTGTTGTACGTCGCCGGACGGTAGAAGCCGTGCTGCACGTCGTCTTCGCGTGACCAGATCACCTTCACCGGCGCCCCCACCGCCTTGGACACGCGCACTGCTTCGGAGACGAAGTCCGGCTCGAGCCGCCGCCCAAAGCCCCCGCCCAGGAATGTGGTGTGGATCGAGACCTTCTCCTTGGGCAGTCCCGTGAGCTCCGACGCCACTTCCTGTGCCCTGGTCTGGTTCTGCGTCGGCGCCCAAACGTCGCATCCGTCCGCCCGCACGTGAGCCGTGCAGTTCATTGGCTCCATGGTGGCGTGGTGCAGGAACGGTACCTCGTACACCGCCTCGACGCGCTTCACAGCCGCGCCGAGCGCCGCTTGGGCATCCCCGTCCTTGCGAGCTTCCACGCCTGGCTGCCCGGCGAGCTGCGCGAACTGGGCGCGGATGCCGTCGGAGTCGAGCGACCCGCCCGAGCCCGGATCCCACTCGATCTCGAGCGCCTTCCGTCCGGTGACGGCTTGCCAATAGGTGTCGGCTACGACGGCGACACCCGCGGCGCATCCCGCGCCCCACGTGCCGCCATTCCCGGTCCAGGGACTCGATTCGAGCTCCACCACCTTCCGGACACCGGGCACCGCCTTCGCCTTGGTCGCATCGTAGCGCTTAAGCGTGCCGCCGAATACAGGGCACCGCTCGATCGAGGCGATCAGCATCCCCGGCACTCTGACGTCGATTCCGAAGACTGCGCTGCCATTCACTTTGGCGGGCGTATCCAGCCGGCGCACACGCGTGCCGAGCAGGCGAAAATCCTTCGGGTCCTTGAGCGGGACGTCGCTGGGCACCGGGAGGTTGGCAGCGCGGGCCGCGAGCTTCCCGTAAGAGAGCGAGCGTTTCGTCGGGGCATGGACGACGGCTCCGCGTTCGGCGTGGCAGGCGGCGCGGTCCGCGTCCCATGTGGTGGCCGCGGCACTGATCAGCATTTCGCGCGCGGTCGCGCCCGCCTTGCGGAGCGGATCCCACGACGTGCGGATCGCCGTGCTGCCACCAGTGGACATGCGGCGCGACCAGCCTGCGGGATTTTCAGGCACGGTGCCGAGGCGCACTTTCGTCCAGTCCGCCTCGAGCTCCTCGGCGAGGATCATGGCCAGCCCGGTCTGCGATCCTTGACCCATCTCGGACTTGTCCACCGTCAACGTGACGCTGCCGTCCGTGCCGATGCTGATCCAGGCATTCGGGGCGAAATCGGCCGAGGGCGGCGCGGCCGCGGCGCGGCGGGGTGGGAGGTAGAATGAAATGACGAGGCCGGCGCTGGCCTCGAGGAAATCACGCCGGGTGAGCCGAGTAGTCATGACGGGCCCTCCATCTCAAGAAGCAGATCCTTCGCGCCTGCGGCGCTCAGGATGACAGTCTCGCTCGTTCTGCTGGGTATTGGGGAGAGACAAACCACCCCTCACCCCTGCCTTCGCTTCGCGCGCGTGCCGCGCGCTCGGATCTGCTGTCGTTGAGTAACTATGCCAATTTCCCTATCGGCAACTTCCTTATCCGTTTCCCTGTCAGCACAAACAGTGCATTCGCGACCGCGGGTGCGATCGGCGGCGTGCCTGGTTCGCCCACGCCGCCCTGCGCGTCGGTCGACGGCACGATGTGCACCTCCACTACCGGCATCTCTGCCAGCCGCAGCATCCGATAGTCGTGGAAGTTGCTCTGCTTTACGCGGCCTTGATCGATGCTGATCTCCCCCCACAGCGCGGCCGTCAAGCCGTACACGATGGCGCTCTGCATCTGCGCTTCCACGATGCCGGGGTTCACCACCGGCCCGCAGTCCACCGCGCACACCACCCGATGGACCTTCGGCGTGCCGTCCGAGTCCACCGATACCTCGGCGACCTCGGCGACGTAGGTCTCGAACGACTTGTACACGGCGATGCCGCGAGCGCGGCCCGCCGGGAGCGGCGTACCCCACCCCGCCTTGCTCGCGGCGAGATTCAACGCGCCCAAATGACGGGGCGCCTTGCCGAGCAGGTCGCGGCGGTATTCGTAGGGATCCTTCTTGGCCGCGTGGGCCAGCTCGTCGATGAAGCTCTCGACCACGAACCCGTTGAACGAGTTGTTCACCGAGCGCCAGAAGCCCACCGGGATCCCGGTATCGGTGAGCAGATAGTCGACGTGGACGTTGGCCACGCCGTACGGCATCCCGACGCCGCCCTCCACAGCCTCCCCGTCGAGCCCGTTCTTCACGGTGTCGGGGAACACTCGCGCCATGATGGACGGCGCCACGATACGGTGCGTCCAGGCCACCGGCGCACCACTCGCGTCGAGCCCGCCCTGGAGCCGATGGTAGCACGCGGGACGGTACTGCGCGTTGCGGATATCGTCCTCGCGCGACCAGATCACTTTGACCGGGGCGCCCACCGCCTTGGATGCCTCCAATGCTTCCTTAATGAAGTCCAGCTCGAACCGGCGGCCGAAGCCGCCACCGAGATACGTCGTGTGCACCTTGACCTTCTCTGGGGGCACACCACCGATGCCGGCGCCCAGGCCCTGGGCACCCGTCTGGAACTGGGTGGGGGCCCAGATGTCCACCCCGTCGGCGCGCACGTGCGCGGTGCAATTCATCGGCTCCATGGTCGCGTGTGCGAGGAACGGCAGCTCGTATGCGGCGTCGACTTTGGTGGCGGCGCCCGGTAACGCGGCCTGGGCGTCGCCGTCGTGTCGCGCCGTGGCCCCCGCCCCCGCCTGGTCGGCACGCTGCGTGAACAGCTGCGCGATCGATGGGCTCGACACCGCGGCCGTGGGGCCCTCGTCCCAGGTGACGTCGAGCGCGTCACGGCCCTTCTTGGCGGGCCAGTAGCCATCGGCCACGACGGCGATCCCCGACGAGACCTGGACGACGTTCCGCACGCCGGGCACCGCCTTCGCCTTGGTGGCGTCGAAGCTCTTCACCTTGCCGCCGAACACCGGGCTACGCGCGATCACGGCCACGAGCAGACCCGGCTGCTTCACGTCGATGCCGAACCCCGCGCTGCCGTCCACTTTGGGCGGTGTGTCGAGCCGGCGCACCCGCGTGCCGAGGATCTTCCAGTCCTTGGGCTCCTTGAGGGGCACGTCGTGCGGCAGCGGCATGGTCGCCGCCTTGGTGGCGAGCTTCCCATAGGTCAGCCGACGGTTGCTCGCGGCATGTAACACTGCGCCCTTCTCGGCACGACACTCGGAGACGGGGACCTCCCAGGTGATCGCGGCCGCGCCGATCAGCATCTCGCGCGCGGCTGCCCCCGCTTTGCGGAGCGGCGTATAGGCCGCGCGCACGCTGGTGCTGCCGCCGGTGCCCTGCATGCCGAACATCGGGTTGATGTATGCCTTGTCGGCGGGCGCGAATTCGATCCGGATCTTCGACCAGTCCGCCTCGAGCTCCTCGGCGAGAAGCATCGGCAGCGACGTGGTCACTCCCTGGCCCATCTCCGAGCGGTCCACCACCACGAGCACGCTTTCGTCGGGATTGATGCGCAGCCAGGCATTGGGTGCGAACGGCGCGGCCGGCGCCGGACCGAAGCGGCGGCCGGCGGGGATGTGAAAGCCGATCGCCAGCCCGGCACCCGCGATCGCGCTGGTCGTGAGGAAGTCGCGCCGACTGATCTCGGTGGAAGGGGGGGCGCCCATGTCACGCTCCCTGGGCCGCGCGATGGATGGCGGCACGGATGCGCTGGTAGGTGCCGCAGCGACAGATGTTCGTCATCTCCCGGTCGATATCGGCGTCCGAGGGATTTGGATTCTTGGCGAGCAGCGCGGCCGCGGCCATGATCTGGCCCGACTGGCAGTAGCCGCACTGCGGAACGTCTTCCTCGATCCAGGCGCGCTGCACCGGGTGGGAGCGATTCTTGGAGAGGCCTTCGATCGTGGTTACGCGCTTCCCGGCAACGACCGAGACTGGTAGCACACAGGTGCGCGTGGCCACGCCGTCCACGTGGACGGTGCAGGCGCCGCACTGCGCGATGCCGCAGCCGAACTTGGTTCCGGTGAGGAGCAACGTGTCGCGCAGCACCCAGAGGAGCGGCGTATCGGGTGCGACGTTCACGGTTTCGCGTTTGCCGTTGACGGTGAAGCTGATCGGGGGCATGGAGCCGGTCCTAGCGGAGGAATGCTAGACAACGTGCAACGACGTACTCGGATAAGGAAGGGGGACGTCCGCGTCAGGAACTCGTCGCGGGGCGGGGGCCGGCGCCCCCACTGTGTCGCGCCGGCGCCCCAAGTGCCCGTGTCTCAGCTCTTGATGCTCTTCGAGGCCTCGTCCCAGGACACGGCGGTCTTCCGGAAGTAAGACTCGTTGGCCATGTGGCAGGCGAGCGCCGCGTGATGGCCGAACACGGCGTCCTCGACCACCGGCTTCCGGGTGCGCACCGCTTCGAAAAACGTCCACAGGTGCGGCCTGACGTCGTCGAAGTCGGGCCCGCTGAACGTGATCGTCTCGGGCAACGGGGCTTGCTGGCCCGGCTTGCGGTCGTTGTCATCGTGCCATTTGGCGAGGTAGGCATCGCGCAGCGCGCGGGGGAAGGAGTGAGTGTAGTAGCTGGGTGAGTTGTCCTTCCCGCTCTGCGGCGTGACGCTCAAGGTCGATCCCGTCAGCTCCAAGATTCCCTTCGAGCCCTGGAAGCGGTAGGTCTCCGGCATCTCCGTTCCCAGGTTGAGCCGCATGTAGACGGGTAGCTCGCCATAGTAATAGACCGTGGCATGCACGTCGGGCATGTTGCGACCGTCCTTCCAGCGGCGGATACCCCCCACCGCGAACGCCTGCTTGGGCGGCTCGTTGATGCCTAACGTGAACATCATGCCGCTGATCAGGTGGACGAGGAGATCGCCGGCAACGCCGGTGCCGTACTCCTTCCAGCAGCGCCACCGGGCAAAAATGAAGGGGTCGAAGGCGCGCTTCGGGACCGTGCCCTGCCAGGTGTCCCAGTCGAGGTTCTGCGGCGACAGATCGGGTGGCGGCGGATACTCCCAGGCGCCGGTGGGTTCGTTGCGTCCCAGCCATCCCTCGACGAGCATCAGGTCGCCGATGGTGCCTTGGGCGATCAGCTCTTTCGCCTTGGCGCAGATCTGTGAGCTGACGCGCTGCGAGCCGATCTGCACGATCCGGCCCGTTCTCTTCGCCGCCTCCACCATCGCCACGCCGTCGGCGGGGCTGTGGGACATCGGCTTCTCGCAGTAGATGTCCTTGCCGGCGCTCACCGCATCGACCACGACCTGCTTGTGCCAGTGATCGGGCACCGCGGCCACGATGCAGTCGATATCCTTGTTGCCGAACAGCTCCTGGTAGCGGCGGGTCACGGGTAGATCGGGGCGCACGATCTCCCGAGCCAAGGTGTGGCGGCCATCGTACAGGTCGCACGCGGCCGCGCATTCGATACCCGGGAGGGTGATCGCCTGAGACAGCAGTCCGGACCCCTGCATCCCCACCCCAACCATGCCGAACCGGATACGGTCGCTGGGCGCGACGGCCGGGGGGAGGGGGGGGATCCTGAGCAGCGATGCGCCGGTCGCGGCGGCACTGATACCGATGAATTCACGGCGGGAGTAGTTGTTCCGTTTCACGACGCCTCCAGAGGTCGGCGGGTAGGGGGGGATCGTCCGATCGCGGCAATTATGGAGGGGGCACGGGGGGCGCGATAGGGCCGTGAAATGGGGCGAATCCGACGTTCGGGGGTCCTTGACAACTTCCTTTTCGGAGGACATTTCAAACCGTCAAATGCCAAGGTGCCGATCCACCCCTACCACGTAGAGGCAGACGTATGACACGTGTCCGTCATGTCATCCCCGCGCTTTTGGCTGGTCTCGTTTGGGTGGCGCAACTGGGGGCACAGGAGCCTACGGGTACCGTCTCCGGGAAAGTCATCGACGGGACGACTCAGCAACCCCTGTTCAACGTCGAAGTCGCGATCGCCGGCACGCCGACGCGCCAGCTCACGAGGACCGATGGGACCTACACGCTGACGGGCGTGAAAGCGGGCCCCGCCCGCGTGCGCGCGACGCGGATCGGGTACGGCTCCTCGATTCAAGACGTCACCGTAAGTCCCGGCGGCGCGACGACGGTGGACATCACCCTGGTGCCGGCGGCCGCGATTCTCGAGCCGGTGGTGGTGACCGGCTACGGCACGCAGCGACGGGAGGCGATCACGGGCTCGGTGTCGACCGTCGACGCGAGCGCGGCGAACGTGGGCGTGGTCACCAACGTGGACCAGATGATCCAGGCCCGCGCGGCCGGTGTGGAGATCACCCAGAACAGCGGCGAGCCCGGCGCCGGCGCGCAGGTGCTGATTCGCGGTGGTAGCTCGCTCAGTGCGACGAATGAACCCCTCTATGTGATCGACGGGGTCCCGATCAACAACGTGCCGACCGAGCCGGAGGACGCGGGGGCCGTCGGCAATCCAGCGCTGCCCCGCAACCCATTGAACCTGCTCAATCCGTCCGACATCGCTTCGATCACGGTGCTGAAAGACGCGTCCGCGACGGCGATCTACGGCAGCCGCGCCTCGAACGGCGTAATCCTGGTTGAGACGAAGCGGGGGCAGGCCACTGGGGGCGGACCGACCTTCGAGTACGACGGCTACGTGTCGACCGCCAGCGCCACCCGCACCCTCGACGTACTGAACGGCAGCGAATACCGGACCTTCGTCCAGGCTTCGGTCGCCAAGTGGCGGACGGATTCGACCGCCTTCAATGGAAGGCATCCTGCGACCGACACCATCTTCACGAAGCACTTCGCCGATTCAGCGGCCGCCTTTAACGCCCTCGACCCGACCAAAGCGGTGTTGGGCTCGGCCAACACGGACTGGGCGAACGCCTTGACCCGCTCGTCGGTGACGCATAGCCACAACCTGGCATTCACAGGGGGAAGCGAAGACACGCACTATCGCGCGTCAGTGAACTACGCGAACCAACAAGGTGTGACCCTGTCGAGCGCTTTGGAGCGAATTCAGGGACGGCTCACTGCCACGCACTCCGATTTGAACAACCGGCTGCGTATCGGGGTGAACGTGACGACCTCTCGCGTCAACAACACCTACCTATCGTACGAGAATCAGGGTGGCTTCGAGGGCGGCGTGTTCGAGAACGTCGCCACCTTCAACCCTACGCTGCCGATCACGGTGACCGATTCGACGGGGACCCGTTACTACGAGGTCGGGGGGACATCGATACGCAATCCGGTGGCGCTGGCGAATCAGATCATCAACATCGGCCAGACGACCCGCACCTTGGCGAACGGGAATGCCGAGTTCGATCTGATGCAAGGTCTGACGGCGAAACTGACCGTGGGGCTGGACCACTCCAACGGCGGGCGCCAGGAGTACTATCCCAACGCCAATCCCCTCGGCCAGGCGTTGGGCGGCGGCCTGGCGCGAGTGTCCAACCTCGAGAACACGACGCAGACGCTGCAGACCATCCTCAACTACCAGCGGCAGTTCGGCTCGGGCAACAGCCTCGACTTCGTGGGCGGGTACGAATACAACAAGTTCCAGGACGACACGGTCATTAGCCGGGCCGTCGGTTTCTACACCGACAGATTCAGCTTCAACAACCTGGGTGCCGCGACGACGAAGACGACCACCTCCTACGCGGAAGAGAGTCGCCTCGTATCCTTCTTCACGCGGACGAACGTCGGTTTCAAGGACCGCTTCTTCTTGACCGGCGTGCTGCGCTACGACGGCTCCTCCAAGTTCGCCGTGGGGCACAAGTGGGCGCTGTTCCCGGGAGTGTCCGGTTCGTGGCACCTGTCGCAAGAGGAGTTCATGCGCGGCACGCCGTTCTCGGACCTGCGCCTGCGCCTTGGCTGGGGCCTGCAGGGCAACCCCGGGGTCGCCCCGTATACCTCCTTGATCACGCTGGCCGGCAACACCGGTGCCGCGTACGCGTGGGGCGACCAGACACAGCCCGGAGTCCAGGCGACCAGTAACGGCAACCCGAACCTCAAGTGGGAGCAGACGTCCCAGGTCGACGGAGCGGTCGACTTCGGCCTCTTCAATAACCGGATCTCGGGGACCGTCGAATACTACCACAAGAACACGAAGGACCTGCTGCTCACAGTCAACGTGGCGCAGCCGGCGCTGCAGCCCACGCAGCTCCAGAACGTGGGCAGGCTGACCGGCCACGGTCTCGAGTTGTCCCTCGATGCCGTGCCCGTGTCACGGCCGGGATTTGTGTGGCGGGCCGGGCTGGTGTTCGCGGCGGAGCGCACCAAGGTTGTGGAGCTCAATGCTCCTTGTACCACGAATGCAACGACGGGAGCCCAGGTTTGTCCCGTTATCACGACCGGAGACGTCAGCGGGCAGGGGCAGAGCAATCAGGAGGCCGAGCGCATCTATCCGGGATATCCGTTGGGCACGTTTTACGGCCCCGTGTTCCTCGGTGCAGACTCGACGGGGAAGCAGATCTTCGCGTGCACGACTGCCAACACCGGCGCGAGCTGCGTCAACGGACGGACGACGACAGGGGGCGGGCCGAATGCCGGGGATTATCAGGTGATCGGCAACGCCAATCCCGACTTTACCATCGGGTTCCACAGCCAGGTCAACTGGAAGCGGTGGGACTTGAGTTTCCTGATCCGCGCCGCAGTGGGACAGGACGTGTTCAATAATTCCGCGCTCGTGTACTCCACCACGAGTAACGCGCTCCAAGGAAAGAACTTCCTGCGGCCCGCCGCGACCGATCCGACCGGGATTCACGAGCCCGCGATCTACTCGTCCAAGTGGGTGGAGGGGGCGTCGTTCCTCCGCATGCAGAACATCACGATCGGGTATGACCTGGACGTGCCGTGGCTGACGCGCTCGGCGCGCAGCGCGCGCGTCTACGCGTCGGCTGACAACTTGTTCGTCATCACGGGGTATTCGGGTCTCGATCCTGAGGTCTTCTCAGGCAACACGGGGGCCAACCCGGGACTGGTGATACGCGGCATCGATTATCTGACCTATCCTCGCCCCCGCACGATCACCGGGGGCCTGAAACTCGTCTTCTAGGGAGCGCTGCCAATGAAGCGACGTCTTGTGACAGCATCGATTGGAACGGCGGGGCTCTTTGGCCTGCTCTTGGTCCCATTGCAGGGGTGCACCAACCTCGATGAGACGCCCCCCAGCCAGATCGCGGCGGGGAACTTCTACAGCAACGAGGCGGAGGTGCTGGCCGGTCTCGCGGGCGTGTACGCGGTGCTGCGGTCCACCTCGCCTGAGGGGGCCTTATACGACGCGAACGAGGTCAGCACGGACGAAATCGTCGTACCGACCCGCGGTTCGGACTGGTACGACAACGGCCAGTGGATCGATCTGCACAACCACACCTGGACGCCGACCAGCGCCGCGTCAGGTTTCTTCAACGGAGCTTGGAACACCGCGTTTGGCGGCGTCGCCAGCGCCAACCTGTTCCTGTCGCGGGTCCAGAATTCGACCTTCCCGAACAAGGCATCGATCGTGGCCGAGGGGAGGGGGCTCCGTGCGTTCTACTATTACCTCTTGCTGGATATGTTCGGCGGCGTGCCGATCGTCACCACCACCGACATCGCTCAGCGTCCCCGCAGCACCCGCCGCGCGCTGTTCAACTTCATCGAGAGCGAGCTGATTGCGGCACGCGATTCCGGGCTGCCGGCAACGTGGGACGCCGGGGACAACGGACGGTTTACCAAGGGCGCCGCGGATGCCATCCTCGCTAACATGTACCTGAACGCCGGGGTGTTCACCAAAGACGCTGCGGGTGCCGGCGGGATCAATGCCTCGGCATACAATTCGTGCTCGGGCGTGACCGTTAGCGGAAACCTGGACGCGTGTCTCGCCGCCGATTCCGCGGCGACTCGCCTCATCAATTCCCCCAACTACCGGCTGGCTGACTCGTTCCCCCAGAACTTCCGCGCCGACAACAACCTCTCGCCGGAGAACATTTTCGCCGTCAAGTTCATCCACGCGGACGGCCTGGGGCTCGATCTCACCATGGCGGCGCTGCACTACTGCCAGTATCACCCGCTCACGCCCTGGAACGGCTTCGCGACGCTGGCGCAGACCTTCAACTCCTTCGACTCGGCGGGAGTCGGCGGTGCCACAAAAACGGACAAGCGCCGCCATGCGATCCTGTTCGGACCCCAGTTCGATGTGTTGAGCGGCGCGCCGGCGACGGTGCGAGTGTCCGGCTCTTGTCCGGCGACTTGGACTCCACAGACAGCATTGGTCTTCACCGACAGCATCCGCAACATCCGTTCGGCCACCGAAGGTGAAGGACCTCGGATCTACAAGTGGCCGGCCGACCCGAGCCACGTGCAGCAGAACAGCGGCAACGACTACGCCTGGTTCCGCCTCGGCGAGATGTACCTGATCAAGGCCGAGGTCGAGAACGAGCTGGGCAATACGGCTACGGCGCTTACCCTGCTGAATACGCTGCGCGCCCGGGGAGGACGAGCTACATCTGACACGGTGGCCGCTCCGCTCGTCGTGGTCAATCGCTCCGTGATCCTCAACGAGCGACTGTTCGAGCTGTTCGGCGAGAACAAGCGGCGACAGGACCTCGTCCGGTTCGGCCAGTACACCGGACGGACGGACGCTGCATCGGGGCTTGCCGGCGGCAAGGTGGCGAGCCCGGATTACTACGTCCTGTTTCCGATCCCGCAGACCCAGATCGACGCCAACGCCCAGCTCAAGCAGAATCCTGGGTACTGATTGACGGGAACGGTCGTCAGGCGTCGTAGGACGGTGGGGGCGCGAAAAACGGTGGGGGCGCAGCATGCTGCGCCCCTACATTTTTTCGCGCCCCTACGCGCCCTCATCCCTGCGTCGTGCGTGCTGGCCGCATGTTCTGCGGCCGCCGATCCCACGCTGCCCCCCGCGGGTGGCCGCATGTTCACCCTCCTGCCCTCGAGCTACACCGGCGTCCACTTCGAGAACCGCCTGAGCGACACGCGTGACCTGAACGTCTTCACTTATCGCAACTACTACAACGGCGGTGGCGTCGCCCTGGGCGACCTCACCGGCGACGGCCTCCCCGAGATCGTCCTCACCTCGAACCAGGGGGGCACCCGCCTGTACCTGAATGAGGGGAAGTTTCGCTTCCGCGACGTGACCGAGGAGGCCGGCCTGCACAGCCGGAGGGGGGGGTGGACCACGGGCGTCACCCTCGCCGACGTGAACGGCGACGGGCTGCTCGACATCTACGTGTGTCACGCCGGCAACGTGGACGGCAAGCTCAGGGCCAACGAGCTGTACATCAACCAGGGGCTGAACGCCCACGGCGTACCCACCTTCGTGGAGCAGGCGGCTGCCTACGGCATCGCGGACACCGGCTACTCCACCCAGGCGGCGTTCTTCGACTACGACCGTGACGAGCACCTCGACCTGTTGCTGATTCGCAACTCCCCGCGGCCCGTGGCGACCTTCGACCTGAAGAACACGCGCACCGTGCGCGACCCACTCGGCGGGGCGAGGCTCTACCACAACGACGGCAACGGGCACTTCACGGACGTGAGCGAGCGCGCCGGCATCTACGGGAGCGAGATCGGACTGGGCTTGGGTGTCGCCGTGAGCGACGTGAACGGCGATGGCTGGCCGGACATCTACGTGGCGAACGATTTCTTCGAGCGTGACTATCTCTACCTCAATAAGGGCGACGGCACCTTCGCGGAGGTGCTCGAGCAGGCGATGCCCTCCATCAGCCTGTCGTCCATGGGGGTCGACATCGCGGACGTGAACAATGACGGCCGGGCGGACGTGTATGTCGTCGACATGCTCCCCGACGACGAGCATCGCCTCAAGACCACGACATCCTTCGAAGACTGGCACCGTCTGCAGGACGAGGTGCGGAACGGCTTTCATTACCAGTTCACGCGCAACACGCTGCAGCTCAACAACGGGAACGGCACCTTTTCGGAGATCGGCCAGATGGCGGGGGTGGCGCGAACGGACTGGAGCTGGAGCCCGCTCATCGCTGATTTCGATCTCGATGGCCAGAAAGACATCTACGTGACGAACGGCCTCGCCAAGGACGTCACGTCACAGGACTATATCGCCGTGCTGGCCAACCCGAGGACCCTGGCGCAAGTCTCAGGCGGGGGGCGGGGGGGGGGGCGGGGGGGGGTCGATTTCAAGCAGCTGGTGGATGCCATGAGCTCCACGAAGCTCTCGCACTACGCGTTTCGAAACCGCGGCGACCTGACGTTCGAGAACGTGAGCGCGGCGTGGGGCCTGAACACGCCGAGCTTCGGCAACGGCGCAGCCTACGGCGACCTGGACGGCGACGGGGCGCTCGACCTGGTGGTGAACAACGTCAACGACGAGGCGTTCATCTACCGCAACAACGCCCGCGCGCTCACGCCCAACCGCTACCTGCAGGTACGGCTCGAGGGGACGGGTGGCAACCGGTTCGCCATCGGGGCGAAGGTGACGTTGTGGAGCGGGTCGGAGCGGTTTTTCCAGGAGCTCGAGCCCACCCGGGGCTTCCAGTCGAGCGTCGACTACGTCCTGACCTTCGGAGTCGGCGCGCGCGACACGCTCGACTCTGTGAAGGTGGAGTGGCCGGGCCGGGACGGGCGCGTGAGCGTCCTGACCCGCGTGCCAACGAACCAGCGGTTGGCGCTCCGTGAGGCTGAGTCCGTAGCCACCCCAGCCCCCAGCCCCCAACCCCCAGTCCCTCTCTTCACCGACGTGACGGACAGCATCCGCCTCCCCTACGTCCACCACGAGAACGACTTCGTCGACTTCGACCGTGAGCCCCTCATCCCCAAGCTGGTCTCGACCGAAGGGCCGTTCGCCGCTGTGGCCGACGTGAACGGCGACGGGCTGGACGATCTGTTCATCGGCGGCGCCAGGGACCAGGCGGGCAAGCTCCTCATCCAGCGGCCCGACGGCCGGTTCGTGAGCACCAACGAGAAGGTTTTCGAGGCGGATCGTATCTCGGAGGATCTCGGCGCCGTATTCTTCGACGCTGACGGCGACGGGCACCCTGATCTCTACGTCGTGAGCGGCGGCAGCGAATTCTCGCCGGGGGCCCCGGCGCTCCAGGACCGGCTGTACCTGAACGACGGCCACGGCAACTTCCGGAAGGCTGCCGGCACCGTGCCGCCCGAGGACGTGAGCGGCTCGCGCGTTGTCGCCGCGGACTACGACGGCGACGGCGACATCGATCTGTTCGTCGGCGGACGGGTGGTGCCCTGGAGCTATGGGGCTGACCCGCGGAGCATGCTGCTCCAGAACAATGGGCACGGCCACTTCACCGACGTTACCAAGCGGCTCGCCCCCGAGCTCGAGCACGTCGGGATGGTGACCGACGCGGTGTGGCGGGACGTGGACGGCGACGGCCGGCTCGACCTTGTGGTCGTGGGGGAGTGGATGCCGATCACCATCTTCCGGAACGTGGGCGGCGGGAAGTTGGTGCGCCTGAAGACGCCGGGGCTCGAGGCGAGCGAAGGCTGGTGGAATCGCATCATCGCAGGCGATTTCACCGGCCACGGCCGGGTGGACTTCATCGTCGGCAACCTCGGCCTGAACACGCGGTTCCATGCCTCCGCGACCGAGCCGGTCACGATGTACGCGAAGGACTTCGGCCACAGCGGTGCCTTCGATCAGATCATCTCCGTCTACAACCACGGCACGACCTACCCGATCGCGATGCGCGACGAGCTGCTCAGGGCAATCCCATCCTTGAAGCCGCGCTATCCTCGCTATGAGGATTACGCCCGCCAGACCGTGACCGACATCTTTTCACCGGACGAGCTGCGCGGCGCGGTCTTCAAGCAGGCCCACACGTTTGGCAGTGCACTGGCACGCAACAACGGCGATGGCTCGTTCACCCTCATCCCGCTGCCCCGCGAAGCGCAGCTCGCCCCGGTGTACGGCATCCTGGCCGGCGACTTCGACGGAGACGGGAAAACGGACCTGCTACTCGCGGGAAATTTCGACGGCGTGCAGCCGGAGATCGGCCGCATGAGCGCAAGCTACGGCCTGCTGCTGCGGGGAGACGGAACCGGGAGGTTCACACCTGTCCCCACGATGGAGAGCGGCTTTCTCGTCCGCGGGCAGGCACGCGACATCCAGCGCATCAGGACCCGACGCGGCGACCTCTACGTCGTCACGCGGAACAACGACCGGCCGCTCGTGTTCCGCGCGACCAAGCCACGGCGGTCGTTAGCAGCCGCCGCAGCGCCTCACTAATCCCGGGTCTTGGTCTTGATGATGATCACCCCGTTCCCGCCGCGCACGCCGTATAGCGCGGTGCCCGCGGGGTCCTTGACGACCTCGATCAACACGATGTCGAACGGATTGATGGCCTTGAGGGCATCCGAGCTTGGCAAAGGATCGCCGTCAACCACGAACAGTGGCTCGGTGCTCGACATGAACGATCCCACGCCGCGGATCCGGATGGAGATGCCACCGTCAGGCATCCGCGCCGCTGCCACCACGCCCGGAAGACCGTCCAACAACAGTTGCTCGACCGTTCGACCGGGCATGCGCTGGATATCTTCTGCCGTCAATACGGAGTGGGGGGCTGCCGTCGCCGGCGCGGGCGGCTCCTCTCCAGCGGGGAGGGCGGCCTTCCCATGAGCGCAAGCGGCCACGCAGCCGACGAGCAATCCGAGAAGCTGCTGGAGGCGGGCCGTGCGCATGGGTGACTTCCTTTGGCTGGGGTTCAGTGACCGGGGCCCTTGGTCTTGATGACGATGACCCCGTTGGCGCCCCGCACGCCGTACAGGGACGTCTCCGCGGCATCCTTCAGCACCTGGATGGAGGCGATATCGTGGGGATTGATTCCTGAGAGGCTGCCGTTCGGGCCGGGCTGGATCTCGACGCCGTCGATCACGTACAGTGGCTCGTTGCTGCCGTGGATCGAGGTGGTGCCGCGGATTCGCACCGATACGCCGCCGTCGGGCGTCCGCGTGACGGTGACGCCGGGGAATCGGCCATTCAGCACCTCCTCGATCGGCTGGCCTGGCTGGCGATCGAGATCTTCCGATGTAACAATCTCACTTGGGGCGGCAACGGGTGGCGGAGGCGCCCCGCCCCGGTGGGCACAGCTCAAGAGGCCGATCAGCAGCCCGGTCGACGGTACCGCACGCGTCGAGAGCGACATCATAGTGTCCTCCAACCGCAACCTATTGGCCCGCTACGTTTCAATATACGTCGTGTACCCGAGGAGACAACAATGCTAAGCCGCCGCCGCCGTGCCGGCGCTGTTTGTATCGCCCTGCTCTTGTCGGCGGCTTCCGCCGCCCCCGCTCCCTCCCAGCGCGACGCGGAGGGTCATGCCTGGTGGCAGCATGCGGTCTTCTACGAGGTCTATCCCCGCAGCTTCGGCGATGCGAACAACGACGGTCTCGGCGATCTGGACGGCATCACCCAGCACCTCGACTACCTGAAGGACCTGGGAGTGGATGCCATCTGGATCACCCCGTGCTACCCGTCGCCGCAGGTGGACTTTGGGTACGACGTCAGCGACTACGAGGGGATCGCTCCCGAGTACGGCGGCCTCGCCGCCTTCGACCGCCTGCAAGCCGAGGCGAAGCGGCGCGGCATCCGCATCATCTTCGATCTGGTGGTGAATCACAGCTCGGATAAGCACGCCTGGTTTCTGGAGTCGAGGTCGTCTCGCACGAACCCCAAACGCAACTGGTACGTGTGGCGTGATGGGAAAGGGCCGGATCAGCCGCCCAACAATTGGACGGCGATCTTCGGAGGCTCGGCGTGGCAATACGACTCCACGACGCGGCAGTACTACTATCACGCGTTTTACCCCCAACAGCCCGACCTCAACTGGCGCAACCCCGCTGTCGAGAAGGCGATGCTCGAGGTTACGCGGTGGTGGTACCGGCGCGGGATCTCGGGCTTTCGACTCGACGCCGTCAACACGCTGTTCGAAGACCCGCAGCTGCGGGACAACCCGACCCTGCCGGGACGGAACGCGTACGGTGACCAGAACCAGATCCGCAAGTACGACGACAACCTTCCTGAGAACCACCTCGTGCTGCGCAAGCTGCGCCAGGTCGCCGACGAGCACAATGCGGTGCTTATCGGAGAGACATGGACCGACGACATCAAGCAGCTCGAGGCGTACTACGGGCCGAAGCACGACGAGGTGCAGATGCCGATGGACCTGATGTTCACGCAGCTCGGTCGGACACCCGGCACGCCAGGCCAGCGCCTGGATGCCCCCACGTTTCGCCGGCACGTGGCCGCCATGGAGGCGTCGGGCGAGTGGCCGGTGTACGTCGTCAGCAACCACGACATTCTCCGCGTGGCGACCCGGTTCGCCGACGGGCAGCACGATGATCAGATCGCCAAGGCGATCGCCGCGTTCTACCTCACCCTGCGCGGCACCCCAGTGATGTATTACGGCGAAGAGCTCGGCATGCAGAACAACGATCCGCAGCGCAAGGAGGATGTCAGGGATCCCATCGGGATCAAGGGGTGGCCGCTGGAGAAAGGCAGGGACGGTGAGCGCACCCCGATGCAGTGGTCCGGCGGTCCCAACGCCGGCTTCAACGCCGGCGCCAAGCCGTGGCTGCCGGTGCTGGCCTCGGCCGCCACGCACAACGTGGACGCCGAGAGCCGCGACACGACGTCGGTGCTGAGCGTGTACAAGCGGGTGCTGAGGCTCCGGCACGAGAACGTCGCGGTGCGCGAAGGCAGCTACGTCGCGCTGAATCAGGACGATCCCAACGTCATGAGCTACCTGCGGCGCTACAAGGACGACGCCGTGATCGTCGTGATTAACACGTCCGGCCAGGATCAGACGGCGACCTTCGACCTGGCTGCGCAGGGGCTCGGCGGCCGAGCCGCGCGGCCGATCGTCGAGTCGGGGGCGAGTGGAGGCCTGAGCGGCGTGAAACTCGGGCCCTACGGCGTCTACATCGCCGACCTCTCGCGCTAGGCATGGCGGCGCCGCGACCGGTGGCCCCGGAGGTGAGGCTCCCAGGGGGGTGGGGGGTCTTTGTCCAGGAGCCGAACCGTAGGGGCCACCGGTCGTTGGCGCCGATCTTGCTCGGCGCGGTGTTGGCGCTCGTGAGCTGCGGTCGCACTGAACCAGCGCTGTTCGAGCAGCTGCCACCGGAACGGACCGGCGTCACGTTCGTCAACCGCCTGCCCGACGACACCGCGTTCAACATCATCTCCTACATGTACTACTACGACGGCGGCGGGGTGGCGGTGGGCGACATCAACAACGACGGGCTGCCCGACCTCTACTTCACCTCGAACGTGGGACCCAACCACCTGTACCTGAATAAGGGCAATTACCAGTTCGAGGACATCACCGACCGGGCCGGCGTCGCCGATCCCGACGGCTGGAAGACCGGCGTGACGATGGCCGACGTCAACGGCGACGGCTACATCGACATCTACGTGTCCGCGGTCGACTATCTCACCATGCACGGACACAACGTGCTGTACATCAACAACGGCGACGGCACCTTCACCGATCGCACCAAGGAATACGGCCTAGACTTCGCCGGCTTGTCCACCCAGGCGCTGTTCTTTGATTACGACGGGGACGGCGACCTCGACATGTATTTGCTGACGCACTCGCCCCACCCCGAGCGCACGGCTGGACCATTCGGCGGCGACCGGAGGGAGGGAACCGGGGACCGCCTATACCGAAACGAGGGGGGGGGCCATTTTGTGGATGTAAGCGAGCACGCCGGCCTCCGCCGGGGCGAGGCGCGGTACGGGCTCGGCGTGGTCGCGAGCGACTTGAATGGGGACGGGTGCCCCGACCTCTACGTGGCCAACGACTTTCAGGAAGACGACTTCCTTTATATCAACAACTGCGACGGCACCTTCACCGAATCGCTCGCGACGGCGGTCGGACACACCAGCCATGCCTCGATGGGCGTGGACGCGGCCGACGTGAACAACGATGGGCGCCCCGATGTGATGGTCCTCGACATGCTCCCCGAGGAGGAGAAGATCCTCAAGACGTCTGCCAATGCCGAGAGCTACGACACCTACCTGGCCAAGCTCGCGGCCGGCTATCACCCGCAGTACGCTCGCAACACGCTACAGCTCAACCGCGGCCACGGGCGGTTCAGCGAGATCGGCTATCTAGCGGGCGTGTACGCGACCGACTGGAGTTGGGCCCCGTTGTTCGCCGACCTCGATAACGACGGCTTTAAGGACCTCTTCATTACTACAGGCATCTATCGCCGTCCGAACGATCTGGATTACCTCGCATACGTGGCCGATCCCGTCGTGCAGGCGTCGCTGCGGAAGGGGGGGGGGGCCGCGGTCACACGCACCATCATCAGGAAGATGCCGCAGGTCGCCAATCCCAACTACGCCTTTCGCAATAACGGAGACCTGACGTTCACGAACCGGGCTCGAGCCTGGGGATTGGCGCAGCCGGGCTTCTCGAACGGCGCGGCCTACGTGGATCTCAACAATTCAGGCGCGCTTGATCTCGTGGTGAACCGGCTCAATGCGCCGGCGGCGATCTACCGCAACCGCGCGCGCGAGCTGACCGGGAACCATTACCTGCAGGTAGTGCTGAAGGGATCCGGGGCGAACACTGCAGGGATCGGCGCGAAGGTGATCATCCATCAGGGCGGCAAGATGCAGATGCTCGAGCAGTTCCCGACACGCGGCTTCCAGTCTTCCGTCGATCCCCGGCTGCATTTCGGATTGGGGTCGGCGCAACAGGTCGACTCGCTGACGGTGATCTGGCCCGATCGGCGCCGTCAGGTCCTCACCCAGGTCGCGGTCGATCGCACGGTCGCCCTATCGCAGCAGGACGCCACCCCGCCGTCCCGAGTCCCTAACCCCCAGCCCCGAGCCCCCCTTTTCACCGACATTTCGAATAGGTTGGGCATCGATTACCAGCACAAGGAGAACGCCTTTTACGACTTCCATCGCGAGCCGTTGATCCCGCACCTCTTGTCGGCCGAAGGGCCCGCCCTGGCGATTGGCGACGTGAACGGCGACGGATTGGACGACATCTACGTCGGAGGAGCCAAGTGGCAAAGCGGGCAGCTCTTCATTCAGCGGCGGGACGGCACGTTCGCACCGAGCGACCAGCGAGCGTTCCAGCTGGACAACCTCAGCGAAGACGTGGACGCGGTGTTCTTCGACGCCAATGGCGACGGGTATCCCGATCTCTACGTCGTGAGTGGCGGCAATGAGTTCGCGAAAGAAGACGCCCCGCTGCAAGACCGGCTTTACATGAACGACGGCCATGGGCATTTCCACCGGGACACCCTGGCTCTGCCGCGACTTTCCGAGAGCGGCTCGTGCGTGGTACCGGGTGATTTCAACGGCGACGGTCATCTCGATCTGTTCGTCGGACGGCGGGTGGTGGCGCGTGGCTATGGCCTCACACCTCGCAGCTATCTGCTGGAGAACGACGGCAAGGGACACTTTCGGGACGTGACCCTCGAGAAGGCGCCCGACCTCGCCGAGGTGGGGATGGTGACGTCGGCGGCGTGGGTCGATTACGACCACGACGGGCGGCTCGATTTGATCGTTACCGGGGAATGGATGCCGGTGCGCGTCTTTCACCAGGAGAATGGTCATCTTGTCGACCGCACCCGCGAGGCGGGGCTCGCGGGAACGGAAGGGTGGTGGAACAGCATCACGGTCGCGGACCTGAACGGCGATGGGCACCCCGACCTCGTGCTCGGCAACCTCGGGCTCAACTCCTACCTGCGGGCCTCGCCGGCGGAGCCCGCACAGTTGTACCTCGCGGACTTTGGTCACAACGGCACACTGGAGCAGATTCTCACGTTCTATAAGCACGGCGTGAGCTATCCCGTCGCCGGGCGGGACGAGCTGATCAGCCTGATCCCCACTCTTCGCAAGCGATACGCCTCCTACGCCGACTTCGGCGACAGCCGCATCGAGGACATCTTCGGCTCCAAAGAGCTCGCACAGGCCACGGTTCGAGCAGCCAAAGTGTTCGCGAGCTCGGTGGCCTGGAACAATGGCAACGGCACCTTCACCCTGAAACCGCTGCCGGTGGAGGCGCAATTCGCGCCGATCCGCGCCGCACTGACCGCGGACTTCGATGGGGACGGGCGCACGGATCTGGTCGTGGCCGGGAACGATTACGGCGTGCCGCCCGTACTCGGGCGCTACGACGCCAGCTATGGACTCCTGCTGCGAGGGATGGTGAACGGTCGCTTCGAGGCGGTCGATATGGAACAGAGCGGGGTCGTGATCGATGGGCAGGTACGCCACATGGGGTGGCTACGGCAAGCAGGAGGCGTTCGGCTGATCATGGTAGCTCGAAACAACGATCGGTTGCAGGTACTGCGGGAAAACCGAACTAGGAGTCCTTGACAGGACAGGGGCCGATCGTCGCCGCGGCGGGAGCGGGGCCTGCGTCGATCAGGCGCCGCGATACTGGGTCGATGCGCAGGTTCAGCCCCTCGAGAGACCGGGAGCCGAGCAGGACGAGATCTCCATGCTCGCCGAACACCACCTCGTCCCAGGTCTGGACCCCGGCCACGCGCACCACCGCGCCCCCAGTCCAACGAGTCAGTACAGCTCCGTCTGTCTGGCGAAAATTGCGCTCGTTGACGCGCTCGATTCCTAGCGACTCGAGCAGCGATGCGGGAAACCACGACAGCTCCGCCCCGGTGTCGACCAACACGGACTCGAGCGTCCGCCGGACGCCGGCACGCATAGGGTTCTCGATTTCGGCCGCAACGCGGAAGGTAGCCATTTCGTCGCCCATAATGCCTCCAGGCAGGTCGCCGAGTACTACCATTAAAGCGCGTGCCGTGTCAATCCTACGCGGGGCCGCTATGGGGATTACGCCTTGCGCTAGTTCGCGAGTCGCCCGCACCTTAACTGTTGGGCCTCGGACAGTGGAACCCGATGCGATCCACGCTATCATATCTCGCACTACTCGCCCTCATGCCAGCGGGGTGCGGCGCACTCTCGGCGCAGGTCGCGGCGGGGGCCCTTCTGCCATGTGCGACTCCTGGTGTCGGGACGCCGGACTCCGTCTGGCACCAGGTTCGCGCCGCGGGCTTCACGTTTTGCGTTCCCCCGGCGTGGCGGCCAGGCGGCCATCCCCACGATAGCATCGACGCGAAACAATGGCGCGGCGGCGGGGGCTCACTGACTTGGGACGTCGGTCGCCCGCGGTCCTTCAGGGGACCAGACGTGAAGCTCACGGTAACTGGCCGCATTGCGAGGGCCAGGGGCATCGACCCTGGTCCAGTGCCGCAGGAGCCTTTACACCTGTGCTCACCGCGGAAGACCACCCCGCTCACGCTGGACGGCGTGAGCCTAGTGGTCATCGAAGATGAGTGTCAGCGACAGTGGACCATCACCGCACAGAGCACGACGCCTGCGATCTACGTCCAGGGTGAGGGCCGCAGTGAGGGGGTCGCGGATATCCTGCGGCGCATCATCAACACTATTCGGTTCACTTCGGCGGCGGCAAAGGCTGTAGAGACGAAAACGCCCGCGGACGTCTCTCACAGTCCGGGACGGCTCGTCACGCTCCCGGGTGCTCGGTGTGACAGCACCCGCTCCGACAGTCTGACAGATTCCACGATCATCCCTCTTGACAGCGCAGACGTGCCGCCGAGGCTTCTATCGGCCGGGAGTTACCTCGTGCCGGACTCTGTAAGACGCACTGATGCCAGGACCGTCCTGGAGCTGGTGATCGACCTCACGGGCGGGGTCGACCCGTGTCATGTCCGGGTCGTGGAGGAGACCGCGCCGGCTTGGACGGAGGTCGTCTTAGACGGGCTGAGGGAGGTACACTTCAGTCCGGCTCAGCGGCACGGCCTGGCGGTAGCAGTCCGGGTCACACAGCCGTTCCATAACGTACCAGCACGCTGATTGATGAAGCGGTAGCACCCACGACACGAGTCGCCATCGCGCTGGGCGCGGCGCTCGCGGGGGGAGGGGCCCCTTCCGGCCGTCACGCAGCAGGCAACACCTGGACGCGCGGTGCCGTGTGCTACGAGGTGTTTGTCCGCTCCGCTCGTCCTACGACTCCGACGGTGACGGGATCGGTGACCTGAAGGGCCTGACGGTGCTGAAGGTGAGCGGAGAGTGACGAATCAGGGACTACGTTCCGCTTGCCGAGATCAAGGCGCGGGAGAGCTTAGTGCTCGAGCTGGTCGGGCGGTAGCGACTACTCCTCGGCGAGCACCCGGGCGAAGAATCTCACCAGGTCCAGCTCGAACACCGGCACCTCCGGATCCGGGTGCCACACCAGCCGCTCGGCGAGCACCTCGGGCCGCTCGTCTCCCGGCCGCCATCGCTCCACCAAACGCGCGTCCAGGTCCACCACCCAGCACTCGGGCACACCGGCGCGCTGGTAACGACGCCGCTTAACGGTGCGATCGGCCCGCGCTGTGGACGGAGACAGCACCTCGATGGCAAGCACGAGCTGTCGAATGTCCGCCCAGCGTTTGGGGCGGCGTCCACCCTCCAGCGGCACCACGAAGACATCCGGCTGCACCAGCGTGGCGGGATCGAACTCGATGTCCGCCGGTGAGATGGCAACCTCGCCGGCCCTGATTCGGTCGAGGTACGTATGCAACGCAAGGAGCAGCTCGGCGACGGTGCGCTGGTGATCGAACGTGGGCGCGGGAGTCACCAGCACCTCCCCGTCCACGACCTCGTAGCGTCGGCCGTCGTCGGGCAGCTCGCGCACGCGCGCCGCGGTCCAGCGTTCCAGCATTTCAGGCATGCCCATAACGTGCTCGGCTCGGCCGGAGGAACACAAGGGGACACGCGGCCAAACTAGGTTTCCGCTCGCGGAGTGCGGCATCCAATTTATGCAGAAACAAGCGGGACAACGCGGCTTTTGCGCAGATCGACGACGTTCGCTAGCGGGCCGACGATCGCCAACGCGAGAATCGGCGGGGCAGGGTAGAGCGCCGAGAGCGCCGCCACGTGATAGTCCGCCGCCAGCCGAATGGCTGCCTCCGCGAGCGCGACGCAGCCGGCCACGATCATCCGCCCTCGGACCGTGCTCACCGTCGTCTTCGGGTCCGTCACCATGAAGAAGATGAAGAGCTGGTACATCGGCCCGGTGATCGGCGCGATCTCGGCCAGCAGGGGACCGCCGACGGTCCAGATACGCACCAGGGCGAATACGATGAAGCACACCACGTACGTGAGCGTCACGTGCAGCATCCGAACCCGCGACACGATCAAGAGTCCGAAGCACCAGATGACCGCGTTCGTCGCCAGTTCGTTTCCCCACTGATGGCTGAGGATGGCGACACTCGCCGGCGCCGCGACGAGGAGGAGGCTGATGGCAAAGTTGCTCGGGTTCCAGAGATGGCGGCCGCGGTACTGCAGCACGTACTTCGAGGCGATCGCGAGGAAACCGCCGAGCGCGAACGGCCACAGTAAATCGGCACGGGGCTTGATCAGGAGCGCCAGGCTGATGCCCGTGATGTACGCGCTCGCCACGTTGGCGAAGCGCCCGCGGAGCCAACGCGACAGCAGGAGCTCCGTCGCCACACTCGTGCCGAGCGCGATGATGAGCCGCGAATAGCCGCCGAGGATTCCGTAGCGCGCCTCGCCCAGCACCAGGATCAGCGTAATAAGGAAAGAGACGGGATAGCGGGGATCCAGCCGGCCCAAGCGCGCCCACCCATCCTGAAGGATGGGCTCGGCGCGTCGCAACGCTAAAGCGTACGTGTGCTTCAGCACAGGGTCTCGCCGAGCCCACGCTTTAGCGTGGAGATCCCGGCTCCGTAATGGTATGCAGCTGGTCCACGCCGACGCGCTCGAGCGTCTGGACAGTGCCCGACGGCCAGCGGATCGCGACGCGGTCCACCTGCGTGGCTTGGCCGAGGCCGAAGTGGAGCCGGCGGTCATTCTGGCTCGCGAAGCCCATGCCGCCGTCCACGATTCTCAATTGGCGCCCCGCGCTGGTCTCGACCGTGACCTCGGCGCCGATCGCGCTCCGGTTACTATGGGTTCCCACCAACTTGAACTCGATCCAATGGTTCCCGGGCGTGACGCTGTTCTTGTAGACCAGTGCCGGCTGGTTCTGGTTCGCTACGACGACATCGAGCACTCCGCGGTTGAAGAGGTCGACCAGCGCCACCGCGCGCCCATCGTACTCGTCCGTTACGCCCACCGCGGCGGCGACGTCCTTCCAGCCCGTCAGGCCGCGGTTGACGAGCACACGCGACCGCTCGTAGCCCGACAGGCTGGCGCTCCCGATCGCCGGCCACGTCTTCGCGTCCTCGAACACGTTGCCATTCGCCCCGGCGATCTTCGACATCGCGTACCAGTAGCTCTTATCGCGATCGGCCGACACGTAGCCGTTGGCGATGAACAGCTCGTTGCGCCCGTCGTTGTCCAGGTCGCCGAGCTGCGCCCCCCAGGCCCACCCCGCGTCCACGAGCGCGCCCTCGGCTGCTTGCTGAAAGCGCCCCAGCTCCGGCAGAAAGTTGAGGCGCAGGTTGTTGCCTTGAAACAGATAGCCGGGCTCCGAGATGTTGGTCACGAACGCGTCCAGTCGGCCGCGGTTCATCACGTCCCCGAGCGTGGCCGACATGCCGCTCTTGGAATCGTTCTCGAGGCCCACCCGGCTCAGCACGAAGCGGCGGCCGTGGTCGTTCAAGTACAGCTCCTCCGGTCCGTAGTCGTTCGCCAGGAACAGATCGGGCCAGCCGTCGCCGTTGAAGTCTCCCGCCGCGACGGCGAGCGTCCAGCGCTTGCTCCCAACGCCCATCTTGTCGGTCACGTCCTCGAAGCGCCCGTTCCCGAGGTTGTGAAACAGTCGATGTCCGCCGCCGTTGCTCGCGAACTCGAAGCTGTTCTCCATAATGCGCGTGGTCTTCAGGTGCCAGAGGTCGATGTCGGACCGGAAATAACTTGTGACGTACAGGTCGAGTAGCCCGTCGCGATCGTAGTCGAACCATACCGCCCCGTTCGAGTTCATCCATTGGTGCAAGCCAGCGGCCACCGTCACGTCTTTGAAGCGCAGGTTGCCCATGTTCTTGAACAGCTGGGGGTAGCCCCACTTGTAAATGAGCACGTCCTCGAGCCCGTCGTTGTCATAGTCCCCCCACACGGCCCCCATCGAGACGCCCTCGCCCGGCCGATTCACGTTCGCGATGCCCGCCACACTGGCGCTGTCTGCGAACGTGCCGTCGCCGCGATTGATGTACAGCGCGTTGGGCTGTCCGAACCGGCTGTTTGTGAAATAGAGGTCGGGCCAGCCGTCGTTGTTCACGTCGGCGACCGAGACGGATGCTCCCAACGCCCCCACGAGTGGGGCGATGTTGTCGAGCTTCCGGTCGAGCGTCGGCCCGTGATGCAGGAAATCGATGCCGACCTGATGCGCGACCTCCGAGAAGTGGAACCCGGGCGTATCCGAATCGGCGGTTCCTCGCTCGGCGCGGCCGTTGAGGGCAATCACCAGCGCGATGGCGAGGAGAAACGACGCCACGACGGCGCCGCGGCGCCACGACGGGAGGGTCACGGCGTGAACGATACCTAGACTTGTCTGCCCGCGCGACGCGGGCGATCTTGCGGCCCATGAAAATGCGGAACGCGGAATGCGGAACGCGGAACCTCAGGTTTGATCCGGAGGCGCACGACCGACATCGGGGCTGGACGGCATGTTTCGCGTTCCGACTCCCGCGTTCCGCGTTCTTTGGGGGCATGCTTTTCCTCGCGTGCCGCGGAGGGACATCCGGCGCGGATTCCGTCGCACGCAGTGACTCCGCCGTGACCGCCCGCACGTGGGGATTCGCGTACCTGCAGCAGAACCAGCTGCCCCGCGCCGAAGCGGAGTTCAAGAAGGTCGTGGCGCTCGCACCCGACCAGGCGCTCGGCTACACGAACCTCGGTCTCGTCTACTTGCGGGAAGGTCGCTACCGCGAGGCCGAAGCCCGGCTGTCGCGCGCGCGGGCACTCGATTCCACCAACAGTGACGTCGGGCTCATGCTCGCCCGGGTGTTCGAGGAGACGGGGAGAGCGGCCGATGCCCGTCGGGAAGTGGAACGCGTCCGGCGGCGCGATTCCACGGACATCCGGGCGCTGTTTGCCCTCGCGCAGCTGGCTGGGCGGTCTACTGATCCAAGCGAGCGGCAGCAACGAGAAGGCCTGCTGCGCCTGCTCGTGGCCCGTGCTCCGGTGAACATCGTGGCGAGACTCGAGCTGATCGATCTACTACTGGCTCGCGGCGCGGCCGACGATGCGGCCGCCGAGCTCGAAACGCTGCAACGGCAGCTCCCGCAATTGCCACGCGAGGCGGCGCGGTTCTTCAATGCGGGCCTCCGGCTGGCGCGCACCGGCCGGGCATCCGAAGCCGCAGCTCAGGCGACGCTGTTTCACCGAGCGATGGACGTCACCGCCGCCTATCAGGTCGGCTTGGAGCACCTCGGTGGGGCAAGTGGCCCGCTGGTGGGCTATCCCGTCCTGACGTTCAACCCCAACCTCGCTGTCCCCAAACAGAACGCCCGGGCGGTCGCGGCAGCGATCCGCTTCACCGACGTCACGGCGGGGAGCGGGCTCGAGGGCGTGGAGGCACTCCCTGAGAGCCTGGCGGCGTCGCTCCAACGGGCGGTGGCGCTCGCGGCCAGCGACTATGACGACGACGAGGTCGAGGACCTGTTCGTCGCCGGCCACCTGTTCCGGGGAACGTTGGGACGATTCGTCGAGACGACGGCCAGTGCCGGTGTCGCGCTCCGCGGTCGTGCGACCGCCGCGGCGTTCGGAGACTTCGATAACGACGGGCGACTCGATCTGTACGTCGCGAGCGCGGGACGCGCGAGCCTGTTCCGCAACGAGGGCGGAGGCAAGTTCCGCGACGTCGCCACTTCCGCCGGGCTCGCCGATTCTGGGGGAGCCGCCACCGCGCGTTTCGTCGACTTGGACCACGACGGCGACCTCGATCTCTTCCTCGCCTCGCCACGCGGAAACCGGGTTTACCGCAACAACCTCGACGGCACCTTCCGTGAGATGGCCGGGCCGATGGGCCTCGCCATGGACTCGAGCCGCGACGCGGCATTCGCGGACTTCGACGACGACGGCCGCACTGATGTCGCGGTGGTCGGCGCCGATGGGCGCCTGCACCTCTTCCATAACCTTGGTCAAGGGCGCTTCGAAGATGTGACGGCGACCAGCGGACTCGCCGGCGCCCCTCGCCACGCCGGCGCGGTTGCGGTGGGCGATTATGACAACGACGGGTTCTTCGATCTCTTCGTCACGTCGCTCGATGGCACAGATCCGACGTTGTATCACAACCGGGGTGATGGAACGTTCGAAATCGACGCCCGTACGCGCCCGCTGCGGCGGACACTGAGCGGCGTCGCCGGCCTAGATGCCGTGTTCTTCGACTTCGACAACGACGGCTGGCTCGACCTGCTCGTGGTCGGTAAGGCAGCCTCCAACAAGCGCGGCGTCTTCTTGTTTCGCAACGACGTGACGCACGGGTTCGAGGACGTCTCGACCATCCTTCCAGATAGCCTGAGGGCTGGGCGGGCCGCCGCTGTCGCCGACTTCGACCAGGACGGCGATCTCGATCTGATCGTCGTCGGCTGGGACGGCAAGCCCCGGCTGCTCCGCAACGACGGCGGCAACGTGAGCCAGTATGTCGACGTGCGGCTCGCCGCGTTGCGCCAGGGCAGCGGGAAGAACAACGGCTTCGGACTCGGCGCCACGCTCGAGTTGCGGGCGCAGGATCTGTACCAGATGCGGCTCGTGACGGATCGCGTGACTCACTTCGGCCTAGGGAAGCGCTTGAAGGCCGACGTGTTGCGCGTGCGTTGGCCCAACGGCGTCTGGCAGACGGTCTATTATCCCGGCACAGAAGAGGACGTACTCGAGCAGCAGCTTCTCAAGGGGTCATGCCCCTTCCTGTACGTGTGGGACGGTAGCGGTTTCACGTTCGCAACGGACGTCATGTGGAACAGCGCGCTGGGGATGCCGCTGGGCATCATGACACGCGAGGGTGGGCTCCTGTCCGCTTCGCCACGGGCGTCCCAGGAATATCTGCACATCCCGAGCGGCTTGCTCCAGCCCCGCGACGGTCGGTACGAGCTGCGGCTGACCGAGGAGCTGTGGGAGACGGCGTACCTCGACGAGATCAGGCTGCTCGCGGTGGACCACCCGGACTCGGTGCAGGTCTACCTGAACGAGCGGTTTGCCCCTGCGGGACTGTCGTCATTGCGCCTCTACCAGGTCGCGCGTCCGCGCCCGCCGCTCGCGGCGACCGACGAGCTGGGCAACGACCTGCTTCCCGCGCTCCGTGCGCAGGATCATGTCTACGCCGCGACGTTCGCCCCAGCACGCTATCAGGGGCTGACCGAGCTGCACGATCTCGTGCTCGACTTCGGCGACCTCGCCGGCATGGACAGTGTGTTTCTCTTCCTGACCGGCTGGATCTATCCGACGGACGCGAGCATCAACCTGGCGCTAGCCCAGTCCCAGTCGTTGCGGGTCGTTCCGCTCGAGCTGCAGGTGCGCGACGCCGCCGGTCAGTGGCAAACCGTGATTCCCGATCTCGGTTTTCCGGCAGGCAAGAACAAGACGGTCATCGCGGACCTCACCGGGAAGTTTCTGAGCCGGGACAAGCGCGTGCGGATTCGCACCAACATGGAGATCTATTGGGACCGCGCGTTCGTCGCCGCCACGGCTTCGGGCAGCCCGGTGACCGTAACCACGTTGCGCACACTCGCCGCCGATCTCCGGTATCGCGGATTCTCCCGCATGTATCGGAAAGGCGGGCGGTACGGGCCCCAGTGGTACGACTACAACGACGTCTCGCGGGAGCCCCCCCCATGGGCGCCGATTCCGGGCGCGCTCACGCGCTACGGCGACGTGTTGTCGCTGCTCGGCGCGTCGGATGACGAGTACGTCATCTTCGGCCCCGGCGACGAGACGGCGCTGCAGTTCGATGCCACGGCCGCGCCGGCACTGCCTCCCGGTTGGACGCGGGACTTCGTGCTCTATACGGATGCCTGGATGAAAGACGCCGACTTGAACACCGCGAGCGGCGGGACGGTGGCGCCGCTGCCGTTCCACGGCATGACCCGCTATCCGTACGGTCTCGAGGAGGAGTTCCCGACCGACGCCGAGCACCGGCGGTTTGTGGAGACCTACAACACACGAGTGGTCAGGGCTTGGGGCTCGAAGTTCGGGTGGGGCATTCGAGCCCCGAACCCCGAGCCCCGAACCCCGAGCCACTAGATCAGGTAACCTCGACGCATCAGGTTACGCCCCGACGCGGCATACCCATCCGGTCCCGGTAGGTACCAATTCATCGAGTCGGCGAGCCGGTCATAGATGTTGAACAGCACACACGCCTGGATCGCATCCTCGATAGCCGCGTCGCCTACTCCGGCGGCGCGGAGTGGCGCGACGTCGACGGGGCAGACCTCAGTGGGCGCGAGGGTGAGCTTCTCCAGGAAGCCGAGGGCGGCCCGCAGCCTCGAGTCGAGCGGAGCGGTGCGCCAGTTCTCGAGCACGGCCGCGACCAGCGTGTCATCCTTCTTGCCTTCGTGCCTGAGCGCCAGCGACGCGACCGCGCCGTGCGACTCGGTTCAGAAGACACACTGATTCAGGCGTGAGGTGAAGGCGGCGAACAATTCCCGCTCCCCGACGCTCCACGCGGACGGGCCGCGCATCACCGCCTGCGTCCAGCCGCACATGGGCCCGCCGAAGAACTCCGGCCGATACAGCAGCGTCTTGACCACGTCGGGGACCCGGCGCCCGCTCAGGAGTCGGATCAGCAGCAGTTTGAGCCGCTGCGGTAACCGGTGTCGGTGCTCGACTGCGCGGAGACGCATCAGTCCTGCTCCTGGCCCCGTAGAGCCCGGAGCCCGCGCTCGAGCCGTCCCAGCGCCGCGCCGAGCGCCGCCGCGACGGTGATCTCGAACAGGGCGTCGTCGGACGTGCCCGCACGCTGCAGGGCGGCGACGTCTTCGTCGGTCACCTTGTAGGCGTGCCGGGCGACCTTATCGACATAGCCCACGAGCACGGGGGGCACGTCTTCTCCCCCTGACTGCGCCCCTCCGAGGCGTGCCGCTCGCCCCACCACGGCTCGCCGCAGCGCCTCCGTCGTGTCGCCCGGTGTGGTGAGCACGGAGGTCAGCAGTCGCTGGGTGTAGGCGGCGTAGCGGCCGAGGTCGACCATCGTCGCACGAGTGATTTTGGGAGCCCGGTACAATGGCGGCGGCGGTGGGGTTCGTCAAGTAGAGCCGTTCGGTTTCGCAACTACTCCGTTTGGCTGGCGGAGTACCCCCCGACCTTGCGGGGTTCCCGTTTGGGCGGTATTTCAGAGCCGCTGCCGATTCCCTAGCTCCGCTGGTGACCCGTCTACGCTGGTCGGAGGGCAGGCGTATGGTACGAGGCTGTCACCTCGTTGCCGTGCAGATTTCACGTGTAGGGTGGAGTGTCGCCCTCCTACTCGCCAGCTCGGCGCCACTCGGGGCTTGGCCAGACCTCCGTCACTGCGTCCTCCGCGATGGCCGCCCCGGTTTCCCTGAAGCGGCATCCCGAGGTCTCCGTCGGGACTCATCTGACGCACGATTCCGAGTGGAAGAATTATCGCTGGGGACTGGTCGTTGGTCGCGAAGCCGTGCTGCTAACGCATCGAGATGTGATGCGAAGGAAGGCCTGAAGTCCATGCGTCGACCTGTAGACTGAGGAGACAGGGTTCCATGGAAAACCTGCTACTGCGTAGTACTGTGACTCGGGCAATTGCCGTGACTGGATTGCTCGCGCTCGGTGTGGGCGGCACGGCGTGGAGCCAGGGGCAGCAAGTCTCGGGCACCGTCACGTCGGCCACAACGGGCGAGAAGCTCTGGGGCGTGACGGTGCGGGTGAAGGGCACCCAGACCCAGACGGCCACCGACAGACAGGGGCGCTACGCCCTGGTTGCCGCGCCTGACGCCATGCTGTCCTACGCGCTGATCGGCTACCGCGCGACCGAGCGACCGGTGAGCGGGCAAGGCACGGTCGACGTCACGATGGACCAGGCGCCGACGGTCTTGCAAGAAATCGTCGTCACCGGGTATACGACCCAGCGGCGGCAGGACATCACGGGTGCCGTCTCGAGTGTCAATCTCGAGGACGCGAACCGGGCGACCACCACGAGCGTGCTGCAGCGCATGGAAGGACAGGTGGCGGGCGTGACGGTGAACAACAGCGGCTCGCCGGGCTCGCGCTCGACGGTACGCATCCGCGGCGTCGGCTCGTTCCATAACAATGATCCCCTCTACATCATCGATGGGACGCCGGTCGAGGACTCGTACCTCAATTTCCTCAATCCCAATGACATCGCCGAAATCCAGGTGCTGAAGGACGCGTCCGCCGCGTCGATCTACGGATCGCGGGCGTCGAACGGCGTCATCATCATCGAGACCCGCCGGGGGCGGCCAGGCGGCAAAGCGGCGACGGTCGACGTGCGCACGGGCGTTTCGTCCCCGGTCAAGGGCTATGACGACTTCGTGATGACCGATCCCCTGCAGTATTTCGAGGTCATTCGGCGGGCCTATCACAACGCCGGGCAGAACCTCCCGCCGGAAGTAATAGCGCTGTGGGGCCATGGCGCTGACACCGCAACTAAGGTGACGGTTCCGAAATACACCTACATCGGCCCTGGGGTGACGGTAATCGACACGGACAAGGTGGGTCGTCCGGACTCGATCAACCTGGCTGCCTACTCGTATCCCAACGCGCTGATCATGCCGGGGAGCCAGGGGACCGATTGGTGGAAGGCGGTGTTCGGGACTGGGCAGTACACGGACGCCAACCTGGCGCTCACGGGCGGCGGGCTGGATAACGCGTACAACGTGTCGTTCAACTACCTCCGGCAGGATGGCACCGCGGCCTACAACCGCCTGCAGCGTGGCACGGTGCGTGTCAACACGTCGTTCAATAGCAGCTCGAAACTCACGCTGGGCGAAAACATCGCCGTGTCGCGCGAGCAGGCGTACGGGGGACTCGATGATTTCTCACTCGGCGAGGGGAACATCGTCGGGAAGAACATCCTGATGCAGCCCGTGGTGCCCATCTACGACATCGGCGGCCACTTCGCCTCCGGCAAAGCCACCGGGTTGGGCAATAACACCAATCCGCTGAAGATTGCGTGGGCGGGCCGCTTCGACCGCAATACCGTCGACCGGGCCCTCGGCAACGCGTTTGCAAAGTTCGCCGTGCGGCCGGAACTGTCGCTGCGCAGCCAGTTCTCCTTTAACCTGTTCCAGCAGGAGCAAACGGTCTTCAACCCGACGACCTTCGAGAACTCGGAGGCCAACGCCACCAACAGCATCACCCAGACCGACAACCGGATAACGGGCTGGACGTGGACGAATACGCTGACGTATGGGCGCGCGTTCGGGCCGCACAACCTCGCCGTGTTGGTCGGGCAGGAAGCGAACTCCAGCACCGGCCGCTTGCTGTACGGCGGCATCTCGGGGCTGGTCAATGATGATCCCTCAGACCGCTACATCAACGATGCGCTGGGGGTGGCGTCCACCAAGGTCGACAGCAGCTCGGGGTCCTTCGACCGGCTGCTCTCCTTCTTCGGCAAGGCCGACTACAACTACGGCGAGAAGTACTACGCTAGCGTCACGGTGCGGCGCGACGGCTCCTCGAAGTTCGCGCCCGGCAACCGGTGGGGCACCTTCCCGGCGTTCAACATCGGCTGGCGGGCTTCCCGCGAGTCGTTCTTCCCCCAGGGCGGCTTCTTCTCGAACGTGCTGCTGCGGTTCGGCTACGGCACGACCGGCAACGAGCAGATCCCCGGGGGGCGCATCGTGTCCCAGTTTGGCGGGGGCAGCGGCGACACGTTCTACGACATCGGGAACACCGGTACGAGCATCGTCACCGGATACCGGCAGACGAAGTTGGGGAACGCCAACCTGAAGTGGGAAACGAACAAGTCCACCAACGTCGGCGCCGACCTCGACTTTCTCCAAGGGCGGGGGAATTTCACGGTGGATGTGTATTCGCGCACCACAGATAACCTGCTCTTCCCGCCCGCGACTCCCTCGACGGCGGGTGCGGCGGCCCCCGCCATTCAGAACGTCGGCAGCATCCGCAACCGAGGGATAGACTTCAGCGCCTCGTACAACGGCACCATCGGGACCGACAAGGTCTGGAGCGTGGCCTTCAACGGCAGCCACTACTCGAACGTGATCCTGCGGATCGATGGGCAGCTCAACCAGTTCGTCGATGCGGCGATTGGCCCGCAGATCACGCGCATCGGGAACCCGATCATCAACGAAGTCGGCGAGCCGATCGGCACCTTCTTTGGCAAGGTGGCGAATGGCTACTTCCCGGACTCGGCCACCGCGAAGGCGCATCAGCCCGACGCCACCGGCGCGTGCGCGACGCCGCCCTGCCAGCCGGGCGCCGTCGTGGGTGGGCTGCGGTATGTCGATATAAACAACGATGGGAAGATCGACGCCAGCGACCGGACCATCATCGGCAGTCCGCATCCCGATTTCACGGCCGGCCTCAATCTGGGATTCCGAACGGGTCGGTGGGACTTCAGCGCGACGCTGTTCGGGTCGTTCGGGGGCCAGATTTACGACGCCCAGAAGGACTTCTACGTGTTCCGGGATTTCTCGACCAACGTCGTCAACGACCGGCTCACCAACTCGTTCTGCATAAAGGGGGACGCGGGCTGCACCAATCCGGGCGACCAGAACGCGAAGTATCCGCGCCTCAATCAGAACGACCAGCAGAGCGACCAAATCAGCAGCTTCTTTATCGAGAGCGCCACCTATGTGCGGCTGCGCGCGCTCCAGATCGGATTCGCCGTTCCCGCGACCCTGATCAGCTGGCTGCCCTCGGGTGGGCGCATCTATGTGCAAGCGGAGAACTTGTTCACGCTCACGGGCTACTCCGGACTCGATCCGTCGTTGCCGGCGCGGGCCTTCACCGGAGCTTCGGGCGACGTTCGTGACCAGTTCCGCAATGTCGACGTGGGTGTGTATCCCAGCAGCCGAACGTTCACGGTCGGGATCAGTACCACGTTCTAACGCGATCGCCTTCACTTAAGGGACGGACGACGATGACAAACTCATGGCGTTTCAGGATGCTGGTCGGAACGGCATGCCTCCTGTTCGGCCTGGCGATCACGTGGGCTTGCTCGGACTTCCTCAATACGCCCGCGCAAGGCACCCTGGATGTGAATGCCTTGTCCAACAAGGCCGGCGTTGAGGGCTCGCTGATCGCCGCCTACCGGTCGCTCGACTGCAACAATGCCACCAACGGCAACTGGGGCTGCGCGGCGAGTAACTGGCCGTTCGGGAGCATTACCAGTGACGACGCGTATAAGGGATCGGAGGCCACAGACCAGCCTCAGGCGACCCAGCTCGAGCTGTACGCGTGGAGCTCAGATCAGGCGCAGCAATACCTGGACCGGAAGTGGGCCAGTATGTACGAGGGGGTGGTGCGTGCCAACGCCACCATTCGACTGCTGCAGGCCGTGAGCCAGTCGAAACCGGGGGAGATCTCGCACGCCGATTCCATGGGCATCATGGGAGAAGCGCTGTTCCTGCGTGCGCACTACCACTTCGAATTGTGGCGCATGTGGGGCAACGTTCCCTACTACTTCGAGACCGACCAGGACTCTCGGAAGCCCAACAACACTAATGCGGCCCAAGGAGCGGATTCCGTCGCCAAGTTGATCCTCGCCGATCTCCAAGCCGCCGCGGCCCTGCTGCCGGCCACGCCGAGGAATGGGGAGAAGGGGAGAGTGACCTCGTGGACCGCCCGGGCCTACAAAGGCCGGGTGTTGGTGTACACCCATCAGTACGCGGCCGCGGTTGCGGCCATCGACAGCATCGTGACGGACCCGAAGAACCCGTACGGGCTGGAAGTCAGCTTCGATCGCGTGTGGACTGGCTTCCATCAATATGCCGACGGACCGGAAACCATCCTCGCGTATCAGGCGTCGGTGAACGACGGAGAGCCGAACGGCAACAACTCCAACTACGGCGAGCGGCTCAACCTGCCGCATTCCGGCAGTCCGTTCAAGTGCTGCGGCTTCCACCAGCCGTCCCAGAACCTCGCGAACTTCTACGCGGTGGATGGTGTCACCGGACTTCCCAAGCAGTTCGTCGACTCCGTCAACTGGAACAACCGCGACTCCATCTGGTGGGCGTCACCCACCGATACGGTCGATCCCCGGATGGACTGGACGATCGGCCGGTACAACGCGCCTTACAAGGACTGGGGTCTGGAAACGCCCTGTTTCTCGCCCTGCAATGCCGGGTGGATCCGCGCTCCCGGCTACGGCGGCCCGTACAGCCCGAAGAAGAACGCGCAGGAGAAGGCGAGCGGCGCCGTCAGCAAAGTCGGTTGGCAGCCCGAGCAGGAGAACGGCGTTCACATCCACATTTTCCGCTACGCCGATTTGCTGCTGCTCGACGCCGAGGCAAAGGTTGAGACCAGTGACCTGGTCGGTTCTTTCAACATCGTCAACCAGATCAGGACGCGCGCCGGCAAGGCGGCTCAAGGCTGCGGGGATGGTGCCACCGATCCCGTGTTGGTGGCGAAGTATCCCAAGTGCAGCGGGGACAGTCGCCTCGCCGTGCCGATCAACGACTCGACGATCGGCTGGGCGACCTACAAGGTTTCGCCCTACCCGGGCGCGGCGTTCCCCGACCAGGCCACCGCCCGACGCGCGGTACGAATCGAGCGTCGGCTCGAGCTGGCCATGGAAGGCCAGCGGCTGTTTGACCTGCGGCGCTACGGCGGTCCCTACGCCGCCTCCGTGATGACCGCGTACCTGGTGAAGGAAGACACGCCCTTACGCAGGCAGTACAAGAGTGCGCAGACACCGTATGCGACACCGCTAAATGATCTCTACCCGATTCCCACCGTCGAGATCGACTTGAGCGTGGTGGGAGGAGTAAAGCGGCTCAACCAGAACCCGGGCTGGTAAAAAGATCAGGCGCGCCTTACCGGCGCCTGATGAGGAAGGCTTGCAGGGAGTCGCCGTGATTCGCAACCAGCACGGCGCTCCCTGCGAGCGTTTTCACGAGGGCCAGTCCCGTGACGTGCCGGGGCGCGAGAAAGCCGCTCTCCAGCGCGGGGATCGCCGTGAAGTGGCCCTGACCGTCTCCCCGCAGCCACAGGCCGTTGCCGGCGTCAGCCGGAGCGGTGTTCGGCTCCGTATCGTCGAGATTGCCGGCCACGACCAGGTCGAGGTTGCCGTCGCCGTCCACGTCGTCCGCGAGGATCCCGCGGATCGGGGCGATCTGCGCCAGCGTGGGCAACGCCGACACGCTGAACGTCCCGTTGCCGTTGTTTTGTAGATAGACGCTGGCAAACGTGTCCGCCTGGTAATGCAGCGCCTGCTGTAGCTGGGACGGGCCGAACATCTGCGGAATCGACGCCTCTGAAAACGCCGCGTAGGTGGGGAATCGGATGGCCAGCGGATAAATCGTCGGACCGAGCGTCGCCAGGCCGTAGAAGGGGTACTCCCTTCCGTTGATGTCCTGGGTGAGAACGACGTCCGTGGTTCGGTTTCCGGTGAAGTCGAGTGCATACACCCCGAACTTGCTCTGCGACGATGTCGTATAGGTGTAATTCAGGCCGAGGTTCCCGGCTACGAGGTCAGGGCGGCCGTCGTGGTTGAAGTCCCCACTCACCAGGCTATACCACCAGCCCCGCAGTGGCGGCAGACCCATGGACGCGGTCACATCGTGCAGTCGCTGGCCGTCGTTCTTGTAAAACTGGAGCGGCATCCACTCGCCGGCCGTCACCAGATCCAAGCGCCCGTCCCCGTCGAAGTCGATCCAGACGGCGGCGGTAATCATTCCTCCAGGATGCAAGAGCTCCGGCGCCATCGCTTCTGTGACGTCGGTGAAATGACCGCCGTCGTTGCGTAACAGATAGCTGCGGGTCGGGTACGGGTAATTCCTTGGCGTGAGGCGCCCGCCCACGAACAGATCCGGTCGGCCATCTCCGTTGAAGTCTCCGGCCGCCACGGTGGCCGTGCAAGTCGGCATCGGCGGCAACGCCTGAGTGTCGCGCACGAATCTCCCGCCGCCCTGATTGATGTAGAGGCGGTCCTGCAGCCAGCGCGACGTCGGGGCGTGCCGATATGCGCAGCTCGCCACATACAGGTCCGGCCGACCGTCGCCGTTGGCGTCGAAGAACAGCGCCCCCCAATCGTCGTAGCCCGTGTCGGCAGCCCACGGTTGCCCTCCCCCCGCGGACTCGACGAAGCTGCCGTCCCGACGCTGGAGGAACAGTTTGCCCGGGACCCCGCCCGCCCCGCCGATGAAGACATCATCGAGCCCGTCGCCGTTCACGTCCGCGACGGCCAGCGGAGGGCCCTGACTCGACAGCATGTAGGGCAAGAGGGCCTGGACGGTGTAATCGACGAAGCTCCCGGCTTGGTGCTTGTATTTGAGGGTCCCGAGGGGATGAAAGAGGTGTTCGGTGTCCGGGGTCTGGTGTCCGATGGACAGACGCGCGGACTGACACCGCTCACGGGGCACCGGACACCGGACACCGGATACCTGCCGCACGGTAATCATCCGGTCGACACCAAGATCGGTGAGGACCTGATCCCGCCCATCCGGCCAGATCACTTCCAGGCTGTCCACCCGTCGGACGCGTCCGAGCCCAAAGTGCTCCCGATCGTCCATCGTGGACATGTAACCGCGGGTCGGCGAATGGTAGAGGTACTGCTTCTGCCCGCCGGCAGTGAGGATCAAGGTCGATCCGATCCCCCGTTTGTTGGGAGGGTCTCCATCCAACCTGATCTGCAGATAGTGATGGGCGTCGTCGTTCGGCAGGATGTTCTCGTAGATGGATGCCGGCGCGTCGATGTTATTGATGACGAGATCGAGTTTCCCGTCGTTGTTGAGGTCGGCGTACGCGGCGCCGTACGAGAAGCCCGGCTGGTCGATCCCCCATTCTTTCGCCTCGTCGGAGAACGTCAGATCGCCGTTGTTCCTGAAGACATGGCTCGGCACCCTGTAGCTGCGCAGGTCCTTCAGGAGCCGCAGCGCCCGCTGATTGTCTCCCACCCGGCGGGCCCTGAAGGCGGCCGACTGGTATTCGAGATCGTTCACCGCCTTGGGATACCCGCTCGTGATCAGGATGTCCTTGTAGCCGTCGTTGTCGAAGTCTGCGAAGAGGGCACTCCAGCTCCAATCGGTGTACGCGACGCCGGCGAGGCGAGAGATGTCGCTGAACACAACATCGCCCTTGGCGGTGACTCCATTGTTCAATTGCAACGCGTTGAGGTCGTAGTCGTTACGAAACCCTCGGCTGCGCAGCTCCGCCTGGTTTTCGTACGTGACGAAGCCGCTCATCCGCTTTCGCGCGCTCAGCGCGGCCGGCATCATGTCGACCTGGAGGATGTCGGGTCGCCCGTCGTTGTTGAAATCGGCGACATCGACCCCCATGCCCGCGAAGCTCGTATGTTTCAGCCACACGCCGGCCTTATCGGTGAACGTTCCATCTCCGTTGTTGATGTACAGGACGTCATTGGGGGCGACGTCGTTGGAGATGTAAATGTCGGGCCACCCGTCCCCGTTGAAGTCGGCCACGACCACCCCGAGTCCATACCCCACCTGCCGCAGGATCCCCGCCTCGCGCGAAACGTCCGTAAAGGTTCCGTCGCCGTTGTTGCGATAGAGCTTATTCCAGCTCTCGGGGCTGTTACTGCGTACGCCCAGCGGATGCGTGTCTGCCGCCCCCCGTGCGAAGTCCTTGGGTGAATTGTTGAGCAAGAAGAGGTCGAGGTATCCGTCGCCGTTGTAATCGAAGAAGACGGCCTGCGTCGTATAGCCGGTGTCGGCGATGCCGTATCGCGCCGCGGCCTCGGTGAAGGTGTGATCTCCATTATTGATGAACAGCAGATTGGCCCGATCCTTCCCCTTGGATCCCTGCAAGCCGGAGACGGAGACGTAGATGTCCAGATACCCGTCGTTATTGATGTCCACCATGGTAGCGCCGGTGGCCCAGGTGTGCGTCGTGACGCGGGCGGATTCCGTGATGTCCTGGAACCGCATGTTTCCCTTGTTCAGGTACAGACGGCTGGAGACCATGTTGCCGGTGAAGAAGATGTCCGGCAGGCCGTCGTTATCGATATCGCCCACGGCCACGCCGGCGCCGTTGTACACGTACGGGTCCGTTTGCACGTTCACGGAATCGGTGGTCGTGATGGTGTTGGCGAACGTGATGCCTGTTTGAGCCGAGGAGAGCAGCTTGAACACCGGGGGTCGTTCCGTCTCGCGACTGCATGCTGCAGCTACCAGAAGAACGAGGAAGGCGCGGCGCATGAGGGCGGCTAGAATGGCCGCGGCCCCCCGGCGCGTCAAGAGGGCGGGCGCCCGCGGCGGGTGGCGGAACCGCCCCAGAGGCCGTACGATTCCCGCCGCCCATGGCCCCGCTGGCGATCCTGCTCGTGATCGCGGCTGAAGCCGCGGCTCGGCCCTCCCGCTCAAGCGGGTACATCACGCCCGTTGACGGGCAGGCGCCGAGCCGCGAGTTCACTCGCGCAATGGGCGGCGACACCGTCCCGCCCTATCTCTCCTTCCCGGAGCCCGGGCTCGACGATCCCACCGCATACGAAGGCTATCAGACGCGCGTCTATCGGGACGCGGCGGGGAACGCATTTCAGGTCTACTTGAAGGGCAGCACCGGACGGGTGGTCGCGCTCTGGGCCGACGCGGCCGACGAGAGCGTCGGGTTCACCGTCCGCGACTCGAGCGGGCGGCCCGCCGAGCTCGCCTGGGGATCAGCGCCCGCCACCATCGCACGGGCGGCGGACGGCGCGCGGTCAGTGAGCTATGCCCTCGAGCTCCCCGCCCACATCACAATCGGTCAGTTCCTGCTTGGCTCGATGCGCGTCGAGCGCGACCTGCAGTACGCGGGTCGCGACACCATGCCGCTCGATGCGCCTCCGTTCGTCCAAACTGAGCTCACCGAGCTGATTGACCACATCGCGCGGCTCAGGCCGGCCGAGCGCGCGCGCCACCTGGCGCTCCTGGGCGTGAAGACCCTCGATGCGCTGCGTGCGCGGCTCGCGCCCCGAGTGAGCACGGCGAAAGGTGACACTGCCTGGGTCGTGCGCGTGGAGCAGGTGAGCTTCGACGGGAAGAGCCGCCTCACCCTCGCCCTCGAAGGCGACACTCGCGAGACCGGCCCCACAGTGAAGGGCAGCACGGTAACGATCCGACGCCCGGCGGGCGGTCCGGTGCGCGTAAGCGTGCGGGTCACCACCGACGCGCCGGCGCTCACGCCGCTCTCGCGCACCGAGATCTTCAACGACGACTTCCGCCGCTTCTACGACGCGGTCCGGGCCGACTCGACGCATCCCGAGCGCTTCCGGCGGCTCGAGCGCGAGGTTCGTGGCGTGGAGCTGCTGTGCTATCGCGAAAAGCTCATGGCCGGGCTGCCTAACTTCGCCACCTATTTCGGGCGCGACATGTTCATGGCGGCGCTCTTGATGCAGCCGGTGTGGTCGCCGGAGATGCTCGAGCATGTGATCGCCAGCGCCCTGGGGAAGCTCGCGCCCGATGGCGACGTGAGTCACGAGGAGGGCCTCGGGGGCCAGGCAATCCGCGAGCACGCGGCGGAGTACAATCGGCTCGTCGCCGCTGGCCGGCTGGCACAGGCCCGCGACGAGCTCGCACACCTCGCCGTTACGCGCGAGAACTACCGGATGGTGGACGACGATGAGCAGCTGCCCCTCGTGGCGGCCGCCTACTTGGAAGACCCGCGGGTGCCGGTGGAGCGCAAGCGCCGCTTCCTGCTCGGGGAAGGGCATCTCCCGCGGCTCATCGCCAATCTCGCGCTTGTGGCGCGACGGGCGGCACCCTATGCCCGAGCCCCGATCCCCACGAATCTCGTCAGCTTTCCGCGCGCGCCAGACGGGAGCTGGAGCTCGGCGAGCTGGCGCGACAGCCGGGTAGGATACGGCGGTGGGCGCTTCGCCATGGACGTGAACGTTATCTGGATGCCGCATGCGCTCGCGAGCATCGCGACGATCCTGGATGCCTTGAAGACCATCGGCGTGACACCGGTGGTTCCCAAGACCGAGCCGCTCGCCCGCTACGTGCGCGATCGCGCGGCGCTCGAGCAGGCGGTGGCCGTCTGGCGTAGGGCGGAACGACACTTTCGGGTAGTGTTGGCGCCCGCCGAGGCGTCGCGTCGCATCGCCGCCCGACTCGCCTCGCTGCCTCCGGGTGAGCGGGACTACTGGGAAGGCGTGCTGCGCCGCGGAGGGGGGGGCCCGCCGGCAGACACACTCCGGTTCCTCGCCCTCTCGCTCGACCCCGCGGGGCGACCGATCCCGATCGTGAACACCGATCCCGCCATGCTGCTGCTCGTCGACTCGCTGGAACCAGACCGGGTGCGCGAGCTGATCGCACCGATTCTCGCACCGTATCCGGTTGGTCTATTCGTCGCCAACCTCGGCCCCGTTACCGCGAACGACGCTTACGCCCCAGGGAGCGTCTGGGAGCAGTTCCGCAAGGACGCCTACCACTCCCCGACGGTGGTGTGGGGGCGGGACGTGAACATCCTTCTTGCGGGGCTGGCGAGACAGTCGGACGGTCGGACGGTCGGACAGTCGGACTGCGAGCGCATAACAGTCAGGCCGTCCGACTGTCCGACTGTCCGACGCGCAATCGAACAAATCGTGGCCGCGGTGGATGCCTCCGGCCTGCGGCACGCGGAGCTGTGGAGCTATCGCATCGAAGACGGGCGGCTGGTCCCAGCGCGTTACGGGACCAGCTCCGATGTGCAGTTGTGGAGTCTCACCGACCTCGCTGTTCAATATCTCCTCGAGCCCACACACCCATGACCTCACTCGTCCTGCTCGACCTGTTGGTGATTGCCGCGTACTTCCTGGTGCTGCTGGGGATCGGCTACTGGGCCGCGCGGCGCGAAAAGAACGTAAGCTCCGACTACTTTCTCGCGAGCCGCGACGTCGCTTGGTTCGCGGTGGGCGCGAGCTTGTTCGCCTCGAACATCGGGTCCGAGCACCTGGTGGGACTTGCCGGCACGGGTGCGGCGAGCGGACTGGCGGTCGGGCACTTCGAGTGGCTGGCGTGTCTCATCCTGCTGCTGCTCGGCTGGCTCTTCGTGCCGTATTACCTGAAGAGCGGCGTCTACACGATGCCCGAGTTTCTGGAGAGGCGGTACAACTCGGCATCCCGCACGTACTTCACCTGGGTCTCGGTGATCGGCTACGTCCTCACGAAGATCAGCGTGACGCTGTACGCCGGCGGGGTCGTGATTCGCGCCGTGACGGGGTGGAATTTCTACACCGCGGCCATCGTCCTCATCGTCGTCACCGGGCTGTATACGATTTTTGGCGGGCTGCGCGCCGTGGTCTACACCGAGGTGTTGCAGGCGATCGTGCTGATCCTCGGATCGATCACCCTGATGGCGATCGGGCTCTCACGCGTCGGCGGCATCACGGCCCTCGAAGCGAAGGTGCCGGAAGGCTTCTTCTCGATGTGGAAGCCGATCAATCACCCGGACTTCCCATGGACCGGCATCGTCTTCGGCGCTCCGATCCTGGGGATCTGGTACTGGTGTACCGATCAGCACATCGTGCAGCGCGTTCTCGCCGCGAAGAACATCAAGGAAGCGCGGACCGGGACGATCTTCGCGGGTTACCTGAAGATTCTTCCGGTCTTTATTTTCGTGCTGCCCGGCGTCGTCGCGGCGGCGCTGTTCGCGGACGTGCACAACAACGCGGACTCGGCGTACCCCACGCTGGTCACCCGGCTGCTGCCGGAGGGGATCAAGGGTCTCGTGCTCGCGGGAATGCTCGCGGCGCTGATGAGCTCGCTGGCCTCCGCGTTCAACGCGTGCTCCACGCTGCTGACGTGGGACGTCTATCGCAAAATGCGTCCGGCCGCGAGCGAAGCGCAGCTGGTGAACGTCGGCCGCATTTCCGCTGGTGTCATGGTGGTGCTCGGCTTGGTGTGGATTCCGTTCATGAAGTACATCTCGTCGCAGATCTACATCTATCTCCAGAGCGTCCAGGCCTATATCGCGCCACCGATTGCCGCCTGCTTCCTGCTCGGCCTGTTCTACCGACGGCTCAACGGCGCCGGCGCGATGGCATCGCTCGTGACGGGTCTCGTGCTCGGCGTGCTGCGGCTGGTTCTCGAACTGGTCAACAAGGCCACCACCGGCGGCGGCCTCGAGCCGGGTACCCTGTGGCACTGGATCGCCACCATCAACTTCCTGCACTACGCGGTGCTGCTCTTCGTGATCAGCACGGCAGTGCTCTTCGTCGTGAGTTTGGCGACGCCGCCGCCCGCTCCGGAAAAGACCGCGGGACTCACCTACGGGCGACCCAGCGAGCCGGGGGCGGGGGGCGCCGTGGTGAAGGAGCCTGAGACAGCGGGCGAGCGGAGGTTCGAGGTCGTGCTCTCGGTGGCCCTCGCCGCGACGCTCGGCGTGCTCTGGATCATTTTCAGATGAGCGCTGGGGCGAGGCTGGGGCAGGTTAGGGGAGGTTGGGGAGGTTGGGGGAGGTCGATCGCGTTCGTAGCGGCCTGCTCCGTGGCGGTAGGCTGCCGACCCGACACCGCCTCCCGAACCTCCCCAACCTCCTCCAACCTCCCCCAACCTGCCGTTTTCGATCCGTCCCGCGACCTGGGCCCTCTCTTCGCCGCGGTCCAACTATCGGGCATCTTCCCCGACTCGAAAACATTCGTCGACGCTCGGCCGCGCACGGCTCCCGCGGACATCGTCGCCCGCTACGCCGCTACGCGCGGCGCGCCGGGGTTCAGCCTGCGGGCGTTTGTGGAGCAGTATTTCGAGCTGCCGCGCCCGGTTGGTGAGGGGTTTCGCACTGATACCATGCAGACTATGGAAGAGCACATCCGCGCTCTGTGGCCCGTGCTCACCCGTCCGCCCGACAGCGTCGACGCGCGCTCGTCGCTGATTCCGCTTCCCAACGCCTACGTCGTCCCGGGCGGCCGGTTCCGCGAGGTGTACTATTGGGACTCGTACTTCACGATGCTGGGCCTGATCGAGAGCGGCCGGATCGATCTGGTGGGCAACATGCTCGACAACTTCGCTCATCTGGTCGGCGAGATCGGGCACATCCCAAACGGCAACCGCACGTACTACCTCAGTCGCAGCCAGCCGCCGTTCTTCGCGGCCATGGTCGGGCTGTACGCGCGAGCAACCGACACGGCACATGCCCTGCGGTACCTCGATGCCCTCGAAACGGAGCACGCCTTCTGGATGGAGGGCGCGGAGCAGCTCGGGCGCGGCGAGGCGCACCGCCGCGTCGTCCGACTGCAGGACGGGACCGTGCTCAACCGCTACTGGGACGACCGCTCCGATCCCCGGCCGGAGTCGTATCGTCCCGACTACGAGCTGGGGCGGACACTCCCCGAAGCCCGCCGGGCGGACTTCTATCGGAATGTCCGGGCCACGGCGGAGAGCGGCTGGGACTTCTCGAGTCGCTGGCTGCGCGACCCGAAGGACCTGCGGACGCTCGAGACCACGGACCTCGTTCCCGTGGACCTGAACAGCCTCCTGTATTACGCCGAGCGAATGATCGCCGCGCTCCGCACGGCGCGGGGCAGGGCGGGAGATGCGGAGGTCGCGAGGCGCTACACCGCGGCGGCGGAGGAGCGCCGCCGGGCCCTACTCGCCGCCACGTACGATTCCCCCGACGGCTTCTTCTACGACGTGCGCTGGCGCACCGGCGAGCGTGTGAGGGATCGTCCCAGCCTGGCCGCCGCGGCGCCGCTGTATTTCGGGCTCGCGACGCCGGAGCAAGGGCGGGCGGTCGCGGCGCGCCTGGAGCGAGACTTCCTGAAACCGGGAGGGTTCGTCACCACGCTGATCGCGTCGGGGCAGCAATGGGACGCACCCAACGGCTGGCCGCCGCTCGAGTGGCTGACGATCGAAGGGGTGCGCCGCTACGGCGCTCGTGACCAGGCCGCCGACGCGCGCGATCGCTGGCTCGCGTTGAACCAGCGCACCTACCGTTCGACCGGCAAGATGATGGAGAAGTACGACGTCGTCGATCTCCAACGCCGCGCCGGCGGCGGGGAGTACGCGACGCAGGACGGCTTCGGGTGGACCAACGGGGTGGCGCTCGCGCTCCTAAAAGGCCTGATCCCACCGCAGTGAGGCCTTACGCCAAATACTCCTCGCCGTACATCTTGACCAGCTCGAAGAAGTACGAGAGCGCCAACGGGCCGATCAGCAGTCCGAGAATGCCGAAGTACGGCACCCCCGCCAGCGCGCCCAGCAGCGTGACGAGCGGATGGACGTGTGCCCAGCGCTTGAAAATCCTCGGGCGGATGACGTAGTCGACGTTGCCGACCACCGCCGCGCCCCAGAGGGCCAGCAACAGGCCGGGGGCAGTGCGGCCGCCCAGGACCAACGCGAGCGCGCCCGGCCCCCACACCAGGCCGCTTCCCACGACGGGGAGGATGGCAAAGACGACCGTCACCACGCCCCAAAACACCGCATTCGGGAGGCCCGTCACCCAGAAGCCCAACCCGACCAGCAAGCCCTGAATTGCCGCGGTGAGACCGGTGCCGATGATGGTCGCACTGGTGACGTCGCGAAACCGCTGGCGCAGCTTTTCCGTGTTCTTCGACGAGAACGGAATGTACGGCTGTACGGCTTGCCACGTCTCCCCGGGTTGGAGCAGAAGATAGAAGAGGCCGAACAGCGAGATCGTCAGGTTGAGCGTAAGCCGCGTCGCCGTGCCGACCAGCCCGAACGCCGACGAGCCGATCCACCCCACGAGCTGGGCGCCCAGGTCGGCGAGGCGCGGTCCGAGATCCACGCCGCCGATCCGCAGCTCCCGGAGACGACCGAGTAGCGGATTCCGCACGACGCTACCGGCGATTTCCTGCGCCTGCGACACGATGAGACCGGCAAACGAGACGCCCGGGACGACGATCAGGAACAGCGCGAGCACTACCACCAAGGTGGCAGCGAGGCGGGGCCGCATCCGCATCCCCAGCCAGTCGTGTGCCGGAGCGAAGATCGCATACAACACCGGGATGCCGATGATGCCCGTCGCATAGGGCGTGAGGGCGATGAGCAGCGCGACTCCGAGCAACAACACGAGCCAGGCGGCCCGCTGGTGGTTCGTGTCGATCAGCGCCATAGCTTGTACGTCTCCTTGGCGAGGTCGTAAGCGAGCGCCCGCGCCATTCGGCGCGCGTCATCCAGCGTGATCACGTGACGCGCCACGAGCCCCGCGAGATAGCTCGCGTCCACGCGGCGCGCCAGGTCGTGGCGCGCCGGGATGGAGCAGAAGGCCCGCGTGTCGTCGTTGAAGCCGGCGGTCTTGTAGATGCTGGCGGTCTCGGTCGTGCGCCGACGGAACCGCGTCATCCCTTCGAGCGAGTCTTGGAACCACCACGGGGCCCCGAGCCGTACCGCCGGATAGTGACCGGCGAGGGGCGCCAGCTCCCGGCTGTACGTGGATTCGTCCAGCGTGAATAGCACGAGCGTGAGCCGCTGATCGTTGCCGCATGCGTTGAGGAGTGGCCGGAGATTGCGGGTGAATTCGGTGGCGACGGGAATATCGCCGCCCCGGTCGGGACCGAACCGCTCGTACAGCGGCGCGTTGTGGTTGCGAAACGCCCCCGCATGGATCTGCATGACGAGCCCGTCCGCGAGCGACATCCGCGCCATCTCCATCAGGAGATGTCCCTCGAAACGCCGCTCGTCAGCCGCGGTCACCTTCCCCTGGCGCGCGAGCTGAAACAGGGCCTCGGCCTCCTCCGGCCGCAGCCCGTTGGTGTACGGGTCCACCACCGCGTGGTCCGTGGCGGTAGCGCCCAGCTCTCTGAAGCAGAGCCGTCGGTCCTCGAGTGCCGCCACGAACTCGGCGTAATCCACGAGCGGCGTCCCGTGCTCCCGTCCCAGGGCCTCGAGCTCCGCGGGCCAGCCGCGCGCCGCAATTTTGAACACCGCATCGGGGCGGAAGCAGGGAATCACCCTTCCACCCCAACCGGATTCACGGATCGCGCGGTGATGATCGAGCCGATCGCTCGCCTTGTCGGTCGTGGCGAGCACCTCGATGTCGAACCGCTCGAACAGCGCCCGCGGCAGGAATTCGGGAGACCGCAGACGCTCGGCGATGGCATCGTAGGTCCGGTCGGCCGTCTCCCCATCCAGCCGCTCGTCGATCCCGAACACCTGGTGGAGCTCGTAGTCGAGCCATGCCCCCGTAGGCGTGCCCTGAAACAGGTAGTAGTGCTCGGCGAACAGACGCCACGCCGCCCGCGGGTCGCCCTCGAGCAGCCCCTCGAGCGGGAGGCCGCGCGCGTACAGGAGCCGCAGGATGTAGTGGTCGGGGCGCACGATCGACGACGTGGGCTCGGGAAACGGCGTGTTCTCCGCGAGCAGGCGGGGATCGACGTGACCGTGCGGCGAGATGATCGGGAGCCGGCGCGTCTCCTCGTACAGCGTCCGCGCCACGCGCCGGACGCTCGTGTCGGGATCGAAGAACCGGTCCTCGTGGAGGATGAGCCGGTCCGCCACTACACGACGGGCGCCCAGCCCGGGGCGTACTCCCGCCGCCACAGCTTCATCGCGTCCGCGTCCCCCACGATGCGACCCGATGCCGCATCGATCCGCAATGCACGTCCGGTGGTCTGCGCGATGTTACCGAGGTGACAGAGCAGCACGCTCTTCGCCCCCTCGGCGATCGGTTGGCGGAGCGCCACACCGGTGCGGATCGCGTCGACGAAGTTGGCGATGTGGAGGCCGGTCATGTCGTCGTCGGCGGTGACGTTGAGCCCGTCACCCGAGTGCGCCGCGAGCGCTTCCTTCATCAGTTTGTTCTTGAGGTCGTAGACGGCGTAGCCGTCGCGGTCGAAGACGACGCTTCCGCCGGTGCCGAGGATCGCGGAGCCACGCGAGCGGCCGTAGGTCATCAGGCCGTTGCAGCTCTGCCCCTGCCAGATGATCGTCCGCCCGTCCGGGAACTCGAAGCACGCTTCCTGCGTGTCGGGGAACTCCCAGTCGTCGTCGAAGTGGTAGCGTGCGCCGGTCGACGTCACCCGAACGCAGGTGTCCACGCCCAGCGCCCAGCGGCACACGTCGATCTCGTGCGTGCCGTTGTTGCAGATCTCGCCCGTGCCCCAGCGCCGGAACCAATGCCAGTTGTAGTGGATGACGTTGTCCCGGTATGGCGTGCGGGGTGCCGGCCCTTGCCACAGCTCGTAGTCGAGGCGCGTCGGCACCGGGGCGACCTTGCCGCGCCCGATCGTGCCGCGAGTGTTGTCGTACCAGGCGCGCGCCAGATAGGGGCGCCCGACGAGACCCTCCTTGATGGCCTGGACGATCTCGATCGATTGCGGCGCCGAGCGCTGCTGGGTGCCCATCTGCACCACGCGCCGATACCGGCGTTGGGCCTCGACGAGTAACTCGCCCTCGCCCGGATTGTGGCCGCACGGCTTTTCGACGTACACGTGCTTGCCTGCCTGCATCGCCAGGATCGCCGCGGGCGCGTGCCAGTGGTCCGGCGCCGCGATCACGAGCGCGTCTACGGCCTTGTCCTCGAGCGCGCGTCGGAAGTCCGAGATCGCCTTGGGAGGGGGAGCCTTCGTTTGAGCCTCGGTGACCGTCGTGGCGGCCTTGGCGAGCACCTGCGAGTCCACGTCACAGACATACGTCACGGTGGCGTTTGCCGTACGAGCGAAGGCCCGTGCCAGCACCGTACCGCGTGAGTTCAACCCCATCACCGCCACCGCGACCGTGTCGTTGGGTGAGGCGATCCAGGACGCGAGACGCGGGTCCGCGGCGAGACCGAACCCCGCCGCCGACGTCGTCTTCAAGAATTGGCGACGCTTCATAAGGAACGCACCTTGATGTTGCGGAAGTACACTTCGTCACCGTGATCCTGGAGCACCAGATGGCCACGGCGGCGCTGTCCGAACCACGGGATCGACCGAAACTTGCTTTTGGCGAGCGCCGAATCCATGCGTGCCGTGCCGAGGTCGAACTCGAGCAGCTTCTCGCCGTTGAGCCAGTGCTCGCCGTGGTTGCCCCGGAAAATCACCTTGGACTGGTTCCACTCGCCCACTGGGTGCACGTGCGTCGGCCGACTCGGGGCGATGAGGTCGTACAGGGCGCCGGCGCGATGGCTCGGCAGCTTGCCGTCCGGGTGCCGGTCGTCATCCAGGATCTGGTACTCGAATCCCAGAGCGGCGTGGTTCGGCGCCGTCTTGACCGACAGCTCCTCGGAGACGTTGTACTTGAGGCCGCTGTTCGCCCCCGGCGTCACCTTCCACTCCCAGGTCACCTCGAAGTCGCCGAACGTGTCCACGGTCATGAGGTCGCCGCCGTTCAGCGGTTGTCCATCCGGGAGCTTCGGCACGGCGCCGCTCGCGATCTTCTTGATCGCGCCGTCAGTGACCACCCAGTGGGCCGTGGGGACGCTGTCGTAGCCGAGCCCGCGCCAACCGGCGAGCGTGCGCCCGTCGAACAGTAGCCGCCAACCAGCGGCCCGCTCCGCATCCGTCAAGGTATTCGGCAGGTCGCTCGACGCGCGTGTCTGAGCAGGGGCGGGGCGGGGCGGGGCGGCAGCGCCGCAGCTCACGAGCAGCGTCGCGATGATCCGGCTCACTCTTCTGACCATGGACTGGGCCTCCTCACGTGCTAAGTTATCCCTCCGTGACCACGCGCCGCCAATTCCTGGAGACGACCGGTGCGATCCTGGCCGCCGGCTGGACCCGCCGGGGTGTCGAGGAGTCGGGTCGCCTCCCGCTCGGCTTTTCGACCCTAGGCTGCCCCCAGTGGGACTGGAGCCGGATCCTCGACTTCGCTGCGGCTCACGACTTCGCCGCCGTGGAGCTGCGCGGGCTTCAGGCCTCGATGGATCTCACCGAATGTCCCGAGTTCGCCCCAGCGCGCATCGCCGAGACCAAGAGACAGCTCGCCGCCCACGGGCTCGTCGTCTCGTGTCTCGGCAGCTCGGCGAACATGCACGAGATGGACGAGGGCGTGCGTGCGAAACAGCTCGCTGAGGCGCGCCGCTTCATCGACCTGGCGCAGGCCCTGGACGCGCGCTACGTGCGCGTCTTCGGCAACAAGCTCATTCCCGGCGTGCCGCGGGCGACCATGCTCGCCCACATCGCCGCTGGGCTGCGGGAGCTCGGCACATACGCGGGTACAAGAGGCGTCACCGTCCTGATCGAGTCGCACGGCGACTTCACCGATTCGCCGACGCTGCTCGAGATCCTCCGTCAGGCCGGTTCTTCGTCCGTGGCCCTGCTCTGGGACGCGCATCACACCTTCGTTTCGGGAAAGGAGCAGCCGGAGGACACGGTCCGCCTGGTCGGGCCCTACATCCGCCACACGCACCTGAAGGATTCCGTGCCGGGGGGCAACGATCGCCGCTACGTGCTCACCGGAACGGGCGAGGTGCCCGTGGAGCGCCAGGTCGCGGCGCTCGTGAAGATGGGGTACCCCGGCTACTACAGCTTCGAGTGGGAAAAGCGCTGGCATCCGGAGATCGAAGACCCCGAGGTGGCGTTCGCGCAGTTCGCGACCGTGGCCCGCGGCTATCTGGCGCGCGCCGGCGTGAGCGCGGCGCCGGCACGGTGAGCGTTCACAGATTGCGGCGCTTCAGCTCCTCCACCGCATGGTCGCAGGCGCGTGCTGTGAGCGCCATGTACGTGATCGACGGATTCACGCACGACGAGCTGGCCATGCAGGCGCCGTCCGTCACGAACAGGTTGGGCACCTCGTGAGCCTGGTTATGGGCATTGAGCACCGACGTCTTGGGATCGCGCCCCATGCGCGCCGTGCCCATCTCGTGGATCGCGAATCCGGGCTCGGCACCGAGCTGATCGACGCCAGTGTAGGCGTCGTAGGTCCGCACCTTCGTGCAGCCAGCCGCCTCCAGCATCTCCGCGCCCGACGCGGCCATGTCCTTGCGCATTGCCAGCTCGTTGTCACCCCAGGTGCAATGAATCTTGAGCAGCGGGATGCCGAACTCGTCCGTCTTGTCGGAGAGCGTGACGTAATTGTCCTCGCGCGGTAAGCACTCCCCGAACCCCGTCATGCCGAACGACCAGTTGCCGGGATCGTGCAGGCGCCGCTTCAGCTCCACGCCGAACCCGCGACCGCTCCCGCCGCGGCCCCACCCCTCGCGGCCTGCACCGCCCTGGTAGCCGAACCCGCGCACGTAGTCCCGGCGCGAGGCATCGTCCCCCAGGTTGCGAAACCGCAGAACGTAGATCCCGTTCGGACGATTGCCCTGGTAATAGTGATCGAGCAGTCCCTCGATGCTCCCGTACGCGCCCGCGAGGAAGTGATGGTCCATGAGGTAGCGGCCCAGCACGCCGCTCGAGTTGGCGAGGCCGTTCGGGAATTGCGGAGATGTCGAATTCAACAGGATACGCGTGGTGGCGAGCGTCGACGCGCACAAAAACACCAGCCGGGCGGAGTACTCCCGTGTCGCCTTGGTGTTGGTATCCACCACGCGAACGCCCGAGACGCGATTCTTGCGGGCGTCATAGATCAGCGAGTGCACCACGCTGTTCGGCACAATGGTAAGCCGCCCAGTAGCGCGCGCCGCCGGCAGTGTGGACGACTGGCTCGAGAAGTACGATCCCGTCGAGCAGCCGCGCTCGCACGGCCCGCAGTAATGGCACGGGAGCCGGCCGTGCAACGGTTGAGTGAGGATCGCCACGCGCCCGATGGTCACGTGACGGCCGGGGAACGCCTTCTCGATCCCGACCTTCACGAACTTCTCGCCTGCGTTCATCTCCATGGGCGGTTGGAATTCGCCGTCGGGGAGCTGCGGCAGTCCCAGCTTCTCGCCGCTGACCCCGATGAACCGCTCCACGTAGCTGTACCAGGGCGCGATGTCGGCGTAGCGGACCGGCCAATCCACACCGTGCCCGTCCCGCAGGTTGGCTTCGAAGTCCAGATCGCTCCAGCGGTACACCTGGCGCCCCCAGATCAATGACTTGCCGCCGACCTGGTCGCCCTGAATCCAGGTGAACGGCTTGTCTTCGATGTAGGGGTTCTTCGCGTCCTTCATGAAGAAGTGTTTGTTCGATTCGCGGAATTGGCCGGTGCGCGCCTGGATGGGAAATTCCTCCGCTCCTTTCGTGCCGACCGAAAGGCGCGCGTCGCGCAGCGGCATCTCCCAGCTCGGCTTGTGCTCAGTGATGTAGTCCTTGCGGTGCACCACGTTGCGTCCGCGCTCGATCACGAGCGTGCGGAGCCCCTTCTCGGTGAGCTCCTTCGCGGCCCAGCCCCCCGTGATACCGGACCCGATCACGATGGCATCGTACTCGATCATGCCCAGGCCCTCCCCACCGAGGAGTAGGGAATGTCGCCGCGATACACGCCGAAGGGGGTGACGTGCAACTCTTGAGTGGCGCCCATTTGCGACGTGTAATAGCCCACCAGCGTGACCTCCTTCAGCCGGCGGAAGAACCACGTGTCGGGAGGGGGATCCGCAGCGTCGCTCCTTCCTTCCGGATAGGCCACATCGTCCATCTCCGTGAGCAGGGCGACTCGCTGATCGGCCGTGCACTCGACAAAGGTCTTGCCGTGACGGGACCGGGCACGCGCGTCGACGTTCGCGAGTCCGGCCAAGAACTGATCGCGCTCCGACGCTGGATAGTGGTCGCTCAGCAACGTGTCCGCGAAGCGGTGCACACCTGCCGCGCGGGCACCCGGCGTCTCGGTCTGGGGAATGATATGGTCGGCCATCACGGCCACGAGCTCGAGCTGAGCGGGGCTGAGCGTGCGAGGCGCCCAGCCTTGCGCCGTGGTCCATGTGCTGCGCGTTGCGGCATCGAGCGCGCCCATGAGCGTGGGCGCCGAGATCGCGCCACCCAGCAGCATGGCGACTCGGCCAAGCGCTTCGCGTCGAGTGATCGGGTCAGTCTGCTCCATTGGACCTCATATGCGGTGGGGAGAGGGCTCGCCGACCGTCGCCGGCTGGAGCCGCGGCGCCAGGAGATGAATGATACACCAGGCGGAGACATAGGCGAGCCCGCACACGATGAAGATCGGCGTGTAGTTGCTCCCGTTGGCTTGGAGAACGCGGCCCGTCGCCCACTGGAACAGCCCGCCGCCAGCAGCGCCAGCGCAGGCTCCGATGCCTACGACCGATCCGACCGCGGTCTCCGGGAACATGTCGCTGGCGAGCGTATACACATTCGCCGACCAGGCCTGATGCGCCGCCGCAGCAACGCTCACGATTGCCACCGCGGTCCACATGCTGCCCGCCAGCGGCGCGAACGCGGTGGGCACGATGAGCGACGCCATGACGAGCATCGCCGTCTTGCGGGCGCGGTTGATGGTCCAGCCGCGCTTGATGAGGCTGCCGGACAGCCACCCACCCGCCACCGACCCGATGTCGGCCACCAGGTACACGACGATGAGGGGCAGGGCGACCTGCTTGAGGTGAATGCCGTACTTGGAATCCAGGAATTTGGGGAGCCAGTACAGATAGAACCACCAGATCGGGTCGGCCATCAGTTTTCCGACGGCAAACGCCCACGTCTGCTGGTAGCCGAGTAATCGGATCCACGGCACGCTGGCCGTCGCGAGGTCGGCCGGACGCGTCTCTGGATCTCGGTACAGCACGAGCCACGCCCCCAGCCACACAAAGCCGAGGGCTCCCGTCGCGACGAACGCCCACTGCCAGCCCCAGCGCAAGGCGATCAAGGGCACGATAAGCGCGGCGGCGATCGTTCCAGTGTTGGTCCCGGCGTTGAAGATCCCGGTAGCGAGCGCTCGCTCGCGCGTCGGAAACCACTGCGCCACGGTTTTGATGGCGCCGGGGAAGTTGGCCGACTCGCCGAAGCCAAGCAGCGCGCGGGCGGCCAGGAAGCCGGCCGCGGTGCGGGCGAACGCGTTTCCGATCGCCGCGAGGCTCCACACTACGATCGCCGCCGCGAAGCCGCGCCGCACGCCGACGCGGTCGAGCCACCGCCCGACCACCAGGAAGCCGAAAGCGTACACCAGCGTGAACGACGACACGATGTTGCCGTACTGCGATTCGGACCAGTGTAGCTCGCGTTGCAGGGTGGGTGCGAGGATGCTCAGCACCTGGCGATCGATGTAATTGATCGTGGTGACGACGAACAACAGCGCGCACACCGTCCAGCGGTATTTCACAGACGCGAGTCACCTCGGGCCATGGCCTCCCACAAGCCTTGCAGGTACATCACGCCGAGCGCGCGATCGTACAGTCCGTACCCGGGGCGTCCGGACTCGCCCCAGATCATGCGGCCGTGGTCGGGACGCATCGGGCCCGCGAAGCCGACATCCTGGAGTGCGCGCAGCACGCGCCACAGATCCACGCTGCCGCACGCCGACGGATGCGCCGTCTCGTGGAACGATCGCTGCCCGGTGACGCACACGTTGCGGCAGTGGGCGAAGTGAATGCGGTTGCCGAAGCGGCGCACCATCCCCGGCAGATCGTTGTCGGGGTTGGCGCCGAGAGAGCCGGTGCAGAACGTCACGCCGTTCGCGGGGTGGTCCACGAGACGCGTGAGCCGCTCCAGCGCCGCGGCGTTCGTGATGATGCGGGGTAACCCAAAGATGGGCCACGGTGGGTCGTCCGGATGAATCGCCATGCGCACGCCCGCCTGCGCCGCCACCGGCACGACGCGCTCCAGAAAGAGCGCGAGGTTCGCCCACAGGCGCTCCGCGTCGACGTCGCGATAGGCCGCGAGCAGGGCGCGCACCTCGTCTGGTTCGTAGGCGGTTGCCCACCCGGGAAGCGCTCCCGTCCCGCGTGACAAGTCGATCGCAGCGAGCACGCGGTCGTCGTAGGCGAGCGCGGTCGAGCCGTCCGGCAATCGATGGGCGAGGTCAGTGCGCGTCCAGTCGAACACCGGCATGAAGTTGTAGCACAACACCGGGACGCCCAGCTCTCCAATCGTCTGCACGCTGCTGCAATAGTTGTCGATGAGCCGGTCCCGCGTGGGGCGGCCCAGCTTGATGTCCTCGTGGACGGGGACGCTCTCTACCACCGCGAAATGAAGCCCGGCGTCTTCGATCTGCGCTTTCAGGGCGCGGAGCCGATCGCGACCCCACACGTCGCCGACGGGGACCTCGTACAGCGCGGAGACGACGCCGGTCACGCCCGGGATCTGGCGGATGTGCCCGAGCGGGATCGGATCGGCTGGGCCGAACCAGCGAAAGCTGGGGATCACGCGTGGAGTCGGGCCTCGACTTCTCTCACGCTCGCCCGGCTGAAGTCCCCGGGCACCGTCAGCTTCAAGGCGCTGGCCGTCACCGCGAACTCGAGCGCCCGTTCCGGCGCGTCCCCGTTGAGCAATCGGGCGATGAGGCCGGCGGCAAAGCTATCGCCGCCGCCCACACGGTCTACCACGCGGACGACGTGCCGCCGGCTCTGGACGAACGCGCCCCCCCCTCCCCCCTCCTCGGCGGCGTCGTACAGCACCGCGCTCCAGGCGTGCTCACGGGGCCCGAGGATCTCGCGCCGGGTGAGCGCGACGCGCCTCGCTCCCACCTGCATCGCGACCCGCGCGGCGAGCTGCCGCGCTCCGGCCGCTGTCGCGAGCGGATCGCCCTCGATGTCGACGGCGAGCATTGCGTGGAGGGCGCCGGCATTGGCGATCAGCAGGGCCACGCCGTGGAGGAGCGGCTCGATGACCGGCCGGGGGTCGCGGTCCTGCCACAGTGCCTCGCGGTAATTCAGGTCGAAGCTCACCGGCGTGCCCTGGGCGTGCGCGCAAGCGACGCTCAAGGCAAGTGCGGCGGCCGGCCCGTCTCCCAGCGCGGGAGTGATGCCGGAGACGTGGAGCCACTGGGCGCCCCCGAGCACTCGGGGCCAATCGACGTCACGTGGTTCGATGCCCGCGAACGCCGAGCCGACGCGGTCGTACACCACCCGCATGGCGCGCAGGTCGGCGCCCGGCTCCACGAAGTAGATGCCGAGGCGGTCGCCCCCCCCTCCGCGGATGATCCAGTCGGTGCCGACGCCCTCGCGCTGGAGCGCCGCGATACCCGCCTGCCCGATGGGATTGTCGGGGACGCGCGTGACGTATTCGCACCGCACGCCGAGATGGCTAAGGGCGACGGCGACGTTGGCCTCCGCCCCGCCGAAGTAGGTGACGAGCTCGTTCGACGCGAACAGCGGCTCCTCACCGGGTGGGCTGAGGCGCAACAGCAGCTCGCCGAAGGTCACCACCCCCGCGCTCATGCGCGCGCGCGCGCGCCCGCGACGCACGTCACGAGCGTACGCGCCCGTGCGGTCAGTTCCGCCGCACGGTCGGGCGCGAGCAGCGCGGCGCTCACGAGCGCGCTACCCACGCTCACCGCGGCGGCGCCGGCGCGGATCCAGTCGCCCGCGTTCTCGAGTGAGACGCCCCCCGACGGCACGATCCGGAGGAACGGCAGCGGCGCGAGCACATCGCGGATAAAGGTGGGACCGACCGCCGCGGCGGGGAACAGTTTCACGACCTGCGCGCCGGCGCGCCACGCCGCGAGCAGCTCCGTCGGAGTGAAAGCGCCCGGCATACAGGGGACGTCGCGCTCGCGGCAGGCTCGAATGACCGCCGGGTCGAGGGTAGGGCTCACCACAAAGCGCGCCCCCGCATCCAGCACCGACCGCGCGGCGGACACATCCAGCACTGTCCCCGCACCCACCAGGCACTCGTCCCCGAGCCCAGTGTCCGCGACGAGGTCGGCGATGGCCTCGATTGCCCCCGGCGTAGTCAACGTCACTTCCACAGCGCCCACGCCGCCCGCGGCGAGCGCGCGGGCCACGCCCCGCAGCGAAACAGCCTCGGAGTGGCGGACGACCGCGATCACCCCGCTTTCGAGGAGCGGTCCTAGCCCAGGATGCGTCGCGGCCGGCGTGGACATCGTCACGCGCGACCGAGGATCGCGTGGTCCGGCGCTCGCTGCAGGGCTACGAGCGCCGCGTCCGTGCCGCCACGTTCCAGCATCAGCGACCAGCGCGTCGTCGCCTCGAGAAACCCCGGGAGCCTGGCGAGATTCACACCCCACAGCTCTTCGTCAGCCAGCGCTCGCGAGACCAATTGCTCCCAGGTGGTCCCGACTTGCCAGTGGCGCTCGATGAGCATGGCATCGGCGTCCTGTCCATCGGTCGGCCGTCTTCGGGCCCACCACAAGTAAGCTGCGTACCCGAGTGCGAGTCCTTGGGGGGCGGCCCGTCGCCTCCGCGCGAATCGCTCGATCGTCGGCACGACGCGTAGCCGCAGCTTGGCGGTCTGGTTTGTAGCGATCACCCGCCACTCGTGCTCGAGCCAGGGGTTCTTGAATCGGTCAATCACCTCGCGTCCGAAGACCGCAGCATCGTCGAAGGGCAGATCGGTGGCGGGGGCTATCTCGTCGAACACGATGTGCTGGAGGAACGCACTCAGTTGCGGATGCTCGGTCGCCTCGCGCACCGTGCGGACGCCCGCGAGCAGCGCGAGTGGCGCCGTCGCGGTGTGCGCACCGTTCAAGAGCCGCAACTTCCGCTCCCGGTAGAATGTGATGTCGGGGTCGAAGATCACCCCCTGGGGTGACACATCGATCGCGAATGCCGCCCGCAGCGACGGGGGATCCGCTGCGATCGCCCAGAGGGCGTAGGGCTCGGTGACGGTGAGGAGCGCGTCGCGGTATCCGAGCTGCTGTTCGAGGGGTGCGCGCGCCTCGGGGGCTGGGGTACCCGTCGTGATCCGGTCTACCAGGGAGGAGCAAAACCGCACCTGGCGCCCGAGCCACTCGCGAAACTGGGCCTCCTGGCTGTCCGCCAAGCGCTCTACCATCGCGGCCAAACGCGGCCCGTTGTCGTCGACTAGCTCGGTGGGGATCACGAACACCGGAGGACCATCGGGGAGGCGGGAGAAGCGCGTATACAGAAGATCGGTCAGGCGAGCAGGGAAGGGCTGCTCGGGTCTGAAGCCCGCCTCTGTCACGTTGCTCACGATGACTTGCAGCTCGGGGCGCGCCGCGACCTCGCGGACCGCGTCCCACTCCGTCTCCGCCACGAGCGCGCGTGAGATCGAGCCGATGAGCTGCGTGCGCTCGACCGGCTGTCCGTCCTGGAGGCCCCGTTCCACCAGCGTGAACAGGCCATCCTGAGCGTTGATATCAGCGGCCCGGCCGTGCGGCGTGCTCTGCACGACGACCACACGGCCACCGAAGGCGCCCGCGCGGTTCGCGGCATCCACCGCGGCCGCGCACACGGACCGGAGCAGCATTCCGGTGCCGAACTGCAGCACCCGCTCCGGTAGCGCAGTTCGCGGGTAGCCTGTCGCGGGCCACCGGTCGCCGCTCAGGCGGGCGAGATCGCGCATGGCGACAAGGTCGCTTTCCGCAGGGGAGCGCGCTACCTCCCCGCCCCGCCCCCCCTTAGAGCCGCCCGGGCGGGGTCAGGGGGAGTGGGGGCGCCACGACGGGTGCTTCCGGCTCCGGCGTGAAGTCCTCGCCAGGGTTCACGAACAGGTCCTGCTCGAACCTGTATTGCTTGTCGTACAGCTGGCGGTAGCGGCCGTGCTTCGCCAGCAGCTCGGCATGCGTACCGCGCTCGACGATCTCGCCGCCCTCCATCACCAGGATCTGGTCCGCGCTGCGGATGGTCGAGAGGCGGTGGGCGATCACGAAGGTGGTGCGGCCGCGCCGCAGCGTGCGCAGTCCGTCCTGAATGGCGGCTTCGCTCTCCGAGTCGAGGCTCGAGGTCGCCTCGTCGAGGATGAGGATCCGGGGATCCGCAAGGATCGCGCGGGCGATGGAGACCCGCTGCCGCTCGCCGCCGGAGAGCTTCACCCCTCGCTCGCCTACGATCGTATCGTACCCCTTCTCGAAGCGGCGCACGAACTCGTCGCAATGGGCGATGCGCGCGGCCTCGACGATTTCCGCGTGAGTCGCGTGGGGCCGCGCGAACGCGATGTTCTCGGCGATCGTGCCGTCGAACAGGAAGTTGTCCTGCAGGACGACACCGAGCAGGTGCCGGTAGTCGGCGAGCCGCACCGTGGCGAGATCGCGTCCGTCCACGAGGATCCGGCCCGCCTTCGGCCGGTTGAAGGTGAGCACGAGACTGATCAGCGTGCTCTTGCCCGCCCCCGACGACCCCACCAGGGCCGTGGTCGAGCCCGCGGGAGCGCGAAACGAGACATGCTTGAGCACCTCAGTGCCCGGCACATAGTCGAAGCTCACGTCCTCGAAGGCGACGTCCCCGGTGACGTCCGGGAGCGACACGCGCTGGCCGTCCTCGGCATCCTCGGTGACCACGCGGCGAATCTCGCGAATGCGGTCGAGCCCCGCGAACGCCTCAGTGATCTGCGTCCCGATCGACGCGATGTTGATGAGCGGCAAGGCCACCAACCCGATGAACACCAAGTACATGAAGAAGTCGCCGAGCGTCATCTGGCCCGACAGGATGGCGTGCCCGCCCTCGAGAATCATCAGGATGCCGATGGCGCCGATGATGAGCGACGCGAACGCGCCAACCCCGGAGATCCCGGTCATGGTGGTGGCGATATTGCGGAACAGGGCGTTCGCCCCGCGCGTGAACACCAGCCGCTCGCTGCGCTCGGCCCGGTAGGCCTTCACGATGCGGATGCCGCCGAGCGTCTCGCCCAACCGTCCGGTGACGTCGGCGTTGAGCTTGCCGCGCTCACGGAAGAGGGGGCGCAGCTTGGCGAACGCGTAGGCCATCCCACCGCCGAAGCACCCGAGGATCAAGATCGCGATCACCGTGAGGCGCCAGTTCAGGTAGAACAGGACGCCCAGCGCGATCGCCGCCGTCACGAGCCCGCCCACGAGCTGCACCAGGCCCGTCCCCACCAGGTTCCGGATGCCTTCGGCGTCCGTCATGATGCGGGAGATCAGGATGCCGCTCTTGGTCGAGTCGAAATAGCTGATCGGCAACCGCAGCACGTAGGCCTGCACGGTGCGCCGCATGTCGGTGATGGCGCGCTGCGCGGCGACCCCGAGGATCTGCGACAGGCCGAACCCGGTGATCGCCTGGACCAGGGTGGCGCCCCCGGCGGCGAGCGCCAGCGGCAGCAGCAGCTCGGGGTGGTGCTGGTTGATCACCCGGTCGATCACCCATTTGGAGGAGGAGGGCAGGACCAGGCCGGCGAGCCGGTTCACGAGGAGCATCACGAGGCCCACGCCCAGGCGGCTGCGGTGGGCGTAGACGAGCGCGCGCGCTTCCTGCCAGGCGCCGGGCGTGATGGTTTTCTTGGGCGGTCGGGTCGCGGAGTCGGCCATGAGCGTGACGGAATCTAAACAGGGCCGGGTCCCGACAACTACTTGACAGAGTCAAGTATCGCATGGACATTGGGGCCATGAGGGCCCGGGGGTTGGAGCAGCGGGTGCAAGCGGCCCGGCGGTTCAACCGCTTCTACACGCGGCAAATCGGCGTGCTGCACGAAGCGCCATATGGGAGCCCGTTCTCGCTGACCGAGGTACGCGTCCTGTACGAGCTGGCGCACCGCGACCAACCGACGGCCACCGAGCTCGGCCGCGAGCTGGGGCTCGATGCCGGGTACCTGAGCCGCATCCTGCGGGCCTTCGAGCGGCGCGGGCTGCTCGGGAAGACGCGCTCACCCGCCGACGGTCGGCAGAGCCACCTCGCGCTCACCGCGCAGGGGCGCAAGGTGTTCGCGCCGCTGGATGCGCGCTCGCACGAGCAAGTCGCGGCCATGCTCTCCGCCCTGTCGTCGCGCGAGCAGGCGAGCCTGATCGCCGCCATGCAGGCGATCGAGCAGCTGCTCGGCCACAGCGCCTCCCGTTCCCTGCGGCAGCGCTCGTTCGTGCTCCGGCCGCCGCAACCGGGCGACCTGGGATGGGTGGTGCATCGGCACGGCGCGGTGTACGCTCAGGAATACGGCTACGACGAGCACTTCGAAGCGCTGGTGGCCGAGATCGTGGCCCATTTCGTCGCACACTACGACCTCGCGCGGGAGCGTTGCTGGATCGCCGAACTGGAGGGCGAGCTCGTCGGCTGCGTGTTTCTCGTCAAGAAGTCCGCCACCGTCGCCAAGCTGCGCCTGTTGCTGGTGGAGCCCGTAGCCCGGGGTGTGGGCCTCGGGACACGCCTCGTGAACGAGTGCGTGTCCTTCGCGCGGCAGGCAGGCTACCGCAAGATCACCCTGTGGACGCAGAGCGAGCTCACCGCCGCGCGGCGCCTGTACGTCGCCGCGGGATTCCGCCTGATCCACAAGGAGCGGCACCACAGCTTCGGGAAGGACCTGGTGGCGGAGACGTGGGAACTGGCGCTGTGAAGGAGGCGCCGGACTTCAAGGATCATTTCTCCAAGGTCGCCGTCGCCTACGCGGCGCATCGTCCCTCCTACCCGACTGAGCTGGTGGACTTTCTGGCGCGTCTCGCGCCGGCGCGTCATCTGGCCTGGGACGCAGGTTGCGGCTCGGGTCAGCTGGCCGTGCTGCTCGCCGAGGTCTTCGACCGCGTGATCGCGACCGACGCGAGCGCGGCCCAGGTCGCCCAGGCCACCCCGCACGCGCGGGTGGAGTACCACCGCGCGCCCGCGGAGGCGAGCGGGCTGCCAGCCAACGTCGCGGACCTGGTGACGGCCGCACAGGCCGCCCACTGGTTCGATCTCGCCGCTTTCTACGCGGAGGTGCGGCGGGTGACGCATCCCGGCGCGATCGTCGCCTTGATCAGCTATGGGGTGCTCGCGGCGGGCGCCGATCTGGACGCGGTCATTCGACCGTTCTACCGCGATGTGCTGGACCCGTACTGGCCGCCCGAGCGCTGGCATGTCGACGACGGGTACCGCTCGCTGCCATTCCCGTTCGCGGAGCTCGACGCTCCGGCGTTCGAAATCCGGCGCGATTGGGCGCTCGCGGATCTCGTCGGCTACGTCGGGACTTGGTCGGCGGTCTGGGCGCTGGAGCGGGCGGTCGGACCCGGCGCCTTCGTGACGTTTCGGGGCCAGCTCGCGACCGCGTGGGGGCCGGCGGAGACGGTCCGTACGGTCCGCTGGCCGCTGGCCCTGCGCGTGGCTCGCGTGTGACGGCTCGCCGGCGTTACTGGTGTGCCGGCTGGTTGGTGGCCGCCTGGAAGAGCGGCAGGTACCGCCCGTATCCTTCCTGCTCGAGCCGCTCGACCGGGATGAATCGCAGCGCCGCGGAGTTCATGCAGTAGCGGAGTCCGGTGGGCGCGGGCCCATCGTCGAACACGTGGCCGAGGTGTGAGTCCCCGTGGGCCGAGCGGACCTCCGTGCGGATCATGAAGAGCGAGCGGTCGGTGCGCTCTCGCACGTTGTCGGGCTCCAGCGGCTTGGTGAAGCTGGGCCAGCCGGTGCCCGAGTCGTACTTGTCGAGCGAGCTGAACAGCGGCTCGCCGGACACGACGTCCACGTAGATCCCGGGGCGATGGTTGTCCCAGAACTCGTTGCGGAACGCTGGCTCGGTAGCCTCGTGCTGGGTCACCTCGTACTGCAGGGGAGCGAGCGAGCGCCGCAGCTCGGCGTCGCTCGGCTTCTTGAAGTCCATCGGGTTCCGTCCTTTCGCGCTCGTCTGCGCGGCTCCGGCGCGCGCGGCGCCCCCGACGCTCCCGAAGAGGAGCGCGGCGAGCGTCAAGGCGCGATGCAGTGACAGGTGCACGGGTTCAACGTCGCAGGGTTGTGTGCGTTTGCGCAAGTTGTACGTTCTGAACTGATCGGGTGGATGTAGGGCGATGACGGACGTAATTGCACTGCTGGTGCTCGCGGGGTGTAACCTCGCGGGGCTGCTCCTGGTTCCGCTCGGCTTGCCGGGGCTCTGGGTGATGGCGGCCGGGTTCCTGGCCTACGGCTGGCTCACGGCGTTCCGGTCCGTCAGCGTCGCGAGCATGGCGATCGTCGTCGGCCTGGCCTTCGTGGGCGAGATTGTCGACAACTGGCTCGGGTTTCGCTTCGCGAAACGCTACGGCGGGTCGAAGCGGGCCGGTTGGGGGGCGCTGCTCGGCGGACTGATCGGGGCGGCCGTCGGCGTCCCGGTGCCCGTCGTGGGGAGCGTGATCGGGGCTTTCCTGGGGTCGTTCGGCGGCGCCGCGCTGTTCGAGTACGCCCGGTCGCGCCGGGCCGATGTGGCGATCGGTGCCGGCTGGGGTGCGCTGGTGGGGCGCGGCGCCGCGGCGGCGGCGAAGATCGCGCTCGGCGTCGTAATCGGGGTCGTCAGCCTGGTTGCTGTGCTTCGCCGGTGACGGGCCCGCGGCCCCCTCCCCCCATCGCCTGCCGGAACGCCTCGAACACCGGGGCGGACCACCAGTGACGGCACCAGGTGATCCGTTCGAGCGCCTCTGCGGGCGTGAGGGGCGGCTTGTCGAACCGGCCCGTGATCAGCGCATCATACGCATCCGCGATCCCGACGACCTGAGCGGCGACCGGAATCTCGTCTCCCTTGAGACCGTCGGGATAGCCGGACCCGTCGTAGCGCTCGTGATGCCAGCGGATGATGGGATTCAAGTCCCAGGGGAACTCGATGCTCGCGAGCAGCTCGACCCCCCAGATGGGATGCTTCCGCATCACTTCCAGCTCGGCTGGGGTCAGTGGGCCGGGCTTGTGAAGGATCTCGTGCGGGACGCGCACCTTCCCGACGTCGTGGAGATAGGCGCCGTACAGGATCGTGGTTTCCGCGCGCTCGTCGAGGCCGAGCGCTCGCGCCACCTCCACCGCCAGGCGCGCAACCCGCTCGCTGTGGCGGAAAGTGCCGCTGTCGCTCGATTCGATCGACGTTCCCCATTCGCGGATTACCGCCAAATAGGCGCCTTGCAGCTCGGCCATCTTGCCGGCCACGTACACCAGATCTACGCGGGCGTCGAGTCGGCGGAACAGTCGGTGCGCGGCGTTTAGGAGCCCGAGCGCCTCCTGATTCCGGCCCATCAGCTGGTACAGGAGCGCCAGCTCACGGCGCGCCTCCGCCTCGCTGAGCACCGAGCCGGCGGCGACGGCGAGATCGATCGCGGTGCGGAGCCGCGCCTCGGCGAGCGCGGGGCGGCCCGTCTCGCGGTACACGGCGCCGATGACGCGGTACGCATCGGCCTTGGGAGCCCGAGCGCCCAACTTGTCGAACAGCGCGAGCGCCTCCTCCGCGCCCTCGCGGGCATTCTCGAAGCGCTGCCGCGCCAGGTCCACTTCCGCGTTATTGACCAGACAAAGTCCCTGCAGATACGCGTCTCCGGTTCGCTCGGCCAGTGCGCGGCTCTCGCGGAAGTAGCATTCCGCGGCCGTGAAGTGCCCGCGATCGGTGCTCACCATGCCGAGGTTGTGGTACGTGATGGCGCACCCGTGGAGATCCCCGCAGTCGCGGTATGCGGCCAAGGATCGCTCGTAGCGAGCGACGGCTTCGTCGAGGTCGCCCTGGATGTTCGCGAGGATGCCGAGGTTCTGCTGCACGCGCGCGCGCAGCTCGCGGCTCGTCGCGCCGAGCTCCAATGCGCGGAGCAGGGAGCTGCGGGCCTCGTCGAGGGCGCCGGTGGTGAGATGCAGACCGCCGATGGTGTTCAACGCTTCCGCCGCGAGGACGTCGTCGCCTAGGCGACAGGCGACGTCGTAACTGCGACGGCACAGCTCCTGGGCCCTCGGCGACTCGTCCCGCTGTTGATACACGATGCCAAGGCGACGGAGCGCTTCGGCGAGTACCGCCGAGTCCCCGCCCGTCTCCGCGGCCGCGATGGCGGCGCTGTAACGCTCGATCGCCTGCGCCATCTCGCCCGCGCGTTCCCGCTCGCGCCCCTCACGTAGCAGCTCGCGGCCGCGCGCCGTCGCCTGGTTCGCGGCGAACGCCGCGCGATCACGCTCCGTATGATTGGCGTCGCTACCAAGCGACGGCATACGTCGAGAAGTGCTGCAGCGAAGCCGTGACGCGCTGTGACAGGACGTCGTCACTCGAGAGCAGGTACTCGCGAATGCGCAGTTCGTCGGTCGTGTAGGCGATCTCCTTCGGCGCAACCTGCCCGAGCAGGTCGCAATTCCCGTAGCTCATCTGGAGCGTCGCCGGCAGCAGGAAGACCAGCCCCTCCGGCTGGAAGCGGATCTGGTTCACGGTGTCCGACGGCGCGACCGCCGTGATGGTCGTGGGCGCGAGCAGGGCGCCGGCCGGCACCGTGAGTTGGTGCACCCCGACGTACAGCGTTCCCCCCGTGGGACCGATCGTCTGCGTGACCGAGGCGGCGGCGAGAGGAGCACAGCGCAGCAATCCTGTCGGACCAGGGGTCAAGCCGATCACGTCGGTGTGCGGCGAAGAGCCGACGAGGTCCGCGCGGAGCGGCGGGCCGACCGGCGTATGGTCCGTACAGCTCAGCAGCGCGAGGGCGGCAATGATCAGACAGCCGAAGCGTGGATACCGCAGCGCATTCATGGAGACGTCCCCCTGGTGTCGACCACGATCCCCGGAGGCGTCGCCCGGGGTTGCAAGGGCCCAGTAGTCGTAGCGGGCACGCCCTCGAAGCGACTTACCCACGACGAGCCCGGCTCCGGGGTGCCGCTCTTGACCGCCGCGTTGGCCCGCATCAGCAGGTCCACGGGATCGCTCGGCGAATACCGCAGGTTGTCGACCGCATCGTACCCGGCGCGCAGCGTCGTGCCCGGCACAAGCGGCCTCGGGCCGACGGTCACTTCGCGCAGCGCGTCGGCCACGCGGTGCGCGAGTCGCACGGCTCCGGCGTGGTCGGTGGCCGGCGCCAGGACGGCGAACTCCGTCGGGCCCAAGCTGCCGACCACGTCCGAGACGCGAGCCGCGCGAACCACGGCGTTCAGCACCTGGGGATCCATGGCCTCGGTCGTGACGGCGAACACGACGCAAGCGAGGCCGCCGTGGCGACGGGCCATCAGCGCCCCCAGTTCGCGCGCCCGGCGCGCCAGCACCGCGCGGCCGTGAACCGCCGTCAGCGGATCGACCATATCGTCGGCTAGCGCGATATCGATGTTGCGCTTGGCTTGCACGTAGGCCTGGAGCGTGAGCGTCAGCTCGTCGGGGTCGCGTGGGTAGCGAAGAAAATCCCACACACCAGCGCGCAGCGCCGTCACGCGCTGCTCAGGCGTGGGCTTGTCGCGCGTGACGAGCAGGATCGGCACGTAGTGACCGATGTGCAGATCCGCGTGCAGCCCCCGGCTCGCCTCGATGCCGGACATGTCCGGCAACGTGGCCTCGAGGATGATCACATCGGGTCGCACGTCGCGGGCCACCTCGAGCGCCAGAGCGCCCGTGTGGACTTGAATGACGGCGAAGCGGTCCCCTCCGAGCGCGCTTGCCAGCCATTGCTCCTTCGAGACCGCGATCAGCACTACGGGCGGCATCGTCAGGGTCGAGTCCATAGCCACGTGTTACAAAGCGGCAACAATCGGGCCGGGTGACGGCCAGCTGCGCGCACCACGTAACTCCAAGTTGCACAGAGTGATCAACGCACCGAGTCGGAGGGCCGATCGAGCGCGCTGTGGCGTTTGTGCATCGGGTGGCGTGGCCCTGGAGCACTCGTCCTCGTCAGTCGTCGGCGCCTGGCTGCCGCATTCCGACCCGTCGGTGCCGCAAAAACGCCCTATCAACCCCAACGAGCGTGCCCTAACCTTGAGGCGACGTGACGTCCCTTCCCTAGATCTGCTGGAGACCGATACGGCTCCGGATTCGGTGCAACAGCGTCGCGGCGAGGTACTCCGGCAGGCGAGCGTCGCCCTGGCGGGGCGCACCGTCACGCTCTGGGAGGTTTCGGCCAGAGCGGAGGTGACACCCATTCTGACGAGCGCCGCCAACCCGACTCCTCTGGATACTTCGCTCGACCTCGATCACACGCTGCATTACTGGGGCGCATCCATCATTCAGGGCAGTCGCTGGGTGGGGTGCCGCTTGAACGATGGTGGGCCGTGGTGCGTGGCGCCGGTGCGGAAGCAGCCGGCGGCCCCGCCGCCCGGCGGCGTGGAGCGGCGCAGCCGGGAGCGCATCACCCTCGAGCTGGCGGGTCTCTGTCTCGGTCTCGTGGACCAGCCCCAGCTTCCCCCGCGACCGCGCCTGACGGAGCCCGACGCGCTCGCCGAGCTGGTACGGCAGCCGAGCGTGATCGCCCATGAGGTCGCCAATCCCCTGACCGCCGCGGTGGCGGCCCTCGATCTCTCCGTGGACCTGGTGCGCTCGACGGAAACGTTGGAGCCCGGGTTCAAGGCGGAGCTGCTCGAGGAGCTGACCGGTGTAGGAGAAGGCATGGATCAGGCGATCGCATTCCTCCGCTCCGTTCAGGATCGGGCGCGGGGCGGGCTGGCCCGCTCCGAGCGGTTCGACGCGGCGCAGGTCGTGCGCTCGTGCGTCGCTCTCGAGCGGCCCCTGGCTCGCAAGCGTGGGATCGCGCTCCAGGGGATCATCGCCGTCAGCGGCGTGTTCCTGCAGGGCGACCCCAACGCCCTGTATCAGGTGCTCACGAATCTCATCCGCAACGCGGTCGCGGCATCTCAAGAGCGTCGCACGCCGGTGGTGGTCACCTTGGGGCAGGTGGACCAGACCCTTCGCCTCGCCGTGCAGGACAACGGTATCGGTATCGCCGGCGAGCATCTGGAGCGGATCTTCGAGCCCGGGTTCACCACGCAGGAATTCGGGTCCGGTTCCGGCACCGGCCTGACCGTCGTGCGACAGATTACGGAGGAGATGTTCGGCGGCCGGGTAGAGGTGGCGTCCACCGTGCGTCGCGGCACCACCTTCAAACTGACGCTTCCAATCCCGCCACAGCGGACGCCGCGCGAGCGCCGATAAAGCACCCTCCCTCTCCGTCGTGTATTGCTATCCGTCGCTGTCGTCGTATATAGTGTTCGACCCTTAACTGCCCCCCCAGAAAGACTCCGTATGACCGGCTGGAAAGAAACGATCGCCCGTCGGTTACATGCGCTCCACCTCGATAGCATCAGGAGCCAGGTCCTGGTGTTGGCGGTGGTGGCGACGCTCGTGCCGACGGTGGCGACCACGATCGCGTCCTCGCGACAAACGCGGCGGGTGCAGATCGAGCGCGCCACCGCGGAGCTGCGGCGCGCCAGCGCGGAGACCGCCTGGGACGTGGGCCAGTGGCTGAGCGACCGCCAGCGAGACTTACGGGTGGCCGCGAGCTCGTACGCGGTCTCGGAAAACTTAAACGGGGCTGGCCAGGCGTCGAATCGGTTGCGGGATTACCTCGCCTCGGTGCGCGACCGCTGCGCCGAGTGCGAAGCGCTCCTCGTGAGCGACGCCAAGGGGCGGGCGGTGACGAGCAGCGGCGGCCGGATGAGTGGCGTATTGTTTACCCCCGAGCGGCTGAACGGGCTGCGGACCGGCGAGGTGCTCGTGGGCGACCCCTACTGGGACTCAGGCCTGGGGAAGGCCGCCATCACGCTCGCCGTCCCGCTCCGCAAGGAGGACGGACGGTTTCAGGGCGCCCTCACCGCGAAGATCAACCTGCGCGCGCTCACCGACGCCGTACAGCGGCTCGCCCCCGATGGCGGGGGAGACGTCATCCTGATGACGGATCAGGGACGCCTCATCCTGCGCTCGCGGGTCAGCTCGGCGGAGATCCTGCGAACCAGGCTCCCCCAGCCGATCACGCAGCCGCTGTTCGATCAGGAAGGGTCGATCGTCCCCTACAAGCGCACCGACGGACAGAATGTGCTCGGCATCCTGCGACGCGTGCCGCAGCTCCGCTGGGCGACCGTCGTGGAGCTGTCCCAGTCAGCGGTGGGCGGTGGCGTGGGCGCGGCCACGCCGCTGATGGTCGGCGCGTTGGTCGTGGGCGTGGGGCTCGTCGCCTACCTGCTGGGACTGCTCATCGTGCGGCCCCTCGGACGGCTTACCGCCGCCGCCGCGAAGGTGGCCGCCGGCGACATGGCGGTGGAGCTCCCCGCCGGCGGGGGCGGCGAAGTCGGATATCTGACGCAAGTCTTCAAGAATCTGGTGACCCGGGTGCGGGAGCGCGAAGGGCAGGGCGAGCTGGAGCGCCTCTCCGTCACCGACGGGCTCACCGGGCTGTACAACCGGCGCCACCTCACGGGGACACTCGCCAACGAGGTCCAGCGATCCCGCCGCCTGCGCCGCACGTTCGCGGTGCTCCTGATCGACGTCGATCACTTCAAGCAATACAACGACACTCATGGTCATCTCGCGGGGGATGCGGCGCTCGTGAAGATCGCGGAGATCCTGCGCAAGACGACGCGGGCCGTGGATTCGGTGGCGCGCTACGGTGGCGAGGAATTCCTGGTGTTGTTGCTCGAGTCCACCCTCGCGACGGCGGGCTCGGTCGCCGAGCGCGTCCGCGCCCGGGTGGCGTCGGAAGCGTTCGAGGGCGGGAAGGTGACGGTGAGCATCGGCGCGGCGGAATACCCCTCGCACGGCGATACGCCGGAAGAGCTCATCGCCAGCGCCGATGCCGCGATGTACCAGGCGAAGGGAGCCGGTCGCGATCGCGTGGCGATCGCCGGCTCTCCGGAAGAAAAGAAGCGGCGCCGCAAGGGCGAGGCGTGATCCGCCTCAGCGGTGCTTGATGAACGTCCCGTCCTGGAGCTCGGCGTACGCGCGCCGCAGCTCCTCGGGCGTGTTCATGACGATCGGCCCCCGCCAGGCGACGGGCTCGGCGATGGGACGTCCGGAGACGAGCAAGAACCGGATGCCGGCGTCGCCGGCCTGGACGGTGATCTCGTCGCCCGAGTCGAACAGCACGAGCGAGCGATTCCCCGCGAGCTCGGGCGTGCCGCTCGCATCGCCCACCCATTCCGTCCGCACCGCCTGGGGCGCCGACGCGTCCCGGAACGTGCCGCTGCCCTCGAAGATGTACGCGAAGGCGTGCCGCGACGACTCCACGGGCAGGGTCTTGTGGACTCGGGGCGGGATCGAGACGTCGAGGTAGCGGGGGTCGGCCGCCACGCCGTCGACGGGACCGGTCTTGCCCCAGAAGGTGCCGCAGATGACGCGGACGCGTGTTCCGTCGTCGTCCACGACTTCCGGGATATCTTTGGCGAGAATATCCTGATAGCGCGGATCCGTCATCTTGAGCGACGCGGGAAGGTTGGCCCACAGCTGGAATCCGTGCATCCGACCGCGATCGTCGCCTCGCGGCATCTCCTGATGCAGGATGCCGCTGCCGGCCGTCATCCACTGCACGTCGCCGGAGCCGAGCGCGCCCCGGTTGCCCAGGCTGTCGCCGTGCTGCACCGTCCCACTGAGGACGTACGTGATGGTCTCGATTCCGCGATGCGGATGCCAGGGAAATCCCGCGAGGTAGTCCTGCGGGTGCTCGTTGCGGAAGTCGTCCAATAAAAGGAAAGGGTCGAACTCGCGGCTGTCCCCGAAGCCGAACGCGCGGCGCAGCTTCACGCCGGCGCCTTCGATGGTGGGCTGCGCCTGAATGATCGTTTTGACTGGCCGGATGGACATGTCACCTCCTCGCGCTGTGCGACCTATATAAACATACTTCCTCCCGCGCCATGACTGCGTCGCCGCCCGGCAAGCACGCGCTCGTCTTCATCGCGATCGCGGTGCTCATCGACATCATCGGCTTCGGCCTGATCATCCCCGTGTTGCCCGCGCTGCTGGTCCGGCTCACGGGGGAAACCGTGAGCACCGCCGCCATCTACGGCGGCTGGCTAGCGTTCGTGTACGCCGTCATGCAGTTCCTGTGCGCGCCCGTCCTCGGCAACCTGTCCGACCGGTTCGGCCGGCGGCCGGTGTTGCTCTTCGCCATCGGGGCGCTTGGTGTGGATTACCTGATCATGGGCCTCGCACCCACAGTGGGGTGGCTGTTCCTGGGCCGCACCATCTCCGGTATCGCCGGAGCGTCCTTCACACCGGCGTACGCGTACGTCGCCGACGTCAGCCCGCCCGAGAAGCGAGCGCAGAGCTTCGGATTGATCAGCGCGGCGTTCGGCACGGGGTTCATTCTGGGACCGGCGCTCGGCGGCCTGTTAGGCGGGTTCGGGCCCCGCACGCCGTTCTTCGTTGCCGCGGGCTTTAGCCTCGTCAATCTCGCCTACGGCCTCTTCGTGCTTCCCGAATCGCTCGCGCCGGAGCGGCGTCGCGCCTTCGCATGGAAGCGCGCCAACCCCCTTGGCACGCTCGGGCAAATGCGCCGCCGTCCGCTCGTGTCCGGCTTACTGGTCGCGCTGTTTCTCTGGATGGTGGGACACCAGGTGATGCCATCGACCTGGGCGTACTACACGAAGTTTCGATTCGGCTGGACCGAGGCTACGATCGGCGCGTCGCTCGCCCTGGCCGGCCTGCTGATGGCGCTGAGTCAGGCCAGCCTGGTCCGGATCCTGGTGCCACGGTGGGGTGAGCGACGGACCGCGCTCACCGGCATCGCGGTCGCGGCGGTGGGCTATCTCGGCTACGGGATGGCCACGGCCGGATGGATGATGTTCGCGTGGCTCGGGACGTGGCTGTTCGGGGCGATGGTCATGCCTACCACCAACGCCCTCATGTCGCATCGCGTGCCCGCCGACGCGCAGGGCGAGCTCCAGGGAGCAGTGGCGAGTCTGTTTTCGCTCAGCTCGATCTTGGGGCCCCCGATCATGACTCAGCTGTTCGGTCACTTCTCATCGGCCACGGCGCCCGTCCGTTTTCCCGGCGCCGCCTTCGTCGCGTCCACGGCTCTGGCGATGACCGCCTTCGTGATCTACTGGTCCGTGACGCGTGCGCGAGTGCTGCGGCCTGCCGAGGCGCCGGCGGTCGGCTCGTAGCCCGGCGCTCGACCGCGTCGTCACCGCAGCCGTGGTGGTGACGGCGGCTGCCATTCGAGCGCCAGCTCTCGGGCCAGCGCCGCCAACCGGTCCGCCAGCGCCTCCAGCTCCCTGATCCGGCGCCTGCTCTTGTACCGATAGGTCGTCCTGGCGGTGACGTAGGTGGTCGCCAGCCACAGGGGGACGATCGCGCCAATGGCAGCTCCTGGGACGTGCAACGCGCCGACCAGGACGCCGATGACCGGCCACACGCCGCCCCCGCCCATGCCGCCGCCGATGCCGCCGAAGATCGCGCCGATCAACGGGGCGAGACCCTCCTGAATCATGATGCGCGTCCGACCGCCTCGCACCGACACCACGATCTCGAGCTTCCGTTGCGACGCCCCGGGAGACGCGGTCCACGAAAACGATCGCCCCAGCTGGCTCACCTGCCCGACGTTTTTGAGCATGCGCCGGGTCTCATCCACCATGACCGAGTAATCGCTCTCGGGCACCTCGCCATCGACGATGCGCTCGATCGAGATGAGCATGGGACCTCCAACCCAGGGGTTCGTGCCGGTCGGAATGTCCAGGGCGGGAAGGGGCGTGCTTCCCGACGCCCGCAGCGAATCCGCCGCCGCGCGCACGGTCGCGGGCGGGATGCCCACCTCGGCGGCGAGCGCTTCGACGCCGCCGATCGTCATGGCGCCGCTCGCCGTCGGGTTGCTCGCCTCGAACTCGCTCGCGCGTTTGACGATCTCCTGCACCTCGTTGTCGCTGTAGCGGCGCCGCGCGGGGGAACGGGGAGCCCTGTCCGTGAGCTCCCCGATGAGCGCCGCCGTGCTGGCGGTACGCTGGTCGTGTCGGATCGCGAGTCCGCGTACCAGCGCTGCCTCGACCGCCTGGCCCGCCTCCGTCAGCCGGGTGCGGTGCGCCGGCACTGCGTCGAGGAAGCGGCCGGCGCGCACCGCGTCCTCGGTCGGCCAGCGGCCCGGTATCTCGCCCACCAGCATTTCGTAGATCACCACCGCGAGACTGTAGACGTCGGTCTTTTCGTCGAGGTCGGTGAGGCCGGCGGCTTGCTCGGGGCTCATATAGCCCGGCGTGCCGACCGGGAACCCGGTGCGAGTGAGATTGACGCCTCCTGCGGTGCTGATCGCCTTGGCGATCCCGAAGTCGGCGACGATCGGGTGCCCTTGCGAGAACAGCACGTTCTCGGGCTTGACGTCGCGGTGAAAGACTCCCATGCGGTGCGCGTACGAGAGGGCGTCGGCCACCGGGGCGGCGATCGCGAGGGCGTCGGGGACGCTCAGACAGCGTCCGCCTTCGAGCCGCTGGCGCAGGGATCCGCCCTCGAGGTACGGCATGACGTAATACAGGAACCCCGCCGCCTCACCGGAGTCGTACAGGGCCAGGATGTGCGGATGCGTAAGACCCGCTGCGATCTGGATCTCCTTGAGGAAACGCTCGACGCCGAGGAAGGCTGCAAGGCCGGGAAGCAGCACCTTGAGCGCCACCTCGCGGCGGTGCTTCGCGTCCGCCGCCAGGTAGACGGTGGCCATGCCGCCGCGTCCCAACACGCGGCGCAGCTCGTACCGCCCGCTGAGCGCGGCCTGGAGATTGCCGGGGAGATCGGTCACCGCGAAACGTCGGCGGGGGCGGTGCGCTCCAAGGCGCGCCGGTCCCACCCGGCGAGGTTCGCGGCGGCCGCGTAGGTGCTTTCCAGGAAGGTGAGCAGCGTCTCCTCGGGTCGCGCCGCCGTGCGCATGGCGTCGTACGGCAGGATGAACTCACCCAGCTCGCGATTGAAGACCCCTGGGGACGGGACCGCCCCCTCGCTGTAGCCCGCCGGCGCCGGATAGATGTATGCGTAGAACGCCGGCTCGGCGACGGCGGCCACCAACCCCCCACCAGGCCAGAAGCCGCAACTCGCGCACTCGTGCGAGTAGGCCTCCTCCATCACGTAGTTGGGACAATTGGGAATGCCTCCGGGGTGGCGCGGCGCCGGCCGGCCCGAGAACCGGGTGCACGCCAGGTCGAATCCGCCCCACCAGAAGTGCGACGGGCTGGACTTGCCGAGGAACCGACCGCGGAAACGCTTCAGCGCTTGATCGACCTGGCTCATGATGCGCCACCAGCGTTGCACGTACGCAGGATCGTACGCCGTGTGCTCCCGGTCGTCTGCGAACGGGATGGAGCGCACGACTTCGACCGGCGCCGGCCACAGCTTCATGCTGATGCCCAGCTCGGCGAGCATCGCCAGGTATTGACGGTAGAAGTCCGCCACCGGCTGCGCGACGAGGGGGATGAGCCGGGTGGCTCCCAGATGGGTGCGCACCGCGACCTGGTGCTCGACGAAGTCGAAGCTGACGTCGAACGTCAGCCCGCCGGCCACCAACGGGCCCGTCGTCAGGCCACGGGCGGTGAGCTGGAGAGCCACGTGCCACCAGTGATTCTGCGCGGGCGCGAACGCCAGGCACGTCTTGCCGACGATCTGCGTGCGCATGTGGAGCGCTTCATACGTGTCCTGCCATGCGGCAAGCGGCAGCGCTGGCCATGCCTCCACGCCGACGCGGTCAGACCTCAATGTCGTCGACAAAGCAGTACCGCCAGTCTTCGCCCGGCTCAAAGGAGCGGACGATCGCGTGTCCCGACGCATGTGCGTGCTTGCGTGCGTGACGGTTGGGCGATGAATCGCAACAGCCGACGTGCCCGCAACTGAGGCACAGGCGGAGGTGCACCCAACGGCTCCCCGCGGCGAGGCATTCCTCGCAGCCGTTCGGTGTGCGGGCGTGTACGTTGCGGATCTGATCGAGATGTGTGCAGCGAGTGGTCATGCGTCCCTAAGTGTCAATCCTACTGGATCCGCACCTGAGGAAGAAATCTACTCGCCCACGCGGCCCACGGCGACGTGACTGCAGTCACACGCATGGCTCCGGGGACACAGTAATAGTCCTGGCGATGATCCTTCAGCGTTGCGCTGGTCTGACTGTGGCCGCGGCCGCGATGGTCGCGTGCCAAGCCCCGGCCGGGGCCCTGGGTGGGCCGGCACCGCCCACCGGGGCGCCGGCCGTCCACGTGCAGGGGAACCGGCTCGTCGATGACGCGGGTCGTCCGGTTCGGTTGCGTGGGGTCAATCGCTCGGGGACCGAATACGCCTGTGCGCAGGGTTGGGGCATTTTCGATGGCCCGTCCGATTCCGCGTCGGTGCGCGCGATCGCGTCCTGGAACGCGAACGCCGTCCGCGTGCCGCTCAACGAGACCTGCTGGCTCGGCATCAACGGTGTGACGCCGGCATACTCAGGGGACAACTATCGCCGGGCCATCGCTGACTACGTCGCGCTGTTGAACCGCATGGGACTGGTCGCGATCCTCGACCTGCACTGGAGCGCCGCGGGAAACGCCGTGGCGCTGGGCCAGGCACCGATGCCGAACCGCGATCACACGCCGGAGTTTTGGCGCCAGGTCGCGACGGCCTTCAAGGGCAACGACCGCGTGATCTTCGACCTTTTCAACGAGCCGTTTCCGGACAACAACGCCGATACGCCGGAGGCGTGGCGCTGCTGGCGTGATGGCGGAACCTGCAGCGGGATGAGCTTTCAGGCGGCTGGAATGCAGGAGCTGGTCACCGCCGTCCGAAGCACCGGGGCCACGAACGTGGTGATGCTCGGTGGAGTCCAGTACGCGGCTACGCTCTCGGGTTGGCTCGCGTCCCGGCCGGCCGATTCGCTCGCTACTCTCAACATCGCGGCCTCATGGCACATCTACAACTTTAGCTGGTGCAATACGGTGACCTGCTGGGACGGCCAAGCCGCTCCAGTCGCGCAGCAAGTGCCGCTCGTGCTGGGTGAGCTGGGGCAGGATGATCGTGGCAGCGCGTTCGTCAACGCGCTGATGGACTGGATGGACTCCCGCCAGGGAAGCTACCTCGCGTGGTCCTGGGATGTGTGGGGTCAGTCGCTCGATTTGGTCGCAAGCTACGATGGCACGCCCACGGCGTACGGGCAGACTTTCAAGACTCGATTCACGGGACGATGAGCACGGCCACCATCCCGCCCAATCCATCGGGGACCGTCACTACCCCGTTTGGCACCACCCAGTCATGGCCGTCCACGAGCAGATTGAAGTGATAGATCCCGCGTCCCAAGGCCAGCCTTCCCTCCCACACGTCGGCTCCGACCGCCCGCAACAGCCTCGGCTCCCAGCCATTCCAGTCACCGGCCATCGCGACCGTGTGGACGCCGGTGAAGCGGAACTGGACGACCAGGCTATCGCCGCGGCGCTCGGGAATGAGCGGCGCCCATCGCTTGGCGCCGGCGACGGCCCGCGCGGCGCGCGTCGAACCGATCCGCACCCCGAGCGTGAAAAACCCACCGCGGGGAAAGCCCTGGTAGGGGTCGCGCAGATAACTGCCACCGCCGGCCTCGACGGACACGGAGGGAGCGACGGCCACCTGGGCGAACACGCTCGCCGCACCGGTCGAGCCGTACACCGATGACACGCGAACCTCAGGCGACAGCGACAGCACCGCGCGCCCGCGCTCGACAGTTACATCCGCACTGACATCGGTGAACCACGCGCCGACGAAGTGCGTGGGCTCGAGCGTGAGCTGCCATGCGGTTCCTGCGGCTCTGCCGCCGGGACGCCACCAGGCGCGGGCGCGAGTGTGAAGCGCGACGACCGACGGCTCGTTAGCGATCCACCCCGCCGACGGCCCGGCGCCGAGGCCGAACCCCCATGTCGCAGAGGACCAGGACGCTTCGCCCAACCCGTGCGCCGCTGAAGTCCAGGCGCCGCCGGTCCAGGAGGTGCCGGTCATCGTCCCTTCCCCGCCGAGCCGCCACCGGCCCGTGACGCGCCGCGTGGTTCCCCAGAGGTACAGGCGTCCGTGGCTCGCCCATACCCCGTCCGGCAGCGACGCGAGGAACGCGGACGCCGACACCACTAGGCCCGGGGCCGTGTACCGCAGCGCCGGAGAGAGCGCGGCCGAGCTGAAGCTCGCGCCAGTTTCGGTGCGGACTGTTCCGATCCCGACCCCCAGCGACCCCTGGGTCTGGGCTCGAGCACTCGCGGCAGCAAGGCCCGCTACCAGGAGCAAGACAGCTGACAGTTGAAAGGGGAGAACACGTATAGGGGCGCAGCGAGCTGCGCCCCTATACCACTGTGCGACGACGCCTACGGTGTCGTTTACGGTTTATGACGCCCTATTCGACGGTTTTGGCCCTGAGCCGGAGGGGGGTTGTCCGACTCGTCTTCCTTATCTCCGTCGCCCTGCGACTGCGCGGAACCCTTGGGACCTTCGTCTACATCGTGGTCCTCGTTCACGTCCGGTCCTTCGTCAACATCGTGGCCCTGACTGTCGTGATCCTCGTCGACATCCGGGCCCTCTGGGGCATCCTTCTGGCCCTCGGCCTTCTTACCATCTGTCCGATCATGCTCGACGACGGCAACCGCGCGGGTGGGGCTCGATGGCCGGACCACCTCGCCGAGAAAATGGGTCGCGCTGCCGTGCACGGTGCCTGAGCGCGCCGTGCCAGGCCGCTGCGCCGCCAGGAGGGCTGGGAGCGCCAACAGGGCAGCTGCTATCCCCAGGAGTTTACGTAACATCGGCCACCTCCAGTCATCGGGACGTACCGCCTGTAAAGATGGCTCCACCAGCCTCCCGGTCACAGCCCGGTGGAAGTCCCGCGAGGGCAGTGCGTTACCAATATCGCCGCGGCCGCTCTTTAAAGGTAACGGCCGTTGCCGGTGACGCTCGTCACGTCTACCATCCTGGGCACATCCGGGCGAGAGGCAGGGGTGGAGTCCAGGAACCTGACGGACGCCGAAGTCGTGAGGGCGGTGCTCGCGGGGGACATAGAGCGTTACGCGGTGCTGGTCGAGCGGTACCGCGATCGCTATGCCCGCTACGCGGCGCGGATGCTCGGTTCCCGCGACGCGGCGGAAGACGCGGTACAGGACGCGCTGGTGCGGGCCTACGACCGCCTGGCGGATTGCCGGGACCCTGACAAGTTCGCGGGTTGGCTGTTTCTGATTCTGCGGAACCGTTGCTTCGCCGATCAGCGACGCCGACAGCGCGAAGGACGCTTGCCGGAGGAGGCCGCCGACGCCGTCCCGACGACGGACAGGTCCGACGCGGCGGTAGAACAGCAGGAGCGCAGCAGGGCGCTCGAGCAGGCCGTGGGGCAGCTGACGCCGGAGCAGCGCGAGGCGTTCGTGCTCAAGCACGTGGCGGGACTGCCGTACGAGGAGATCGCGCAGCTTACCGGCGCGACCGTGGCCTCGTTGAAGATGCGGATGCACCGGGCTTATGACCGGCTTCGGGAACTCATGAAGGAGCATCTCTGATGGCGACGTATCATCCATTGGTCAAACGCCTCTTGGACGGTGAGGTATCGCTCGCCGACCTGCCGGCGGAGCTGCGCGCCGAGGGCGAAGAGGCACTGCGTCTGGTCGCGGCCGTCGATCGTACGCCGGTGACGCTGTCACGCGCGCTCGACTCGCGGGTCATGGCGATCGTGCGCCAGCACGCCAAGTCCCCCGTGCGGCGCGTGTGGCGCTGGCTGGCCGCCCCGCGCGACGTGCAGGTCAGGCTGCGCGTGCGCCCGTGGACCATGTGGGGTGGGGCGCTGGCGGCGGCCGCTGCGCTTGCCCTGCTGCTCGGCCGGCCATCCGTGCCCGCCTCGAGTGTCGTGTACGTCCGCTTCGTACTGTACGCGCCCGGCGCGAAGCAAGTCGCCGTGGCCGGCACGTTCAACCAGTGGGATCAGCAGGCCACGCCGCTGGTGCCGGCCGGCGCGGCCGGCGTGTGGACGGCGACCGTCGCGCTTCCCGTCGGTCAACACCAATACGCGTTCGTGGTCGACGGGCAGCGCTGGGTCCCGGATCCGGCCGCGCCTGCGGTGGATGATGGGTTCGGTCGTCGGAACAGCGTCCTTGCCGTGACACCTCAAGGAGCTCGGATCCTGTGAGAGCGTTCGCGCTCGCTCTCGGCGCGGCCGTAGGCGCACTCGGTCTCCTACCCCCGGACCTCCTCGTGGCGCAGGATGTCGCGGCACGCCTCAACGGCCGCGTGCCGGCGCCTGTGGCGCAGGCAGTGCAGGAGATCGCGGCAGACGCTCGGGCTCGGGGCTTGCCGGTCGAGCCGCTCCTCCAGAAGGCGCTCGAGGGAGGCGCCAAGGGCGTTCCCGCCGACCGCGTGATCGCGGCGGTGCGCGTCCTCGCCGCACGGCTCGACGAGGCACGCGGAGCGCTACAGCAAGGGGGCATCCGAACCCCGAGTGCCGAAGCGTTGGAGAGCGGGGCGTACGCGCTCAACGCGGGACTCAACTCGGGGCAGGTGCGCGATCTGGTGCGCGTGAGCCGGGACCCGTACGACCCGGCGCTGACCTTGCGTATCGCGGCCACGCTCACGGTCTTGGGTGTGCCGGCCCGGCAGGGCCTGCACCTCGTCGAGCGCATGATCGAAGACCGGCGCGGGCCGAGTGCGCTGCTCGACCTGCCGACCCAGGTGCAGGAAGGCATGGCGCACGGGGCCACGCCCGCTGAAGCCGCCGAGGGACTCGAGGGGAGGGAGGATCACCGTGGGGACCGTCACCAGGAGGGCGATGCGCACCGGCCTCCCCGCAAGCCCTGACCTTACTCCGCCTGCCTCGCAATAGAGCTTCCCGACGTTCATCGTTGTATCCCTAGGAAATGCGTGCAGAACTGTCGCACCTGACCGGCGACGGCTGGCTGCTGTTCCTCACGCGCGGTACGCGCCTGTTCGCGTACGGCGCGCTCTCCGTCGTATTGGTCCTCTACTTGACGAGCCGGGGCCTGACCGCATCGCAAATCGGCGTGTTGTTGACCCTCACGCTCGTGGGCGATACCGCCGTGTCGCTGTGGCTCACAACGCGAGCCGATCGGTTCGGGCGACGGCGCACGCTGGTCCTCGGTGCCGTGTTGATGGCCGCCGCGGGCCTTGCGTTCGCCGGCACCCGCAACCTGGCCCTCTTAATCCTCGCCGCGACGATCGGTGTCGTCAGCCCCAGCGGGAACGAGGTGGGGCCGTTCCTTTCCATCGAACAGGCGGCATTGTCCCAAGTCATTCCCCATGACATGCGCACTGCAGTGTTCGCCTGGTACACGCTGGTGGGCTCGTTCGCGACCGCTCTCGGTACGCTGTGTGGCGGCCTGCTCTCGAACGAGCTCGGGAACGCCCGCGTGGTCGTGCTACTGTACGCCGGGCTGGGCGCTCTGCTGGCCGCGCTGTTCACCCGCGTGTCGCCGGGCGTTGAGGTCGGCGTGTCATCGCCGCGGATATCGTGGGGCCTCGGTGGCTCCCGAAGCGTCGTGCTGAAGCTGTCAGCCCTATTCGGCCTCGACGCGTTCGGCGGTGGTTTCGTGGTGCAGAGCTTCGCTGCCTACTGGTTCTACCTTCGCTTTGGCGTGAATCCCGCCACGCTGGGCGCGATCTTCTTCGGGGCGAATCTCCTCGCCGGCACGTCTGCGCTGCTGGCCTCCCGATTGGCCAGGCGGTTCGGGCTCGTTCGTACCATGGTATTCACGCACCTCCCGTCCAACATTCTGCTCCTCTTGGTCCCGCTGATGCCGACTCTTCCGCTGGCGGTGCTGGTCTTATTCGCGCGCTTCAGCATCAGCCAAATGGACGTGCCCACAAGGCAATCGTACATCATGGCCGTGGTTCGCCCTGAAGAGCGCTCGGCGGCGGCTGGCATCACCGGGGTAGCACGAACGACGGGGGCCGCGATCGCGCCGGTGTTTGCGGGGTTGCTGTTCGCCCGTCCGGCGTTGATTAGCCTGCCGTTCTTCATCGCCGGGACATTGAAGGCGGTCTACGATGTGCTGCTCTACCTGGGGTTCGTCGCGGTGCGCCTGCCCGAAGAGCCGAAGGAGCCCGAACCCGGCGCCGGGAACGTGGCCCGTCCCCGCTAGCCGGATCAAGACTCTTGCGCGTTAGGCCCTCATGGGGGGATATGGTGCCGTCCGACCGCCGTCCTCAGCCCTTCACCGGGGGATCGTATGGTTGCCAGCCTCAGGCGTTCCGTGCTCCTGCCGTTCGCCCTCTGCACTCTGGTCGTTCCGGCGGCCTCCCCTCAGGGGGCGACCGCCCCCACCTCCGCGCCCGCGACCGGTGCGGCCGTCGCGTGGACCGTCAAGACCAACGGGGACATCCGGTGGCAGCAGGTCACGTCAGCGGGAGCGCTCCTCGTCTCGACCGACGCCGCGCTCGCCGGCGTGGACGTCGAGCGTGGTCAGCTCGTGTGGCAAAAACCGGAGCTCGGTGCCCTACCGGCCGATAGTGTGCGGCCGGTGGAGGGCTCGCTCCTGATGGAGGCGGCGCGCCCGGGCTTGCTGTTGATCTTCGACCCGGTGACGGGCTCCGTAGTGTTCGATTCGCGGAAGCTGGGCCTTACGCAGGTCGTCACGCGCCGCGTGCTCCCGCAGACCGGCACCCTGCTGGTTCACGGGCGTCGCGCCACCGGCCCGGCCGTGGTGGCGCTGTACGATCTCACGACCGGCGACCAGCGGTGGGCGAACGAGACGCTGTTCGAGCAGACTGAACCCAGGAAGAAGGGACTGGGGGGTCTGATGCAGGGCCTCGTCCACATGGCGTCCGAGGCGACCGCGCTCGAGGTACTCCAGGCGGGACCCGAGGTGATCGTGCTGAACACCTTGACGGGTCTGCGAGCGTTGGATGCGCGCTCCGGCGCGGCCCGGTGGTCCGCGACCTTGCCCACCGCTCGCGCGGGCAGCTTCCCGCGACACGTGCGGCTCTTCCCGTCCCTCGACAAGCCGGACCGCATCTACGTCGGCTTCGACGATCGCCTGATGGCGTACCGCCTCGCCGACGGTCAGCCGCTGTGGACCAAGCCGCCGACGATCGACGGCTGGGTGCACGACATCGTCCAGCACCCCAACGGGATCATCATTCTCCCGGAATCGCCGCCGCCTAATCAAGCGACCGGCAACGTCCGCATCGTGAATGGCGTGGTACAGACGGGTCTCAACGTGGCCCGCTATGAGGACGGCACGACCATCGCCGACAAGCCGCTGCGCATGCGCGGTACGGTGACGGACGCCATGATCACCGGTGGCTCGGCGGTGCTCGCGGTGGACGCGGAGTCGCGCACCTTCGTGAACGTGCTGGACGTCGCGACCGCCACCGTGCGCCTGAAGAAGGACGTGAAGATCAAGGGACGGCTCGAGTACGCCGAGCTCACGTCGGCGGGCTTGCTGTATATCTCGCGTCCGGATGCGGCGACGAACGCCGAAGTGAACGTCATCGACCTTGCGTCGGGAGAGCCCAAGTTTAAGGACGCGATCGAGAGCGGGAAACCGTTGAACCAGGACGACTATAACGTTGCGCGATATGCGCTGCACCACGGCGTCGAGGGGACGACCCTGTATGTCTTCGCGAGTCACGACCACCGGCTTTACGCCGTGGATCGCAACACCGGTTCGTTCCGGGCACTGGGCGGGGAAATCAAGCTGCAGGGGGACGAAGATCCCATCGACATGGAGATCCGTCCCTCGGGGATCGTCCTGATCGCGCCGCAGAACCTGGTGATCGTGACGCGAGACGGGCAGGTGAAGCAGCAGGTGTATTATCCGGCGCCGCAGCTGCCCGGGTTGCTGCGTGCCCTGTATCGAATCAACTCCGTGCGCGCCGGCCTGTACAGCGCGGCCGCGTCGGCGTACGGCGACGCGTTCGCCCAAGCGTCGCGGCAGTCCACCGATCCGAACGCGCAACGGATCACCGCGCAGATGGCGACGGCGTACACGCAGGGCGGCAAGCAGCTCGAAGGCTACTCGAAGCAGGCAGGAGCGCTGGCGACGAAGCGCTTCAAGGCCTCGCTCACGGTGCCGGGGTCGGTGTTCATGCTGACGAAGGCGCCGGATGGGAACGGCAACGTGCTGCTCCAGGTCGACAAGGACACCGGGCAGCCGCGCTCGCGCATCGAGCTGGGCAAGGAGCGCGAGCCCGTGTACGCGGTGGACGACATCGCGGGGATGCTGTTCCTGCGCACGACCCCGGGCACCCTGGTCGGCTACCGACTCTAAGGCTATTCTCTCCCTTCCCAAAGGGAGGATGGGCTACCGATGAGAACGTGGATTGCGCCCGCTGGATTACTGGCGTGCACCGCCGCGCTGGCACCATTGGCGTTGCCGGCCCAGGCGAAACCCGCCCCGCGTGTGAAGATCACCTCACCCCAGACTGGCGCGACCGTCACCAATCCCGTGAAGGTCACATTGCAGGCGACCGGCGTCGAGATCGTGCCCGCCACGGTGGAGCGCCCCGGCACAGGACACCACCATCTCTTCGTCGATCACGATCTCACGCCCATCAGCGATACCATTCCGAAGGGTACTCCCGGGATCCTTCATCTCGGGCGCGGTCAGACCGAGTTCGCGTTCGATTCTTTGAAGCCCGGGCCGCACCGTGTGATCGCGGTCGTCGCGGACTGGCGGCACATCCCGCTGAACCCGCTCGTAGCCGATACGGTGACGTTCACAGTCAAGTGAAGGCCTCCGAACCCAAGAGCGACCCGCGCTATCCGATCGGGCGCTTCGAGTCGGTGAGTGTACTTACCGCCGCCCAGCGACGGGACTGCATCGCGCACATCGCGGCCTGCCCGGGCGGCCTGCGGCGTGCCGTGGCGGGGCTCGACGATCGGCAGCTGGATACGCCCTACCGCCCCGGGGGATGGACGGTGCGACAGGTGGTCCACCACGTGCCGGACAGCCATCTGAACGCCTACACGCGGTTCAAGCTCGCCTGTACGGAGGAGACCCCGACGATCAAGACCTACGACGAAGCGCGCTGGGCCGAGCTGCCGGAGGCGCGCACCGCGCCGATCGAGGTCTCGCTCGCGCTGCTCGAGTCGCTGCACCGCCGCTGGGTGCTGTTTCTCGAGACGCTTCGTCCGGGCGATTTCGCTCGCACGTTCCGGCATGCCGAGTGGGGGACGCCAACGGTCGACTGGCTGCTGGCACAGTACGCGTGGCACGGCCGTCACCACACCGCGCACATCACCGCGCTACGGGAGCGGATGGGCTGGATGTAGGCTCATCCAACCTTGCCAGCACCGCGCCAAGCTTCGTGTGTTCCCCAATCCGCAGGACGCCCTGCCACACCCCCCACACCCCAGCATCGAGCAGTACCGTACGCTAGCTAAGGAGCTCGTCAAGGCTTGCAGGTCGGGCGACCGCGACGCGGTAGGTGTCTGGGCAGACCGGTGGGTCGAGTCGCTGTTTCGGTCGCTCGGTCAGCCGCCAGCGGGTCATGGCCGGCAGGCGATGGATCGCGCCGCGGCTCAGGTCGAGGAGTTCGCGGTCAGGAAGCTCAAGACCAACGCGCGAACGTGCGTCCTCGCGGATGCGCAGTTCGTAATCGCCCGCTCGCACGGCTTCCACAGCTGGGCGAAGTTCGTGTCACACCTCGATGCCCTGGCACAGGCAGGCACGGAAACGGCGGGCTTTGAAGCCGCGGCTGACGCCGTGGTGGAGGGTGACGAGGTGGCGCTCGGGCGCCTCCTGGGCGAGCAGCCGGCCCTGATTACCGCGCGTTCCGCGCGCGAGCATCGCGCCACACTGCTGCACTACGTCTCCGCCAATGGCGTCGAGGGCTACCGGCAGAGGACGCCCCCGAACGTGGTCGAGATCGCGAGAGTGCTGCTCGCGGCGGGGGCGGAAGTCGACGCGGAAGCGGACGTGTACGGCGGCGGGTGCACCACGCTCGGCCTGGTCGCCACCAGCGCGCATCCCCGCGACGCGGGCGTTCAGATCCCGTTGCTGCAGCTATTGCTTGATAAGGACGCGCGAATCGAGCATCCCAACCTCGCCGGCAACGATCATGGGGCCGTCTTCGCATGCCTGGCCAACGGGTGCCACGACGCCGCGGTGTACCTGGCCGGGCGCGGCGCGCGGCTGGATCTCGTGGGCGCGGCGGGAATTGGGCGCCTCGACGTAGTGAGAGGCTACTTCGACCAAAGCGGGGCCCCGAAGCCGGATACGACGCGGCAGCAGATGGAGTCGGCGCTGCGGCAGTCGTGCGGTTGGGGACACGCCGACGTCGCGGAGTACCTGCTGGAGCGCGGCGCGGACCCCGATGCGGGCGACGTCGACGGCCATACCGCGCTCCATCATGCAGTGTACGGTGGCCATCTCCCCGTCATCGAGCTGTTGCTCGCCCAAGGCGCCCGGCCGGGGGCGCGAAGCCGGTACGGTGACGTGGTCGGCGCCGCGGCCTGGCGCGCCGCCCACGGCGGCGAGGCGGATCGCTACGTGGCAATCATCGAGGCTCTGGTGGCTGCCGGCGCCAAGGTGCCGGAGCGGCATCCGCCCGTGAACGCAAGAGTGGACGCGGTCCTGGCACGCCATGATAGCGTGGCGGACCCATCGAGATACTGGTGGGGCGAAGAGCCACGGAAGCGCAAGTCGTGAATCGCCTCTCGGGCGTGTCAGGGTGCCGCGGGTGCCGCGCTCCACGGCTGGACCGAGGCCTGCTGGCTGCTCGCAACCGCCAGCTCGAGGCCGCGCATTACGTCGAGCGCCTGCTCGGGGGTGACGGCCAACTGGACCTTCCCCAGTATCGCGTCGCGGATGTTCTCGTAATAGCGGGCAAAACTCGAGGGAACAGTGGGAATCGTGCGCGTGCCGTCGGGGGTCGTGAGCGTGCCAAACCGCTCGGGCGGCTCCGTATCCCAATTCGTCTCGTCGGGCGTACGGCCCGATTTCAGGGCCTCCTCCTGCGGGTCCAGTCCGTGCTTGACGAACGAGCCCTTAGTCCCGTGAACGGTAAAGGTCGGCCCTGGTATTGCCGACAGCATCGTGGCCCGCAACAGCGCCCGCATGCTAGGGTAGTGAAGCGTCACATCGAACGCGTCGTCCACCAGCGCGCCCGCGCGCTCGATCCGGATGTCGGCGGCGATCGCCCGCGGAGTCCCGAGCAGGACCAATGCCTGATCGAGCAGGTGCGGGCCGAGGTCGAACCACAGGCCAGAGCCGGGGTGGGGCTGCTCGCGCCACGCTCCCGGCTTGAGCGCCGGGCGGTAGCGATCGAAGTGGGACTCGAACGCCACGACCTGGCCGAGCGCGCCCTCCGTCAGGAGCCCTTGCACTGTCACGAAGTCTCCCACGTACCTGCGGTTCTGGTAGACCGACAGCACGCGGCGCTGCTCCTGAGCCAGTCGGACGAGCTCGGCGGCTTCTGCCACCGTGGTGGTAAACGGCTTGTCGACCACGACGTGGCGGCCAGCCAGGAGACACTGCTTCGCGATCGGATGATGCGACGAGTTGGGTGTGGCGATGACGACCAGCTGTACGTCCCGCTTGAGAAGCTCGTCGACGCCGCGAACGAATTCGACATCGCGGTAGGCGGCCTCTCCCGAGCCAGCTGCACTCCGCTGCACGATGGTGCTGAGGCGAAGGCCTTTCACGGCCCGGAGGACGGGAGCGTGGAAGACCTTGCCGGCGAAGCCGAAGCCGACGAGTCCAACGTTGAGCATGACGGCTGGGCGTCCGGTTATCGCGCGCGGGTCACCCGCAGGTTGGCGAATACGCCGCCGGAGCCGTTGCCTACCCAGACGCCGAGGGAGCCGTGCGTACGGTCGCTCAACTCGTCGACTACGAGGCAGGGTTCGTTCGCATCGTTCACGAAGACACGCACCCTGGGCCGCTCGACCACGACGCGCGCGTGGAACCACTCATCGCCGTCCGGTTCGGGGATCACGGGTCGCTCGTACACGCCGGGGCGTTCGGCACGGAGTCGTTCCCACGGCCATTGTGGATGGGACACGTACTGCACGCTGTGGCTGTGCCGCGTCGAGTCTGCCGTGCGGAAGTTGAACGGCCGGAAATACACAGCATCGTGGGTTTGGGCGTCGAGTACTCGGAATGCGATGCCGACGAAGCTTCCCTGGATGGGCTGGCTGCGCCCCAGGATATCCACCTCAATCACGCCGTTGCCGAAGTCGTAGCCGTCGAGCCACACCATCCCCATACCGGGACCCTCGCTGACCTTGAGGGCGTGTTTCCCCTTAATGTCGACCACGGAGGTCGTACGGCCGGCGATCTTCCAGCGAGGATCCTTCCCCACGGCAGTCAGGTCGAGGCGTTCCGGTGCCTGCGTGGGGACCGGCAGCGTGGCCACGGCCATCACGCCGAGTACGACGAAGCTCACAGTGAGGAGGGAGGCGCTGGGTGGCGGGGGCGGGGGCATTTTGCGCAGGCTCCGATGGTGGTGAAAATAGACGGGAGAACACTGTGTCGTGTTTCAGGAGCCCGCAACTCGCCTCATCGGTTCGACGACGCGGCCGCCGAATCTGCTTGCCGCAGCAGCCCGGCGAACTCGTGTAGCTCGGCCAGTCCCAGGTCCGACGCCACCCAGTAGACATACTCGGCTGTGGCCCAGTGCAGCAGATGGTAGCCCTGGCGCGTGGCGACACGCTCGCCCATGGCACCCGCCGTCGAAGGCCAGAGGAAGACATTGACCATGTGCTGGCGTCGCCCGTACACGAGCGCCGCAACGGACCGTCCGCCCAGGTAGTCGAGCCGCCCACCCACGAGCGGAAACCCCCGCGTGGCGAAGTCGTACACCGGCGGCGAAAAGTCGAGCCTGCCGTTGAACCACGGCTTGACCGTGTGCTGGTCGGAGGAGGCTACGTCGGTCAGGTGGCCCGGCATGAGCGAGCGCACGTGGCTCGTGAGCACCTGCTCCGCGAGGGCCTGCCCGGCCGCGCCGTTGGTCGCCATGCGCCAGCTCCCCACCGCCACGACGGCGAGCGAGGCCGCTAGCGCGAGCACGCGCCACACAATGGGCGGCACGCGTCGAGCGGAGACGGGCGCACCGGCAGCGGCGCGGAGCGCGGTCTGCACTCGCGTTCGCAGGGCGTCCGGCGCCCGGAACCTGGGGACCTGCTCCCGGAGGGTCGTGCTCAGCGCGATCCGCGTTCCCTGCAGGCGCGCGCAATCACGGCAGTCTTTGGCGTGTGCCTCGACCGCGCGCGCATCCTCGGACGCGAGCTCCCCGTCCAGGTACGCATCGAGGTACAGCTCGAACTCTTGATGCGTCATGTCAGCGTTCCTCCTCTCCCGCACACAGCGCTTCCTGGAGCCGCCGGCGAGCGCGCGAGAGACGCGACATCACGGTGCCGACCGGCACGGCGGCGACATCGCTGATCTCCTTGTACGAAAGCCCCTCGAGCTCGCGTAGCACGATCACCTCGCGAAACTCTGACGGCAGTCGGTCGAGTGCCTGGTGCAGCGACTCCCGCGCCGCCGTCCGGTCGAGCGCCGCCGCGGGGTGCTCGCCAGCGACCGCTGCGCTATGGTGCTCTTCGTCGAACTCGGTCGCGAGCGCCGCGTCACGTTGCCGGTGCCTCCATGTGTAGGCCGTGTTGCGCACGATGGCGAGCAGCCACGCGCGGGCACTGCCCGCGTCGTCCCCGCGAAACCCGCTGAAGTACTTGAGCGCCCGCAGGTAGGCGTCCTGCACGACGTCCTGCGCGTCGTCATCGTCACGCGTCAGGTAGCGCGCCACGGTGTAAGCCGAGTCCAGATGCGGCAACACCATCCGTTCGAATCGCTCGAGCTCGTTCGGCTCCAACCGGTCCTCTACCGTGCGCGGTACGCCTCGAGAAGGAAAGACTCCTTGTGCCACCGGATTATTCCCGCACGAACATCGGCCATTTTGCCCGCCCATCTCTGTCGGCGGAAGACCCCTCCGCGTCAGTCGATGAGCAGCAGATTCTCGAACAGGTGGCCGGGGGTAGAGATTGGGTGCCGGTCCCCAGCGGTGGAAATCATGCCAGAACCGGTTCCAGCCGTCTTCCCCTAAAGCTCCATAGCTCCGGCTGTGCTCGATGAGATACTTGTGCAGCGCCGCGCGGGTGAAGGCACACTACCAGTTCATTGAGAATGGACGCCCGGGTCGGCCAGCCGGAGGAGCCGCCGGCGTCGAACCGCCAATAGGAGAACTGAAGGCTCATATGCCGGCACTCCGACAGACGCAAGTCACACGCCAGCCATGCTTTGCGGACGACCCCACATGCGCAAACGAAGGTGGTGCCGCGAACGTTGCAATACGCATGGCTAAGGAGTCCGGCGCCATTTGATCACTGCTAAGGCGCCAACAGCCTATGTCAATGTAGAATTGCTACTTACGAGCTTTCGCAGGGTCGTCGGCACGTGGATTGCGTTTCAGACTTCATCGCTCTCGATTGTAGGGTGAGCGCAGCGATTCAGCCTGAGGGAACCGCATGAATCGCACCGGGTTCACGTTGATCGAACTGTTGATCGTGGTCGTCATCATCGGGCTGCTCGCGGCGATCGCGATCCCGAAGTTCGGCAACACGAAAGAGAAGGCGTACATCGCCTCGATGAAGACCGACCTCCGGAACTTGATGACGGCGGAGGAGGCCTACTTCGCGGATTCGCTGGCGTACACCGACCAGACCGACTGCAACAACCCGCCGGCGCCCGGAGCTGTGCCGTGGTGCCCGTCCACCGCGAACACGATCGACCAGTTCCGGCTCGGCAACAAGCAACAGGGCGGCTGGTCGGCGCGCGTGACGAACGCCAATACGGCGGTGAGCTGCGCGATCTACGTGGGCGGCATCCCGAACCCCGTCCAACCGGTGCAGAAGTCGGATCCGGATGGTGTGCCGCTGTGTCAATAGGCTAAAGCCACACGGACTCCGCGACGTCTACCGTCCGAAACCGCTCCGCCGCCACACTCCGATCCTGCAACGCGGTTGCCAAGGCACGCGCCGGCGCGTCGATCGCCTCTGGCGTCAATTGAAACGTACCGTGGTGCATGGCGATGCTCCGGCGTGGCGCGAGATCGATGTGCGCTTGCACGGCCTCCGCCGGATTCATGTGAATGTCCTTCATGAACCAGCGCGGCTCGTACGCGCCAATGGGGAGGAGCGCGAGGTCGATTGGGCCTAGCCGCGCGGCGATGTCCCGAAAGTGTGGGCCGTAGCCGGTATCTCCGGCGAACAGGATTCGGCGCCCATCGCCTTCGATCACGAATCCGCCCCATAACGCGCGGTTGCGATCGAACGCATTTCTCGAGGAGAAGTGTTGCGCCGGCGTCAGGGTGACCCCGAGCAGGGCAGTCGACGCCACCTGCCACCAATCGATCTCTTCGACATCGCGCATACCGGCGGAGCGAAGCAGGGGGCCGTTGCCGATCGGTGTCACGACCCGTGGCGCGAATCGCCGCTCGAGCGCGCGCAGTGTCTCGAGATCACAGTGATCGTAGTGATTGTGACTCAGCAGCACGAGCGCGATGGGTGGCAGGTCATCGAAGCACACGCCCGGCCGCCGGACTCGCCGTGGCCCGGCGAACGACACCGGGCTCGCCCGCCTGGCATACACCGGATCGGTCAGCACGTTGGTGGACCCGATTTGGATCAGAAACGAGGCGTGCCCGATGAAGGTGACTACCACGTCGTCAGGTCCGATCGTGGGCGGCCGCCGGGGTTCGACTGGGACCTCCAGCGGCCAGCGAGCGCGGGACGTCAGCAGCATCCGGGGAACCTTCCACGTCGGCTGCCCGTTTGCGCCGCTCGGGTTGAAGAACCGGCGGCCGTCAAAATGATCGCTGCGGCGGGTCACGCTGCCGTAAGCGTACCGAGCGGTAACGAAGTTCCCGCGCCCTCAGGGGCACGGGGGGTTGTGCAGAGCTTCGCTAGCGGTGTTTGATGAAGAAGTCGGCGATGGCCAGCTCAGGGCGCGACCCGTCACTCCGCCGCATGAGCGTCAGGTATTCCTGATACCATGCCCGTGCGGTCACGAGATCACCCGCCAGCTCCGCGGCCCGTGCGGCTCCGAACAGGCTCCGGGCCCGCCGTGGCTGGATCGCGAGCGCGACCGCATATGCCTTCCCCGCGTCCGCGGGCCGGCCGAGCTCGAGGAGCAAGTCACCCAGCAGCTCCCGCGCCGGCAGCACCGCGCCGGGCGTGACCGGGTGCTTCTGTGTGACGTCCTCGATGTCGGCCGCTTGTGTGGCGAGCCGCACCGCCTCCGCGGTGTCGCCGGCGGCGCGGGCGAGCCAGGCTGACGCTGCGAGACGCTGGATCTTCACCTGCCCGGCCCAATACACATGCACGCCTCCGGCCGCGGATTCCGCGGCCTCGACGGTGTCCAGCGCGGCGAGCTCCGAGCGAGGGAGCGCGGTGTCACCGCCTCGAGCCGCGCCGATGGCGCGCGCAAAGTGGGTAATCGCCTCCGCCGCGCGCCACTCGGGCGCGGCCCGAACCGACAATCGGGCCGCCTCCGTCCACGCGGAGCGCTCCAGCGCGTAGCGCGCCGGAATCGCCGCGAGCGCGTAGGCGGCTGGGAGCGCGCCAGGAGGATAGACGGCTGCGACGCGGGCGCTTTCGTCGACGAGCCGCTTGGCATCGCCGTCCTGGCCTTGCTGCAGGTAGCCGTAGACGAGGTAGTCCCATGCGTGGCTCCGCTGGTCCCACAGGGCGTTGAGCCGGCGCTCGGCCTCGAACTGCCGCGCCGCCGCGGCCGAGCGGACGTTCGACGCGATGCAATCGTCCCACAAGCCGAGCCGGGTGAAAATGTGTGAGGGCATGTGCTGCGCGTGCGGTACATCGGGGGCGATCTTGGCGTAGCGACGGGCCGCGTACAGCCCGAGCTGGGCGAGCCGCGGCACGTCGTTGGTGTGGATCAGATAGTGCGCGAGGCCGGGATGCCGTGGCTCGAGCCGGAACAATGGCTCGAGGATGGAGTCGGCGCGCCGTTGATACGTGAACGTCGTATCGGTGGCGTTCGCCTGGCCCACCGCGATCAGCGCGAGCGCGTAGAAGATGCTCGCCTCACGGTCCTGCGGGTTGTGCAGGGCGACAGTTTCCATCGCCCGGGCATAAGCGGCCAGCCGGGTCGCAGGATCGACGGTCGCGTAGTCCTGGTAGTAGGCGCGCACCGCCGCGAGGTAATCCCGCTCGCGTGGGGTCGGCGCCGCCGCGTACCCCCGCTCTGCGGCCGCGAGCGCGACGTGGGCCTCGTCCGGGGACGGCGGCGTCCACAGCGGATGGAACAGGCTCATCGCCAGCCCCCAATAGCCCATGGCGCAGGTCGAATCGGCGACGACCGCCTGCTGGAACGCGTCGTGGGCGCGCTCATACCAGAACGAGTGCAGCAGCGCCACGCCGCGCTCGAAGTGCGACTGCGCCCCGACGCGACAGGAGGTCGGAAACGTCACGCGCCCCAGTCGCTCTGCGGGGCCCGCGTGCTCGTGGGCTTCCTGCGCCGGCAGCTCGGCGGACACGACGAGCGCGAGGACCACGTGGAGGGAAACTCGTAGGCGAGTGGTCATGCGAAGAAGATGCTCACCGGGCCCCGAACGTCAACGGCAACGATACGAGAGCCTCGCGCCTGACGAAAAGGCGGTTAGCATTGAGCTTCATGGAAGTCATTATTCAGCGCGACTACCAGCAGATGAGCAAGACCGCGGCGCAGATCGTGGTCGACGTGCTCAACACCAAGCCGAATGCTGTGCTCGGCATGGCGACGGGGTCCACGCCGCTCGGCCTGTACCAGGAGCTGGTGCGGCTGCACAAGGAGGAGGAGCTCGACTTCTCTCGCGTGACGACCTTCAACCTCGATGAATACGTGGGCCTGCCCGTGAATCACCCGCAGAGCTACCACTATTTCATGCACGAGCACTTCTTCCAGCACGTGAACATCCCGCGGCAGAACATCAACATCCCCTCGGGCACCACCAGCAACTACCCCGCCTTCTGCCAATGGTACGAGAAACGCATCGCGGAATGCGGCGGGATCGATCTGCAGATCCTGGGCATCGGCTCCGACGGCCACATCGCCTTCAATGAACCCGGCAGCTCCCTCAGCTCCCGGACGCGACTGAAGACACTGTCCAAACAGACCATCGACGACAACGCCCGATTCTTCGACCGCCGCGAGGACGTGCCGGTGTACGCGATCACCATGGGCGTCGGGACCATCCTCGACGCGCGCAAGCTGGTGTTAGTCGCGAGCGGCAAGCACAAGGCGAAAGCGATAGCGCAGGCGGTGGAGGGGCCGGTCACCAGTATGGTGACGGCCAGCGCGCTGCAGCTGCATCGTGATGCGATCGTGATCACCGACGAGGAAGCCGCGACTGATCTGACGATGCGCGACTACTACGAGTTCATCTACGCGGCCAAGCCCGCGGCGCCGAAGTTCTGAAATGTGGGGGACGCCGCGGCGGCGCAGGGCTCGCGCCGACCCGCTGCTCGCTGACGGTTGGGGAGCGTCGCACGTTACGTCTCCGCAGGGACTGACTCCAGGGTCAGCGCCCGGGTACGGAAGAACCGGTAGAGCAGCCACAGGTCGAGCAGGCCCACTGCGGCGAGCACAGTGAATGCGGCCCCGGTTTCGACCAGGCGCAGCTGCTGCAGCAGCGTCGAGATGCCATAGCCCACGACCCAGGCGTCAAAGCTCATGCACGCGCGCCGAAACGTCTCCGGTCGCACGTGGCGAATCAGCTGGACACCGAGCGGGATTCCTACGACGAGACTCGGGAGAATGTAGCGCACGAGACCGGCGCTCTCGACCGAAAACATTCCCGCCCAATAGTACGCCAGGGCCGTGAACGTCGATTCCGCGAGCCGGACCAGTCCCAGCCCGGCCCGGAAGTCTTGCTTCATGAGCCCTTGATTGCTCAGCATCAGGGCCAACGGGGGACCGGAGATCGTAGTCACAGAGTAGAGCACGCCGAGGCCGCCTCCGAGCGCCAGCCCGACGGGGCGCTCGGCCCGGATCGGCCGGCGGTATCCCGCCGCCTGGAAGAGAATCAGCGGCAGCAAGACGGCGAAGGTCGCGAGCTTGAGCCACCCTGGGTGCACCCGGTGCGCTAGAGACGTTCCTACCACGACGCCGGGCACCAGCCCGAAGACTATCGGCAGGACCCGGCGCCAAACGCGCGGAACGCTCGCGCGATTGACCCAGAGGACGTACGCATTTAGAACCACCTCGATCCACACGAGCACTGGGTTGAGGATGCGATTCGTGTAGAAGAGCAAGGCTACCGGCACCGTGATCGATGAGAATCCGTAGCCCAGCGCGCCGTTGACGATCGCGGCCACGAGCGTGATGAGGATCAAGACGATGGCACTTGGACTCACATGCATCCCTGTTGCGGTTCTCGTTGGTGTGTAAACAAAGGGCCCGACTCACGCTGGGGTGGTCGGGCCTGGGAGCTCGAGGGGCGAGGAGGCTTGGTGTTACCTCATGTCGTCACTGGATGCGCCGGGACGTCCGTCCGACCCCTGGGGTGGAGGTGGCGATTACAACAACAGGCCAGAAGAATCGACGTGGTACGCATCCGAGCAGCAAGGTAGGAACGGCGTCGCTGCGTGTCAACGATGCCCGTGCGCCCCTCCCCCTACCCGAGTGGGTGGCTTGTCACGTCGAGGTACGTGGTGTAAATAGCCATGCACAAGGACCCATGATCACTCACCGCGCCACCACGAACTGTTGTCCGACCTGTCGGATGATGTGTGCTCGCTCCTCGGGGAGCGGACGCGGTTGTGGCGCTGTGGTTGCCGGCATCGGATGACGTTCGACTAAACGGCACGCGCGACTCGATCTCGGGCCCGCTCCCCACTGGGGAAGCGGGCCCGATTCATTTCCGGAGGTTCGAGGCATGGCTCACGCCGAAGTGGTCGGGAGCAGGGGTCGCATCACACAGGCGCACGGCTTTACCCTGTGGTTCACCGGCCTGTCGGGCGCAGGAAAGTCGACGCTCGCGGGCGCTGTGAGCGCCGAGCTGCACGGCCATGGGATGCGCGTCGAGGTGCTCGACGGGGACGATGTGCGTCGGAATCTCTCCAAGGGCCTGGGATTTTCGCGCGAGGATCGGGACACCAACATTCGCCGCATCGGCTACGTGGCGAAGCTGCTCACGCGGAACGGCGTCGTCGTGATCACCGCCGCGATCTCTCCCTATCGCGCCATTCGGGACGAGGTGCGTGGGGAGATCGACGCCTTCGTCGAGGTGTACGTGAAGGCCTCGCTCGACGAGTGTATCCGCCGGGACACCAAGGGATTGTATCGTCGCGCGCTGGCTGGAGCGATCCCCCAGTTCACCGGGGTGTCAGACCCGTACGAAGAGCCGCTCGCTCCCGAGCTGGTGATCGAAACCGAGCGCGAGGAAGTCGCCGAAAGCGCCACCCGCGTGATCGATCGTCTGCTCGAGCTCGGCCACCTCGCGCGCGGTGACGATGTTTAGCGCGGCGCAGGTTCGCGAGCAGGCCGTGGCTCTGCAAGGGGCCGATCCCGCGACGACGCTCACCTGGGCGATAGACACGTTCCCCAAGAAGGTCGCCCTGACGGTGAGCTTCGGCGGGGGCGGCGTGGTGCTGGCGTACCTTATCAGCCGCATCGACCGCACGGTGCCGGTGCTCTTTCTCGACACGCGCTTCCATTTCGCCGAGACCTACGCCTTCAAGCGACGGTTCGTCGAGCAGTACGGCCTCAATCTCGTGGAACTCGAGCCCGTGTCGGAGCCGGGTCCGCTATACCGAACCGATCCCGATCGGTGCTGCTTCATTCGCAAGGTCCAGCCGCTCGAGCGGGCCATCGTGGGATACGATGCCTGGATCAGCGCCGTACGGCAGGATCAGTCCGTTTCCCGCACGGCAACCGAGCTGCTCGAGTACCACGAGGTCGGCGGGCGCCCGATCGTGAAGATCTTTCCGCTTGCTCACTGGAGCAGGGCCGACGTGTGGCGCTTCATCCGCGACAATGGCGTGCCGTACCACCCGCTGCTCGATCAGGGCTACACGAGCATCGGCTGTTGGCCGTGCACGCGGCCCACGCTCCCCGGCGAGGCCGAGCGGGCGGGGCGGTGGAGCGGCACCGGCAAGACCGAGTGCGGGCTCCACACGTTCACCGTCAAGCGCGGGGAGGGAACATGACGATAGCGCCGCACGGCGGCACGCTGGTGAAGCGGTTGATCAAGGACGAGGAGCAACCGGCCGCGCTGGAGCTGGCCGCCGGGCTGCCGTCCGTCACGCTCGACGCGCGTGGCGCCGCGGATCTCGAGCTGATTGCGACGGGCGCCTACAGCCCCCTCACGGGCTTCATGGGGTTGGCCGACTACCAGCGCGTGACTCATGAGATGCGCCTCGCGAGCGGCCTGCCGTGGTCACTCCCAATCACGCTACGGGTGACGGATGCCAAGGCGCTGCGCGAGACTGTCGCGCTCAAGGGCCCGGACGCGACGATTCTGGGCCTGCTCGACGTAACAGACGTCTACACCCATCCGAAGGACGAGGAAGCGCAGCTCGTGTTCGGGACGAGAGACGTGAGGCATCCGGGCGTGGCGCAGCTGCTCGCACAGGGCGAGGTTCTCGTCGGCGGCGACATCCTCCTGCTGCGGCGCACCGCACCCCTGTTTGCCGAGCTGGCGTTGGATCCGGCCGAGACGCGGCGCGTATTCGCCGAGCGCGGCTGGCGCACAGTGGTCGGGTTTCAGACGCGGAACCCCGTGCACCGCGCGCACGAATACATCCAGAAAGCCGCGCTGGAGACCGTCGACGGCTTGTTGTTGCATCCGCTGCTCGGGCCCACCAAAGACGACGACGTTCCCGCCGCGGTGCGCGTCCAGAGCTATCGCGTTTTACTCGAGCGTTACTATCCGCGGGACCGCGTACTCCTGTCCGGGTTTCCGGCCGCGATGCGGTACGCCGGCCCGCGTGAGGCCGTGTTTCACGCGCTCGTGCGCAAGAACTACGGCTGCACCCATTTCATCGTGGGCCGGGATCACGCGGGCGTCGGGAATTACTACGGCTCTTATGATGCCCAGCGCATCTTCGACCGGTTCGCGCCGGGCGAGCTCGGTATTCATCCCGTCTGTTTCGAGCACACGTTCTACTGCCAGCGCTGCGGCGGCATGGCCTCGCCCAAGACCTGCCCACACGACGCGGCGTCTCACGTCACGCTCTCGGGCACCAAAGTGCGGGAGATGTTGCGCAGCGGCTCGCTCCCGCCCCCCGAGTTCAGCCGTCCGGAGGTGGTGCAGGTGCTCGCCGACGGATTACGGGAGGCAGTCGCATGACGCTACCGAGGGTGGGCGGGACTCTACGCCGGATCGCACGCTTGCTGCGCCGTGTCATGGCCGGGGTGCAGCCCTGGGACTGGGACGAATTACCGGTTCGTCACTGGTGGGATGTCTACACGAAATGAGTGTGAGGGGAGCGGCTCGATGGCTGACGAGCAGCAGCTGAGCGCGGTCGAGAAGGTGAAGGAGGAGAGCGTCGGTTTGCGAGGGCGTCTCGCCGAGCAGCTCGCCTCGGATACCGACCATTTTTCCGACGCGAGTGCGCAGCTCCTCAAGTTCCACGGGACGTATCAACAGGAGGATCGTGACGAGCGCCGCCAGCGACGCGGCACCGACGCCGAGCCCGCCCACCAGTTCATGGTGCGCTGCAAGATTCCCGGTGGTGTCCTCACGGGCGCGCAGTACCTCACGATCGACGAGCTGGCCGACCGCTACGGCAACGGCACGCTACGCGTGACCACCCGCCAGGGGAATCAGTTTCACGGCGTGCTCAAGGGCGATCTGAAGGCGACGATCCGCACCGTGAACGCCGTCCTGGTCACGACGCTCGGCGCTTGTGGCGACGTGGTGCGGAACGTCGTGTGTTGCCCCGCACCCGTGACCGGCGGACTGCGAAACGACGTGTTGCAGGTCGCCCGGCGGCTCTCAGATCACCTGCTTCCCCGGACACGCGCGTACCACGAGATCTGGCTGGACGGCGAGCAGGTCGCGGCGGGGGCGGGTGGGGAGCCGGAGCCGATCTACGGGACTCGCTACCTGCCGCGGAAGTTCAAAGTCGCGTTCGCGTTCCCGGACGACAACTGCTGCGACGTGCACTCGAACGACTTGGGTTTCCTTGTCGTCGCCGAGGGCGGCGGCCGACTGCGCGGGTTCAATGTGCTGGTGGGCGGGGGTATGGGGAGGACCTATGGCAAGACGGATACCTATCCCCGGCTCGCCGATGTGCTGGGATTCGTCGCCACCGACGAGGTAATCGAGGTCGCGGAGGCGGTGGTGACGGTGCAGCGCGATTACGGAAACCGCGGTGACCGCCGCCATGCGAGACTCAAGTACCTGCTCGACAGGCGGGGACTCGACTGGTTCCGGGGTGAGGTGGAGCGGCGGCTCGGCCGCGCCCTGGCGGCGCCCGCACCCGTCCAGATCTCCGATATCGAAGATCACCTGGGCTGGCATGAGCAGGGCGGCGGGCGCTCGTTCCTGGGGCTGTTCATCGAGAACGGTCGCATCCGGGACGGCGATGGTCAGAAACGGCGGAGCGCGATACGCCGGATCGTCTCGGTACTCGACTGCGGCGTCCGGCTGACTCCCCAGCAGAATCTGCTGCTGACGGATGTCCCGAGTCGCCACCACCGGCTGGTGGAGCGGATCCTGGCCGATCACGGCGTGCCATGGGCGGGGGAGGCCGGGGGGGCGCCGTCCGCCGTACGGCGCTGGTCCCTGGCGTGTCCCGCGCTCCCGACGTGCGGGCTCGCGCTCGCGGAGGCCGAGCGTGTGCTCCCCGACGTGATCGCGGAGCTGGAGCGGGAGCTCGACAGGCTCGGCGTGGGTGACACGGCGCTCACGGTGCGGATGACCGGCTGCCCCAACGGCTGCGCCCGGCCCTACACGGCGGACCTCGCGTTCGTGGGTCGCTCGCTGCACAAATACGCCGTGTTCGTGGGTGGCAGCATGCTGGGTACGCGCCTCGCGACGCCGTACGCGGATCTGGTCCCGCGGGACCGGCTCATCGCCACTCTCCGGCCGCTGTTCGAGCGGTACCGCGACGAGCGACTGGAAAACGAGCGGTTCGGCGACTTTTGCCATCGTGTCGGTATCGAGGCGCTGCGCTCCGCGCTGCCGGTGAGCCCTTGACGGCGTTTTACCCGGTGTTCCTCAATGTCCGGGGACGGCGCGCCGTGGTGGTTGGTGGCGGCGCGGTCGCGGAGCAGAAGGTGCGCGGGCTGCTCGCGGCGGGCGCGCACGTCACCGTTGTGAGCCCGGAGACGACCCACCACTTGGCTGATTTGGCCGCGCGAGGCGCGATCGACGTCCGGCGCCGCCCGTATCGCAATGGTGATCTCGCCGGCGCGTGGCTGGGGGTTGCCGCAACGGACGATCGCACGGTCAACGGCGCGGCATGGGCCGAGGCCGAGCAGCGTGGCGTGCCGTTCAATGCGGTAGACGACCTCGAGCATTGCAGCTTCATCGCGCCCGCTATTCATGAGGAAGGGGACATCACGGTCGCGGTCTCGACCGCGGGGAAGAGCCCGGCGCTCGCCGTTCGGCTGCGCGACCGCATCGCCCGGCTGATCGGCCGCGCCGAGGCGCGATTCTGCCGGCTCCTAGGCGACCTGCGGTCAGAGCTTGCCGCGCGCGTGCCCGATGCCGACGCACGCAAAGCGCTCTGGTACCGCATTGTCGATTCCGACGTGATCGAGTTCGTGCGCAGCGGAGACGAGGAGGGGGCGCGGCGGCGAGTGGATGACCTTCTGGGGGTTGTGCCCTCGGTTGCGCGGCTGAAGCCGCGGCTCGGCCCTGCCGCTCAAGCGGCGAGTGTACGCCCGTTTACGGGCAAACGCCGAGCCGCGAGTTCACTCGCGCACGAAGCGGGGATCGTCTATCTCGTGGGCGCCGGCCCCGGTGATCCCGGCCTGATTACCGCGAAGGGACTGGAGTTGCTCCGATCGGCTGACGTGGTCGTCTATGATCGGCTCGTCGATCCGACTCTCGTCGAGGAGGCGTCACCAGACGCGGAGCGGGTGTGGGCGGGCAAGCATCCCCATGGAGTGGGGGCGCCCGGGGTATCGCAGGAAGAGATCAATGCCCTGCTCGTCGACCGGGCGCGACGCGGGCTGGTGGTCGTGCGGCTCAAGGGGGGCGATCCGTTCGTGTTCGGTCGTGGCGCTGAGGAGTGCGAGGCGCTCGAGGCCGCGGGCGTGCCGTTTCACGTGGTCCCCGGTGTGACTTCCGCGATCGCGGCGCCCGCCGCGGCGGGGATACCCGTCACCCACCGGCGGCTCGCGTCGGCATTCGCCGTGGTCACGGGGCACGAGTGTGAGGGCCTGTCGGACCTGGACTGGGAGGCGCTCGCCCGCGTGCCGACGCTCGTGGTGTTGATGGGGCTGCGGGCGCTCGCCGCGATTACGGCCCGGCTGATCGCACGCGGCATGCGGCCCGAGACGCCGGCGGCGGTGATCGCGAGCGCCACGCTTCCAAACCAGCGGACCGTGACAGGCAGCCTCGCGACGATCGCCGGGCGGGTGCGGGCGGCGGGGCTCGAAGCTCCCGCGACGCTGGTCGTCGGCGAAGTCGTCAAGTCGGCTGCGCTCACCGAGCCGCACCCAGAAGAACTGGCGGAGGTTTCCGCCCCGAAGTAAATCCTCCAGCTTGAGACTGGCCATTCCGTGCCCGGTCCTGGTCCCGCTCGTGCTTCACGCGAGCGTAGGACTCGCGCAGCAGGAGCGGCTCGATTCGCTCTGGTCGCCGGGCGCTTCACACACCACTGCTTCTCTCCGCGGGCTGGCCGTTACGCCCGGGATCGTGTGGGCAAGTGGGCAGCGGGGGACGTTCCTACGCTCCACCGACGCCGGCGCGACCTGGATCACGGATTCGGTTCCCGGCGCCGCCGCGTTCGACTTCCGTGGCGTGGCGGCGCTTGACGCGCGCACGGCGCTCCTGATGGTGGCGGCCCAGGACACGGCTCGGATTTATCGGACAACGGATGCCGGACGAACTTGGGCCGTCGTGTACGACGATCGGCGGCCCGGCGCCTTTCTGGACGCGATTGCGGTCTGGGATCGCAGACGCGCGATCGCGCTCGGCGACCCGATGGATGGCGTTTTCGTCGTCCTGCTGAGCGACGACGATGGCGCCCATTGGACGCGAGCCCCCCCGACGGCCCTGCCGCGCGCGCTCCCTGGCGAAGGCGCGTTCGCTGCGAGCAATAGCTGCCTGATCACCGGTCCCGGCGGCACCGCCTGGTTCGCGAGCGGCGGCGGCGCGGTTGCTCGGGTGTTCCACACGACGGACTTCGGGCGCAGCTGGAGCGTAGTCGATACGCCGCTCCCGGCAGGAGACGGGGCTTCGGGCATCTTCTCGCTGGCGTTTCGTGACTCCCTCCATGGCGTGGCGGTCGGCGGTGACTATCAGGCATCGGACTCGGTGCGGGCGAATGTGGCCCTCACGAGTGACGGGGGACGGCACTGGACGCTCGCGGACCCAGCCCGCGCAACGAGGTTTCTCTCGGGGGTCGCGTACACCGGCTCGTCGCCTGATGCCCCAGTCGTGGCCGTCGGTACCCGGGGCACCTGGGTATCACTCGACGGCGGCCTCATATGGTCGTGGACCGGCTCGTCGCCCTACAACGCGGTCGTGGCGACCGGCGGGACGGCGGTGGCCGTCGGACCTCATGGCGCCGTGGCGACCTGGTCGGCCTTCGATTACCTTCGCCGCTCTCACTAAATCCTATGTCACCCTTCCTAGCTGAAGTGCTCGGCACCATGCTGCTGATCGTCCTGGGCGACGGCGTGGTCGCGAACGTGGTGCTCGCCAGGACCAAGGGCCAGAACGCGGGCTGGATCGTCATCACCGCAGGCTGGGCGTTCGGCGTGACGGTCGCGGTGTATGCCGTCGGGACGTTCAGCGGCGCCCATCTGAACCCCGCGGTGACCATCGGCCTCGCCTCCATCGGCAAGTTCCCCTGGGCCTCAGTGCCCGGCTACATCGTGGCGCAAATGCTCGGGGCATTTCTTGGTGCAAGCGCGGTGTGGCTCGCCTACTTGCCCCATTGGTCGCTCACGAGAACCAGGCGTCGAAGCTGGCGGTCTTCTGTACCGGCCCCGCCATCCGCAACTCCGGCGCGAACCTCGTGACCGAGATCATCGGGACCTTCGTGCTGGTGCTCGGCGTGCTGGCGATCCTGACGCCGAAGAATCTCAACCCGACGCACGGTTGGGATGTGGGATTCGGGCCATTCCTGGTCGGCATCATCGTGTGGGCGATCGGCCTGTCGCTGGGCGGGCCGACCGGCTACGCAATCAACCCGGCGCGGGACCTGGGCCCCCGGATCGCGCACTTTCTCTTGCCGATCCAGGGTAAGGGACACTCCGACTGGGGCTACGCGTGGGTCCCGGTCGCCGGACCGATCATCGGCGGCCTGATCGCCGCTTTCCTTTATAGAGTGGTGTGGCCCACATGAAGTACATCCTGGCCCTCGACCAGGGCACGACCAGCTCTCGCACCATCGTGTTCGACCACGCCGGCAGTGTTGTTGCGTCGGCGCAAAAGGAGTTTCGCCAGATCTTCCCCCAGCCTGGATGGGTGGAGCACGACGCGAGCGAGATTTGGGCGACGCAGCTTCAGACGGCGGCCGAAGCGATCGCCAAGGCCGGACTGACCGCGGCCGACATCGCGGGCATCGGCATAACGAATCAACGGGAAACCACCGTGGTCTGGGACCGCGAAACCGGCGAGCCGATCCATCACGCCATCGTGTGGCAGGATCGCCGCACCGCCGCGGCGTGCGACCGCCTCAAGGCACGCGGGCTCGCGCCGATGATCAAGCGCAAGACGGGGCTGGTGGTGGACGCCTATTTCTCCGGCACGAAGCTGGAGTGGCTGCTCCGCCATGTCCCACGGGCCCGCGCCAATGCAAACGCCGGCAAGCTGGCATTCGGCACCGTGGACTCCTGGCTGGTGTGGAACCTGACGCGTGGCCAGGTACACGCGACCGACCCCAGCAACGCGTCGCGCACGATGCTGTTCAATCTGCGCACCGGAGACTGGGACGACGAGCTGCTGGAGGTGTTCGGGGTCCCACGCTCGGTGTTGCCGGCGGTGCGGTCGTCGAGCGAAGTGTACGGCGAAACGACGCTGTTCGGCGGCTCGGTCCCGATCGCCGGAATCGCCGGCGATCAGCAGGCGGCCCTGTTCGGCCAGGCGTGCACCGAGCCCGGCATGGTGAAGAACACCTACGGCACTGGGTGCTTCATGCTCATGAACACCGGCGCGCAGGCGATTGCGTCGAAGAACAATCTCCTGACGACCGTCGCCTGGCGCATCGGGCGCCGGACCGAGTACGCGCTGGAGGGAAGCATTTTCATCGCGGGTGCGGTCGTGCAATGGCTGCGCGACGGACTGGGGATCATCAAGTCGTCGTCCGACGTCGAGGCGTTGGCCTCGCAAGTGACGGACCCGGAGGGCGTGTATCTCGTTCCCGCCTTCGCCGGCCTCGGCGCACCGCATTGGGATCAATATGCCCGCGGCATCATCGCGGGCGTCACGCGCGGTACGACGGCGGCTCATATCGCGCGCGCGGCGCTCGAGGGCATCGCGTTTCAAGTCGACGACGTGCTGCGCGCGATGGAGGCGGACGCCAAGATCAAGTTGAAGGAGCTACGCGTGGACGGCGGCGCGTCGGCGAACAACCTGCTGATGCAATTCCAGTCCAATCTGCTCGGCGTTCCCGTCGTGCGGCCGAAGGTCACCGAGACTACGGCGCTCGGCGCGGCGTATCTCGCCGGATTGGCGGTGGGCTACTGGAAGGATCAGCGACAGATCGCGGCGCAGTGGCAGGTGGACCGCCGCTTCGCCCCCGCGATGAAACCTGCCCGGCGCAAGCAGCTCGAGGCCGGTTGGCGCAAGGCGCTCGAGCGGGCCCGACGCTGGGAAGAAAAGGAGAGCTGAGCCGCTACTGGTTGGGCGTGTTGTCGAGCGCCGGCGCGAAGGTGCCGGACGTCCTGGTGGTGTCGCCTCTCGCCCCGATGGTGTACATGTGCCCGCGGATGAACGACAGGTTCGCTCGCGTGATGACGCTCCGGTTCGAGCCGGTGTAGCGCGTAATCAGGTTGTACACGCCGTTCGGGACGGCGGTGAACGGACCAGCCGCTTTGTAACCGACTGCGCCGCCCACCGCGATCGAGTCCTTCGTCACGGTCGTATCGGTATTCTTCGCGTACAATGTCATCGGGTTCGCATTGTAGATCGCGTTCACGAATCGCACGTAGGCGACCGAATAATCCTGTTGCGCTGGAATCGGGTCCTCGACGGCGAAGGCATCCACCTGCTTGGCCGTGGCATCGTACACGCCACTCAAATAAAAGGAGTATGCCTTCCCGTCCCCGAGCGTCGCGTGGAGCGTGTCGATTGGGAGGTTGTGAACGTTGCTGGTCGTGTCAGCGATCCGCCCCGTCAGCAGGTACTGGCCGGGCATGATGGCAGAATAGATTGCGCCGTTCCCCGCCTGGCCGTACGCCGTGCCGCTGGGGGATTCCGTCCCGCTGCTCGAGGAGATGGCGGTAATCTTGGTCTGGTCGGCGTAAAAGTTCACGGCGGGCGCACTGACTCCAAAATTGAAGAACAGGATGCGCGCCGCCGGAATGGGCGCCAGCGGAAGCTGCTGGACCGTGTTCTTGTCGCAGGAGACGATCCCAGTGGCACAGAGCAGCGCCGCGAGCGCACGGGGGTGATTGATCGGCCGGGTCATGGTTTGGTGATCCACAAGGTATCGGTGTGATAGTCGCTCGCCAGCGCACCGATGGCGGCGAGGCCCGCCTGGTTCCAGACGTACTCCGAGTTGTACCTCGGCCGGATTCGTTGCACCACCTTGTTCTGGTTGTCGGGGAAGAGGTTCGTGGGAGGTGCGAAGCCGCGGAATACCTCAACGCCGCTCACCGGGTCGAGATCCGTGTAGTGATAGCGGCGCATGTCCATCCAGATCTCGTTGTGCCCCCAGCCCCATAGCGCGATGAATTTCTGCGACATGACGTGGGACCGGGTGACGATCGCGGGGACGATATTGGTGTCCGCGAGAAACGTCGTCTTCTCCGTCCCCGTGATTTGGGTCGGCGTCTGGCCGGCATCGAGATTGCGCGCGTTCACGAAGTCTATGGACGCGGAGATCCCGTTGATATACGCGGTCCGCGCGGTCGCCTGATCACCCTTGCGCAGCGCGGCCTCGGCCTTGATGAACTGCAGCTCCGCGTACGTCATCACCGGGATCTTCGAGCGGTCGGCGAAAATGTACCGGGCCGGCAAGCCCAATCCGCCCGTGCCCGGATAGCCGAAGAAGTTCTGCGGCTGCTGCGCTGTGGTGAGCGCACCGAAGCCGAGGACGTTGGGATCGAGGCCGCGGTACTGGCCATCGGGCGACGGGGAGAGCATGCGCGTCATGCGCGGGTCCACGACGCCGCCGAACTGCGTCCCGTTCATGAGATTGAGCGTGAACAGCGTCTGGCGGTAGAGCGTCGCGTTGTTCCTCGTGCGTCCCCAGAAGTTGTAGTCCTGTAAGTCCGTGCTGGTCGCCGGATACGCGAGCAACGCGTCGTCGCCGTTGCTCCGGAACGAAGAATCGACCGCGGCGATCACCGAGTCCGGCTGATAGCTACTCTTGTTCGAGAAGTGGTTCAACACCAGCGCTTTCAGGCCCCACGCGAAGCGGAGCCACTGTACCCGATTCCCGTTGTAGATATGGTCACCCTTGGCGAGGTAGGACGCGTCCACAGCGCCGTCGGTCCGCCGCAGCAGCACGATCGCACTGTCCAGCAGGCGTTGTACCTCCTGATACGCGTAGTCCTGGGTATCGTAGTCGAACGTGGTGCGCGACTGATCGAACGCTTCCTTGATGATGATCTCGCCGTGCAGGTCAGTGAGCACCTGCCAGCCCCACGCCTTGAGGGTCAGCCCCACGCCCAGCAGGTCCCAGCGCTGCTCGGCCGTGGCCTTGGCGTTCATATCAACGAGGTTCTGCCCCAACGACCAGTACACGTCGCGCCATTGCTGTCCGCCGTTGTCGCTCGCGGCATCGTATCCCATCCGACCCCAACTCTGCGCCGGACTGAAGTTCGCCGACGTCGAGATCCACTCCTGGGCATAATGTCCCACGAAGCGCCCATCGAACTGCGGCGACGTCACCAGCCAGTGCAACATCGGCGGCAAGTACAGGTTCGCCGTTACAGACTGCGGCCCGTTCGGGTTGTTGTTGACGTCCAGGAAGTCGTGACAACCCCCCGCGATGCTGACCACGCCAACCAGGAGCGCCAGTTGTCGCTTGTTCATGGTCAGAACCCCATCCTGATGCCGAAATTGACGCCCCGCGGCATGGGGAAGTTGCCGAAGTCGATTCCCACGCCGCCCGAGCCGCCCACCGCCGCGGTGTTGCCGTTCACTATTGGATCGAGCCCCGTATAGTTGGTGATCAGCAGCAGAGCCGTGCCCTTGATGAAGGCGCTGGCGTGGCGGGAGCCGAGGAAGCCCTCGGGCAGCTCATAACTCAACTGCACGTCCCGCAGCCGCAGCCAGTTGATATCCTTCTCGATGAACAGCTCCTCGCTCATGTTGGTGTAATAGGCCGGGTTCGCGCTCGGGACGACGACGATCGTGTTGACGGTCGGGTGAGCGGTGTTCTCCTTTCCGTCCCTCAGCACGCCTTGGATCACCCGCGGTTGGTCGCGATCGAGGGTCTGCAGGCTCACGCCATGCGTCGTAAGGAAATGATCGGTTGCGTCGAAGACATCTCCCCCCTTGCGAATGTCCACCAGGAGGTCGAGGGTGAAGCGCTTGTACCGCAGGGTGTTCGCGATCCCGATCGTGAAGTCGGGTTGGCGATCGTAGCCGGCGTCGATGAAGCTGCTGGAGCGGACCGGGAGACCCGTGGTCGGATCGATCAGGAGTTGGCCTCTGCGGCCCGCGCTGTCGGAGGCGACCCGCAGGTAGAACAGCCCGGTGAGCGACATCGTGGATTGGCCTGGCGCGGTTCCGTTGCGGACGTTGCCGTACAACCACGTATCCGACACATAGGATTCCGGGATGTTACGGGGCAATGACGTGACGATCTCGCCCGCGCTGGCCCAATTCGCTTCGACGTCCCACGAGAAGTTCGGCGTCACGACGGGCGTGCCCCGCACGGTGAGCTCCAGCCCGCGGGCGCGTGTCGAGGCCCCGTTCAAGTTGAAGAGAATGAACCCGGTCCCGTAGCTGCCGCGGACGTCGTTGACGATCTGGTCCTGGGTCACCTTGCGGTACACGGTGCCATCGAGCCCGAGCCGATTGTTGAAGAAGCTCACCTCGGCGCCGATCTCCCAGGACTTCGCGAACTCGGGCTTGAGCCCCAGGTTCGGCCCCCAAAAGTTGTAGCCGTATCCGCCGAACGACGTCGTCTTGAATTGCAGGGCGGGACGGAAGGCATACGGCCTCGCGTCCTTTCCGGCTTCGGCGTAGGCGGCGCGGAGCTTACCGGTCATGAATCGGCCGATCGCGGGAAAGGCGTCGGAGAACACGAAGCTCGTGGACACGGACGGGTAGAAGAACGAGCCGGCTCCCGGCGGCATGGTCGACGTCCAGTCGTTGCGGCCGGTGACCGTCAGATACAGGTAGTTCCGGTATTCGAGCACCGCTTTCCCGAACACACTCACGAGCCGGCGCTGCTCGGTGGTCGGCTGCGGGAACCGCTGGCCCGTGTTGTTGATCGAAACGAAATTCGGATCCAGGAACTGCGTGCCCACCACGGCGTCCGTCGTCGCCTTGTGGTCGGAGATGTAATGGCCCACGAGGCCGCTGACCGAGAGGTCACGCGTGAGCGCCTGACTATTGATGTTCAGCACCGTCTGCGCGTCGAGGTTGCGCGTGACCACGTCCGCTTGATCGAGCACTCCGCCCGTTGAGAAGCCCGCCGCGCTTTCGGGATTGCGCAGCACCAGATTCTGGTTGGTGTAGGAATCCGACCCGAGGTTGGTCTTGAGGCTTCCCCACGAAAGCGGCGTCACCAGGAAGCCGAGGTTGACCATGATACGGCTGGTCTTGGCGTTGACCTTGTTCTTGTTGATGTTGAAGTACGGGTTATCCTGCTCGTCCCCCGCCGACAGACCCGTCAAGCGGCGCCGCAGGCCGGACGGAGTGAGGTAGTCCTTCGCGTTGTCGGTTTGCGGCCACAGCATCAGGTCGATGAGAGGCCCCAGCACACTGGCGCAACTGCTGATGGCTCCGCACGTACCCTTGAAGACCTGATTGTTGTTGTCATAGGTGTAGGCCATCGACGCGTCGCTGTTCAGCCAGGGAGCGATCTGGGCCTGTGACGCCGCCGTGATGTTGATCCGGCCGTAGTCCGAAGTCGGCACGACGCCATCTTGCTTGTCCCCGGCCGTCGCGAGTCGGTAATTGATGCGGTTGTCCGAGGTGGCTCCGCTGAACGTCACGCTCGTCGCCGCGGCGGTGCCGGTACGGAGGAAGCCGTCGATGTTGTCGTAAAACTGTGTTCCGGCGGGATACGGGGCTACCGAAGTAAAAGAACGAGCCGAGGGTGCCGTCTGTTGACACGGCGGAGGGGCCGTACACGCGTTGTAGCTGAGGCTTCGCCCCGCTCCATTCGACCCGGCCGCTGCTCGAGTATTCCACGCCGCCGCCCGCTCGGCCCCGCTTGGTCGTGATGACGATGGCGCCGTTCCCGGCGTCGATGCCGTACAGCGCCGCCGCTTCCGGGCCCTTCAACACGGTGAGCGTCTCGATGTCGTTGGGATCCAAGTCCGCCGCCCGGTTGGTGAAATCGACCCCCCGGTTCGAGAGCGCCGTATTGGAATTCGCATCTGACGCGAGCAGCCCCGTGTTGAGCGTGCGGTTGTCCATCGGCAGGCCGTCCACGATGATCAGCGGTTGGTTGCTGCCGCTGATCGAAGTAACCCCGCGAATGACAATGGATGAAGACGCACCCGGCACGCCCGAGGTGCTCGTCACGTCCACGCCGGCGATGCGTCCCTGCAGCGCGTTGACGAAGTTCTCTCGCTGGGTCTCGGCGACTGCGGTGCCGAGAATGCTCTGTTGGGAGTATCCCAACGACCGCTGCGTGGTGGTTTGGCCGAGCGCCGTCACCACGACGGCATCGAGATCGAGCGCCGCCCTGCGGAGCTGGACGTCGATGACGTCCGGCTCACCGACCGTCCGTTCCACCAACGCGGTGCCGATGAAGCGGAACTGCAGGGTCTGACCAACCTCGGTGACGAGTGAATAGTTGCCCGCGGCGTTGGTCGAGGTCCCTCTGGTCGTTCCCTTGATGACGACGGATACGCCGGACAGCGGCGTACCCTGCTCGCTCGTGACGGTACCCGTCACCGTCTTCTGCTGCGCGATGGCTTGGGAAGCGATGAGCAACGCCCCCCCCAACAGTGTGAATACTCTGGTTCTCAAGATGACGGCACGGGTCGTGGTGGAAGGAGAGAATTACCGCGCGATTCTGAAGGCCGCAAGAAGGTGCTATGTTGGTCTGCGTGTCCGACCCACTCGCGCGGCTCACCGCGGCGCTCGCCGAGCGCTACACCATCGAGCGCGAAGCCGGCGTCGGGGGCATGGCCACCGTGTATGTGGCGCGCGACGTGAAGCACGACCGCCGCGTCGCGCTCAAGGTGCTGCGACCCGAACTCGCGGCGTTGCTCGGCGTGGAGCGGTTCCTGAGCGAGATCCGGGTCACCGCCCACCTCCAACACCCGCACATCCTGCCCCTCTTCGACTCCGGCCAGGCGGGCGGGCTCATTTACTACGTCATGCCGCACGTCGAAGGCGAGTCATTGCGCCAGCGCCTCGAGCGCGAGAAACAGCTGCCGCTCGAGACCGCCATCGAGATCGCACATGCCGTGGCGAGTGCGCTCGACTACGCCCATCGCCACGACGTGATCCACCGCGACATCAAGCCGGAGAACATCCTCTTCCAGGACGGCCAGGCGGTCGTCGCCGATTTCGGGATCGCGCTCGCGCTGACCGCGGCCGGTGGCTCGCGCTTGACAGAGACCGGGCTGTCCCTCGGTACGCCGCAGTACATGAGCCCCGAGCAGGCGACGGGCGAGCGCACCCTCGACGCGCGGAGCGACGTTTACTCCCTCGCCGCCATCCTGTACGAAATGCTCGCGGGCGAGCCGCCGCACTCCGGGCCCACCGTGCAGTCGGTGATCGCGAAGGTCCTGACCGACCGGCCACGGCCGTTGCGGGTACTCCGCGAGTCGGTGCCGCCGTCCGTCGAATTCGCCGTCCAGAAGGCGCTCGCGAAGGTGCCGGCGGACCGGTTCGCATCGGCGGCGCAATTCGCCGAGGCCCTGACACGTCCGGGGGCGGCGTCCGAGGCGCTCGAGGGCGTGGTGACGCTCGAGCGTCAGCTCCGCGCCTCAGGCGTGGCCGCAGTGCCCTGGGCGTTCGCTGTCCTCGCTGCGGGTGCCGCGGTGTGGGGGTGGTTGCGGCCGACACCGCGGCCCTCCGTAGCGCCGGTCGTGCGCTTCTCCCTCGCGTTCCCGACGGGGTTCCAACCGGTCGACTCCCGCGGCTCGACCGTCGCCCTGTCTCCCGACGGGTCGCGCATTGTCTACGTCGGCAGCGATTCGCTCGGAGGGAGGTGGCTCTTCTCGCGCGGCCTCGAGCGGATGGATCCCGTGCGGATCCCCGGTACCCAAGGGGCCGCACAACCGTTTTTCTCCCCCGATGGCCAGTGGATCGGGTTCTGGCAGGACGGCCGACTGCGCACGCTATCCCTCTCGGGCGGGGCGGTCGCGACGATCTGCGAGGTGCCGAGCCTCGAAGGAGCGACGTGGGGGGTGGGCGGCGTGATCGCGTTCGCCGCCTCTGGGCCTCTTTACCGAGTGGCCGCCGCGGGCGGCAAGCCGGACGTCGTGGCCACGCCGGATACCGCGCGAGGGCAAGCGTATCGGTGGCCAGAGTTCCTCTCCGACGGTCGCGCGCTGCTGGTCACCCTCGTGGACGGGTCCGGAGCCAACCTCGCGGCGGTCTCGCTCGACGGCAAGAGCGTCCGATCGCTCGGCCAGACGGGGATGACTCCGCACTACGGGGACCGGGGAGTCGTGGCGTTTGGCCAGAGCGACGGCACCCTGTTCGCCGCCCCCTTCGATCCCGGTCGCCTGCGCTTCTCTGGGGCGGCGGAGCCCGTCGCCGAAGGCATCCGCGTCGGGCAGCTTGCCGTCGCCAAGTTCGGGATGTCTCGGACGGGCGCGCTCGCCTACCTCCCGGGCGATGCGGCCATGCGCGAGCTGGTGATGGTCGACCGCGCCGGTCGGTCGCAGGTGCTGCCCACGCCGCTTAATCGCTACCGGGCCCCCCGGTTCTCACCCGACGGCCGGCGCATTGCCGTCGCGATCGAGCACGGCACGGGGTCGGTCTCCAACAGCGACATCTGGGTGTACGAGCTCGGCGCGCGCAGCCTGTCGCGGCTGACGTTCGACTCCATTAACGCGTTCCCGGAGTGGATGCGCGACGGCCGGCGCGTCGCGTTCGTGCGGCAACTCGGCGCGATCACGCGCGAGGGCCTGTTTCGCATAGCGGCCGACGGGAGCGGCGTGCCCGAAACCCTGCTCGTCCGCCCGCAACCCGTCTGGGAGGTTCAGTTCACGCCGGACGACCGCACAATGGTGTTCCGTGAGAATCATCCCCAGACACGTCGCGACATCTGGGTGATGCCCCTGGACAGCCCGTCTGCGGCAAAGCCGCTCCTGAGAACGCCATTCGAAGAGCGCGCGATGGCCCTGTCTTCCGACGGTCATTGGCTGGCCTACACCTCCAACGAAACAGGCACCGACGAGGTCTATGTGCGACAGCTTCGGGAAGGGAGCGCTCGGTGGCGCGTCTCGGCACACGGGGGTTCGGAGCCGCGCTGGGGGCGAGACGCCCGCGAGTTGTTCTTCCGGAACGGAGACTCCGTGTACGCCGCGGCAATCCAGCTCGGGGCAGAGGTGAGGACAAGGCCACCGCGGGCGCTGTTCGGTGGTAGGTACCAAACGGGGTTCGCTGGCCACAGCGTATCGTACGACGTGTCTCCGGACGGGAGCCGGTTTCTGTTGGTGCGCGATCCGGGCACCGGTGACCAGGAGCTGAACGTGGTGCTCAACTGGTTCGACCACTTCCGTCGCCACTAACCGAAGCCGCGCAGGCGTGGCGCGGGCACCACGAAACCGTCGCAACAACCAGCCGAGCCGCACCCCTCCTCTCCAGCCGGGCACGCCGCCGATGACCTGAACAGCCGCCCAACGGGCCTGCCGACCCCGAGTCCTGTGATCGCCAACACCAAATACCGTGATTTTGGTGCTCGTCGCTGCGGGATTTGGGCAACGTCGAACGTCTGCCACATTGCCCATTCGGATGTGTCGGTCACGTGCGTTACGGTATGGGGTTTGCGCGCAAGACAGCTGGCAAACCCGCGGAGGGCAGGGTGCCCAGGCTCCCCCGACAGATTCAGTGCGCGGTTGGCTTGCTGGCGTCGGGCTCAGTCGCCCAGGCGGTCGCGCAGGCGTCGCCAAGACAGGGCCGCGAGGCCGTCCTCACCGTCCCCCGTGTGGACCAGGCGCCGCGGCTGGAAGACTTCGTCGGCGACGATCCCCCGCCGGGCGCCGTCAGTGTGACCGACTTCCGACAGCGCGAGCCCGGCGACGGCGTGCCGGTGAGCCACCCAACCGCCGCCTACCTGAGCTACGACGATCGCAACCTTTACGTCGTCTTCGTTTGTGCCGACGACCCGACCAAGGTTCGGGCCGGGCTCGCGAAGCGCGAAGAGATCCTTGTCGACGACGCGGTCGCCGTCTACCTCGACACGTTTCACGATCGTAAACGCGCGTACCTCTTCCAGGCGAACCCGAACGGCGTGCAGCTCGACGGCATCGTGACCGAGGGGCAGGACGACGACTACAGCTTCGACGCGGTATGGCAGTCGGACGGCCGTCTCACCGCTCAGGGTTACGTGGTGCGGTTCGCCATCCCGTTCCGCAGCCTGCGCTTCGCCAACACGCCGACGCAGAGCTGGGGAATCGGACTCGCCCGCTTCATCCGTCGGACCAACGAAGAGGCGTACTGGCCCGTGGTGAGCAAGCGGCTGGCTGGATTCGTGCCGCAGTTCGCCGCGCTCGAAGGCCTGCACGACATCTCGCCGGGTCGAAACATCCAGGCCATTCCCTACAGCGCCTACACCGGAGGCCGCTTCCTCGACATGGACGTGCCCGAGTTCCGCGTGGCGAGCGATCATCGCATGGGGCTCGACCTCAAGGCGGTCGTCCAGGACGCGCTCACATTCGACGGGACGGTGAACCCCGACTTCAGTCAAGTGGAGTCGGACGAGCCCCAGGTGACGATCAACTCGCGGTTCGAGACGTTCTTTCCCGAGAAGCGCCCGTTCTTCATCGAGAACGCCGGGTACTTCCAGACCCCCGTGAACCTGATGTTCTCGCGTCGCATCGCGGACCCTGGCGCCGGGTTGCGACTCACCGGCAAGGCGGGCCGCTGGGCGCTGGGCGCGATCGCGATCGACGACCGTGCCCCCGAGGAGTTCCTAGACGCCGGCCTCGAGCAAACCCCACGGGCCGGGATCGGGGTCGTGCGCCTGCAGCGGGAAATCGGGCGCGAGTCCGCCGTGGGGATGTTCGCGAGTAACCGCCAGGTCGCGGGCGGCTCGAACCGCGTCGTCTCCGCCGACGCCCGGCTCGCGCTCACCAAGACCTGGATCTTGAGCGGCCAGGCGATCGCGACGCGCACCGCCGATTCGACGGGGGCCGGCGTGTCCGGAAACGGCCTCTTCGCCCAGTTGAGCCATGACGGCCGCAACTTCGACTATGCGGCCCAATACTTCGATCTCGGCTCCGCGTTCGACGCCGCGCTGGGCTTCGTGCCGCGCGTGGGGATCCGGCAGCTGGAACAGGACCTGGAACTGGTGCGGCGGCCGGACGGTCCCATCGTCAAGATCGGGCCGACCTTCACGACCGTGTTCGCCTGGGATCGGGATGGCGCGCTGCTCGATCGGTCGCTGAAGGGGGTTTGGGAAGTAAAGGTCGTTGGGGGAACCAAGCTCGAAGTCGGCTACGAAAGCGCCTTCGAGCTATTCAAGGACATGCCGTTCAACACGCACGCCACCAAAGTGACGTTCGAGACCGAGTGGCTGAAGTGGCTCGCGGCGAAGGCCTCCTACAAGCAGGGAACGGACGTGAACCACAAGCCGCCGTCGGGCGTGGCGCCGTTCCTCGGCGCGACCGGAAAGGCGGAGCTCACATTCGCGCTGCGGCCGTCGTCCCGGCTGCGCCTCGATCATACCTATCTCTTCAGTCGACTCACGACCCTCCCGGGATGGGGCGCTGGACCACCCACCCGCGTGTTCACGGACCACATCCTGCGCGAGAAGGTCAACTACCAATTCAGCCGCCCGCTCTCGGCGCGGGCGATCGTCGATTACTCGACCGCGGCTCGGGACTCGACGCTCTCGCGGGTTGACCCGGAGCGCCGCTGGGCGGTGGACATGCTGCTCACATACCTGATCAACCCGGGGACGGCCCTCTACCTGGGGTATCGCGACGGCTATGAGAACCTGGTCATGCAGGGGACCCCGCCGGCGCTGTATCGCACCGACGAGCCCACACTCTCGGTCGGGCGTCAGGTGTTCGTGAAACTGAGCTACCTGCTGCAATTCTGAAGATATGACCGCCGCCTCCACTGCCCCCACCGCCCCCACGGCCCCCGTCGCCCCCGTCGACACCCGCACGATCCTCCTGTACGCGCAGGACAACCAGGGGCTGGGTCATATCACGCGGACGCTGACCATCGCGCGGCACGTCCTGGCGCGGTACCCGAACAGCGTCGCCTACATCACGACGAAATCCCCGATCGCGAGCAACTTCACACTCCCTGAGCGCTGCGACTACATCAAGCTGCCCAGCCTTCTGACGGGGGAGGGAGTGCAGCGGACGGCAGAGGAGGGGGAGGTGGCGAAACAGCACCTCCGTGCCATCCGCGGCCGGATCTTGCGCGAAGCCGCGCTCGGCTTGGCCCCGGACCTCGTCCTGGTGGATCACGAGCCGCTGGGGGCGAAGGGCGAGTTCCGTGAGGGGTTGTGGATGCTGAAGGCGCAGCGCCCGGGCACGAAGTTCATCTTCGGGCTGCGCGATATCATGGACGATGAAGCGCGCATTCAAGCACAGTGGCGGGAGCTCGGGGTGTACGACGCCCTGGAGCGCCTGTACGACGGCATCGCGGTGTACGGGTCGCCCCGGCTGTACGACGTCGCCCGAGCGTATGCGATCCCGGCTTCGGTCCAGGACAAGCTGCACTACTGCGGGTATATCGTTCGCGAGCCGCCGGCAGTGGATCCCGTCCAGGTGCGCCGTCGGCACGGGTTGGCCGAGACTGGCCCGCTGATCGTGGCGACCGCCGGAAGCGGTAGCGACGGCTATCCCGTGCTCGCCGTCGCTCGCGACGCCGTGGCGCGGCTGCAGGCCCAGTCCCCCGATCTCGTGGCGATCATCGTGACGGGGCCCTTCATGCCGGCCCCGGAGCAAGCTCGGCTCCTCTCGGGCGCCACCGAGCGGTGCCGTGTCGTGCCCACGGCCGACACGCTCCAGCTCATGGCGGTCGCCGACGCCATCGTGAGCATGGGTGGGTACAACAGCGTGTGCGAGGCGCTGGCGGCGGCGCGCCCCCTGGTGGTCGTGCCCCGCGCGACGCACAAGATCGAGCAGCAGATCCGCGCCGAAACGCTCGCGGCACATGGGTTGGTCCGCTGGATTCACCCCCGCGAGCTCGATGCCACACGGCTGGCCGAGGCGCTGGAGTGGGCCCTCGGGCGCGATCGCCGCGCTCACGCGCGCCTGGTGCGCGAGGTGATCCCGTCGTTCGACGGAGCTGCCCGGCTCACTGCGTATCTCGCCCAGTGGCTCGGGAGCGACTGATGCGCTTCCGCTTTGAGCCCACCGACGCGCAGGTTGCCGAGCTCGAGGCGCAGTTGGCGCGGCTACGGGAGCCGGCGGTCGCGCTCGAGATCCTGCGGCCGACGTTGGCGGAGGGGAGGGGCTTCGACCCGACCGCCGTGGTCTGCGTGCTGCAGCGCGCGCATTCGGATCGCTTTGTCCTGCGGGTGCACCTGCAGTCGGCTGGTGGTGAAGCGCGGGACTATGCGCTGAAGGTGTACGCAGACGATTTCGGCCGGCATGTGTGGGCGTACGCTCAGACCTTGGCGCAACACATAGGATCGAATCACAACGGGGTGTGCCTGCCCATTCGGTACGTGGCCTGTGAGCGCGCCCTCATCTTCCCGTGGGTGGAGGGGGAGGCCGTGACCAAGATCGTGGACGAGCGCAAACTCGAGCTGCTGTCACAAGCGGCCCGACTCGCGGCTGACCTGCATCGCTTGTCCATCGTGCCCGAGCCCGTTACGACGGCTCGGACACTCGCCGATCAAGCACGCTTCCAATGCAACTGTCTGCCCGAGCGTTGGCCCGAAGCGGTGCCGGTCGTCGAACCGGTGCTCGCCGCCATCGAGGACGCGCTCCCCACGCTGGATCCGGCGGCACCGGCACCGGTCCACGGAGACCTGGCCGCGGGGCAGTTCGTGTGGACCGGCGATCGGCTCGTCCTGCTCGACCTGGATATGTTCGCGTACACCGATCCTGCGTATGATGCGGGGCACTTTCTGGGCCAACTGGAGCGGCGCTACGTATCGGACCCCGCGCTTCCGGGACACGCCGAGCGCTGGCTCGCCTGCTTCCGCGACGCCTACCTGACTGCCATGCCGCACGTGTCCCCTCGCAACATCGCGTTCTACCAGGGGCTGACGCTCGCGCGTAAGATGTACACCGTGTACCGCAGGCAGCTGCCGGATTGGCCGCGATTGGTTCCGCGCCTCGCCGCGCGGGCGCAAGCGGCGTTGGAGGCTGTGGTGTCCCCCGGACGCGTCTCATGACGACCGAAGCGATCCGGTTGATCGAGGGGTACGAGGGACATGCGGCGTAGCAGGCGAACTCGATTCGGTCAGATCTTCCTCACGCATCTGCGCCAGGTCAAGGGACGCCTGGCGTGGGCCGGCCTGTGCACGCTGGGCGTGGCGTCGGCCGAGCTCCTGAAGCCGTGGCCGGTGAAGATCATCCTCGATCACGTCATTCAGGACAAGCCGCTCCCCCGTTCGTTGCGGTTTCTCGCGCCGTTCATCACCGGGGATAAAGTCCACCTGTTGGTGGAAGCCTGCGGCGCCATCATCGTGATCGCCCTTCTGGGAGGACTGTTCTCGTACTCTCAGATCTTCATCACATCGTCCATCGGCTACCGCACCGTCTACGCGCTGCGCCGGGAGCTGTTCGCCCACCTCCAGCGGCTGTCGCTATCCTTCCACAACCACGCGCGCTCCGGCGATCTCCTCACCAAGATCGCGGGCGACACCAACACGTTGCGGGATCTCTTTGCCGACACGCTGCTGAAGTTTTCGTCCCAGGTCCTCACGGTCGTCGGCATGTTGGCCATCATGTTCGCCGTCAACTGGCGAGTGAGTTTGATCGCACTCGGGACCATGCCGTTTCTGGGTTACAGCCTATTTCACGTCTACCGCAAGACCAAGGTGTCGGTGAAGAGGCAGCGGCGCCAGGACGGTAAGGTCGCCTCGCGCATGAACGAGGTGTTGTCGTCGATCCCGCTGGTGCAGGCGTTCGCCCGCGAGGCGCACGAGATCGAGCGGTTCGACGCGGTCACGGCCGAGACCCTGCGGGAGAGCATTCGCATTGCGCGCCTGGAGGCGGCGGCCACCCGATCGTCCGAGATCATCACGGCCATCGGAACGGCGGCGGCGTTGTTGTACGGGGCGCTGCAGGTCCTGCGCGGCGGGATGCTGCCCGGTGAGCTCGTCATCGTCTGGTCCTACCTCACCGGCATGTACAAGCCCATGCGCAGCCTCGCCAAGCTCTCGAGCGACTTCTCCAAGGCCATGGCCAGCGCGGAGCGTATCTCCGAGATCCTGGATGTCGAGCCCGAGATCCAGGATCGGCCCGATGCGATCGAAGCCGATCGCTTCCGTGGGGAAATCATCTTTCGGAACGTCTCGTTCGACTACGGCGACGGACGGGACGTGCTGCGCGATGTGTCGTTCGCGGTCTCCCCGGGCCAGCGGGTGGCGCTCGTGGGAGTGTCTGGTGCGGGCAAGTCGACGCTCGTCAGTCTGATCTTGCGGCTGTACGAGTCCCAGGAGGGGGCCGTGCTCATCGACGGGCGCGACATCCGGCAATACCGGCGGGAATCCCTGCGCCGTCAGATCGGCCTCGTGCTCCAACAGTCCATCCTGTTCGGCGCCACCGTGCGGGAGAACATCGCCTACGGAAAGCCGGACGCGACCCCGGAAGAGATCGTGGCCGCCGCGCGGGCGGCTAACGCCGACGAGTTCATCCGGGAGCTCGAGGACGGCTACGACGCGGTGATCGGCGAGCGCGGGGCGACGCTCTCGGGCGGCCAACGACAGCGCATTGCGATCGCGCGGGCGCTCATTCGCTACGCGCCGATTCTCATCCTCGATGAGCCGATGACGGGCCTCGATGTCGAGAGCGAGGCGAAGGTGCGCGAAGCGCTGCAGCGGCTGATGGCGGGCAAGACGTGTCTCATGATCACCCATGACCTGCCGTCGATCGCTAATGCCGACCTGGTGCTGGTGCTGGAGGAGGGCCGGATGATTGGCCGCGGCACCCACGCCGAACTGCTGGCGACCAACGCCCGATACCGCGAGCTGTACGAGCTGGATCTCCCTCAGCCGGCGAGCCTCTCGACATGAAGGCGCTCCCCGGGGGCGATTGACGCGATGCGCCTCGAGTTCAAGGCGAGCCGGGAACAGCGCGCCTCCCTGCGCGCCCAACGCGCCCGGCTGGAGCAACCGACCGCGGCCCTGGCGGTCCTCGGTCCGACGCTCCCGGCTGACGACCCGGCCGAAGCCGTGGCGTGTGGCGTCCAGAGCGTACACCCGGACCGCTTCGTCCTCCGGGCCCGCGTCCGCACGCGGCGCGGCCAGTGGCGCTCCTATGCGCTGAAAGCGTACGCCGACGACTTCTGCGCCGGCGTGTGGGCGCACGCGCAGGCCCTGGCTGCCTGTCGCGAGATGGCGCCGGGCGACCTGTGTTTGCCGATTCGCTACGTCGCGCGCGAGCGCCTTCTGGTCTTCCCGTGGGTGGACGGGCGGTGCCTCAGCGACGTCGTGGAAGACGCGGCCCCGGAGCTGTTTCGGCGGGCGGCTCGCCTCACCGCGAGCCTGCACCGCTTGGCGCTCGCCCCGGAGCCAGCCACCACCCCGGAGCAGCTCGTGGCGCTGGTGGGCGCGCGGTGCGAGCGGCTGCGGCGGCGCTGCCCCGAGGGGGCCCCGGTTATGGAACCCCTGGTGTCGGCGCTCGCGCACGCCGCAAGCGCGCTCGATCCGGCCGAGCCCGCACTGGTGCACGGGGACCTGTGGGCCGGACATTTCTTGTGGTCGGGCGAGCAACTGGTGTTACTCGACCTGGACGCCTTCGGCTATACTGATCCGGCGTACGATGTGGGCCACTTTCTGGCACAGGCGGAGCGGGAAGCGCTCGTGGATCCCGCCCGCGCGGCGCGCGCGGATCTGCTGCGCTCCTGTTTTCTCGACGCCTATCGCACGGCGATGCCCACGGTCTCGTCGCGCAACATCGCGTTCTACCGCGCCCTCACGCTCACCCGCAAGATCCCCACGCTGCGCCGGATCGAGCCGGCCCGCTGGCCCGGGCTCGCGGCCAAGCTGGCGGGGCGCGCGCGCGCCGCGCTCGAGGAGATGGCCACGCCGGCCGGGGGAGGGGTCTGGTGAGCGCGCCGGTCACGCTCGAGTCTCCGGACGTGGCAGCGGCGCTGCGTACGACGCTCCAGGACGTGAGCGGTCCCGCAGCCCGGCTCGACTCCTGGACCGCGACGCTCGTCACGCACCACGGGCGGCGCCGCGTCGTGCGCTACGGGCTCGACGCCCATCTCCCCGGCCGCACCGATCCACAGCGCCTCGATTGGGTGGGGAAGTTCTACGACGGGGACGTGGAGGCGCGGCGGGTCGCGGACATGCTCGTGAGTCTCGCCGGTTGCGAAGGCAGCCGGCGGGGCGCGTTTGTGGTGCCCACCCTGCTCGGCTACCACGCTGCGCGCTACCTCATCTTCATGACGTACGAGACGGGCGAGCCGGTGACACCGGCGATCGCGCGTGGGGGCGGTGTGGTGGTCGAGGCCATCGGGCGCGCGCTGGCGGCGCTGCACGCGGCCAACCCGCCCGTCACGGTTCCCGTGGTGACGACGCCGGCGGTGGTCCTTGAGCACTTGCGGCCCCGTGTCACCGCGATGGCCGAGCGGGTTCCGGAGGCAGGGGGGAGGGGGGGCGTTGTGCAGCGCGCCTTCGGACGGCTGGAAGGAGCGGCGCCCGTAGCCGATCGCGCTCCGGCGTTTCTGCACGGTGATTTCGGTCCAGCGCAACTGCTGTGGCGCGGCGATCGGGTCGTGATCTTCGATTTCGACCGCGCGACGCGGGGCGATCCCGCGCTCGACCTTGGGAACCTCCTGACCCAGCTGCGCCGCAGTGCGCTGCGCAAGCCTGGACGGCTCGGGGACTTCGCTACGCTGCGCACGACCTTCCTCGATGCCTACCAGCGCCGCGCGGGCTGCGACCTGGGGCTTGCGGATCGGGTCGGCTGGTATGAGCTGGCAACCCTGTTGCGCAAGATCTATTCGTTGTTCTTCGATACCACCCGCCACCCGGAGCCTGCGGCGCTCGAACGTCGGCGGACCGAGGCGGTGCGTCTACTGGAGGAGCTGGGCGTAGTCGGGTCGCCTGGGCGATGAGCGCGTTTCCTGCGCCGGCTCGAGATCCCCTCGCCGCGGTCCGCGGCGAGCAGGGGTTTCCCGCCGACCCGGACTTTCCGCAACTCGAGATCGCGAGCGATCCCGCGCGCATGCTGGAGGTATTCCGCGCCCACCTCGAGCCGGTCGCGGGGCACGCTTACCACGTCGACTCCTGCGTGCCGGTCCGCTTCCGGTGCCGGCAGTCCACCACGCGCTGCGTCCTACAGTACTCGCTCCGCGTAGTCGACCGCAGCACGGAACGCGCATTCAACCAGTCGGTCACGGGCGTGGTGTACTCGCGGCGGGGGGAGGCCGAGCGACTGTGGCGGGAGCTGGGCACGACGCATCCCAGACGTTCGATTTCCGATTGCTGGCTCACCTTCGAGCCGCTCGCCTACGTCCCCGAGCTCGAGATGCTAGTGCAGGTATTTCCCTATGATCGGCAGCTCCACGGCCTCGGCCAGGTGCTCGCGGGCGAGGGCCGGGAGTTCGCGCCGCTGCTGCAGGCGTCGGCCGGTGCGGGTGATTGGCGTCCCGGTGCCGGGCGCCTCGACCTCCTGCGGTATCGCGCAGAGATCGGGGCCGCGCTGCGGTACACGCTCGAGCTGCGGGAGGTGCGGTCGGGACGCACGGAAACCCGTCGCTGCTACGTGAAGGTGTGCCGCCCCGGGCGTGGCGCGGCGACCTTCCAATTGATGACGTCGCTGTGCGCTGCGCAGGGCGGGGCGACGTCAGCGTACGCTGTCGTCCGGCCGCTCGCGCATCTCGATGCGCTCGACACGCTCGTCGTGGAGGAGGCGCCCGGCACGGCGCTGCTCGAGCTATTGCGAGGGCGCGACGATCCGACGCGAGCAGTGCAGGCGGCCGCTCGCGCCCTCGCCGCGTTCAATCTGGACTGCAGCGTGCGCGGACCGCGCGATTTCCTGGCGGAGCAGATCGACGATATCGAGCGGGGCGCCTCGCTGCTCGCGTGGGCGTGCCCGGAGGTGAGCGGGGATCTCCGGGCGATCGCAGCCACGGTTGTCGCCGATTTGACGGACGCGCCGCCGGCGTCGATCCACGGCGACGCGAAGGCCGACCACCTCTTCGTTGCGGGCGATCGGGTGACCTTCATCGATTTCGACCGACTCGCGGTGGGCGACCCGGTCCGCGACCCCGCCCGTCTCTGCGCATACCTGACGGGTCGCGTCGGACTCGATGCGGTGCCGGCGGAGCGGGCGCAAGCGGCCACCGCGGTGTTCGTGGACGAGTACTTCGCTCACGTGCCGGCCGAGTGGCGCGAGCGTTTTTCGCTGCAATACGCGGCGGCGTTGTTGGACGTGGCGAGCGGACTGTTCCGCAGCCAGGAGGCCGGATGGCGGGGCAAGGTGAGCGCCGCCGTCGCGGAAGCATGCGGCGCCCTGTCACCACGATGGACATGAGGAGCGCCGCACACTATCGAAGGCGACGATCCTCCTCTCCCGCGGCGCCAAAGCTTCCTCCCTTGCGCTTGTTGGCAGACGGCCCGCAGCTTACGCAGCTGGAAGCTCGTCATGAAACCCATTCTAGTTGGGATGTCTGCCCTAGCCTTGGTGCTGGTCACGGTGGATGCGGCGGCGGCATTGGGGCAAGACCGGACCCGCATGCTCAAGGGGACGGTGCTGGACTCGGCAGAACACAAGCCGGTTTCCCAAGCGGCGGTTTACATCGGTCGCACCACGATGGGGCAACGCACCGGCAATGATGGGACGTTTCGCGTGTCGGCGACGGTGGGCCCGCATGCGCTGATCGTACGCCGGCCGGGGTACATTCCCCTTCTCATCACCATCCCCGCCGATACTGTGGCGCCTGAGACGGACCTCGGTTCGCTGAGTCTTCATCAAGTCAAGACGGATGCCGACCAGGCGGCGGTTCAAGAAGCCGACATGCGGATGTATCCGGAGCTCGTGCAGTTCTACGATCGTAAGGCGCAGTATCACCAGGGCCTGTTCCTGACGCCGGATGACTTGCAGCGCGTCGGCGGAAGCCTGTTCGCTCTCATCCGCCAGAAACCCAACTTTCACTTCATCTGTTTCGTGACACGGCGGGGTGATGTGGACTGCGGGCAGCAGCTCAATCGCGGTCCTACGTCGATTATGCGCGGCAACCCCCGAAGCGCCGAGCAAGAGCGCTGCCTGCTGGTGGTCTGGACGAATGCCATCGGACCGCGAAGGACGTTGGACGAGTTTCAGATGGACGATGTCTTGGCGGTCGAAGCATACCCGAGTCCTGGCGTCACGCCGCCGGAGTTCGCGGGAAGCCCGTGCGCGTCGATCATGCTGTGGATGAAGCAAACGGGTTCGTGAACGCACCCATCATCCGCGTCCAGCACGTCGTCAAGTCGTTCGGCAATGTCATGGCGGTCAACGATGTCACCTTCGACATCGGACCCGGGGAGATCTTCGCGTTTCTGGGGCCGAACGGCGCGGGCAAGACCACGACCATCAAGATGCTCACCACGCTGCTCCGTCCGACGAGCGGGTCGCTTTTGCTCGACGGACTCGACCCGACCACGCATCAGACGGATGTGCGCAAGCGCTTCGGCGTCGTGTTCCAGGACCCTAGTCTCGAAGGCGAGCTGACGGCGTGGGAGAACATGGAGCTCCACGGCGTGCTGTACCACGTGCCGCGGCACGTCCGGCGGGACCGGACGGAAGGTCTGTTACGCATGTTCGAGCTGTGGGAGCGACGCGACGATCTGGTAAAGACGTTCTCCGGGGGCATGAAGCGCCGCCTTGAGATCGCCCGCGGCCTGCTGCACACGCCCAAGGTCCTGTTTCTCGACGAGCCGACGCTCGGCCTCGATCCCCAGAGCCGCAATCAGATGTGGACCCACGTGCGGAACCTCAGGACCAGCGAAGGCGTGACGGTGTTCCTCACCACGCACTACATGGACGAAGCGGAGCGCGCCGCAGACCGTATCGCCATCATCGATCACGGACGCCTCGTCGCCACGGGCTCATCCGCCGAGCTGAAGCAGCAAACGGGGGCCGATTCGCTCGAAGGAGCGTTCCTCAAGCTCACCGGCACCACCATCCGGGACGAGAGCGCCACCGCCACGGACCAGTTGCGGCAATTCGCCCGCGCGTGGGGCGGGGGCGGGGGCGGGAGGCGCTGAACGCATGAGCGTGATCTTCATTCTGTGGCTGCGAGAACTGAGGAAGTATCTACGCTCGCGCGTGCAGATCGTCTCCTCGCTCGGCGCCCCGCTCATGTACCTGGGTGTGCTCGGCTTCGGCCTCGGCCCGGTGTTCAAACGCGCGGGCGAAGGCAGCTACCTCCAGTTCATGGCGCCCGGCGTCATCGGGATGACGGTGCTGTTCACCGCCATGTTCTCTGGCATCGCGATGTTGTGGGATCGCCAGTTCGGTTTCCTGAAAGAGACCCTGGTGGCTCCCGTACCGCGCCTTGCGATCATGATCGGGCGCACGCTGGGCGGAGCGACGGTCGCGGTGCTGCAGGGCGTATTGATTTTCGGCGTGACGCTCATCGCGGGCTTCCGTCCGGTCAGCGTGCTCGCCGTCCCCCTCGCGTTCCTCGTGATCGGGCTGATCGCCGTGGTATTTGCGGCGCTCGCCACCGCGATCGGCTCGACCCTCAAGGAAATGCAGGCCTTCCAGCTGGTGATGAACTTCCTCGTTATGCCGATCTGGTTCCTCTCCGGCTCCATCTATCCGCTGAACGGGCTTCCCCGGGCGCTCGCGGCGCTGACGCGGGTCGATCCGCTCACCTACGGCGTAGATGGCGTCCGCGGCATCTTGATCGGGAACGCGTTCTTCGGCGTCGCATTCGACGTCGCAGTGCTGCTCGCGGTCGGCGTCGTGTTCGTGGTGGCCGGCGCGTGGCGGTTCTCGAAAATCGAGGCCTAGCGCGCCCGAGCGTCCCACCCCAGCCCCACGCGACTTGGACCGAGCCACCGATGGCGGCTCCACTCCGCGACGGCTGCGCACGTAAGCATCTGAGGCGGCGCCGCAACACTTGCGCTGCCTCTTCCCATTTCGCAATGCTGCCTTCGAGAGGCGCTGAAGACGCCGGCGATGAGACACTATCCAGCTATTCTGGTCGTCGAGGGCAACGATGCCCTGCGCGCCGCCATCACACGGCACCTGATGGCGCGGGGCGACCGGGTGACGGCCGCCGCGAACGGGTTGCAGGCGCTCAGGGCGATCCGGCGGAGCTCGTTCGACGCAGTGATCATCGACCTGCACGTGCCCGAGCGGGGGGGGATCTGGCTGCGGGAGAGCGCGCTGAAGATCCGCCCGTCGCTGCGAGGGCGGTTCGTGGTTTTGAGCGCGGATCCGTTGCCAGCGCCTCGGAACATGTCGGTCTTCGTCGACTCGGAGCACTTGGTCCTCAAGCCGTTCTCGCTCGCGACGCTGTCGAATCAGCTAGATGAGATCCTCGAGTCCCGAGGGGGGGCCCGGGGAGGCAGGGCCACAGCGGGGAGCGGGGGGAGATCGGCGACGGGAGTCCCCTGGCACGAGGTGCTCGCACGCACGAGCCGGGCGCTGGGCGGACGCGAGGTGGTGGTGTGGGAAGCCGACGGGCGTGAGCGGGGGAGGCTCCACCCCCTGGCTACGAGCTCCGGCCGCCCGCCGGCGCTCGCCGCCGGGCGTGCGCTCGCGGCGCGACTGCGGCGCTGGAACATCGAGCCCCGTCCTGGGGAGCGCTGGCTTGCCACGCGGGTCGCGGCGAGCCGCTGGTATGTGGCGCGGGTGCGCGCCGACCTCCCCGCGCCGCCGCCCGCCGGCGCCGCGCAGCGCGCTCAAGCGCGGCTCACGCTCGAGCTCGCCGGGCTGTGCATCGGCCGCGAGCCGGCGGCACCTTCCGACCCGGAGCAGCTCGGACTGATCGTGGCGCAGGTGCCGGGAATCCTCTGGACCACGGATCCCGCGTTGTGCGTCACCTCGCGCACGGGCACGGGGCTTGGCTCGCTCGACGTGCTGCCGGAGCGCATCGTGGGGGCGTCGCTCGTCGAGCAGTTCCAACGGGGCGCGGTGGGGTTCGAGTCGCTCGACGCGCACCGGCGCGCGCTCCAGGGCGAGTCGGTCTCCTACGTGATTCGTGCCGGATCACGCTATTACGACGCGCACGTCGATCCGTTGCGCGATCCCGCGGGCAGCATCGTGGGCGTGATCGGGGTCGCGCGCGACGTGACCGACCGCGAGCGCGCGCTCGAGGCCGCGCGGCGAGCCGAGGAGGAGCTCCAGGACTTCTTCTACAATGCCCCCGTGGCGATTCACTGGACCGCGCCGGACGGCACGATCTTGCGCGCCAACGATGCGGCGCTCGAGCTGCTGGGCTACGGCGACGGGGAATTCGTAGGCAAGAACATCGCGGAGTTTCACACCGATCCGGCCGTGGCCGAAGAAGTGCTGCGCCGGGTGGCGACGGGCGAGGACATCCACAACCTGGAGGCGCGCTTCACGCACAAGGACGGATCGCTGCGCCACGTCTTGGTCGCCGCGAACGGACGATTGGAAGACCAGCGACTCGTGAACGTGCGGGTCATCATGCGCGACATCACGGAGCGCAAGACCGTTGAGGAGCGCCTGGCACACGGGGCGCTCCACGACGCCCTCACCGACCTGCCGAACCGCGCCTTCTTCACCGAGCGACTGGCCCTGGCGGTGGCCCGGGCGCATCGCGACCCGGATTATCGCTTCGCAGTCCTGTTTCTCGATTTCGACCACTTCAAGGTGGTGAACGACAGCCTCGGGCACATGGCGGGAGATCGCCTGCTGACGGAAATCGCGACACGGTTGCGGGCTTCGATGCGTCCGGGCGACCTCGTGGCGCGGCTGGGCGGCGACGAGTTCACGGTGCTGCTCGACGACGTCGTGAGCGCCGCGGCGGTCGAACGCGCGGCGCGGCGCCTGCAGAGCCGGCTGGAGGGGAGGTACATGATCGACGACCGGCCGTTGCATGCGAGCGCGAGCATCGGCGTGGTGCTCAACGAGGCCGCGTACGAGACGCCCGACGAGGTGCTGCGGGACGCGGATATCGCCATGTACCAGGCGAAGGCGGCCGGCCGGGCGCGCGTCCAGATGTTCGATGTCACGATGCGCGAGTCGGCGCAGGCGCGCTTCGGTCTGGAGGCGGACCTGCGCCGGGCGCTCGAGCGGGCGGAGTTCGGACTCGTCTTCCAACCCATCGTGGAGCTCGCCACGGGGCGTGTGCATGCCTGCGAAGCCCTGCTGCGCTGGCATCACCCGGAGCGCGGCACCATGCGGCCGCTGCAGTTCATCCCGCTGGCCGAGCAGCTCGGCCTCATCACGCCGATCGGCCGCTGGGTGCTCCAGGAGGCGTGCCGCCAGGCGCGCCGCTGGCAGGATGCCGTCCCCGACATCCCCGTCCGGATCACGGTCAACGTGTCCGGGAAGCAGTTGGAGCAACCCGAACTCGTTGCCGACGTGCGGGACGCGGTGCGGGACGCGGGAATCGAGCCTCGGGCGCTCGGCCTCGAGATTACGGAGAGTGTGCTGATCGACCGCGACGATCCGACCAAGGCAATCCTCGACGAGCTGCGGAGCCTCGACGTGGAGCTCCACATGGACGACTTCGGCACCGGCTATGCGTCGCTCAGCTCCCTGCCGCGCGTGTCGGTCGACTGGATCAAGGTTGATCGCTCCTTCGTCCATCGGATGGGCGGGCGCCGCACTGATCTGGAGATCGTCCGCTCGATCGTGGACCTGTCGAAGAACCTCGGCCTGGGCGTGATCGCCGAAGGTGTGGAAACGGCGGCCCAGCGGGAGCGCCTCATGGCCTTCGGGTGCGAGCTGGGGCAGGGGTTCCGTTTTGCGGGGCCCCTCGACCCGGATGACGTGCCGGGGGTGCTCGCGGCCGCCGGCGCCGCGCGGGAGCACTAACCGGCGCTGCCCCTGCTCCTGAGCCAGGGCCTTACTGCGGCGTCTCCAGCGGATGTTTGCTCCGCTCGTAGAACTCGTTTTGCAAGCGCAGGCTCTCCTGATCAGCCTTGGCCGCACGGATCGCCTGCACGATCCCGTTGATCCACGTCTTGGCCTCGTACTCGCCCAGCTCGCGGGTGGCCGCCGCACCTTCGCCGGCATAATGATTCGGGAAACGCGCGTACCACCAGATGCCCGTGTACATGCCCTCCGGCAGCTTCAAGCGCGCCTGGTCGGCGCCCGACTCCTGCGGCGCGCGATCCAGGTGTACCAGGTCGGGGCGGGCGATCATGCTCATCGAGGTCTCGCTCTCGCCGGCGTGCATGTCGGTCGCCGGGTTCGTCTTGTGCTTCGGTTCGCCCGGGCCGCCGCGCATGATGCCCAGCACGTACACGACGTAGTCGTGCGGTGTGTCGAGCTGCGTCTGCGCGAAGAATGGCAGCAGGCTGTTGTTGCCGCCGTGACCGTTCACGATGATGATCTTCTTGCAGCCATTCCGGGCCATCTCGTCGGTCGTCTCCTGCAGTAATTCGAGCTGCAGGCGCCGGCTGTAGGCCACCGTCCCCGGTTGATGCTTCGCCTCGAAAATTTGCCCGAAATAGTACTCCGGAAAGACGATCGCGTATTCCTGCTGGGCGGCATTGAGCGCCACGTACCGCACGTTGAGCAGATCGTTCCCCAACGGCAGGTGCGCCCCGTGCTTCTCCATGATGCCGAATGGGAGCAAGCAGGTGCCCTGCGCGCGGGCGATGCCGTCCTTGAAGTCGGCGGCGGTCAGCTCCTCCCAATGCACCGAGAGTTTGCTTTGTTGCTGAGCGGCCGGTGACTGCGCCCACACCAGTGAGGCGCACAGCGCGTTGAGGGAAACCAGCAATGACTTGTGCAAGTGTCCTCCTCGAGTAGCGGGGAAGATCGTCGGAACCAACACCAGAGCGCTCAGCGGGCCGCTCCCCGTCCGCGCAGCACGCCGTGGCGCTCGAGAATGGCCGTCACCTCGTTCAGGGGGAGCGCTTCCACTGTATGGCCGTTGCTCGACACCGTCGTGGCCATGAACAACGAGTTGTAGATCGCCTCCTCGGTGGCCTCCACGGCTGCGGGAAACAACGCAGACACGGTATCGTTGCTGAGCTCGGTGAGGGTGAGACGGCTTCCGTCGCTGGGGCGTCGTACCGCTGAGTTCGTGGAAAACGCGATTACATAGTCTCCCGAGCCGTTCGCTGCGAAGGATCCGGTACGACCGAGCCCGAGGATCGCCCGGAGGGCGAGCCGCCGGAGGTTGCGGTCGGAGAGCGGCGCATCCGTGGCCACAACGATCATGATCGATCCACGCTCCCGGCCCGGCTCCGCCGCGCCCCGGACGCCCACGCGCCCGAGCTCTCGGCCCACAGGGACGCCGAGGATGTGGAGATCCCCGCCGAAGTTCGACTGCACGAGCACGCCGACCGTCCAGCCACCTTGGGAGTCCGGCAGGACTCGCGACGCGGTCCCGATGCCGCCCTTCCAGCCGAAGGCGATCGTGCCCGCGCCGGCGCCCACTGCGCCTTCCGGAACCGCCCCCGTGTCGGCGCCGAGGACGGCCTGCCGGACATCGCGCTCCGTGATCGGGCGAGACCGGATGGCATTGAGATATCCGTCGTTGGTCTCGCCCACGACCGGGTTGATCGAACGCACGTGCTCCATGCGGGGCAGGGCCAGCAGCAAACTCACGAGGGCGTCGGCCGTCTTCCAAACACACAGCGTGCACGTGAGCAGAATGGGTGTCTCGAGTTCCCCCAGCTCCGCGACCTGGGTTACGCCGAGCAGCTTCCCAAAACCGTTCCCCACCTGGATCGCGGCCGGCACACGGTCGAGAAAAAGGTTCCCGCCGTGCGGCAAGATCGCCGTGATACCCGTGCGAATGGAGTCCCCCGCGACCACCGTGGCGTGCCCAACGCGCACGCCGCGCACGTCGGTGATGGCGTCGTGCCCTCCGGCGGGGAGGGTCCCGGGAACGATCCCGAGGTCCCGCGCCCGCATACGCGACTGGCCCGTGAGAGGGGAGGTCGCGACGAGGAGCGTGACGCATATCTTTCGAGTTACCTTCATCGCCACTCCGTCCGAGAGCACGCTCATGGCCATGGCGCAACGGTGGGGAACGCCGCTCGCTGCGTTACTCGTCACGACTCCCGCGGTATCCGCCCAAAGTTTCGTGGGAAAACGCGCCGTTGTCTACACGACGGCCGAGAGCACCAGTTTCCGGCTCAGCCCCAGCGACACCTTGACGTTCCAGCCGTCCGAACCGATCTCGGAGCGGAACGTGTACGTCTTCGTCGATCCGCGGCGCATGTTTCAAACGATGATCGGCATCGGCGGGGCCTTGACCGACGCCGCCGCCGAGACGTTCGCGAAACTGCCGCCGGCCCGCCAGGACGAGGTGATCACCGCCTATTACAACCCCGACCAGGGGATCGGCTACACCCTGGGCCGAACGAACATCCACAGCTGCGACTTCTCGAGCGAGAGCTACACATACGTGACGGAAGGGGATACGACCCTGTCATCCTTTTCCATCGCGCACGATCTGCGCTACCGCATCCCCCTGATCAAGCGCGCCATGGCGGCGAGCGGCAACAAGCTGAAGCTCTTCGCCAGTCCGTGGAGCCCGCCGGCGTGGATGAAGGACAATCACGACATGCTGCACGGCGGTCACCTGATGCCGGCGTTCTACCGTGCCTGGGCCCTCTATTTCACGAAGTTCATCAAGAGCTACCGGCAGGCGGGGGTGCCGATTTGGGCCATCACGATCCAGAACGAGCCGTTGGCGACGCAGACGTGGGAATCCTGCGTGTTTCAGGCGACGGACGAACGCGATTTCCTCAAGCATGCGCTCGGTCCGGTGATGGTGGAGCAGGGACTGCGCGATGTGCACATCATGGTGTGGGACCACAACCGCGACCTCATCGTGCAGCGGGCGCAGACGATCTTCGACGATCCCGGCGCGGCGAAGTACGTTTGGGGAATCGGCTTTCACTGGTACGAGGCCTGGTCGGGTGGCACGCAGATGTACGACAATGTCGCGCTGGTGCATCAGGTCTACCCGGACAAGCACATCCTGTTTACCGAGGGCACTCCGGCCAACTTCGACTCGACGGGATACGAGCGATGGAGCCTGGGCGAGGCGTACGGACGGTCGATGATCCACGATTTCAATTCGGGGACGGAAGGGTGGACCGACTGGAACATCCTGCTCGATGAGCGGGGCGGTCCCAACCACGTCGGGAACTTCTGTTTCGCCCCGATTCATGGTGACACCCGGACCGGCAAGCTCATCTACACCAACTCGTACTACTATATCGGGCACTTCTCGAAGTTCATCCGGCCCGGCGCCCGGAGAACTCTCGCGTCGCCGAGCCGCAGCATGCTGTTGACGACAGCGTTCATCAATGAGGACGGGAAGGTGGCCGTGGTCGTGATGAATCCGACGGCAACGGCGGGAGAGTACAACCTCGTGGTCGGCCCGGCGTCGGTGCAGATCGCCTCGCGTCCGCATTCCATCCAGACGGTGGTGTTCTAAGGGGGTTACGTCATGATCACGCAGCGACTGACACGAGCCGTGCTCGCATCATTGGCATTGGTAACGCCTTCGTTGTCGGCGCAGAATGCTGCGGCCCCGGCCGCCCCGTCACCGGATCGCCGGGTGGGACTGCGCGCCGGTTGGTGGGATGCCGGCCAAGCCGCATGGAACCTGCGCCTGGTCTCGACGAGCCCGCCGACGAAGGACTTCATCCCGGCCACGGCCGGCGATTTCGACTACATGAACTCCGATTTGGCGTTCGACGGGCACTACGTCATCCAGGGCAACTTCCGCGGCTTTCAGGTATGGGACGTCGCGGATCCCGCCCATCCCCATCTCGTGCACGCCGAGACATGCCCGGAGCAGCAGAATGACGTGTCGGTATACCGCAACCTGCTGTTCCTCTCGGGTGAGTCGCCCAACGGGCGCTTGGACTGCGGCACGCAGGGCGTGAGCGACCGGGTAAGTCCCGTACGGATGCGCGGGGTTCGGGTCCTCGACATCGGCGATCTCACTCACCCTCGCATCCTGGCGAACGTGCAGACCTGCCGTGGATCCCACACGCACACACTGGTGACCGACCCGAAGGATACGAGCGTCGTCTACATCTATGTGTCCGGCCAGGCCCCGGTACGTCCGGCCGAGGAGCTGGCGGGGTGCTCATCCGCGCTGCCGGAGCAGGACACGGCGTCGGCGCGTTTCCGGATCGACATCATCCGCGTACCGTTGGCCCATCCGGAGCAGGCGAGCATCGTGAGCCGTCCGCGGATTTTCGAGGCACTGGTCGCGCCGCCCACACACGGTCCCGCGCCCGCCGACTCCGCGGCCGCAGCGCGCTTCGCCGACTCCGCGCAGGCGAGAGGGGCGTTCGTCGCGAGGTTTCAAGGAGAGCCCGTCGTGCTACCGCCACAATTCACCAACGGCATGCTCGACAGCATCGTGCGGAGTCGTGGCGGCGCCGGCGCGCCCACGGCAGCCGATAGCGTCGCACTGCGCGGCGCCCTCCAGGGCATCATCGACGCGATGTTCCTGGCGCCCATGGGGCCGGGCGGTGTGCGGCACGGCCCCGATCAGTGCCATGACATCACCGTGTATCCGGCGCTCGGTCTCGCCGCTGGTGCCTGCGCCGGCTACGGCCTGTTGCTCGACATCCGGGATCCCATTCACCCCGTCCGTCTCGCGGCCGCCTCGGATTCGAACTTCTCCTACTGGCACTCGGCGACATTCAACAACGATGGGACCAAGGTACTGTTCACCGACGAGTGGGGCGGTGGTGTGGCGCCGCGCTGCCGGGCGACGGACAAGCCGGAATGGGGCGCCGATGCGATCTTCACGGTGGCGAACCATGGACTCGCCTTCCGTGGCTATTACAAGCTGCCGGCCATCCAGACGGCGACTGAAAACTGCGTGGCGCACAACGGCAACCTGATTCCAGTCCCCGGCCGCGACATCATGGTGCAAGGCTGGTACCAGGGCGGCGTCTCGGTGTTCGACTGGACCGATCCCGCGCACCCGACCGAGGTCGCGTATTTCGATCGTGGGCCGATGGACTCGACCAAGCTCGAGCTCGCGGGCAGCTGGTCGGCCTACTGGTACAACGGCTACATCTACAGCTCCGAGATCGGCCGCGGGCTCGACGTTCTCGAGCTCCAGCCCAACGCCCTGCTCACGCAGAACGAGATCGACGCCGCGAAGCTCGTGAAGGCCGCATATCAGAACGTCCAGGATCAGCAGCGGGTGACCTGGCCCGCGAGCTTCGTGGTGGCGCGTGCCTACCTCGATCAGCTCGACCGGTCGCGCGGCCTGGCGCCAGGTCGCATCAGCGCTGTGCGAACGGCGCTCGCGAGCGCGGAACGGGCGACCGGCCGCCGGCGGCGGAGTGCGCTGACCGCGCTCACCATGGAGATCGAGCGGGATGCCGCCAGCGCGGCGGATGCGGAGAAGGTGCGCGCGCTAGCGGGGGCGGTGCGGGAGCTGGCGCGGTAGTTGTCTGCTTCGCGTCGTCCGGCGCGTGTTGCGAACCAGCTTCCAGAACTGGCGATCACCGATCACCGTCACGACGTGTCCCTTCGCGGCAAGGCGCTGGACCTCGATCAGCTTGGTGCCGCCGCCGGCGCCGGCGATCTGGAGCGCGTTGGGTCGCCCGCGCACGAGGACGTCAGTGGAGCGCCCGGGTTTCGACTGCACGATGGCGCCGGCTCGGCGCGCCGCGGCGATCGCATCGTTGCGGGGACGGCTGAGGAATCCCGTGAACGACAGCCGCTTGCCTGCGAGGCTCTGCACCCGCCCGAATTGCGGCGCCGTGCGGGGATGGCGCAGCGCGGTCATCAGCTCGCCTGCGGCGGCGTAGCGCCGTCCGCGACCGCCCAGGCAGCGGTAAATGACTTCCTTGAGGTGATCGCTGCACGGCAGTTTGCGGACGTCGCGACTGCGAATCGGGCTCATCGTGTCGCCGCGCAGTAACATCACGGCGATCAGCCCGACCTGGTAGATGTCGTCGCGCTGCTGCCAGCGCCGCACCCTCCCCCAGGCGATCTCGTTCGGGACGTTGAACAAATTGAACGCATCGGCGGTCACGCCGCGGCGGCTGAGCTGATGCGTGGCGATCCCAAAATCGCCCAGCTTCAGCTGCTCGTGCTCGCACACGAACACGTTGAACGGCGTCAGATCCCGGTGCAGGGCCTGCCCCCGGTGCAGTGCATCGAGGACGGAGAGCACCGCGGCGATCTCACGCCGCACGAACCGTTCGGACTGCGGCCCCTTGCCCTCCAGCCACGAGCCGAGATCGCCGTGCTCGGCGTACTCCATCGTCAGGCAATAGCGCGTGCGTCCGCCGTCGACGACGACGAATCGGTCGTGAATGCGCAGCGCGCGCTGCTCGCGGCTCAGGAGCTCGGCGAAGTAGGCCTCGCGCAGCCAGGGGGACAGTCGGTCGGTGATCTTGACGCACACCTTGGGCGGTAGCGCACCCCGAGGGTGGGCCGTGGCTAGGTAGACCTCCCCGAACCCGCCCTTCCCGATCAGCCGCTGCAGACGATAGGTCCGCTCGCTCTCGCTGCTGACCACGGCGGACGGTGCGGCCTGCGCCGGCTGCTCGGTCGGCTGCGTGGGAGACAGGCGCGTACGTGTCGCCATGCGATGTCGCAAGTGCCGAAGAGTCTACTATTTGGCCCCAGTCACCCGTGCCGTCAAGACTTGTAGGTGAAATCCACAGTCTTCGTCTCGGTGCCCGTTACCGTCACCGTGGCCGTTCGACTCCCGTACTTCTCGTGCCACGCCTCGATCGTGTAGGTGCCGGGCGGCAGGTCCTTGATGGTGAACCTGCCGTCACTGCCCGTCGTTGCGAAGAAGGGATATGGCAGGACGCCGGCGAAGGCGTGCATCCATCCGTGCACGTTGCACTCAAACGGCAGCATGTCCTCGCGCGCGGTGAAGGTGCGCTCCGTGGTCATGCCGGCGGCGGGCTGGCTGATGTTGAACGGGCGGTTCTCCTTCCCCATCGCCTTGATGTTGTGGAGCAGCGGATCGCTGTTCACGATCCTGAGGGGCTGGCCGACCATGATCCCGAACACCCGCGGATGGTACAGGCATCCCTTTTGGTCGATGACGACCGGCGTCGTGGGCGGAGCGTACGTCGCACCTGCCGGGACGCCGGTCTTCACGTACACGAACACGTCGGACAGCGTCCCGTTCGGGTTCACGACGGCGATTGGCTCATGCGGCGGGGCGGTGTAGTCACCCTTGCACTTCGGCTCCTCACTCATGTCGATCGGCGGGTTGGCGGGCGCCCGGCCGACGAACTTCACCTCCCCGGTGACGGTTGCGCCCCCCGCGGGTGCACTGGGTGCTGCCGCGGGCTGCGCAGGGGCCGACTCCCGTGGGGAGGACTTGTCGCCCTGGCCACAGGCTAGGACGAACACCAGCAGTCCCACTCCTGGTGCGACCGGTCCAAGGTTGCGCATGTCAGCGGCTCGCCACCACTGGCTGAATCCGCAGCTGACCGCGCAGCTCGCCGCCGGGGTGGGCGCGCGTGTGCACGGTCACATAGGCGTCGTCTTTACGGAGTGCTTGCTCGAGCCTCCGCATGGTCGTCCCGTGTAGGTCGTTCGCTCGCAAGGTGCCGCTCGCGAGCAGGCCAGAAACGGGCCCCGCCTTGAGGCCCTCGAACAGGTCTGCCACGACTGGCTGGTCCTCGCGGGCACGCCCGATGTGGATGTACGCGCCGGTGACGTCCTTCATCGACTCGACGTCTACCCGGTAACGCAGCCGCGAGCCATCGAGCGTCAACTCGGTCGTTCCAGTCGCCGCGGTTTCGACCGCCGGGATTTCGTAGCCCCCGCTCAGCACGGAGACGAACGTCTCCCGCGATGTGGCATGCCGTGGTTCGGCCTTCTGAGTCGCGGGTTTTTTGGTGGCCTGCGCGCCGGCCGTACCGGCGACGAACAGACTGGCTAGTGCAGCAAGAAGGGCGTTTCGCATGTTCTCACTCTCCTCTGGTGACTCCTTGGTGTTCCTCGTTCCTTGTTGACGCGTGTCTCAGACGGTGTGGGACAGTCCCTGGGTGGCGATCTGCTGCAAGATCTTGCGCAGGAATGTCTCCTTCCGCTTGAGCCGTTCCCGGAACTCGGGCGCGTCGGTATGCGCGATTTTCGTTCGCAGCTCCGAGAGGTACTCGATGAGGACCTCTTCCAGCACTGCCGCTCCTTCGACGGTCAACGTCAGCTCCACAAACCGTCACCCCCCTCCGCCCGTCCCCCGGCGCTGCGCGTAGGCCTTCATCTGCGCGACTGCTCGGAGCCCGGCGATCGAGTCTGCCCGTGGCGTTCGGGCGCTCACTAGGGGAACGGGAGCGGGAACGGGCGCGGGCGTCACCGTCTGGGGTGGAGGGCCGGCACACGCCGCGACCGCGGTCAATAAGCCTGCCGAGATCAGTAGCTCGAGACCCATGATCATGTTTCACTCCTCCTTCCATGGAGTCACCATGTCCACGGGGAGGAGTCGGGACTACTGGAAGAACTATGGGGAGTGAGGAGGCAGTATCATCCAGGACGGGGGTGATACGTCCTTCAACCGCGTTTCAGATTTCAAAGGCGACGAGGCCGTGTCCAATCGCCCACCGGACCAGCCCGGCGATGTCGTGGATCTCGAGCCGATTCATCAAGTCGGCCCGATGTCGTTCCACCGTCTTCACGCTCAGGCCGAGCCGTTGCGCAATCTGTTTCGACGTGCATCCCTCGGCGATGAGCTGCAAGATCTCCCGTTGGCGTGGCGTCAGGCGCTCCACATCGCCCGGCCGCTCGGCGTCGCGAGTCAGGTATTCCGGGATGACCCGCTTGGCGACACGCGGGCCGAGGTAGAGGTCCCCTCGCGCGACGGCGCGGATCGCCAGCTCCAGCTCCGGGCCACTAGCCGTCTTGAGCAGGTAGCCCGTGGCTCCCGCCTTGAGCGCGCGATTGACATAGGCCTCGTCGGGATGCATGGACAGCACGAGCACTTTCACGCCGGGGACGTCGCGCAGGATCTGCGCGGTGGCGTCCAATCCGTTCAGGTCCGGCATCGTGATGTCCATCAGCACGACGTCGGGCCGTTGCTGGCTCGCGAGCTGCCGCGCCTCTCGGCCGTTGGACGCCTCCGCGACGACCGTGATCCCCGAGAAGCCGTTGATCAGCGCCCGCAGCCCGGATCGGAACAGGGCGTGGTCGTCAGCGAGCAGGACGCGAATCGTACTCATCGGCTGGTGACCGGATCGCCCACACGCAGCGGGAAGCGAGCGCACACGAGCGTTCCCGCGGCCGGCCGCGAGTCGATCTCGAGCTCTCCACCGACGTACTGCGCGCGCTCGCTCATCCCCACGAGTCCGAGCCGGCGCTCGACCGGAGCCGTGGCCTGCAGGGTGGGGGCGTCGAATCCGACGCCGTCATCCCGCACCGCGAGCCGCAGGCAGGCATCATCCGTGCGGAGGTCGACCTCCAACCGTTTAGCCCTGGCATGACGCACCACGTTGGTGACCGCTTCCTGAACGATGCGGAAGCACGCCACTTCGACCTCCTTAGAGACTTGACCGTCAACCGAGATCGCAAGACCGAGTGACAACTTCGTGGGTGCCGTCTGGCGCTTGATGTACGCGTCCACCGCCGCCGCCAGGCCCAAGTCGTCGAGCAACGAGGGCCGAAGGTCGAACGACAGGGTCTGCACCTGCTCCACGGCACGCTTCACGGCCGCGATCGACTCGCTCACCCGTGCCAGCAGTGCAGGATCCCGAATGTCCCGGTGGAGCGACTCCAGGTTCACCTTCACCGCGCTGAGCGTCTGACCGATCTGGTCGTGCAGCTCCCGCGCGATGAGTGTACGCTCCATTTCCTGCACCTCGACCAGGCGGCGGGACAGCGCTTGCAGCTGATGCCGGCTATCCTGCCGTGAGCGTCGCTTCATGAAGCCAATATAGACGATGGCCGCGCTGGGCCGAGCGGCAAGTCGCAAAACACTGTGCAACAGGCGGGGAAATCACCCAGATCGGCGGACTGGGAGGTTCTCCCCGGCGCCTGTGGGCGAATGCCCTCATGGTCTCCGCCCGCGGCTCCTGCCAACGTGCCTGCATGTCTGGTACCGGCGTCGTGGACGACGGCGGGCTCGGCGATTTCACCGCGGACGCGCGGATCCTCCCGCTGAGCCTCATGGCCGCCCTGATCGGGGTCGTGAGCGCATTCGTGGCGCTCGCGTTGGTCCGCCTGATTGGCCTGTGCACCCACGTCTTCTATTACCATGAATGGGGCGGCTCTCTCGTCTCGCCTACCACGAATCGACTCGGCTTATGGGCCGTTCTGATTCCGGTCACCGGTGGGCTGCTCGTGGGGCTGATGGCGCGCTTCGGCACGGAGCAGATCCGCGGCCACGGCATCCCGGAAGCCCTCGAAGCGATCCTCATCGGGCGCAGCCGCATGTCGGCGCGGGTCGCCGTGCTCAAACCGCTCTCCTCGGCGATCTCGATCGGGACCGGCGGGCCGTTCGGCGCCGAGGGGCCGATCATCATGACGGGCGGGGCGTTCGGCTCGCTGTTCGCCCAGGCGTTTCAGCTCTCGGAAGCCGAGCGGAAGACGCTGCTCGTGGCCGGGGCGGCGGGCGGCATGGCCGCCGTGTTCGCCACTCCGGTCGCCGCGGTGCTGATCGCCGTCGAACTGCTGCTGTTCGAGTGGAAGCCGCGGAGCTTCATTCCGGTCGCGACAGCCGCCGCCGTCGCCGGACTCGTCCGCGTGCCGCTGCTCGGAGCAGGGCCGATGTTCCCCGTCCCGCCCCACACGAATCTGCCGCTGAGCACGCTGGGCGTGGGGCTGGGCATCGGGCTCGCCGCCGGGTTCGGCTCGGGTCTCCTGACCTGGCTCGTGTACGCCTGCGAAGATCTGTTTCGGAAGCTCCCGATCCATTGGATGTGGTGGCCGGTGTTGGGGGGCCTCGTGGTGGGCGTCGGAGGGCTGTTCTATCCGCGAGCGCTCGGCGTCGGCTACGACACGATTCACGACCTCTTGGCCGGCCAGCTCGTGGGTCGGCTGCTGCTCGGCCTGCTCCTGACGAAGGCCCTGATTTGGGCCGTCGCGTTGGGCTCCGGGACGTCCGGAGGAGTCCTCGCCCCGCTCCTCATCATGGGGGGCTCGCTCGGAGCGCTCGAGGCCCATTGGATCCGCTTCGGCAATCCTGGGTTATGGGCCGCCATCAGCATGGGCGCCATGATGGGTGGCACGATGCGTTCCCCTTTCACCGCGTCCGTGTTCGTGCTCGAGCTCACCCACGATATCCAGGTCTTGCCGTCCCTGTTCGTCGCCTGCGTCGCCGCGGATGCGGTCACAGTGCTGCTCATGAAGCGGTCGATTCTGACGGAAAAAGTGGCGCGGCGGGGCACGCACGTCATGCGGGAGTACATCGTGAGCCCGCTGCATCAGCTGTGCGTGGAGGACGTGATGGAACGGGACGTGCCGGCGGTGCCGGCGAGCCTGCCGGTGGACACGATGTTCCGACGCCTCGCGAACGTCGACCCCATCGTCAGCCGCCGGCAGGCGTGGCCCCTTGTGGACGACCATGACAGGCTGATAGGAATCATCACCCGGGGTGATCTGGTGCGAGCGCTGGAACGGCTCGACGGCGACGGTCAAACCGTCCTCGACGCGGGGACGCGGTCTCCGCTCGTCGTCACGTATCCGGACGAATTGCTCGAGCGCGCGACGCAGAAGATGCTGGACCGTGACATCGGCCGGCTCCCCGTGGTGAGCCGCGAGGACCCGACGCGATTGGTCGGCTACCTCGGGAGGACCGGCATCATGGCAGCCTGGCTGTACGCCACGCAACAAGAGCGGGTGCAGGAGGACGGGTGGCTGACCGAGCAGTTACGAGTGCTCAAGAGCAAGCTCCGGACGCTGCTCGCGGGGAGGGGACGTCGGGAACCGCCTTAGTGCTGGGAGGGGGCGGGGCGCACGCGGCCTACCAGGTGGGGGTCCTAGCAGCCATCGTCGAGCGCACACCGGGCCTCGAGTTTCCGATTCTGACGGGAGTCTCGGCAGGCGCGATCAATATTGCCTACCTCGCGGCGTACCGCGGACCGTTGGTGGGAGCAGTGGAGGCGTTGCGCAGCGAATGGGGACGCCTGACCGTGGAGCGAGTCTACCGGCTGCGCGTCGCGCGCCTGGCGCGAGCCGGACTGCTGTGGCTGGCTCAAATGGCACTCGGCGGGCACGGGGGTCCGTCCCTGGTCCGAGGCTTGCTGGACATGCAGCCGCTGCGCGAGTTCCTGGCACGGGGTCTCGACTTCGACGGGGTGGACGCCAATATCGCCACGGGCCGTCTCCGAGCCGTTGCCCTCAGCGCCACCCCCTACACGTCCGAGCAAACCGTCACGTTTGTCCACGGCGCCAGCGACGTCCCGATGTGGCGCCGGGCGCTGCGGTACTCCGTCAAGACCCGACTAACGCTCGATCATGTGATGGCGTCCGCGGCCATTCCAATCCTGTTTCCCGCAGTGCGGATCGGCGATCAGTTCTACGGCGACGGGAGCATCCGGCAAACCGCGCCGCTCGCGCCCGCCATTCACCTGGGCGCGACGGCGCTGCTCGTGATCACCACGCGCTCGGATCCGCAGGCAACACCGCCGCAAGTGGTGGGCAGCGCGCGCGAGTACCCGTCGGTCGCCGAGGTCATCGGCATGCTGCTGCACTCGGTGTTCCTGGATGAGCCGGATGCCGACGCCGAGCGGCTGGAGCGCATCAACCACCTGCTCGAGACGTGTCCGGTTAACACTCCGGCGTCGCATGGCCTGAGGCCCGTGCGACTGCTGTTGCTGCGGCCGTCGCGAGACGTCGGAGGCCTCGCGGTTGGGCGGCGCGTGCGGTTACCGCGCCTGGTGAACTGGGCGGTGCGCGGTATGGGGGGTCATCGCGCCGCCGCCGCCGACTTCCTCAGCTACCTCCTGTTCGACCCGGCGTATACGTCGGCCCTGATCGAGCTGGGGTACGACGACGCACGGAGCCAGTGGCCGCGCATCGAGCGGTTCCTGTCAGGGTCCTCTTAAGGAATCTCTGCCCAAGTCGCGTGGTGCTGGGGTGGGACGCTCGGGCGCTTTACACGCGAGGGCACGCCAAAGGCGAAACTCCAAAGCCGAAGGCCGGCGACACCTGCATCGTGCCGCGTTGCATGTTTCGGTGCGCCCTCGCGTGTAGGCGCCCAGCGTCCTACCCCAGCACCACGTTCCCTTGCAGAGATTCCTTAGAGGAGAACGAGCTTCCCGCCGCCGGTCGTAACGATGACCAGATTCATCACGGCCAGCATGAGATCGTAGTGCCAGCCGTACGCGTGGCCTCCCCAAAACCCGATCTTCCACACGACGATCTTCCTCTGGATCGCGCCAAGCATGATCAGAATGAGCCCAATGGCGGCGAGCTGCGTGAGGACTCCGAGCGCCACGCCAATGCTCCCGGCCACTTCCGCGCTGCCGAGGAACACCGTGAAGCCGGTGCTTGCACCAATGCTTTTTGATCGCTCGACAGGATTCCTCAGGTGGTTCCATCCGCTATCCAGGAACACCGCGGCGACCATTAGGCGCAGCAGCAAGAGACCGGCGTCCGAGAATTGCAGTAGCGCAGGAAATGTGGGGCTCATCATCGTCTCCTTGCCCTCAGTTGGTCTTCTTCGAGGTGGGGAGCTGCGCGAGGGCCGCGAGCACGTACGCCAGGTTCGCGGTGCCGTCCATGATCGGCTCGTTGGTGGAATAGTCCCCTGCGTCGTCGTGATAGACGATGAAGCCGGTGTTGAAGGGAGCGTACTCGTCAGGAGCGGTCAGCCGAATCCCGCGCAGATGCTCGAAGATCGAGCGGTACACGGGGCCATCCACGAGCCCGCCAGTGAGCTGTAGTCCCAGCTGCTGGGAGACGACCGAGTGCGGGGTCCGCGGGAATGTCGTCCCCAGCCCAATGACCATGGACACGCCCCACGGATTCGTGCCGAACAGCCAGTCGAGCGCCGCGGTCTCGAACTCGAGATAGGTCGAGTCGCCCGTCATGCGCCGATAGAAATGGCCCTGCGTCGCGAACGATGCCAGCAGGTTGTTCGAGCACCAAATGAAGGGTATCCCCACGCGAAAGCCGTTGTCCGCCCGCCGCGCCACTGCTTCGAGTCCGCGACGATAATACTCGGCCACGAGCCGCCGCGCGCTATCCGGCCCTTCGTGCCAGATCTCGTAGTGGCCGTTGTTGTGCCAGGGATACCATTGATAATGCCGCGCGGTGTCTTGCCCCATCCACGGCTTCACGGGCTCGAGCGCGGCGTACTCGAGCGCGGCGGCGAAATAGCGAGATTCGTGCGTCAACCCATACAGCTCGGCGGCGCCGAGCTCCATGTCGTCCGCCCAGTCGTCCTCCTCATAGAAGTAGGGCGACCGCGCCGGCGCGGTCTGGCACACCCCGGGATGCGCGACGCCAAGCACGTACACCGCCCGCGCCCGCGTGGCGAGCCGGTTGGCAAACGCGGTATCACGCTCGGCGAAGATCTGGGCGCCCAGCGCGAAAGCGGCTGCATATTTTCCCGCGGTCGAGGCAAAGCCGGTGGAGCGGTTCTTGTACTCGAACAAGCCCTGTGGCTTGCCGGTGCAAGGGTACACCGGCCGGTAACGGCCGCGTCCCCAGCCGTAATCGGAGGAATCATGGACTGGCACGTCCCAGAAGGTGTGGTCGCGGTCGTCGCCCAGCTGGTTCAAGAGCAGGTCATCCTGGGGGTACATCTTGAGCAGCCATTCGAGCCCCCATCGGGCCTCGTCGAGCACATCGGGGATTCCGTTCGCGCCGGGGAGACCGCTTGCCTGGAAGCGATCGGCAAAGGTGCCGGGATGGTCACGGTACGCGAGCAGCAGCATGGTGGTTGCGTGCGCCGTCGTCGTCCCATACTGGAGATAATCCGATGCGTCGGCCCACCCACCGCTCACCGGGATAAACTGGCCACTTCGGGTCGGATGGTCGACGAGGATGCCGTCCGTGTGCTGGTGCACGGAGTCGCGGAACACCGGGTTGTAACCCGAGCGCTGCTCCCGCAGGTAGGCGAGCAGGGAGTCGGACGCGCCGCGGTACGCGTCGGCCGCGATCCGCACCGGGAGCGAGATCGCGCCGCCTGCGACGACCCGGTAAGTCCCGGGCTGGCGGACGCCTGAGAAGTCGAGCCGATACGTAGCGGCACAGGGGCCGAACGGCCCGGTGGAGCGCGCCGCTCGCGGCCCGAAGATCGTGCGGTCGTGCGCGTCAATCACACTAAAGGTCGTGATGTTTCGCGCCTCGAGCGCGCACACCACCGCTATCTTGGGCGCTTCAGGCAGATAGCCGACTTGGTTGACGCGGATCGCGACGTTGGAAGCTGCACCGGGGACCGGAGAGCGAGGAGAGTGGCATGCGCCCAAGAGCGCCACGATGATGGCTGTGATGCACGGGACCCGGAACTTAGTCATGCGATGGTGGATTGATTGGGCGCATATGCATAGCACTAACGCCGGTCCCGAGGAAGAAGCCCTTGCACCCGAGTGGCCCAACGGTCATGATGTGACGGGAAACCTCGAGACGAAACGGAGGGACAACCGATGAGACGACTCATGCATGAGCAGCTCGCTCGCGGTGTCGTTGGGGGAATCCTCGCGGGCCTGGTTGTCGCGATATGGTTTCTCGTCGTTGACGTCATTGCCGGCCAACCGTTTCATACGCCGGCGGCGCTCGCCGGCGCACTTTCGAACCAGGCGATTCCCAGCCCGACCGTTCGGCTTGTCACCGTTTACACGGTGCTGCACTTCGGTGTGTTCGCCTGTCTGGGCGTCGCGGCCGTTTGGGCCCTGGACGCGCTGGCGCTGCACGCCGGGCTGCTCCTGGGTGTGATCTTCGGCATCGTCGTCCAGGAGTTCGTCTTTTACGGGGGTCTGGTGCTCGGCGGCGCGCCGCCGTCAACGGTCGTCGCGTGGCCGCACGTGATCGGCGCGAACGTCCTGTCCGGCATGGTGTTGATGGCGTACCTCCACCGGTCGGCGCGAGACGACCACCCGTTCGGCCTCGCCGTGCTCATGCGGTATCCAGCGCTGGCGCGCGGGGTGATCACCGGCTTGGTCGGCGCCGTCAGCGTGGCCGCGTGGTTCCTGGTGCTCGATGTGATCGCAGGCCATCCGTTCCTCACGCCCGCCGCACTCGGCTCCGCGCTCCTGTTCGGCGGCTCGAACGTAATCGTCGCGATCAACGTGGGCGTCGTGGCGACGTACACGGTGGTACACGTCATTGCGTTCGTCGTGGCCGGGATCGTTTTCGTGGCGATCGCCGAGCAGATCGAGCGCTCTCCCTCACTCGTCCTCTTGGCGACGATGACCGCGATCGTGCTCGAGGCCGTGGTGGTGGCGGCCCTGGCGCTCGCTGCGCAATGGGTCCTGGCCATGCTCGGCGTCTGGTCGGTGCTGGTCGGGAACGTCCTGGCCGTCGGGTCCATGGGATGGTTCGTGTGGCGGACGCACCCGGTGTTACGGCAGCAGCTGCGGCACGAGCTGCTGAGCGTGCGCATCTAACGGGAGGCTGAGGACATGACCCGCCGCCTCACGGCGCCGATGTCCTGAATCGCCCGAACTTCGACGCATCCGGTCTCCACCCAGGGAAACTCCTCCGCCATGCGGACGGCCTCCTCCATGTCCTCGGCCTCGATCAGGTTGAAACCGGCGAGCATCTCTTTGGTCTCTGTGAACGGTCCGTCCGTGACGGTCCGCCGGCCGTTGCGAACTCGCACCGATCGGGCGGACGGCGCCTTCTCGAGCATCTGCGAATCGAGCAGGCGTCCTTCCTGACGCAGCTCGTCGGCATGGGCCAGGCAGTCGCGCATCTTCGCGTCGAATTGCCCCGCTGGTAGAGCGTCGAGCAGTTCGGCGTCGGTGTAGATCAGCAGCAAGAATTTCATGTCATGTCCTAGAGAGGCTCGAACCGTTGTGTGTGATGTGCTCAGGTGGTCCCGAATGGTAACCAGATTGTGGTTCGCCGACCAAGTCGTTACCTGATCCGTGCCCTTCAGCCCGCATCTGTTCCACTACATTATGGCTTCCGCACCCTCGGCCACCTCGGACCCATCTACGTGGATGTCGCAATTCTGCTCGTCGGGACCGTGGCGGCATCGAGAGGTCTCGCTTGCTAACGAGGCTCGAAATGCAAACGCGCACATTGGGAAAAGCCGGCTTGGAAGTCTCGGCGCTCGGGCTCGGCTGCATGGGTATGAGCTATGGCTACGGTCCGGCCCCGGACAAAAGGGAGATGATCTGTCTCATCCGCTCGGCCCTCGATCGTGGCATCACGTTCTTCGATACGGCTGAAGCGTACGGGCCGTACGCCAACGAAGAGCTAGTCGGCGAAGCGCTGGCCCCCGTCCGGGATCGGGTCGTGATCGCGACCAAATTCGGGTTCAAGTTCAGTCCGAAGGGCGAGCAAGTCGGCACGGACAGTCGGCCACAGCACATCAGCGAGGTCGCGGAGGCTTCGCTCAAACGACTCAAAACCGACCGGATCGACCTGTTCTATCAGCACCGCGTGGATCCCAACGTGCCCATCGAGGACGTGGCGGGAGCGGTGAAGGACCTGATTCATGCAGGCAAGGTCAAGCACTTCGGGCTGTCCGAAGCAGGGGTCCGAACGATCCGTCGTGCAAATGCCGTCCAGGCAGTCACGGCACTTCAGAGCGAATACTCGCTGTGGTGGAGAAGGCCTGAGGAGGAAGTGTTACCGACGCTCGAGGAACTCGGAATCGGGTTCGTTCCATTCAGTCCGCTGGGGAGGGGCTTCCTCACGGGAAAGATCGACGAAAAGACTACCTTCGACCGTTCCGACTTCCGCAACATCGTGCCGCGCTTTGCGCCCGAGGCGCGCAAAGCGAATCAGGTCGTGGTCGACCTGCTCCGCAAGCTCGGGGCCCGAAAGAAGGCGACACCCGCGCAGCTGGCGCTTGCCTGGCTGCTGGCCCAGAAGCCGTGGATTGTACCGATTCCGGGCACCCGGAAGCTCGAGCGCCTGGACGAGAACATCGGAGCCGTTGCCGTCGAACTGACGGCCGACGATCTCCGCGAGATCGATCGCGCCGCTTCGCAGATCACGGTGCAGGGAGCGAGGTACCCTGAAGAGTTGGAGCGCAGGACCGGTCTCTAAGCTTGATTGTCTTGGTCGCCTCGTCCCAGGGCCAGGATCTGGACTCGAGTGTCGATTTCGAGGGAGGTGATTCGACGCTTCAGTGACCAACCACAGGGTACTCAGATGGCAACGCGGAAGCTCAAACTGCAAATGCAGATGACCGTCGACGGCTTTGTGGCGGGACCGGAAGGGCAGCTCGACTGGATGACGTGGGACATGGACGAGAAACTGCTGGCGTTCATCAACCACCTGACCGACACGAGCGACACCATCCTGCTCGGCAGAAAGATGACGCCCGGATTCACCAGCTACTGGGAGGCGGTGAAGCCGGAGAGCGCCGAGTACCCGTTCGCCTGCAAGATGGTGGACATGTCCAAGATCGCCTTCAGCAAAACCCTCAAGCACATCGACGGCAAGAACGTGCGGGTGGAAAACGGCGATCTCGTCGAGGCGGTGAACCGGCTGAAGCGGCTACCCGGCAAGGACATCGTCGTGTACGGCGGTGCGACGTTCGTTGGCTCGCTGCTCGGGCACGGACTGATCGACGAGCTGAACATCTTCGTGAATCCGGTCGCGATCGCGCGTGGGATGCAGATCTTCACAGACCGTAATGCCCTGCGACTAGCCGGGTCGACTGCCTATGCCTGCGGCATCGTGGTGAATACGTATCAGCCCGCGCCAAGAAAATAGATCCGCAGGGGGGGCCTAGCGGCGATAGTGCCGCAGGCGTTCCGGCCGAGACGTCTGGTCAGTGCTGCACGCGAGCCGTGGGACCACGGGAGGCGACGTGACAGGTAATGGGATGCTCGGCGCCATCGGCAATACACCGTCGATTCGGCTCCGCAACGTCGTGCCGGACGGCGCGGCACGGATGCTCCTGAAGCTCGAGTACTACAACCCGACGGCTTCCTACAAGGACCGGATGGCCCTGGCGATGATCGAGCGGGCTGAACAGCGCGGTTTCCTCAAGCCGGGAATGACCGTGGTCGAGTACACGGGCGGCAGCACCGGCATATCCCTCGCGTTCGTATGCGCGGTAAAGGGCTACGGTGGTCGTGGACAGCGACTTCAAGTACCTGGCCGGGGACCTGTACGGCGACCCGCCCTAGCGGCGATAGTGCCGCAGGCGTGCCTCCCGCCGCGCCACTACCGCCGTCGCGAGGAGGCAGCCGAGGCCGCCGCTCACCACGGAGGCGACCGCGCCGAACAGCTGCGCCACCGCGCCGGCTTCCAGCTCGCCGAGCTGCGGGCCACCCATGAAGAAGACCATGTTGACCCCTGTCATCCGCCCCCGCAGCTCGTCGGGCGTCTCGAGCTGCCGCACGATGTTGCGGATCACCGTGCTGACGGTGTCCGCGCCGCCCACGGCGGCGAGGCACAGCAGCGTGAGCCAGAAGTTCTTCGAGATGCCGAACACGACGGTCGCGGCCCCGTACGCCGCCACGGCCCAGAGCAGCATCGCTCCCCGCCGCTCGACGCGATCGATCCAGTACGCCATCACGACGCCGGCCGCCGCGGCGCCCAGCGATGGCGCCGCGTACAGCCACCCGTAGCCGCGCGCGCCGACGTGCAGGATGTCCTGCGCAAAGATCGGGAGCAGCGCGGTGGCTGACGCGAAGAAGGTGGCGATGAAATCGAGCAGCATGGTCGAGCGCACGATCGGCTGTGCGAACACGAACCGGAGGCCTTCGCGGGCGGCGGCCCAGGTGATCCGCGTGGCGGAGGCCGTGGCCTCCTGCGGCCGCGCACGCATCACCAGGAGGGCCGCTATGACCATCAGAAAGGAAGCGGCGTTGACGGCATACACCCAGGCGATGCCGGGGCCCGCGATCAGGAGGCCAGCCAGGGTGGGACCCGCGACGGAGGCGAACTGGAACATGAGGGTGTTGAGCCCGATGGCGTTGGCGAGGTGCTCGCGCGGCACGAGGTTGGGGATGAGGGCCTGGCGTGCGGGGCCGTCGAAGGAGGCGGCGGCCGAGGACGCCGCCGCCAGTAGATAGATCGGCCAAACGGCGTGCAGGCCAACGAAGGTGAGCGCGGCGAGAGTGGCGGCGAGCAGCGCCATGAGGGTCTGAGTAGCGAGCATCACCTTGCGGCGATCGAGGGCGTCGGCCACCACGCCGCTCAGCACGGCAAAGACGATGATCGGCACGACCTGCACTGCACCCACGAGCCCAAGGGCGATCCCTTTGCTCCCCGGAGCCGCGAGCAGCGAGACGTGCCACAGGATGGCGGCGGTCTGCATCCGCGACCCGGAGAACGAGAGGAGCTGGCCGATCCACAGCAGCGTGAAGTCGCGGTGCCGCAGGGCGGGGAAGGAGGTGGTGATGCGGGTGATCGCCGCACTCATCGATTCGGGGTGACCCCTGGAATCTTGCGGTCCCTCGGCATAGGGCACGATGTTGCAGGTTAGACGAGTGAGGTGTCGCCCAACAGAGGAGGAGACCCGTGAGTCTTCTGAATTGGTTCGAGAACAAGTTCGCCGGTGAGCTGATCGCCGACTATGGCCCACTCTCCACCGATGCTCAAGGGTTGCTTGCTTCCGCGAGCTTGCGTCAGAAGCCGGACGGGACGCGCTACCTCGTGTTCAAGTGGGAAGGGAAGAGCACGTTGCGCTGGGTCGATTTCCAAGTCACCCCCGCCTTGCTGGACCGCTTGAGTGCGATCGTCCAGGATGCACGAGCCCGCTTGGGCGCGGCCTAAGCACTGTTGTCGTCATGGCGTGATTCTACGACAGTTCCCGCGAGTCGCCAGCTTGCAGAACGCGCTGCAAATTTCCCCCCCATGCACAAACTCCTCGTTCCCCTCGCTCTCGTGGTCTCGGCCATCTCGAGCCCAGCACCCGCGCAGCAGCCGCGGGTGCTCATCTTCTCCAAGACCGCGAAATTCCGTCACAGCTCCATCCCCAACGGCATCGCGGCCATCCGTAAGCTCGGCCAAGAGAACGGCTTCGCGGTCGACGCGACAGAGGATGCCGGCGCCTTCACCCATGATAACCTCTCGCGTTACAGCGCCGTCGTTTTCCTGAATACGACCGGTGACGTTCTGGAGCCGGCACAGCAGGACGCCTTCGAGCGCTACATCCGGGCGGGGGGTGGATACGTCGGCGTGCACTCCGCGACCGATACCGAGTACGACTGGCCGTGGTACGGCAGACTGGCCGGCGCGTACTTCAACGGCCATCCCGGCAATCCCAACGTCCAGAAGGGCAGCTACCGCGTGCTCGACACGACCCACGTGTCGACGAAGGGGCTTCCCGCGCGCTTCGAGCGCGAAGACGAGTTCTACAACTTCAAGTCGATCGATCCGAGCATCCACGTGCTCGTCGAGATCGACGAGACGAGCTACCACGGAGGAACGAACGGCGCGCACCACCCCATGAGCTGGTACCACGATTTCGACGGCGGGCGCGCGTGGTACACCAACATGGGGCATACCGAAGCGTCGTTCACCGAGCCGCTCTTCCTCCAGCACCTGCTCGGCGGGCTGCGCTACGCGATCGGCACGGCAAGCCTCAGCCCTTGATGGTCTTGCTCGCCGCGTCCCAGGTCACCGCGCTGCGCCGGAAGTAGGACTCGTTCGCCATGTGGCAGGCCAACGCCGCATGGTGGCCGAACACCACGTCCTCCACCACCGGCTTCCGGGTCCGCACGGCCTCGAAGAAATTCCACAGATGCACCCGGGTACCATCGAAGTGGGGCGCGGTGAAAGTGATGGTCTCGGCGAACGGCAGGCGCTCGCCTAGTTTTGGGTCGTTCTCCCGGTGCCATTGCTCCTCGTAGGCTTGCCGCAGCGCGCTCGGATAGCTGTTGGTGTAGTAACTCGGCTCCGTATCGCGGCCGCTCTGCGGGGTTACGGTGAGCTGCGATCCCGCCAGCTCGAGAATCCCCTTGGCTCCGTGGAAGCGATACGTCTCAGGCAGCTCGGTGCCGAGATTGAGCCGCATCGAGACGGGCAAGTCTCCGTAGTAGAAGTTCGTCAGGTGGACATCGGGCATGTTGCGCCCGTCCTTCCAGCGGCGAATGCCGCCGACGGCCATGGCCTGCCGGGGCGGCTCGTTGATGCTCAACATGAACAGCAGGCCGCTGATGAGGTGGACGAGCAGGTCACCCGCCACCCCGGTGCCGTACTCCTTCCAGCAGCGCCAGCGTGCGAAGATGTTGGGGTCGAAGGCGCGTTTGGACACATCGCCTTGCCACGTGTCCCAGTCGAGCGTGCGCGGCGAGAGATCGGTGGGCGGAGGATACTCCCACGCGCCCGTGGGATCATTGCGGCCGAGCGAGCCCTCGACCATCATCAGGTCGCCGATCGCTCCCTGGGCGATCAGCTCCCGGGCCTTGGCGCAGATCTGCGAGCTGACCCGCTGCGAGCCGATCTGAACGATGCGGTTCGTCTGTTTCACCGCGTCGACCATCGCGACGCCGTCCGCGGCCGAATGCGACATCGGCTTCTCGCAGTAGATGTCTTTCCCCGCACTCACGGCATCCACGACCATGCGCCGGTGCCAGTGATCGGGCACCGCGGCGACGATGCAGTCGATCGTCTTATCGTCGAGCAGCTGTTGATAGCGGCGCGTGACGGGCAGGCTGGCCCCCGCGATCTCCCGGGCCAACGTGTGGCGCCCATCGTAGAGGTCGGCGGCGCCCGCACACACGACGCCGGGCAGCTTGATCGACTCGCCCAAGAGGCCGGAGCCCTGCATCCCCACGCCCACCATGCCGAAGCGCACAGTGTCGCTCGGCGGAATACGGCGGCCGCGCAACGGCTTGGTGGCGAGGGACGCGCCCGCGGCGGCGGCGCTGAGCTCCAGGAATTCACGGCGGGACCAGGTCGGCGTATTCATGGCGACTCCCCCTCTCGGTCGCGTGGGGATTGAAGAGTCTCAGGCGTCTCGTTGTCGAGCAGGACGTCAATGTGCAGGAAGATCACGACGCTCGCCAACCGGTCGTTACCCTTGTTACTGTTCCGTCTCGAGCCACACTCCAGAGGGAGAAGCATACATGCGTCGCCAAACCGCGTTTGCGCTCGCCGCCGTCTCAGTTGTCGGCGGTCTTACGGTACCCCGTGCAGGTTCGGCGCAAGATGTCCCGCGGCCCGTCGCCGGCGGCGGCATTTTTGTCCCCGGGTGGAAAGGAAAGATCGACGGTCAGGAGGAGCGGCGCGGAGCTGCGCTCGCCGGGTCCAAGCTCGTCAAGGAGGGCGACGCCCTGCACGTGACCACGGGTCCCGCCGTCGTCTACTGGAATCCCGCGAACGTGGCCAGCGGCGACTACACGGTGAAGGCGACGTTTCGGGAGCCGAAGTACATGAACCTGAACGACCACCCGCATCCCTACGGGATCGTCATCGCTGGCAACGACCTCGGCACGGACCAACAGAGCCTGCTCTACTGCGCGACGTACGGAAACGGGTACGTGATCGTTCGGGGCTTTGGCCCCCAACCGTTTCAGTTGAACGGACGCAGGGGCGAGCGCAACGCGGCTGTGCACACGGCGGCCGGACCGGGGCAGCCCGTCGAGCAGGAGATCGCGGTCTCGGTCAAGGGAGACAAGATCACCTGCGCTGTGAACGGCACGGTCATCGGGAGCTACGATAAGGCGGCCGTGGTGACGGCGGGAAAGCTCAAATCGACCGACGGCATCTACGGCATTCGGTTCGCGCACAACACGGAAGGGCTGATCACGGGACTCACGCTGACCAAGCCGTAGCGAGGCGCGCGTGAAGAAAGGCATCGCCGGGTCCCAGGCCCGCCGCCAGGACGACGAGGGTGGGCACCGTGGTGCCGCTAGGGCTCAAGGTCCAGCACGCTCGCACCCGCTGCCGGCTCAGCGGTGAAGAGGTGCTGTCCGATGTCGCTGGCAGCTCCGCGTGGCGCGTAGAAGCGCTCGCGCAGTGCGGCCAGGACGTCCGGGGCTCGCTCGGCGCGAGCGAGCACCACGACGCAGCCGCCGAAACCGGCGCCCGTGAGACGGGCTCCGGCCGCGCCTGCCTCGCGCGCCAACTCCACCAGCCGATCCAGCTCGGGGTGGCTCACCTCGTAGTCGTCCCGCAGGCTGCGATGCGACGCGTCGAGCAGCTGCCCGAAGGTCGTCATGTCACCCGCGGCCCGGGTCATCGCGGTCTCGGCTTGGTGCACGCGTGTCGCCTCGGTGACCACATGGCGGAACCGTCGTAACAGCGCGCCGGACAGGACCCCAGCAGCGACATCAAGCAGCTGCTCCACTGACGCAGTGGCGAGCAGGGCCGGGTAGGTCGTGTCCGGCGGCCGGCCGAGCCGCGCGGCCACGAGACGCCGCGCGGCGTCGCATGCCCTCGTGCGATCGTTGTACGCCTGACGCGCGCCGGCGGACTTCTCGGCCTGGACCATGCTCGACGCCACGAGGAACCGCCACTCCGCGGGCACGGCCGCCGCGGTGAGCCGCAGCGGGTTGAAGTCGATGCGGGATGCGCATCCGGCCTGCGCCCCAAGGATGATGGCTTGGTCCATCCCCCCCCCCGCGGTGCCGACATAGCGCTCGCCGCGCGCCAACAGCTCCATCAGCTCGAGCGGCGCCAGCGTCACCTGGTTGGCGAACAGGAGCGCGAGGGCCGTGGCCACGACGAGCGCGGAGGACGAGCTGAGCCCCGCGGCAACCGGGAGATCGCTCTCGACGAGGGCGTTGACGCCCCGGAGATTCGGGAACCGGTGGGCCACGGCCTGGGCCGCCGCGCGCGCGTAGTTGCCCCAATCCCCGGCCGAGGCGGGCGGGATGCTCTCGCCGACAGTGAACGTGACCGGCGCGAAGCGAGGGTCGCGGTTGACGAGCCGCGACTCCCGATCCGGGCGCGATTGAAATGCGATTCGGATCCCCTGCCGCAGGGCCATAGGGAACACCGACAGGCTGCAGTAATCGATGTGCTCGCCGATGAGGTTCACCCGCCCGGGTGCCTGGACCGCGTGAACGGGGCTGGGGTCGGATGCACCGAACACGTTTCGGAACGCCGCATCCAGAGCAGTCGCCCGTGTGGACGTATAGGTCACTATCGCCAGGGTCGTTTCACGGTGTACACGGGGATCTCGGTAATTCCTTCCCTCTCGATCCCCACCAATTGGCGCCAGAATGCCCCAGCTGCTCCTAATAGTCCGACGAGACGGTACGAGCGGCGGGTGCAGGAACCGTCGGTGGCGTCGCCACCTGTTGTCGTCCACTGGATGGGTCGGGAGCCCGCGCAGCTCACGCCGTTTCGCTCACGCCGTAAGCTGTCGGGTGGATGCGCGGACCACCAGCTCGGCGTCCAGCGAGACCTTCTCCGGCTCTGCGGTGGCTGGAGTTCGGGACTCGATCTGTCTAATCAGGATCTCCGCCGCCCGCTTGCCCATCTCGTACTTGGGCACTCGCACGGTCGTGAGCGGCAAGGGGAAATAGTCCAGGAGGTCCAGGCCATCGAAGCCGATCACGGAGACCTCCTCCGGAACGCCAATCCCGAGTTCTCTGAGCGCCCGCAGCAGGCCTAGTGCCACGAGGTCGTTATAACATGTGACCGCCGTCGGACGGTGCGCTCTCCGGCTCCCGAAGTACTCCAGCCCCACGCGGTGGCCGTCTTCCGCCGACGCGCCCGTGGGAACGATCATCGCCTCGTCGAAGCGCAGGTGTGACTCGCTGAAGGCGCGGCGCACGCCATCGGTCCGCTCCTGACTGTGCTCGGAGTACGGGGGGCCGGCGAAATGCACAATCAGCGAATGTCCCCCGTCGATCAGGAATTTTGCCGCCTGGCACGATGCCTTGACGTTGTCTACGTCCACCAGGTTGGCCCGGATGCCCCGCACTTCCTCCAGCAGCACGAACGGTGCGCCGTGGCGTTTTAACTCGAAGAGGTGTGCGAGGTCCACGTCGTCGCTCAAAATCGGGGTGATGATCAACCCGTCCACGTCCCGCTCCATGCTCTGCTCCACGATGCGACGCTCCACTTCGTAACTCCCCTCGGAGCTGCTCACCGCCGTCAGATACCCCTGGTCGCTCGTGACCTCCTGTACGCCGAGCAGAATCTCGGCGTAATACGGGTTGGCGGCCTCCTTCACGATGAACGTCACGCTCTTGCCCGACGCGGGCCGGAACCCGCGGCGCGCGGATGGGCTGGGCCGGTAATTCAGCTCCTCGATGACGCGAACCACCGCGCGCCGCGTGCTCTCTCGGATCTTCTTGTGGTTGAGCACGGCCGACACCGTGGACTTGGAGACGCCCGCGAGCGCGGCCACATCGGAGATCGTCGGGTTCTTCGCCGGTTTGCCCAAGGGCCAACCCCGTGGAGCTGAACCGTTCCAAGCTACTTTCGTGGTTTCGTGGCGACAAGAAGGCCATATGCCCTACGGACGGAGTAGCGCATCCCGCACCACGCCTCCGGCCGGCGATCGGGGTCTTGCGCATGGGCCAATCAGGGGATATATGCCCTGGAAGTTCCGAACCTTTTGGAGAGATCAAGACCGGTCCAGGTCAGCCATTGAGCGGGATGCCGCTGCTGCGTCGCCGGCTCGGGAACGGCCAGGCGAGGTGGTTCTTCGAACAGCTCGAGGAGACGTGTATGAGACGACTCCAGTTCATCATCGCCGCGTTGCTGGCGCAGGGGTGGACGGCGCCGGTCTCCGCCCAAGCGCCGCCCGGCACAGTCCGCGGACGGGTGAGCGACGCCGCGACACGACAACCTCTCGCGGGCGTCACCCTCTCCATCGGCAGCCGCGGCGCTCTGACGCAGGCCGATGGGCGCTATGTCATAACAGGCGTGCCCATCGGGACCGACACATTGCGGGCCAGGCTGATCGGGTATGCGCGCGCGGCGCAGGCGGTCGCGGTGGCTGGAGGCGATACCATCGCCGTCGATCTCGCCCTCACCGGACAGGCGGTGAACCTGTCGGAAGTCGTCGTGACGGGCTACGGCACGCAGCAGGCGGGTAATATCACCGGAGCCGTGAAGCAGGTCACGGCGACCGAGTTCAATACCGGCCGGATCATCACCCCCCAGGCGCTCATCCAGGGTAAGGTGGCGGGCGTGCAGGTCGTCGACAACAACGAACCGGGCGGCGGCCTCTCGATCAGGATTCGCGGCGCAACCTCGGTCAACGCGAGCAGCGACCCGCTCTACGTCGTCGACGGGATGCCGGTGACCAGCGTTCTCTCGGCGGGCCGCGATCCCCTCAACGTTCTCAATCCGGCGGACATCGAGAGCATTACGGTGTTAAAGGACGCCTCGGCCGCGGCGATCTACGGCGCGAACGCTGCCAACGGCGTCGTACTGATCACCACCAGAAAGTCCAGGCAACACGGGCCGGAGATCGAATACACCACCAGCATGTCCTCCTCGTCGGTTACGCGGGTCCCTTCGGTCCTCGACGCGAGTCAGTTCCGCGCGGCGGTGGCAGCGCAGGCGCCGGCGCGGAGCGCCAGCCTGGGCAACGCGAACACCAACTGGTTCGACTTGATCGACCGCAGCGCCTTCGGACAACAGCACGACGTGGTCGTCTCGGGCGTGGGGCAAAGCAGCAACTACCGGTTCTCGGTCGGCTACCTCAACCAGGACGGGATCATCCGGACCAGCTCGACGGAGCGGCTGTCTCTCGGCGTGACGTACGAACAACTCCTCCTGAACGACAACCTGGACATCAAGACGAACGTGCGTGGCGCCCGCACGTCCGATGACTTCCAGGCCCGCGACGTGCTCGGCAACGCGGTGGCAATGGCGCCCACGCAACCGGTGTATGACCCGACCAACGCGACCGGCTACTGGGACTGGCCGACCACCGGTGCCTCGGCGAGCAACCCGGTGGCGAGTCTGAACCGGTCCGTGAGCCAGGGCTCTACCTGGCGCAGCATCGGCAACCTGCAAGGCGCCTACCACCTGCCGTTCCTGCGCAGTCTCACGGCCAACCTCAACCTTGGGTACGATCTCACTCAGGCCAACAACCAAACGTTCATCCCGAACGATTTGGCCGCCCAGATCCGCCAGGGCCAGGGCTTCTTGAGTCTGTCGAACCGCAACCAGTCGAGTCTGGTGAGCGAGTGGTACCTGAACTATTCCGCCCCGATCACTGCGGTGCCCGGCAATATCGATCTGACGGCTGGCTACTCGTATACCCGCTCGCACTCCGAGAGCCCCTATTTCCAGGAGACCGGCCTTCCGACCAACCTGCTCGGCATCAATGGCGTTGTGGTGGACTCGACCTCGGTCGTCCAGAACAGCAATTACGTCGTGGATTACAAGCTGATCTCTTTCTTCGGGCGCTTCAACTACAACCTCAACGACCGCTACCTCCTGGCGGGGAGCCTGCGCCGCGACGGGTCGTCGCGCTTCGGGCCAGGCCATGAATGGGGCACTTTCCCCTCGGTGTCCGTGGCGTGGAGGATCTCGCAGGAGCCATTCCTGAGGAACATCACGGCGCTTGCGGACCTCAAGATCCGGGCGTCATGGGCGAGGACCGGCAACCAGGCGTTCGGCGACTACTTGCAATACCCGACCTACACTTTCAGCAACGCCCAGGCGCAGTATTACTTCGGCGGCCAATTCGTCCCGACGATCCGGCCCGGAGCGGTAGACCCGAACATTCATTGGGAAAGCACCAAGTCATACAACGTCGGTATGGACTACGCGCTCTTCGGTCAGCGGATCAGCGGTGCCATCGACTGGTACACCAAGAACACGAGTGACTTGATCTTCACCGTGCCGGTCGCCGCCGGGACCAATTTCACGAACCTCGTCACGACCAACGTCGGCACCATGCGGAATCGGGGGATCGAGTTCAGCCTGAGTGCCAGGTTCCTGGAGGCACGCGCCGAAGGCTGGGGCTGGACCGCGGATTTCACAGTCAGCCACAACGGCAACGAGCTGCTGAGCATCAACCCGAACAAGAGCGTCTCCCAGATCAACATCGGCGGCATCGGGGGAGGAACGGGCAATACCATTCAGGTTCTGAAGCCGGGCTTCCCGATCAACTCGTTCTTTGTCTGCCAGCAATTCTACCAGAACGGGAAGCCGGTCGAGAACACCTACGTGCCGTTGGTCCAAAACGCGGCCCGTGACAGCACCGTCCAGGGCTGCACCAACGACCTGCGGCCGTTCCACTCCCCCTGGCCGACCGTGGAGCTGGGTCACACCTCCTACGTCACGTTCCGCAATTTCGACCTCAGCTTCACGCTGCGGGCGCAGCTGGGCAACTACGTGTACAACAACGTCGCGGCCGCGAACGGCTCGTACCAGAATATCACGTCCGGCAACGTGACACCGACCAACATGGACGCGTCGGTCTTGAAGACCAACTTCACGGCGCCCCGGTTCCTGTCGGATTACTACGTGCAGCGCGCGTCGTTCCTGCGGATGGACAACATCACGCTCGGCTACGCGTTCCAGTACGGCGGCCGGCCGTGGCGCGCGTACGGGACGATCCAGAACGCGTTCACGATCACCGGCTACGATGGCGTGGATCCCACCGCGGCGATCTACGGGGCGAACGGCACCACAGGGACGAACGGCATTGATAACAACATCTATCCTCGCTCGCGCACGTTTAGCGGGGGCTTGAGCGTCCGGTTCTAGGCGCCCAGCGCCATGCATACGATCATTCGAGAAGGGATGAGGATATGAACCACAGAACAGTCAGCGTCATGGTCGTCGTCGCGATGCTCCTGGGCGCCGTGGCCAGCTGCACGGACCCGACCGTGGCCCCGAAGAGCGCCGTGACCGGCGCCAACATATGGGCCGACCCTCGTGCCTATGCGGAGTATATGGCGAAGCTCTACGGCGGATTGGTCCTCACCTCTCAGATCGGCCCGAACGATCCCGGATTCCAGAATGGCGACATCAAGCTGATCGACGAGGGCACTTCGGAATTCCTGCGGCTGAATTGGTATCTGCAGGAGCTCCCGACGGACGAGGCGGTGATCGGCTGGAACGATCCCGGCGTCCCCGACCTGAATAGATGGCAGTGGAATTCGACCAATACCATCAGCCAGGCGATGTACTACCGGGTCTATTTCGAGACCGTCCTGGCGAACGAGTTCCTGCGCCAGACAACCCTGGACCTGCTGAACTCGCGCGGCGTCAGTGCGGCGCTCAAGGACCAGATAAAGAACTACCGCGCCGAAGCCCGATTCCTGCGCGCATTGGCCTACTGGGTGGGCCTCGATTTCTTCGGGGACATCCCGCTCGTGACCGAGGCCGATCCGATCGGTGGCCCGCCACCGAAGCAGGTCAAGCGCGACAGTGTGTATCGCTACGTCGTGAACGAGCTGAACGCAATCCTGGACTCGCTGCCGGCACCGGCCGGGCAGGCCACCTACGGCCGCGCGACGCCCGCAGCGGCGAGAATGCTGCTGGCGGAGCTGTACCTGAACGCCGGCGTCTATACGGGCACGGACGACTATGCCGATGCGCTGAGCGCCGCGTCCAGCGTTACCACGTCGAATCTGTACACGCTCGAGAGCAACTATCTGCACAACTTCACCGCCGACAACAACACGTCGAAGGAGATCATCTTCTCCGCCGTACAGGACGGCAGCCATACGCAGACATGGGGAGGGATGACGTTCATGGTCCACGCCGGGTGCGGGGGCAGCATGGTTCCCGCCAACTACGGCATTGATTATTGCTGGGGCGGCTACCGCATGAAGCAGCAGGCGTTTCGCCGCTTCAGCGCCGGGGATACGCGGGGCTCATTCTTTTACACCAGCGGCCAGACGGACTCGGTGATCGACATCGGCAACTTCAACAACGGGATCGCGGCACCCAAGTTCACGAACAAGACGTCCAGCGGTGGCGCTGCCTCTCAAACTACGATGGTCGATACGGATTTCCCGATCTTCCGGCTCGGTGAGGCGTACCTCATCTACGCCGAGGCTGCGGTGCGGACGGGCACCAACGTGTCCCAAGCGGTCACGTACTTCAATGATCTGAGGCAACGGGCCTTCGGCGACACGACCCACAACGTCACGGCGGGCCAGATGACGCTGGACACCATCTTGGCCGAGCGAGGACGTGAGCTGCTGTTCGAGGCGCGCCGCCGGACCGATTTGATTCGGTTCGGCCTGTTCACCGGGGGGACGTATCTGTGGGCGTGGAAGGGCAACCAGCCGGGTGGTGCGACGACGGATGCGCATTACTACCTGTACGCGATCCCGCTCAACGAGCTCAGCGCCAATCCGAACCTGAAGCAAAACCCAGGCTACTGAGGGCGGTGCTAGCCCGCAGCTCCACCGGCAGTGAGGGGAGCTGCGGGTCGTTCTTCATCATCGAGGGCTAGGGCCGCACCGTGGCGCGACTGCCCACCAGGTTGGTCGTGATCTCGAAGTCCACGACGTCCCCGGGGCTGAGCGTGAGCTGTTCAGATTGGACCCGCGGACCGGCGCCGCTGGCCTGGGCCACGAAGTGGATCTGACCGCCGCTGGCGATCATCCCGGGGCGGAGCTCGAAGCGACGGGCGATTCCCGGGGCGACTGTCCCCATCCGGTAGGACGTTCCGCCTCCGGCCGCATAGATCTCCATGGCGCTCTGGGAATTGTTGGTCACGTTCACGGTGACGGGAGCCGCGTTCGGCCGCAATTGTCCGGGGTCCGCCGCCGTGCCGCGGCCATGACACTGGAACATGGTCATCACTATCAGAGCCGCGATCGCGGACCGGACGCCCTCGCTCATAGCGCCTCCTGTGGCCGTGCCGAGTAGTACCACACGAGCGCGCTTCGTGTCAATCGTGCGCGCGCTGGCGACGGCCGCCATGGTCGCGGCTCCACTGGCGCTGTCGGGGCAGCAGCCTCCCGCCTGGACACGCGGCGCCGTGTGCTACGAGGTGTTCGTCCGCTCGTTCTTCGACTCCAACGGCGACGGCATCGGCGATCTCAAGGGCCTCACCCAGCGGCTCGGCTACATCGACAGCCTTGGCGCCTCTTGCATTTGGCTCATGCCGGTCGCCGCGTCGCCCAGCTACCATGGCTACGATGTCACCGATTACTACCGCGTAGAGCCCGCCTACGGCACGAACGAAGACTTCCAGCGGATGGCGCGCGAGGCGCACCGCCGCGGCATCAAGGTGCTGGTGGACCTGGTGCTCAATCACACCTCGAGCGAGCACCCGGACTTTCAGGCCGCGCTGCGCGACACCACATCGCCCTACCGCAGCTGGTACCGCTTCTCACCCACGCCGTTGGGCAAGGGACCCTGGGGCGAAGAGGCGTGGCACCATTCCCCGGTGCGCGACGAGTACTACTACGGCGTGTTCTGGAGCGGGATGCCCGATCTCAACTACGAGACGCCCGCCGTGCGGCAGGAGGCCGACAAGATCGCCACGTTCTGGCTGCGGGACATGGGGGTGGACGGCTTTCGTCTGGACGCGGTCCCGTACCTCGTGGAACAGGGAAGCTGTCTGATGGGCTGCGCGGGCACGCACGCGGTGCTGCGCGACTTCGCCGCGCACGTCCGCAGCGTGAAGCCCGATGCGTACACCGTGGGCGAGGCGTGGGGGAGTATCACGGCGATGCTGCCGTATTACCCGGACCAGCTCACCTCGTATTTCGCATTCGAGCTCGCCGATTCGCTCCTGTCTGTGGTGCGCACGGGCTCCGCCGCGGGGTTGCTTGTGGGTTACCTGCGCCTGCAGGACACGCTACCGGCGTACCGCTGGTCGCCGTTTCTCACGAATCACGACCAGACCCGCACGATGACGGTATTGGGCGGCGACCTGGCGCGCGCGAAGCTCGCCGCGACACTGCTGCTCACGCTGCCGGGGCTGCCGTTTGTCTACTACGGCGAGGAGATCGGGATGACCGGGGACAAGCCCGATCCGCGGATCCGCACTCCCATGCAGTGGGCCCCGCGGACGGGCGCGGGCTTCACTACCGGCACGCCGTGGGAGAGCCTCCAGCCGGACTCGCTAACGGTCAGCGTCGCGGTGGAAGAGAAGGACCCCGGCTCGCTGCTGCACCTGTACCGCCGGCTGATCCATCTGCGCAAGCAAAACGCGGCGCTCGCGACGGGCCGCCTCGTGCCGCTGTCCGCGGACAACCCGGCGGTCGCCGCGTATGTGCGGCGGGCGAGGGACCACACAGTGCTGGTGGTGGCCAATCTCGCTGACAAGCCGGCCTCCGGCATTTCGATCTCCTCCTCGGAGGCGCTGCTGCGAGCTGGTAGGTACCGAGCGGAGAACATGCTCGGCGGGCCAAACGGTGCGGTCTTGCACATCGGCACGGACGAACGGATCACGAACTACGTTCCCTTGGCGAGAATCGGTGCCCGCCAGAGTCTCGTGCTCGATCTGCGCGAGTAAGCGGATCCTTCGCTTGGTTTCTCTCTTCCATTTCCGTGATCGGAACCAGCGAGCTTGTCATCCTGAGCGCCGCAGGCGCGAAGGACCTGCTTTTCTCCTAGCGGCGCTCACGGCGCTCGCATCATCGCTCCACGCCCAGCGCGCCGCTGACCGGGGCGTCTACCTCGACAGGCAGGGATTCATCCGGTGGCGCGACGACCAGCGAGAAGTCACGCTGTTCGGCGCGAACTACGTACTCCCCACCGCGTCCGATTACCGGGCCGCTGGGTATGTCCACGCCGATCGGAAGAAGATGATCGACGAAGATGTGGCGCAGTTCGCCCGCATGGGCTGGGACGGCCTGCGGCTCACCTTCTGGGGTGACTGGGAGGCTTCGGACTCGGCCGGCAACCTGATCGCGAACGACCATTTGGACCTGCTGGATTACCTCGTGGCCCGCGCGCGGAAGCGGGGCATCTACATGTTGTTCAGCCCCATCCAGCTGTATGGCGCGAATTGGCCGGACGCGCTCCAGGACACCACTGCCCCCGGTTTCGGCCGGCGCTTCGGCAAGGCGCGCATGGGCACCGATCCCGCCGCCATCGCCGCGCAGGGAAACTACCTGCGCCAGATTCTCAATCATGTGAATCGTTACACCGGCGTAGCGCTCAAGAACGAGCCCGCCATCCTGTTCATCGAGCTCGTGAACGAGCCGTGGCACCATCCCGAGGATCTCGCGGGTTCGATCCGATACATCAACACCCTCACCGATGCGGTCCGCAGCACCGGCTGCACCAAGCTGATCTCCTACAACGTGAGTCAGGATTTCAGGATCGGCGAAGCGATCCGTCAGTCTAAAGCGCAGGGGGTGACGTTCGGCTGGTATCCGTCGGGGCTGAACTCGGGACACGAGCTGCAAGGGAACTACCTGCGCGCGGTGGATGCGTACCCCGACATGCTGCGCCCGGAGCTGGCCCAGCTGCCGCGCATCGTGTACGAGTTCGACACGCCGGATCTGCGCACCGGCTACCTGTATCCGGCCATAACGCGGACGTTTCGTACAGTCGGCGCCCAATTCGTGGCGATGTTCGCCTACGACATGCTGGCGACCGCCTCACGCAACCTCGGCTGGCAGACGCATTACCTGAATCTGGTCTACACGCCGCGCAAGGCGATGAGTGCGATCATCGCCGCCGAGGCGATGCGCCGCCTCCCGCGGATGCACTCGTACGGGCCGTATCCGCAGAACACGCGGTTCGGCGATTTCCATGTCTCCTATGATGACAACCTGGGGGAGCTGGTCGCGCGCGATGCGTTTCTGTATGCCGGCTCGACGACCGCAACGCCACCAGACCCTGCGTCACTTGTCCGCATCGCGGGGTACGGGTCGTCGTCCACCGTGACCTATGACGGCGATGGGATTTACTTCCTCGACAAGGTGCGCAGCGGCGTGTGGCGCCTCGAGGTCTATCCCGACGCCGTGCCCGTCGCAGACCCGTTCGAGTCGCCCAGTCCCGACAAGATCGTGACGCGCGCCATCAGCCGCGCCTGGCCCATGACGGTGACGCTGCCGGACCTGGGCGCGTCGTTCACGGTGCAGCCGATCACCGCCGGTAATGCCGAGCCCGGGCGAGCGGCCAAAGGCCGATTCACCGTCACCCCGGGCGTCTACGTCCTGAGTGCCGCCGGCCACGTGGATCGCACTACGCTGCCGGCCTACGTCGGCGGGTTCGGCTTCGCCGAGTATCACGCTCCGCCGCCCGACTCGATGTCGCCCTCGGTTCAGTCTCTCGCCGCACCCGAGTATCTCGCGGGACGGGAAGCGGGGCTCGAGGCTCGGGTGGTCGATCGGACGGCGCCCGACTCGGTCGTGCTTTACGTGCGCCCCGCAGCCGGCGGCTTCTTTGGAACAACACGCATGAAGCCGGCACACAGCTACGAGTACGCCGCCACCATTCCGGGGAGTGGTCTCGAGGAAGGTCCACACGAGTTCGTCATTACGCTGTTTCGGGGCGACTCGGGGGTGACCTTTCCCGCCGGGCTGCACTCGAAGGCGACGGACTGGGACTACTACGGCCAGGCGTCCTGGAGTTTCGACGTGGTCGGTCGGGAGACGCCCCTGCGGCTGTTTACGCCCCGCGTCGACGCCGGACGGTTGGCCTTCACGCGCATCGGCGACGCGGGACGCCGCGGGCTGTTCCGCCTCGGGGTCTCGAGCGTGACGGGCGAACCGGTCTTTCATTTCGAACTGCCGGTGAACTCGAGCGGCTGGAGCCCGCCCGACTACACGGCGTCGCTCGTCATCAAGGACAGGATCAAGGCACGGCGCGAGACGATCGCCGGCGCCGTCGACCTACACTTGCGGCTACGCGGTCTAGGGGGGGGGCCGCGCCAGCTGCTCCACGTCACGCTGATGGAAGACGACGGCACGAGCTGGAGCGCCGCGGTGCCGGTGGACAGTGTCTGGAGGGAGCAGTCTGTCCCACTGTCCGCGTTCACCGTCGGCCGCGGCGTCCTGCTCCCCGCAGGGTTCCCGGGGGAGTGGAATTACTGGGTGGGGCCCGCGGCAGGGCGGGGCAGTGCCACCGATCGCCCCCGGCTCGACCGGATCGAACGGCTGCAGCTCTCGCTGCGGAGGGAAGACGCCGCGACCGTCACGCCGGGCAGGTACGGTGTGGAGGTCGAGTCTATCGACCTCCGCTTTACGCGAGCGCCGTGACGGTCGGGTGCCCCCCCCCTCAGGTCCCGGGCGTCGGGCTGATCCGCACCATGACCACGCCGTGCGCCGGAACGGTGGCGCTGAACCGGTCTGTGAACGTGCCGAGATCGGTGTGAGCCCACAGGTCGCGCACGTGGGCCGCCCTGTAGAGGCCGATCGCGTGCCACGAGGCCGTGATCACCGTCTGGAGCACCGAGCGGTTCAGTAGCACGACCGCGCGCGACCCGTCGGCCAAGGGCTTCGACCACACCTGCAGATCGAGCGCTGGCTCTCGGACGAGCATGCCCTGCTTGCCGAGCGGGTCCTGATCCACCGCGATGATCTCCTTGTTGAGGAGAATATCACGGGTCGCCGCCGACATGGTGCGCAGGTCGTTGCCGGCCATCAGGGGAGCGGCCATGAGCGCCCAGAGGCTGAAGTGGGCGCGGTACTCGTCGTCCGTCATGCCGCCGTTGCCGACCTCGAGCATGTCGGGATCGTTCCAGTGGCCCGGCCCGGCGGTGTGCGCGTACTGCGTGGACAGGTCGAGGTTCGCGATCATGCTGGCCCAACGATCGCCGATATCATCGGTGGTGCGCCACAGATTGCCGGTTTGCGGCCCCCACTCCCATGGCTGGTTCGACCCCCACTCGCAGATCGAGAACACGATCGGTCGGCCCGTTTTGGCAAGGGCGTCCCGAAACTTGGCGTACTGGGTCGGCGCGTCCAGCCCGCTCGCGTAACACCAGTCTTCCTTCACGTAGTCCACGCCCCACTCGGCAAACGTCCGGGCGTCCAGCTCCTCGTAGCCGTACGTGCCGGGTCGGCCTTGGCAGGTCTGGCGACCCGCGTCGGTGTAGATCCCGAACTTGAGCCCCTTGGAATGCACGTAGTCGGCGAGCGGCTTGACGCCGCCGGGGAAGCGCACCGAGTCGGCGACGAGCCGATTGGCGCCGTCCCGCGCCACCTGCCAGCAGTCGTCGATCACGACGTACTGATAGCCGGCGTCGCGCATGCCGCTCTTGGCCATGGCGTCCGCGGTCTCCCTGATGAGCGGCGCGCTCACGTCGCAGCCGAAGTGGTTCCAGCTGTTCCACCCCATCGGCGGCGTGCGGGCGAGGCCATTCTCGACTGACCTGGGACCACGGCGGGCGGTGAAGCCGAGACACAGCATGAGCAGAATCGCGTGGCGCGCGGACATGGACGCTCCTTACGTGCGGCGGGTGAGCCAGAGCATCGCGACCCCGAAAACGAGCAGGGCCACGCCCCAAACGAGGTCGATCGGGACACCGGTCGGCGCCATCCCGGGCGAGCCGCGGGTGGCCACTCCGTAAGCGGCGAGCAGCACGCCAAGCGCGGTGAAGAACAGGCCGATGGGCAAACGGACGTCGAGAGTCACGACACGCTCCCGTTTAGAAGAACACGAGGTTGAGCACTAGGGCGCACGCCAGCGCGACGACCGCGAGGGTGACCGGTCGCTGGTACCAGGCCACCGCCTCATCGGCGGGGATCGGCGTGAGCCCATACACGAGCCCATGCAGCTCCTCCGCCGGGCGCGGCCGCGTGGCGAGCGACACCACGACGGTCGCCACGAAGCACGTCACCCAGGCGACGATCGCGGTCCAGAAGGTCTGGGCGAGCTCACTCGGGAAGGTCGTCAGGACGCCGAGATACCCCCCCTTGATCCCGACGCGCGCGCCCGCAGGAAGGGACAGGCCATGCTGCACCGCGGCGGCGAGGGTACCGGCCACCAGCCCCGTGAACGCACCGTGCCCCGTGGTGCGCTTCCAGAACATCCCCAGCGCGAAGGTCGCGAACAGGGGCGCGTTGACGAACGCGAACACCAGCTGGAGAAAATCCATGATGTTGTTGAACGATGCCGCCACGTACGCGGCGCCGATCGAGATCGCGACGCCGACCACCGTCGTCGCGCGCCCCATCGTGAGGTAGTGCGCGTCCGACGCGCCCGGATGCACGTAGCCCTGGTACAGGTCGTAGGTCCACACGGTGTTGAAGGCCGTCACGTTCCCCGCCATCCCCGACATGAACGAGGCGAGCAACGCCGTGAGGCCGAGCCCCAGCATGCCCGTGGGAAAGAAATGCAGCAGCAGCATCGGCGTCGCGAGGTCGTAGTCGAGCACGACGTTGCCGGCGACGTCGCGCAGAGGCTGGTGGGTGCGGGGATCGAGCTTTGGCGGAACGATCCCGGACTCAGGCTCGGAGGGCGGTGGAGGGCGGTGGAGGGCGGTGGCGGTTGCGACCGGCACCGGCTCCACCGGTCGTATGCCGCTCGTGGGGCTCACGACGAGTGCCAGCATCCCCGGCAGAATCACGAGGAACGGGAACAGCATTTTGGGGAACGCGGCGATCAGCGGCGTGCGGCGCGCGGCGGTCATCGAATTCGCCGCCATGGCGCGCTGCACCACCAGAAAGTCCGTGCACCAGTACCCGAACGACAGCACGAAGCCGAGCCCCATCACCAGGCCGAAACATTCGACGCCCACCGGGTTGGTGGACGCGTGGCCCATATACGCCCAGCTGTGGGTGTACGCGCCAGGCGCGAAGCCGCGGGCCGTCGAGTGCTCGGCGAGCCGCGCCACCAGCCCCGACCAGCCCCCCACCGCGCGCAGCCCCAAGAATACCAGCGGCGCGAACCCGAGCACGATCAGGCAGAACTGCAGCACCTCGTTGTAGATGGCGCTCGTGAGCCCGCCCAGGAAGATGTACGCGAGCACGATCAACGCCGCCACGAGAATGCTGGCGTTGAAGCTCCAGCCGAGTAGCAGATTGAGGAGCTTGCCCATGGCGTAGAGCGAGATCCCGGAGGAAAACACCGTCATCACGGCGAACGAGATGGCGTTCAAGGCGCGCGTCTTCTCGTCGAAGCGCAGCTTCAGGTACTCGGGGACGGAGCGGGCGCGCGAGCCGTAGTAAAACGGCATCATCAACAGACCGATGAACACCATCGCGGGGATGGCGCCGATCCAATAGAAGTGGCTCGTCGCGATGCCGTACTTCGCGCCCGAAGCCCCCATCCCGATCACTTCCTGCGCGCCCAGGTTCGCCGAGATGAACGCCAGGCCCGTGACCCAGGCGGGAATCGCGCGGCCCGAGAGAAAGAAATCCTCGCTCGTCCGGATGGAGCGCCGCAGCGCCGCGCCGATGCCGAGCACGAACGCGAAGTACAGCAGCATCACCGCGTAGTCGACCCAGCCGAGTGTCGTCATAGTACCAACTGAACCCCTCAGGTGAGCGTCAGGTTGGTTTCAACACGAGCACGACCGTCGGGTCGAGCGGATAGCGACCGAAGCGCCTGCCGTAGATCGCGAGGCCGCCGGGCAGCTCGGCATCGACCTCCAGCCGAATAACAATCGTTCCTTGGGCGGCCGCGCGCTCGAGCGCCGGTCGCGGGATCGGCACGCGCAGCAGCCAACCATAGGAGCCCGCCTCGTGCAGGTGGCGATCCCGTTGCTGCGCGTGCCAGGACAGGATACCGCGGTGGTCTGCCGGGTCGTTGTCGAGCGTCTGGTGCCCGGCTGCGATACCGTTTACCCGCACGGTGACGGCTGTCGGGTAGCGGCGCGCGTCGGTCATGGGATAGGCATTTTGATTGAGGGACGGGTCGTGTGTCCCCTGGCCCAGCATGTAGTCGCCCGCCATCCGCCCGCCGCCCTCGCGGTCCTTTGCGAACAGCTGCTTGGAGGAGACCTCGGCGACGAACGCCGCGCTGTCAATGTCGGCCGGACGCATGCCGGCCGGCCAGGGGATGCGGTACTCGAAGAACCCTGAGCCGGCGCCATTCACCTTCAGCCCGTCCATCACGTTCCACTGCTTGAGCGACCAGGATGCCGAGTCGAACCGCGCGGGGTCGATGCGCAGGAGCCTGGCCCGGCGCCCGTCCGCCAGCCGAACCTCGGCCGGCGGCTCGCCCTCCACCACGAACGTGCAGAAGTTTCGCTGCAGGACCGATCCGGCTCGGTCCTCGAGCCGGACCGCCAGCACGACCACGGCGGGGTGGTCGGGCATCGGGACCCGGAGTGGCTCGAGTGGTCCGGTCATCCAGGGATGGTAGGGTACCCGGCGCGTAGTCTCGAAATATTGTTGCTGCTCTCCGAGCGCATTCCATCCGTACGCTTGCGCGCGCAGGGTGAGGCTGTCGCCGAGCGTGCTGTCCGGCGTCAGGAACGACGCGTACAACGGCACCTCAACCTCCGCACCGGCCGTCACGCTCTGGCTCAGCTCGTCGCCGACCACGACATAGAGCGGCGCATGGAGGTCGCGCAGCGACATGCCCTCCTCCAGCTCTGCCAGTCCTGTCTCCTTGGGCGAGCGGTCGTAGCGCCAGTAGCCGTTCCACTCGTTGATGACGTCGTGCAGCTCGGTGTAGAGCCAGCCAGCGATACGCGGATGCCGTCGAAATGCGTTCAACGCCCGGTGGTAGTCCCAGCTCCAGTCGACGTCGCCGGTGCTCCCCTCGTAGCCCCAGACATTGCCGAACTCGCTGTTGATCGTCGGCTGGCTGTCCTGCCGGTAGCCCGGCTCGAAGTTCCACGTCGAGCCCGGATACGTGCTGTCGCTCACCAGCTGGTCGCGCCGCTCCCAGGCCCACCCCGGCAGGTAGGTGTGCCACGAGTTGATGTCGGTTTCGGTGTGCCCGCGCCCGCAGCAGGGCGAGTTGTCCTCCACGAGCCGGGTTGGGTCCATGACTTTGGTCTCGCGATACAACGAGGCGACCCACTGCCGGGTCTCCGGGCGGTAGACCTCGCTCTGGCCGTCCTTGCTGAGCAGTCCCCACGTCTCGTTGAACAGCACCCAGGCGAAGATGGCCGGATGGTTGTAGTCGCGTTCGATCATGCCCTGCAGCGTAGTGACCGCCTCGCGCCGCAGCGCCGAATCAGGCTCTCCCCAGGAGTTGGGCAGATCGGCCATGATGAGCAGTCCGAGGCGATCGGCCCAGTAGAGCTTGCGCGGCGCCTCGACCTTCACGTGCTCCCGCAGCCCGTTCAGGCCGATGCTCTTGGCGCGCAAGATCTCCGCCCGCATGAAGGAGTCGCTCGGGAACGTGTAGAACCCCTGCGGGTGGAATGCCTGATCGAGCGCGAGCTGGAGGTACAACGGCCGGTCGTTGAGGGCCACGTACCGGTACTGCGTGCCCGGCAGTGTCACGACCGAGATCTTGCGCATCCCGAAGTAGCTGTCCACGCGGTCGTCGCCCACGCTCGCCTCGATCTCGTACAGGAATGGGTCGTCGAGGGACCAGAGGTGCATGTTCGGGATCGGGACTTCGAACGTGACGCTGTCCCCCCGCCTGGGAATGCGCGCGGTGGCCGGGGGGACCCTGGCGTTCTTGAACCGCACCGTCAGCGTGAGTTCTTGCGGCGCCTTGTCGAGCAGCTTGGCGGCGACCAGGACGCGGCGGTGGTCGATGTCGGGGGAGAAGTGCAGCACGCGCAACGGCGTGGCGCCACGCGCTTCGAGATACGGTGTCTGCCAGATGCCGCGGGCATCGCCGTAGCCTTGTTTGCCGACCAGCTGAAACGGCCGGGGCGCGTCGTCGATGCGGAGCACCAGGACATGGCGTTTCCCGGCTTTGATATACCGTGTCAGCTCGAATTCGAACGGGACGTACCCGCCGTCGTGTGCGCCGAGCTCGCTGCCGTCGATCCAGGCGGTGGTGCGCCAGTCGGCGGCGCCGATCACGAGAAACACGCGTCGTCGCATCCAGTCGACCGGCACGTCGATCGTGCGCGCGTACCAGCCGATGGCGGCGCTGTCGGGGACGCCCGAGAGGGGGCTACCCCACGGGAACGGCACGAGGATGGACCGGGGGGCTGGCAGCCCGAGCGCGAACCAGCGCCGGGTCACGCCCGAATCCCCGCGGTCGAGCTGGAACTGCCACGCGCCGTTGAGGCTTTGCCACGCTTCCCGTTGGAAATCGGGGCGGGGGTGTTCTGTCCTCACCCTCTGTCCTACTCTCCCTTCGGGAGAGGGGGGACTCGACACTTGCCCTGCGTTCCCCCTCTCCGGAACAGAGAGGGGGACGGGGGGTGAGGACCACGCGGGACACACACACGCCAGCAGGACCAGCGCCCGGTAGCGCTCCCGCTTCCAACGGGCGAAGTTCGAGCCACGCGCCGCCTGCCACGCGCGCTCGCTCTCCCACTGGTCGGCGGAATGATGCTGCTGGCCTGCAGCACCGAGTCTCCGTCCGTGGCGCAAGCGCCGTTCGGGACGACGCCACGAGGAGAAGCCGTCAGCGTGTACACGCTCAAGAACGCCCACGGGATCGAGCTCCGGGTTCTCGACTATTGTGGGATCATCCTCTCGCTCACGGTGTCGGACAGGAGCGGCCGGTCCGCTGACGTCGTTCTGGGTTTCGATTCGCTCGCGGACTACGTGCGAGCGTCTCCCTACTTCGGCGCGATCATCGGCCGTTACGGCAACCGCATCGCGCACGGTCGGTTTACGCTGGACGGGCGCACGTACACGCTCGCCCGGAACAACGGCCCGAATCATCTGCACGGAGGGGTGAAGGGCTTCGACAAAGTGGTGTGGGACGTGTCACCCTTCAAGGGGCGTGACTCGACCGGTCGGGCGGACGTTGTACGCGAACAACCTCCTTAGTAATTAGACCGAAGGCGGCCTCTGCACATGCGAGTCGGCATTCTGGGTTCGGGGTTGATGGGCGGCAAGCTCGGAACAATCTTCGCGCGAGCTGGACACGACGTGGTCTTCAGCTACGCCCGCACCGAGCAGAAGCTGAATAAGCTCGCCCGCGAGGCGAAGGCGAAGGCGCGGGCTGGCACTCCGAGTGAGGCCGCGCGCGATGCAGAGGTGCTGCTCCTGGCCGTGCACTGGTCTCGAGTCGACGACGTGTTGAAACAAGCGGGCGACTTGTCGGGCAAGGTGATCGTGAGCTGCTCGCTGCCGATGAATGCTGACGACACAGGACTCATCATCGCTCACACCTCGTCGGGCGCCGAGGAGCTTGCGAAGAAGGTCCCCAGGGCGCCAGTCGTCTCCGCGTTCAACACGGTGCCGAGCGAGGTGCTGTTCGGCGTGTTCGAGGGCCGGCGCAAGGCCACGAGACCGAGCCTCGTGTACTGCGGGGATGATGCGAAAAGCAAACGGGTTGCCGCCGAGCTGATCCGCGACGTAGGTTTTGACCCTGTAGATGCCGGGCCGTTACGGATCGCCCGGTACACCGAGCCGTTCGCGCTGCTGGTCGCCCAACTGGCGTACGAAGGCAAAGGAGGCCCAGAGCTGGCGTACCGGTTCGAGCGGTTCGGGAAGGAGTGACGGCGGTCCTGCGCGGCCGCACGTCGCAGCGTTCATGGCGGGCCGCGGTTCTCGTGCTCGTGATGACGCTCTCGAGGGCGTTACCCGTTTCTGGCCAGTCACCCGCGCCGCCTCGTTGGATTCCGCAACTCCTGGGCGCGCAGCTCACGGTGATCGTCCAGTATCTCCCGCGTTTCCCCGCCCAATACAACGGGCCCCAAAGCTTGACCGACAGCGGCGACTTCCAAGGCACCCACACGTATGGGGCGTATCTCGGCTCGCAGCTGACGCGTTATCTCCAGGCGTACCTCGACGTGGAGATGGCTCGGGGCGGCGCGATCGGTAACGCGTTCGGCTTGGGTGGGGTCAGCAACGGTGACGTCATACGACAGGGCACGGTTGAGCTCGGGCAGGCCCCCTACCTGGCCAGAGCCTTTGTACGGTGGGTCGTGCCCCTGTCGCAGGGTCTCGACACGGCGCGCCGGGCGATGGATCAGCTCCCAGGTTCGGAGTCTGTGGCTCGGGTGGAGATCAAGCTTGGTAAGCTGGCGCTGACAGACGACTTCGATCAGAATCGGTATGCCAACACGACCCGTGCCCAGTTCTGTAACTGGGGGTTGTTCAACAACACCGCGTGGGATTACGCCGCCGACACGCGCGGGTATAGCTACGGGATCGCGGTGGGCTGGGTACATCCGGGTTGGACTCTGCGATTCGGCGGCTTTCTCATGCCGACCTTCGCCAACGGCAACCGCTTCGACTGGGATGTACGTCGGGCGCACGGGGACAACCTGGAGCTGACCATGCAGGCCCCGAGCGTCGCCACGGTGCTCCGGTTTCTCGCCTATGAGAACTATGGCCGGATGGGCAACTACGCCGATGCCGTGTCCCGGGCGCGAACGAGCGGGCAGACGCCAGACATCGTGGCCGATGACCAGCCCGGCCGGCGCAAGTATGGGTTTGGCGTGAACGTCGAGCAACCGCTCGCGGACAGCGGGGAGACAGGTGCGTTCGTCCGCCTTGGATGGAATGACGGGCGAACCGAGGACTTTGTCTTCACAGAGGTGGATCGTCACTTGAGCGCCGGCATGCAGCTGAGTGGGGTGCACTGGGGGCGCACTGACGATCGCCTGGGGCTTGGTGCCCTGCGACACGGCTTATCGCCCGAGCACGCGGCGTATCTCGCTGCCGGGGGCCGGGGCTTCCTGCTCGGCGATGGCCGATTGAACTATGGCCATGAAACCATCGTCGAGAGCTACTATCGCGCTCAAGTCGGGCGGTTCGTCCAGCTGAGTGCGGACGTCCAACACATCTGGAATCCGGGGTACAACCACGATCGCGGGCCGGCCAGTGTGTTCACGATGCGACTCAATCTCCGATATTGATGTCCCGGCTTCGGAGGCCAGTGACCGCCGCGGTGCGCATCTAAGTGGCCCTTCCTCGCCTCCACCTATTCGAATTGGAGGATCAAGCGTGGTTCCCGACCGTCATCCGGGACCTTGCGACTGATTACATCCGCTTCGTCCAGGCGACCTTCGGCTTGCACCGTCCCATGATCGAGCCCCTAGCGGCAGCCCTGGAAGCCACACAGTCACACCGCATCATCGACTTGTGTTCCGGCGCTGCCGGCCCCGTGCCGGATTTGTGCCGCGCCCTCTTTGCTCGCGGGCTCGTCGTTCACTTCACCTTGACTGACCGATTCCCGAACGTCCCTGCGTTCGAGCGAGCTGCAGCCGGCTCGGGCGGCAGCATTTCCTACACCCGGTGGTCCGTCGACGCTCGCTCCGTGCCGGCCGACTTAGCTGGATTCCGGACGGTCTTCAACTCATTCCACCACTTCACGCCGAAGGATGCCACCGCGATCCTTCGAGATGCCGTGGCTGCTCGCCAACCGATTGGCATCTTCGAGATTCCGGAGCGTTCCGTGCCCGTGATGCTGTCTGTTCTCTTGACTCCGGTGTTCGTCACGTTTGCGACGCCATTCATCCGCCCGTTCCAATGGCGCCGGCTCTTGTGGACCTACTTGATCCCGCTGGTCTCCCTCACGTGTTTGTGGGACGGTGTGGTCTCAATGTTCCGAGCCTACAGGCTGGAAGAATTGCGTGCACTCGCCGCGGACGTGGACGATTCATTCGAGTGGCAAGTCGGTCAGATCAGGATTCCGTCCACCTATGGGCATGTTACCTATCTGATCGGGTATCCACCGGCGCCCTCTTGACCGGGGCACCGTAAGCGGCCGGTACTGCCATCGGCCACATTAATCCTCTGCTTGCGCTCGCCCGCCCAACGCGCACCTTTTGTGAAGTGGATATCTATGCGCCCTCTGACCGAGCCTCACCGCACCCTTCGTAGCACGCTCCCGTTCCTGCTTGCGTGCGTTTTGGCGACCCGTGTGCTCGCACAAGGTCTGCCGCGCACCCGTCCCGAAGCCGTCGGCCTCTCGGCGGTCGCGCTCGAGCGGATCGGGCCCGCGTTGCAGGCCTACGTCGACTCGGGCAGGCTACCAGGGCTGCTCGCGGTGGTCGCGCGACACGGCAAGCTGGCGTACCTCAAGTCCGTGGGCGCGATGGATGTGGAACACGGGCGCGCGATGAGCCCCGACGCCGTGTTCCGCATCTTCTCCATGACCAAGCCGATCACCAGCGCCGCCGTGATGCAGCTATACGAGCACGGCAAACTGCGACTCGACGACCCCGTGTCCAAGTACATCCCAGCGTTCGCTGGCGTGAAGGTGTACGCGAGCGGCTCCGCGGCGCAGCCCCTGCTGCGCGATCCGGAGCGGTCGGTGACGGTGGCCGACCTGCTGACTCACACAGCCGGCCTTACGTACGGCTTGTTCGACAGCGCGGCGGTGGACACGATCTATCGGCGAGCGGGGCTGCTCAACCCCGGCTGGACCATCGCGCAGCTTGCGGACAGCCTGGCCCGGCTGCCGCTGAAGTTCTCACCTGGCTCCAAGTGGAGCTACAGCTTCGCCACCGACGTGCTCGGACGCGTGGTAGAAGTGGCGTCGGGCACGACGTTCGATCGCTATCTCGACAGCGCGCTATTCCGGCCGCTCGGGATGCGCAGCACCGGTTTCCATGCGACGCGCCCCATGGACGGTCGCATCATGCCGGCGTACGGCCGCGGCGCCGACGGCAAGCTCCACGCGATCGCCCCGTTGCTATCGCCCGGGTACACCGAGGATGGAAAGCTGCTGTCCGGTGGTGGCGGGCTGTTATCGACCGCCGGCGACTATCTGCGGTTCGCCCAGATGCTGCTGAACGGTGGCGAGCTGGAGGGGCACCGTGTCCTGAAGCGCGAGACCGTGGCGCTGATTCTGGAGAACCACCTGCCAGCCGCCCTGACCCCGGTCTCTATCGCTCCGGACTGGCCGCCCGGGCGATCTGGGTTTGGGTACGGCGGCGCCGTCCGCGTGGACTCGGAGCCGGCCGTCCCAGGGTCGCCAGGCACGTTCCGCTGGGCAGGGTACGCGACCACGTTTTTCTGGATCGATCCCAGAGAAGATCTGGTCGCCATGGTGTGGACGCAGTACCTGCCCGTCATGGAGATGTGGTCGCTGGACAGCCGGTTCCAGCGGTTGGTATACGCCGCCCTGTCGCGGGAGGTGGGTGCGGGCCGACGCTAAGCAGCCGCCGGTGACGGCGCGCCCGCGGCCAGTGCCCGCGGATTGGCACCCTTGATCACCAGCCATAGCATGATCGCCAGCTCTCCGAAGAGGGCGGGTTGGGAATAGATGAAGACCTTGTTCTGATACTCCGGGAAGAATAGTCCCGTCAGGCTGAGGACCACGTAGGCGACGCCGTTGATGATCAGCCAGACGCCGATGAACCGCGGCACAAACCCCGACTTATACGCGAGAACCCCCATCGGGAAGAGCCACAGTCCCCACAGGATCTCGGCGGCGACGATCTGATAGTGATGCAGCCGGACGAACAGCAACACCAGGGCGTCGCGCTGCAGCTGGTCGAAGGCGGATAGGAAACCGGCGCCCCCACCTTGCGCGACCATGAGGGCGCCGGCATCACTCACGAAGTTCACGAAGTTGATGAGTGCGGGCATCACCCCGCCGAAAATCGCGAGGAGCAGGGCAAGCTGTTGATCGACGCCTTTGAACAACCGGTAGAACGCCAGCACGAGGAAGATCAGGACCACGGCGCCGAGTAGGTCGCTCAGCATGCCGAATCGGAAGAGCCACTGGTGCGCCGCGATGTTCGCAGCCGTCGCGGCCGCGTTGTCGTGCACGAACAGTTTGTTGGGGATGTAGATGAGGCTCAGTGGACCGAAGAGGACAAGCGAGAGATACCAGAGTCCGGCCACTCTTCCGGGATTGTGGGTCGAGCTCATGTGCCCTCCCGTGTTGAACGCGCCCGCGAAGACGGGTTGACGGGAGATACGCGGACGGCTGGCCAGAGGTTTCGACACCGTGGCAGTTGGCTTTGAGGCGTGGGGCGAGTAGGCAGGCGCTCAGGGGCGCCAGATCGTCGCGCTGTAAGTCGCGGCGAACGGAGGCGCAGAAGACCGAACAACACGATCTCATGCGATCGGCGACGGAGCTGTCAGAGAAGCCCGTCGGAGGGTTTCCGGCATCACACCCGTCACCACGAGCCCCGAGGCGAATGTGAGGGCCGCAATCGCACCGATGGCGACGGGGAGATTGAACGTGTCGGCGAGCAGGCCCGCACCCAGCGCCCCGAAGGCATATCCCCCGTCGCGCCACAGCCGGTACACGCCCACCGCGCTCGCTCGCCAGTCAGGATGCGCCACATCGGAGACAGCAGCCAGCAGAGTCGGGTACACCAACGCGGTCCCGATTCCCAGGAACACCGCGCCTGCGATCCAATGCCCGAACGAGCGTCCAAGGACGAGCAGCGCGATCGCCAGCGCCTGCACCCACATGCCGCTGGCGATCATCCACTTCCGACCCCAGCGATCGCTCAAGGCTCCTGTCGCGAGCTGCCCAACGCCCCAGACGAGCGGATAGGCGGCGGTGACGGCGCCGATGCGCTCGAGCGGGAGGCCACGAGCGGCCAGCAACACGGGGACGAGTCCCCACACGACCCCATCGTTCATGTTGTTCACCAGTCCCGCCTGACTTGCAGCGAATAGACAGCGGTCGCGCCAGGTCGCGAGCAGCAGGATCTCGCGGAAGGGCCGAGGTGGGGGGGACGCGCTAGCACCGACGAGGCGCGCTTCGGCGCGCGCGTGGCCGTGCGTTTCCCGCACCGCGAAGATCGAAAGCGCGAGCCCGAGCACGGCGAACGCGATGCCGGGATAGAATGGCGCAGGCCGCAGGCCGTGTGCAGCCGCGAGGTAGCCGGTGAGCAGTGCCGACAGCGACACGGCGACGTAGCCGGCGAACTCGTTCAACCCCATCGCGAGGCCGCGCTGCGTCGGCCCGACCAGATCGATCTTCATGATCACTGTTGTAGACCAGCACAATCCCTGATTGACGCCGAGCAGGATGTTGGCGACCACCACCCAGCCCCAGCTCGGCGCCCAGATGAGGAGCAGTGGCACCGGCAGCGCCGCCACCCAACCCGCGACGAGCAGCGGCTTGCGCCCGATCCGGTCGGCAAGCCGTCCGGCGAAGAGGTTGGCGAGGGCCTTGACGATGCCGAAACTGACCAGGAACGAGAGGACGATCGTCTTGGACCGGAGCCCGAACTCACGCCCTGCGATGAGCGGGAGGACCGTGCGCTCGAGCCCGACCATCGCGCCGACGAAGGCGTTGACGACGACGAGCAGCGCGAACTGCCGCCAATTAGCGCCCAGGCCGAGCCGCGTAGGAGCGAGAGGCGTCGTGTCAGGCAACGGCGCAGCGGTTGGCCCCTGCCTCGAGCTCCGTGGGATCTCCGTCGGGCAGGCTCCCGGCTTCGTTCAGCGCGACGATCCAGTGATGGTTCGGGGGCGTGGGGGGGATGCGCTGGAGAATCGTGTCGACGAACTCGGCCTCGCCGGCTCGCAGCAATGCGGTGCGCTGGCGGACCTCTCGCAGGTCGCCGACGATCGGCCGGCGGTCGAAGGCCACTGGTGCGCTCGTGTGAGCCGGCAGGATCGCCGTCTCGTCCGGCAGCTCGAGGAGCCGGCGCAGCGATCGGTGTAGTAAGCGTGCCCGGCGGCGCGCCTCGTCGGGCGTAGCCTCCAGATCCGGGCGGCCTACCGCCTCCAAGAACAGCGTATCGCCCGTGAAGAGGGCACACTGGTCCAGGAAATAGCAGCTGCTTTCTGCTGTGTGGCCGGGTGTGCGTAGGACTTGGAGGCGGCTCGGTCCCACGGCGACGATGTCGCCGCCGCTCAGCGGCACGTGTGCGAAGGACACGCGATCTGTCTGCGGAAGGAACAGCGTCGCCCCCGTCTCGGCCGCCAGCACGCGGGCGCGGGACAAGTGGTCGGCGTGGATATGAGTCTCGATCACCGAGCCGATGCGCCAGCTTCGACGAGCGGCCAGCTCGAGGTACACTCGGGGATCGAGCGAAGCATCGATCACGGCGGCCTCGCCGTCCGAACCGACGATGTAGGAAAGACAGCCCTTCCCCGTCCGGCGCGCCTGGACAATCCGCGCGGTGCTCCCGGGGCAGGGCACCTCGGCGGTATTCCACGCCGCGCTCCAGGCTCGCATCCCGCCCTCGAGAGACACGGCCTCTAGCCCTTGGGCACGCAGACGCTCGACTGCGAGGCGGCTCGTTTTCCCGGCAGCGCACACGGCGACTATGGGACCGCCCGTCGACGGGCGAAAGCCCGCCAAGGCGTGCGGGTCGCCCCGCCGCAGAGCGTCGTAGGCGTCCACGTGCACGCTTCCCGGGATGGACCACTCGACGCGCTCGTTGGTCGGCCGCACGTCTAGCACGGTGACCGCCGCTCCACTCTCCAGGAGCTGCCGCAAGTCGTCGGTCGAGATCGTCGCGACCGCCATGTGCCCTGCTATGTCGCGGGCTTTTGAGCCGTGAACAGCACCGCCTTCACGCCGTAGGCTTCCGCCGCATCGCGCGTCGATTCCTTCCGAAAGGCAAAGCCCGGGACAATCGTGGAGCGCACCCGTCTGAACCCGGCGTCCTCGAGCAGGGCGAACATCTCTCCCTCCGGGAGAGCGCCGCCGATTCAGCTGGCCCAGAGCTTGGGGTCGTTGACGATCGACTGCGATAGTTGCTTCGCGCTGACGATGTCGGTGATCGCGATGCGGCCGCCGGGGCCCAGCACCCGGAACACCTCGCGGATCACCCGGCGCTTGCGGAACGACAAATTGATCACGCCGTTGGAGATGACCACATCGATGGCCGCATCGTGCAGCGGCAGGTCCTCCATCCGGCCATCGAGGAACGCGACGTTGGCGAGCCCCGCCTTGCGCGCGTGGGCTTCCGCCTGGGTGCGCATCTCGGGATTCAGGTCGACGCCGTGCACCCGTCCCGCCGGTCCCACCTGCCATGCGGCGATGATGCTGTCCAGCCCGGCGCCGCTGCCCAGATCGAGCACGACTTCGCCCGTCTGCAGCCGGCTCCGGAGGTGCGGGTTGCCGACTCCGGCGAACGACGCAACGGCGCCGCTTGGCGCACGATCGAGCCACTCCGGCGCGTAGGCGAACATCTCGGCAGCCTGGCGGCCGTGATAGAAGTGGAATTCCCCTTCGGGATGCCGAGCTACCTCTTGGTACATCCGTAAGACTTCGCCCTTGATGACTCCCTCGAGAGGGGCTTGCTCTTCGACGCGCTCGAGCGCGACATCGACCATGGGACCTCCGACCGCACGGGGCTGTCAGGAAGATCGTCCCCGTGGCGCGATAGGACAATTACAACATATTGATCAGATTGATAGGGAAATACCGATGCCAAAACCGAAGCCTGGCCTGACGCTCCATCGCTTGGAGCTGTTTCTGGCGGTCCTCGACGAAGGTGGCGTGCGGTTGGCCGCCAAGGCCCGGAACATCAGCCAGCCGGCGGTCTCCGAGCACATACAGGGTCTCGCGGCCTACTTCGGCGTTGCGTTACTCGAGCGCCACGGACGGCGCGTCCGGCCGACCCCCGCCGCCCGCCTGCTCGAGCCGTACGCACGCCAGGCGGTGGGGCTGCTGCGTGGCGCCGAGCGCGCCGCGGCCGACTTCCGGGGCATCAAGAGCGGCTCCCTCACCGTCGGGGCGAGCACCACTCCCGGGACTTACCTCTTGCCGGCCGTCCTCGGTCGGTTCCATACCGCCTATCCGAGCATCACCTTGAGCTTGCGGATCAGCGACACCCGCGACATCGAGCGCTGGGTCGCGGCGGGCCAGGTCGAGCTGGGCGTGATCGGCGAAGCGCCGCTCGTCCCCGGGCTCTTGGCGGAGCCCTGGGTGCAGGACGAGATCGTGCTGATCGTCCCTCGGGGCCACGCGTTCACGCGGCGGCGCGCCGTACGCCCCTCCGCGATTGCCGGGGAACCGTACATCACCCGCGAGGAAGGGTCGAGCACCCGCGGGGTGGCCGAGCGCTATCTCAGCCGGGTGAAAGTGATGCTCACGCCGGCGATGGAGCTGGGAAGCACCGAGGCGATCAGGGAAGCAGTGGCAGCGGGACTCGGCGTAGCGTTGGTGTCGCGTCACGCCGTCCAGGCCCGGGATCGACGCATCGTGCCCGTGCGGCTAGCCGGTGCCCGTTGGCGGCGGGATCTCTTGATCGTGCGGCGCGAAGGGCCGCCGCTCGGACCAGCGGCGGCGGCGTTGCGCGAAATGCTGCTCGCGAGCCGCTGACCTTCTGGGTGGGGGGGCCAACAGACTCACTGCGGGAGCGCGTACTCCCGCATCAGCGCCACGAAACGTGGCTCGGAGCGGAGCGGCGCGAGCCGCGGCTCGCGGAGGGCGAAGACGAGGAGGCTCGACCGTTCCTGATACGCTCGTTGGAGCCAGTCCAGGGCCTTGTCCTTGTCGCCCAATCCGGCGTAGACGAGGGCGACGTCATACGGCGAGACGTATCCATGCTCCCGCTGCCGCAATAGCCGATCCAGGACCACCCGTGCCCCGGGGCGATCTCCCGCCGCGCCCAATGCATGACCGAGCGATGCCGCCGCGAGCACGACCAAATCCGCGCGGGTGGCCGTTATGCGCGCCGCCTCCGCCGACATCTGCATCGCCATCGGGTTGGCCATGCCGGTCTGTTCCATCTGTGAGCCCATACCCATCGACATGGGCTTCAGTTCGGACGCCGCCTTGAACTGCGTAAGCGCCTCGGGATACATCGCCTTCTGTTCGTACGCCCAGCCGAGGTTCATCCGAGCCCAGAAGTTGGCCGGTTGGATTTGCAGGGACCGGTTCGACGCCTCGATGGCTTGGTCGTACTCACCCGCGAAGAGACGGTGCCATCCCAGACAGGCGTTGAGCATCGGATTGAAGGGATCGAGGGCGACCGCCCGCTCGGTTTCCGTCACGGATTCACGGTCGCGCCGCAGGACCAGGAGGAGGTGGGCGTAGTCGTGATGAATGTCGGCGTTGCTGGGACTCAGCTCGAGCGCGCGGCGGAAGTGTTGCTCCGCGCTGGCCCAGTCCCAGTCGCGGTGGAGCTTGACGAGCGCGAGCGAGCCGTGCGCCGAAGCGAGGGTCGGGTCCTTGTCGAGGGCTTTGGTGGCCGCCGCCTCCATGCGCTCGAAGGCCTCCTTGGGTGGGAGATCCCCGAAGAACGCGATGAAGTAATAGGTGCGCGCGAGCGCGGCGTACGCCAGCGCGTGGTCCGGATCGAGCGTGACCGCCTGCTCGAGTGCCTGGGCGCTCTTCATCATGTCGCCCATGCCGTAGTAGTAGATCCCCCGCAGGTATTCCTCTTGCGCCTGGGGATTCGCCGACGGCGTCGCGGCACTGTGCCACGGCGCCAGCTTGATACCGATCTGCTCCGCGATCGCCCCCGCGACGTCCTGCTGCAGTGCCAGGACGTGTGAGAAATCGCGCTCGAAGCTGTTCGCCCAGACATGTTCATCGGTTGGCGCCCGGATGAGCTGCGCCGTGATCCGCACGCGCGGGCCTTCCCGCACCACCGAGCCTTCCACCACCAAATCCACGTGGAGCTCACGCGCAATCTCGGGGAGCGACTTCTGGCCACCGCGGTAGCGCAGAGTCGACGTGCGCGATGTGACACGCAGGTATGGGCTCCTCGCGAGGTGGGTGATCATGAGATCGGTCATCGCGTCGGCGAAATACCCTTGCGAGGAGTCCATGGACAGATTGGCCAGCGGTAGTACGGCGAGCGACTGGACGGCGGCCCCTCTGGATCTGGTAAGCCATAGGCCGCTGGCGACGCCGGCGATTACGATCACTGCCCCGACGGCGGCAGCGATCGTGGCCACGCGGCGACCTCGGCGGACGGGCGGAAGTCCGGGGACCGGTTCCGCGAGCGCCTCGGCAAGTTGCGCCGCGTTCGCGAAACGGTCCGCCGGCACTTTCGCCAGCACGCGCCGTATCACGGCCTCCAGGGATGCCGGAACCGCTCCGCGAATGGCCGAAATGCGCGGCGGCTCGGCCGTGAGATGCTGGTGGAGGACGCTCTCCGCGGTCGGTCCCGTGAACGGCGCCTGGCCCGCCAGCATCTCGTAGAGCACGCATCCGAGGCTGTAGATGTCGCTCCGACCGTCGAGCTGCCCGCGCCCCGCCGCCTGTTCCGGGCTCATGTAGACGGGGGTGCCGACTGACACGCCGGTCGCGGTCAGCTTCTCGCCGCCAGCGGCACTGATCCCGCGCGCGATCCCGAAATCGCTCACCACCGCCTGCCCAGCCACGAGCAAGATGTTCTCCGGCTTGATGTCGCGATGGACTACGTCGTGGCTATGCGCGTACGCCAGGGCGGTGGCCACCTCCCTCGCGATCCGCGTGGCGTCGTCGATGGAGAGCTGTTTCTCGCGGTTGAGTCGATCCCGCAAGGATTCGCCCTCGACGTACGGCATGACGTAGTAAAGGAAGCCGTCGGCGTCGCCGGAATCGTGGAGGGGCAGGATGTGTGGGTGAGTCAGTCCCGCGGCGATCTCGATTTCACGCACGAAGCGCTCGGGACCGAGCGCTTCGGCGAGCTCGGGCCGCAGCACCTTGATCGCGACGGCGCGATGATGCTTGAGGTCCCGGCCCAAATACACCGTGGCCATCCCGCCGCGACCGAGCTCGCGCTCGATCGTGTAGTGGCCCGTGAGGGCGGCTCGCAACCGGGCGAGCAGGTCGGCCACGGAAGGCTCCCGCCCCCATCATAGGTGCCGGAAGAAGCGCTCGCCAGGGAGTGCTGTCCCCAAAGCTGGGACCGCACTTGCGTGCCATTCCTAGTCCCGGAGGAAGTGACAGGTGTATCCGCCGGGGTGCTTGCGCAGGTAGTCCTGATGGTACCCCTCGGCGCTGTACCACGTTGAGACGGGCTCGATGGTCGTCGAGATCGGCCGCTTCCACCTCCCTGACGCCGCTGCGCGGGCTATCACCCGCTCCGCCGTGGCCCGCTGCTCGGGGGTCTGTGGGAAGATCGCCGAGCGGTACTGCGTTCCGACATCGTTGCCCTGGCGATTGAGCGTGGTGGGGTCGTGCAGCCGAAAGAACCACTTCTCCAGCAAGTCTTCGTAGCTCAAGACCGCCGGATCGAACGTCACGCGGACCGCCTCGGCGTGACCCGACTTGCTGTCGTGCGTGTCTTCGTAGGTGGGGTTTTCGAGCCAGCCGCCGGTGTAGCCGACATCGGTGTCGAGCACGCCGGGCACGGCGCGCAGGATCTCCTCGACGCCCCAGAAGCACCCGCCGGCGAGCACGGCCACCTCGGTCTGTTTCTCGGCCGCGACGCCCGGGCGAGTGGCTGCGCGTTGCTCGTTCATGTCGGTTCTCCTCGTCACGTGTGCCGAATGCAGAATTCCTCTAAAGGTAATGGAGATCAGCCGGTGCTGGCGCTGGACCGATGCCAAGGAGCCGGATGACCGTCGAAGCACCGCATCGTCACGCCTACGCGACCGCTCGCGTCCGTCGCTCGAATAGGCGGGCGGTCACGCTCCCAAAAATGAAGCCCCCGACGTGCGCCGCGTACGCCACGCCGCCCGCCGGCTGCTGTGCCACGGCGCCGAGGTTGACGAGCTGCGTCAGGGCCCAGATGCCGATGAGGAGCGCTGCCGGAATGTAGGTCACGCGCACGAACACGAAGATGATGAGCAGCGAGCGAATCCGATCGCGGGGATAGGTGACGAGAAACGCGCCCATCACCGCCGCGATCGCCCCGCTGGCGCCGAGATTGGGGACGGTGGAGGCCGGGTCGGCGGCGACCTGCGCGGCGGTCGCGGCCAGTCCCCCGAGGAGATAGAACACGAGATAGCGCCGCGGGGTCATGAGGTCTTCGATCTCGGGCCCAAAGGCCCACAGGAAGACCATGTTCCCGATGATGTGCGAGAAACTGGCGTGCATGAACATGGACGACACGATCGTCGCGAGGTGACGCCCGGCCACGATCTCGGCGGGGACGAGCGACCAGGCTGTGACGAACGCATCGCCGCCAACGAGCTCGAGCACAAACACGGCCGCATTGACGGCGATGAGTGACGCCGTCACGACCGGGAACCGGTAGGGCCGTCGTGATGCGTCGCTGAGCGGAATTACCCCCATGCCACTTCCCGTTCGTCAGTCGCAGGTGCGCGCCCACGGCACCAGATCGAGCCGTTTGAAGGGGATCGGCTTCCCGGTCCGCTCACACCGTCCGTACTCCCCCGGACCCTGATACAGCCGCTCCAGCGCCGCGTCGATTTCGGCGAGCTCCACGGTCTCGCGTGCGGCGTTGATCGCATCGATCTCCTGGTCTTCAGTATCCGTCCCCTGATCGGCCATGTGCACGTGGAAGGCGGAGACGTCACCAGACTGCTCTTGGAGCGCGGCGCGCGTTTCCCGGTTGTAGCGCGCCAGCGCGTCCATGACGCGGGTGCGCTCCTCCAGCAGGCGAGCCTCCAAGTGCTTAAGTTGCTTCGGGGTCAGCGTCATGCTCCCTCCGTCTGGGAAATACGTCTACGCCACACGGGTCGCAAGCACCACCTCGCCTCGGTCTGGGGCTCGCGGCGCTCGGCCGCCCCGGATACATCACGGTCGAGCACGCGCGCGACCTGGCGGG
>DATLKF010000011.1:0-35335 GCA_035538515.1 Gemmatimonadales bacterium
AGGAGTGGCACGCCTCGCTATGGCGCACCCGACGCTCCGCTCGTCGTCTTTTCGCTCAGCTCCGCTCTAGGTAGCGGCCGACCAGGGGCCCCTCTTTTCGATTGTCGTCAGTATGTGGCTCGCCGGCTCCAGCTCCACCGACGCCGCCCAAGAAAACCCTGAATCCCGTCTACACCCCTCACGCCGCCTGGCGACGCCGCAACGCCTGCCGCATCGCCTCCACCACCGCCGGCATCCCGTCCACCTTGTTCACGATCACCTTCACCCCCATCTCCCGCAGCTCCACCTCCGCCGACGGCGGCATGCCCCCCGTCACCACGATCACCTCGGCGTCCAACCGCCGCCCCGGCTCGAGCAACCGCTGAATCACCTGCGGCGCGTTCAGGTCGGGTAGGCTGTAATCCAGCACGATCAGCGTCGGCTGCACCCGCCCGATCTCGAGCAGCGCGTCCACCCCCGTCGCCGCCGCCACCACGTCCACGTGCAGATCCGACCGCTGGATCGTCAGCACCATCGCCTTGAGAAAACCCGGATCGTCGTCCACCACCACCACCACGTCGTGCCCCACCCCGCCCTCCAGCTCCGGCGGCACCGCCATTTTATGCTCACGCAGGAACTTCGCGAGATCCTCCGCCTCCACACGCCGCCGCCCCGTCGGGGTCTTGTGCCCCTTCAGTAGCCCCTGGTCGATCCAGTTCGCCACCGTCGCGGGAGAGACCTGACAGACGCGCGCCACGCGTTGCGTGCCCCAATACCTCTTCGATTTGGCCAAACTCACAGAACCCGAAATAACAGCAGAACGGGAAGTGCGCAAGGCCCAATTGTAGCGCCTGCGCAACGACCCTGGGCTAGACTCGTAATATTTTCTGTTACAATGACTTACGTATGGTAGGCAGGCCCCGAATAGGACCCGTTAGCGGCGCGCGTCGGTCCACCTGTTGGTTGCATCCAACACCGCGAGTACGGCGCTCCGCTCGGTGCTCTCCCGAATCTCGCACGTGCCCGTGAGCAGCTGCGCCTCGCGACCCCCCAACCCGTGCACCGCCACCAGCACGAATTTGCGGTCGAACGCCTCGATGATCTGCGCGCCCTCGAGCGCCACCGAGTTGTCCGGCAGCAGCTCGTCGAGGCACAGGGACGCCGCACGCGCCGCGGCCTCCACACGGTTGCGCACCGTGTCCGTCCCCTGCTCCTCCGCCTCCGCCTCCTTCCCCTCGAACGACAGCCGCACCCGCACGATCACCCGTTGCGGCCGCTCCGAAGGCCGCACCTCAAGCCCCTGGAAGATCACCACGCGCTTGTTGGCGCGCGTGCGCACGGCTTCGTCCTGCATCTCCTCGATCGGGCGCACGTCGGCCGTCTGGGCCACGCTGATCTTGCGGTGGTCGATCTTCATGCCGAGGTGCGCCATCAGCGCCGACTCGATGTTGCGCACCACCTGCTTGGGCTGCACCTCGCTGGTGGTGAGCACGTGGATCTCGCTCACCTCGCCGAGCGGCGTCACCACCAGCCGCGCCGACAGGATGCCGGTGAGGCTCGCGATCAGGTTCTCGGCACGCTTCACCCCCCAGGGATCGGGCGGACCGCCCAATCCCGCCTGGCCCGCGAGCGGCAACGGCTCGCGCTCGCCGGGTCCCCCCCCCCCGCCCCCGCCAGTTCCCCCGATGCTCTCAGCCGGATTGGTCGTCACGCCGTCACCGGTCTCCCGTCGCCACCTGGTTCCGCCCCGACGCCTTGGCCCGATACAGCGCGCGGTCGGCCGCCACGAGCACGTCTTCCACTTCCGGGCCCCGCCCCGGCACGAACTCGGACACCCCGATGCTGGCGGTGACCAGCCCCTCGGGATAGCGCAGCTCCCGCCCCATCACCTCCACCCCCTCCCGCACCTTGTCGGCCACGCCCAGCGCGCCGTCGAGTCCGGTGCGCACCAGCACCAGCACGAACTCGTCGCCGCCATAGCGTGCCGCCAGGTCGGTGGTGCGGATGTGTGCGGAGCATTCCCGCGCCGCGCCGCGCAGCACCTCGTTGCCCGCCTCGTGGCCGAAGTCGTCGTTGACTTGCTTGAAGCGATCGAGGTCCACGAACAGCACCGCGAACGGGTCGCCGGTACGGTCGCTCCGAGCCACCTCCGAAGCGAGGCGGTCGCGCAACACCCGGTAGGTGGCCAAACCCGTGAGCCCGTCCACAGCCGCTTGAAGCTGCGCCTGTTTGGCCTGCTTGTCGAGATAGGGGGGACACGACCGCAGGGTCGTGCGCCCCAGCGCCGCCGCTTGCGCGAACGCGCGGCACGTGCCATACCCGCACGCGCCGCAGTCCCACGGGTTACCGTTCGGCGCGAGTCCGATCTCCTTCAGGATGCCCTCGACCGCTTCCGCCTGTGGCCGGTGGCCGTTCCTCGAAATGGGGAACGCTTCCGCCACCCGCACCTGGCGCGCCACCGCCTCGTCCACCACGGGCTCGCGGGCGCGCGCGGGCTCTGTCGCGCCCACGATCTCGCGCCGCCGGAACAGCTCGACGCGCGGGCCCAGCAGCGGATGGTCGAGGCACCCCTCGCACGGCAGGATGTCCACGAAGCCGAGGTCGATGCGGTCCACCGCCACGGCCCGCGCGATCGTCTCCAGGTTCGAGAGCCCCCGGACCTTGCGGAACCGCCGACTGGCCTGCGTCTCCTCGAGCAGCACCTCGAGCGGCAGGCCGCCCGCCATGCTCAGGTGGCGGCGCCGCTCCTCGGGTACCCTGGTGAAATACGGCGCCTGGTCCTCCACGCGGACGCCGCGCCGACGGAACAGCCCCAACAGCTCGTCGAACGTGATCGCGGCGTCCACGTCTGGCCCGCCCTCGGTGAGGCATACGCCCGCGTACACGATCGGCGTGGTCTTGCCATACAGGTGCTTCAGGTAGCGCGCTTCCGCGGCGATCGGCGTCGCCACCGGGGCGAGATACGGAATCAGCTCGGGGTACTGGGTGCGCACCGTGTCCACGATCACCGGGCAGGTGCTGCGGATCATGGTGCCCCAGCCGTCGTCCGCCCACAGCGAGAGATACTCCCGCGCCACCAGCTCGTCGCCCAGCACGCCCCGATTCACGGTACGGAAGCCGGCGCCGTAGCAGGCGTTCACTACCTGCTCCGGCGTGGACGGATAGAAGTACACGGCGCACTCGACCGAAAGGATCAGGGCGGCGCGTCCGGTAAGCGCCAGCTCGAGGGCGTGGGCGACGTCGCCCGTCGCCTCGATGGCGTCGTGCGGGCAGGCGGGGAGGCACAGGCCACAGCGCGTGCACGCCGAGTCCACGATGTGGACCTGTGTCCCCTCAACTGCGACCGCGTCGGCGGGGCACACCCGCACGCACGCCATACAGGCGACGCACGCGTCCTGCTTGATCTTAAAGTCCACGGGACAGCCGGCCGGGGCGCTGCAGCCTTCTGAGAAGGACCCTGCAAGGGCGCCGAAACATGAGGCCCCCGGCGCTGCCTGTCAATAGCGGCACGCTCGACAACCCTTTGCCGGAACGTGGTTTAGGCGATGGCGTACGCCTTGAGCTTGCGGTACAGGGTGCGCTCGCCGATGCCCAGCACCTCGGCCGCCTTGCGGCGATTCCCCTGCGTGGCGCGCAGCGCCGCCTCGATGGCCGCCCGCTCCACGTCTGCCATTGTCATGCCGGGCCGGTACAGCACCTCCCCCTCGCGGACGGGCTCCGCCTCCACCGGGGGACCGGGGGTAAGTGTAGACCCTGGGCCGACCTCAATGACCTCCACCCGCTGCGGGCGCTCCTCGAGACGCCGCCGGAGCTCTTCAACCTGTAACTTGAGCTCTACAAGACTGCGGAAGATAAACTCCAGCTCTTGCCCCGCCACGTCGCGGGTGGCGCCCACCAGCCGCATCGGGAGGCCGCGCCCGCGCTCGCGGATGTCGCGCGGAATGTCGCTCGCCCGGATCTCGCCTTCGGGCGCCAGCACCACCATCGATTCAACCAGATTGCGCAGCTGGCGGATGTTGCCGGGCCAGTCGGCGTCCACGAGGATCTGGAGCGCCTCGGGGGTGATGCCGCGGAAGGCGCGCTCGTGCTGGGCCGCGAACTCGGCGATGAAGCGGCCCACCAGCAGCGGGATGTCGGTCCTCCGCTCCCGCAGGGGCGGCAGGTAAATGGACAGGACGTTCAGGCGGTAGAACAGGTCGTCGCGGAACCGGCCGAGCGCCACCTCCTCCTTGAGCGACTTGTTGGTGGCGGCGATGACTCGGACGTCCACCTTGATCGCCTGGGTGCCGCCCACCCGGAAGAAGCTCTTGTCCTCGAGCACGCGCAGCGTCTTCACCTGCGTGGCGGGCGCCATCTCACCCACCTCGTCCAGCAAGATCGTGCCGCCATCGGCGAGCTCGAAGCGGCCCAACCGCCGCTCGGCCGCGCCGGTGAAGGCGCCCTTCTCGTGTCCGAACAGCTCGCTCTCGAGCAGCGTGTCCGGGATCGCCGCGCAGTTGACGGCGATGAACGGCTTGGCGCGCCGGGGCGACAGGTCGTGGATCGCGCGCGCCACCAGCTCCTTTCCGGTGCCCGACTCGCCTTCGATCAGCACGGTGGAGGTCACCGGGGCCATCTGCTCGATCTTGACGAGCACTTCCTGGATGGCGGGGGATTCGCCGATGATGCCGGTGCGCTGCTGCAGCTTGCGGCGCTCGATCAGCCGTCGAACCGTGGCGGTGACTTCCGCCGGATCCGCGGGCTTCTCGAGGAACCCGGTGAGGCCAAGCCTCCGGGCGAGCCCCTGGGCGTCGGGCTCGGTCTGCTCCACCAGGCCAAGGGTGGAGATCGAGCGCTCGCGGGCGAGCGCCAGCAGCTGAGCCGCTCCGGTTTCGTGCAGCCCGCCGGTCACCACCACCAGGTCGGGGGCCGGATCGCGGCGGAACGCCTGGCGCGCCTCGTCGAGCGACGCGGTGAGCGTCGTGTGATACCCGGCGCCCTCGAGCGCCGCGTTTATGCGCACGGCGTGCTCAAGATCGTCCTGGGTGATGAGGATGCGGTCAGGCATCTGGGGCTCGGGGCTCGGGGCTCGGGGCTCGGGGTCCCGCATGCGCCGTGTTTGTCCCGGTCACGAGCTCGACCGCGTGATCCAGCAGCTCTTCCAGAACGGTCAGCCCGTCGGTCACGCCGCTGGTGGAGCCGGGGAGATTGACGATCAGCGTCTTGCCGCGCGCTCCCGCCACGCCGCGCGACAGCCAGGCGCGCGGGAAGCGCGCCGCGGCGCTGCTGCGCAGCGCTTCGGCGATCCCGGGCGCCGCCCGGTCGAGCACCGCTTCCGTCGCCTCCGGGGTCACGTCGCGGGCGGTCAGCCCGGTGCCGCCGGTAGTCAGGATCGCGTCCACTTCACCCGAATCCGCCCAGCGGGCGAGCTTTCCGGCGATGCGATCGGTCTCGTCGGGCACGGCGCTTCGCACCACTACCTCGTAGCCCCGTTCCCCCGCCCACGCGACAATCGCGTCGCCGGAGGTATCGGCGCGCTGTCCCACAGACCCTAGATCCGACACTGTCAATATGCCAATGCGCATGCTCTTCCCGTCTACCCGTCTATCCGTCTCCCCGTCTGGTTCTACGCGGCACGAACGGCAGCTTCACCACCTCCGCCCCAACGCGCTTGCCGCGCACGTCGATCGCGAATTGGGTGCCCGGTTTGGCTTGTGCCAGGGGCAGGTAAGTCATCCCGATGGCGCAGTTCACGGTCGGCGTGACGGTCCCGCTCCGCACCACGTCCACCTGCATCCCGTCCAGGTACACGCCGTAGCCGTGGCGGGCGACGGCCTTTGGCTCCGTCACCTTGAACCCTACCAGCCGGCGCTTCACGCCCTCGAGCTTCTGGCGCTTGAGCGCGGGCAACCCGGTGAAGTCGGCGCCTTTGTCGAGCTTCACGATCCATCCGAGTCCCGCCTCATAGGGCGTGACCGTGTCGTCGATGTCGCTGCCATACAGCGGGTATCCCGCCTCGAGGCGCAGCGTGTCGCGCGCGCCCAGCCCGCACGGCGCCGCCCCCCCCTCCGCACCCGGCTGGTCCACCAGCGCGTGCCACAGCGTCTCGACGTCCGCCGCGCGGCAGTACAGCTCGAACCCGTCTTCCCCGGTGTAGCCGGTGCGGGAGACGAAGCACTGCACCCCCGCCACGCGTCCCTGGACATGGTGGTAGTACGGTACCATCGCCAAGCCGAGCGGCGTGAGGGGCGCGAGCAGCCCTTCGGCCGCGGGACCCTGGACGGCGAGCAGCGCGGTCTCGTCCGAGATATCGCGCAGCCGCACGTTCGCTCCCGCTTTCTGCGCCACGATGTGGGCCCAGTCCTTGGCGATGTTCGCCGCGTTCACCACCAGCATGACCCGGTCGTCGAAGCGGTACACGAGGCAGTCGTCCACGAACGTGCCCTGCGCCGTCAGGATTCCGGAGTATTGGGCCTGCCCTGGTTTCAGGGCCCCGACATCGTTGCACGTCACCCGTTGCACGAAGGCATTGCGGTCCGGGCCCGTGACCTCGAACTCGCCCATGTGGGAGACGTCGAACACGCCCACCCGCTCGCGCACGACGCGGTGCTCGGCGGCGATGCCCGCAGGGTAGCTCACGGGCATCTCGTAGCCGCCGAACGGCACCATCTTAGCGCCGAGCGCGGCGTGAACGCTGTGCAGCGGGGTCTGCTTCATCCGAGCAGCGTCGCGAGCAACGCCTTCTGCACGTGCAACCGGTTCTCCGCCTCGTCGAACACGCGCGACTGCGGCCCTTCGATCACCTCCGCCGCGACTTCCTCACCGCGGTGGGCCGGCAGGCAATGCAGGAAGATGGCCTTCGGGTCCGCGAGCTTCATGAGGTCCGCGTCCACGGTATAGCCCTTGAACGCGTTGCGCCGCGCTTCGGCCTCCCCCTCCTGGCCCATCGACGCCCACACATCGGTGTTCACCACGTGCGCCCCCTCCACCGCCTCCTCCGGCACCTCGGTGATCGACAGGCAGGCCCCGGCCGCCTTGGCCCGGTCGAAGATCGCGCGGTTCGGCTCGAAGCCTTCCGGGCACGCGAGCCGCAGCTCGAAGCCCAGCACCTGCGCCGCCTCGATCCAGCTGTTGGCCATGTTGTTGCCGTCGCCCACCCAGGCGATGCGCTTCCCGTCCCACGACCCCACCGCCTCGCGCACGGTGAACAGGTCGGCGAGCACCTGGCAGGGATGCGACAGGTCGGTGAGGCCGTTGATCACCGGAATCGACGCGTGCCGGGCCAGCTCCTCCACTTCCGCGTGGGCGAACGTTCGGATCATGATCCCGTCCACGTAGCGCGACAGCACGCGCGCGGTGTCGGGGATCGGCTCCCCTCGCCCCAGCTGGATATCGCGCGAGGAGAGGAACAGCGCCTGGCCGCCCAGCTGGTAGGCGCCCACCTCGAAGGATACCCGGGTGCGGGTGCTCGACTTGGTGAAGATCATCGCCAGGGTCTTGCCGGCGAGCGGCGTATCCCGATAGGCGCCGTCCTTCATCCGGCGCGCCAGGTCGAACAGCCGCAGGATCTCGTCCCGCGTGAGGTCGGTGACGGCGAGGAAATCGCGCTTGGCCATGGAATCCCCAGTCGCGGGACGGAGACTAGAGAATGTAGCGGCGCAAGTCCTCGTCGTCGACGATCTTCGCGAGGCGGTCGCGCACCTGGGCCGCGTCGAACACCAGGTGCTTGGTGGGCAGCTCGGGGAGGTCGAACAAGACGTCCTCGAGCAGGGTGGTCATGACGGTGTGCAGCCGCCGCGCGCCGATATTTTCCATGCGCTCGTTGGCCTTGGCGGCGATGCGCGCCACTTCCTCGATCCCGGCGTGCGTGAACTCCAGGGTCGCACCCTCGGCGGCGCACAACGCGGCATACTGCTTGGTGAGCGCGTTCTCCGGCTCCGTCATGATGCGGACGAAGTCCTGCTCGGTGAGCGGCTGCAGCTCCACCCGTATCGGGAAGCGCCCCTGCAGCTCGGGGATGAGGTCCGAGGGCTTGGAGACGTGGAAGGCGCCCGCGGCGATGAACAAGATGTGGTCGGTGCGCACGTAGCCGTAGCGGGTCTGGACGGTGGAGCCTTCGACGATCGGCAGCAGGTCGCGCTGCACGCCCTCACGCGACACGTCGGGCCCGACGGTCCCCCGCTCCCCGGCGATCTTGTCGATCTCGTCGATGAAGATCACGCCGTGGTTCTCGACGCGATCGAGCGCTTCGTTCACCACGTCGTCCATGTCGACCAGCTTCTTCAGCTCCTCGTCGACCAGGATGCGGCGCGCCTCGTGCAGGTGCACGGTGCGGCGCTTTTTCTTCTTGGGCAGCATTTCCTGCAGCCACTCGGTGAAATTGAAGTCCGGCCCCTCCATCCCCTGCGGCGGCTGCATCATCTCCATCCCCGGGAAGGCCTGCTGCTGCACCTCGATCTCCACTTGCCGCTCCTCCAGCTTCCCCTCCTTGAGCTGCTGGCGCAGCTTCTCGCGGGTGCGGCGGCGGCGCTCCTGCGACTCGACGTCGGCTTCCAGCGCCTTGGGGGTCACGTCGCCCTTAGAGGACACGACGAAGAGGGGGCGGTCTCCTGCCTTCCCCTCCGCCCCGGGGCTAGCGGCTGGGGGCTGGGGCTGTGCAGGGAGGGGTGGGAGGAGGAGATCCAGCAGCCGCTCCTCCGCGCGCGTCTCGGCCTCGGGATAGACGTCGTCCTCGCGCTCGGTGCGCACCATGTTGATCGACACGTCCACCAGCTCGCGCACCATGGACTCGACGTCGCGCCCCACGTAGCCGACCTCGGTGAACTTGGACGCTTCGACCTTGAGGAACGGCGCGCCTGCCAGCCGGGCCAGCCGCCGGGCGATCTCCGTCTTCCCCACACCCGTGGGGCCGATCATGATGATGTTGTTCGGCAGGATCTCGTCCCGGATGTCGTCCGGCGCCTGGGCGCGGCGCCAGCGGTTGCGGACGGCGATAGCGACCGCCTTCTTTGCCACCTCCTGGCCCACGATGTAGCGATCGAGCTCGGCGACGATCTTGCGCGGCGGCAATTCCTCGAGCCACGGCAACGTCTCCTCAGCCGCGGACGTGGTGGGCGCGGGCGGCGCGGCGTCGGCCGGAGGGGACGGTGGAGGCGGAGGTGTGCGGGTGGGCTCGGCCACTTACAGCTCCAGGATGGAGATGTGCGTGTTCGTGTACACGCAGATTGCCGCCGCGATCTCGAGCGAGCGTTGCACGATGTCTCGGGCGGACAGGTCCGACGCGGTGAGCAGCGCCCGCGCCGAAGCGAGCGCATACGTCCCCCCCGAGCCGATGGCGAGCACGCCGTCGTCCGGCTCGATCAGCTCGCCCGACCCGGAGATCACGTAGCCGTGCTCCTTATCGGCGACGACGAGCAGAGCCTCGAGGCGCCGCAGCACCCGGTCCGAGCGCCAGTCCTTCGCCAGCTCCACCGCCGCCCGCGGCAGGTTGCCGGGATAGCGCTCGAGCTTCTCCTCGAACTTCTCAAACAGGGTGAACGCGTCGGCTGCCGCCCCCGCGAATCCGGCGAGAATCTTCCCGCCCTTGAGCGTGCGGACCTTGTTCGCGTTCGCCTTCATCACCGTGTCGCCGATGGTGACCTGGCCGTCACCGCCGAGGGCCACGTGGCCGTTGCGGCGAACGCAGAGAATCGTCGTCCCATGTATGGGCTTCATGTCTTTCATGCGCGTGGATGCGCCTGGTGATACACCTTCTTCAACCGCTCTACGGATGTATGAGTATACACTTGCGTCGTGGAGAGCGACGCGTGCCCCAGCAGCTCCTGCACCGCCCGCAGGTCGGCGCCGGCGTCCAGCAGGTGCGTCGCGAACGTATGGCGGAACGAGTGGACGTGCAGTTGCCGGCCCCGTCCCAGGGCGCCGAGCAGCCGCCTGATGGCGAGCTGCACGCCGCGCGGCGTGAGTCGCCGACCGCGCTTGCCCACGAACACCGCGCGCCGGTCCGGCGTTCCCGTTCCCCCCGTTCCGCCGTGAGCGAGAACCCCGTCCCGGTAACGGAAATAACGGCGCAGCGCCTGCCCCGCGTGGCTTCCCACTGGCACGATCCGCTCCTTTTTGCCTTTGCCGCGCACCTTGACCTGATCCGATACGAGGTCCAGGTCCTGGTCGGAGAGTCCCGCCAGCTCCGCGAGACGGATGCCGGTCGAGTAGAACAGCTCGAGCATCGCCAGATCACGCGCCTCCATAAAGCCGCCGAGCTGGGCCCGGCGCTCCGCCTCGGCGAACAGCAGGTGAATCTCGGTACGGTCAAGGTGCGCCGGCAGCATCCGGTCCGCCTTGGGGGTGCGGACGGCCTTGGCCGGGTTCGCCTCGAGGCCCCGCGTGGCGTTCAGGAAGCGGTAGAACGTGCGCAGCGCCGAAAGCCCGCGAGCCGCCGAGCGCTTGGCCAGCCCGCGCTGGTGCAGCGAGCCCAGCCAACCGCGGATCGCCAAGCGGTCCACACCGGCCCAGCTCCAGTCCCCCCCGTAGTAGCGGCCGCAGAACGCCGCGAAGTCCGCCACGTCGCGGGCGTATGCCTTCACCGTATGTGGTGAGTCGTTGCGCTCCTTGGCGAGGAAGGACACGAACTCCACGATCTCCTGGATCGTCATAGGTTGGTCAACGCGGAACGCGGAAGTCGGAACGCGGAACAGCAGGGGACGGTCGTGGTGCCCCGCGTGTATCATCTTGAGGTTCCGCGTTCCACGTTCCGACTTCCGCGTTGACGCGGCGCGCGAACGCATCCATGTCCCCCAACGCCCGCTCCACCAGCAGCTCTCGCTTCTTTTGCTTGTCGCGCGGCGGCCGCTCGAGCGGCTCCAGCAACCCGAAGTTGGCGTTCATCGGCTGGAAGTGCGCGGGATCGGCCGTGTGGACGTAGCGGTACAGCGCGCCCAGCATGGTGGTGGGTGGGGGGACGACGGGCGCTTCCCCGTGCAGCAGCCGGGCGAGGTTGATCCCCGCCAGGATTCCGGTAGCGGCGGACTCGGTGTATCCCTCGACCCCAGTGAGCTGCCCGGCGAAGAGCAGCGTGAGATCGTCTTTGGCGGAGAGGTGTGCCGAGAGCGCGCGCGGAGAGTTGATATACGCGTTCCGGTGGATGCTCCCGAACCGCAGGAACTCCGCCCGTTCGAGCCCCGGAATCATCCGGAACACGCGCTGCTGCTCCGCGATCTTGAGGCGAGTCTGAAAGCCCACGAGGTTCCACATCTGGCCGGCGCGGTCTTCCTGCCGCAGCTGCACGACGGCGTAGGGTGACCGACCCCGGGCGCACGCCCGGGGATCTAGGAGTCCTACGGGCTTCATCGGTCCGAACCGCAGTACGTCGCGCCCGCGCGCGGCCATCTCTTCCACCGGCAGACACCCCTCGAAGTAGGGGGTCTTATCGAACTCGTGGTGGGGCTGATACTGCTCCCCGCTCCTGAGTGCGGCGACGAAGGCGTCGTACTGCTCCTCCGTAAGAGGTGCATTCCAGTAGTCGTCTCCTCCGCCCTTCCCGTAGCGCGACGCCTTGAACAGCAGCGCGGTGTCGAGCGACTCGACGGAGACGATGGGCGCGATGGCGTCGAAGAAGGCGAGCGAGCTGGCGTCGAGCCGGCGCGCGATGGCGGCGGCGAGCGCCTCGGAGGTCAGCGGACCGGTGGCGACCACGGCGGGAGCCGCGAGCTCGGTCACCTCGGCGCGCACCAGCGTGATCGCCGGATGGGTCGTGACGCGCTCGTGCACGGCCTGGGAGAAAGCGACCCGATCCACGGCGAGGGCCGCCCCTCCCGGCACACGCGCGCGGTCGGCCGCATCCAGCACGATGCTCGAGAGCCGCCGCATCTCGGCCTTGAGCAGGCCGTGCGCGTTGCCCGGCTCCACCGATTTGAAGGAATTGCTGCAGACCAGCTCGGCGAGCCGGTCCGTCTGATGCGCTGCCGTGGTCCGGACGGGCCGCATCTCGTACAGCGTGACCGCGACTCCCCGCTCGGCCAGGGCCCAGGCGGCCTCGCTGCCCGCGAGTCCGCCCCCCACGACGGTGGCAGTTAGCTCGCGATCGACTCCGCCGGCGTGGGTTCCTCCACCGTGACTTCGTGTGCGCACTTCAGGCACTTGCGAGAGACCCCTCTGGTCTTGGTCTGCTTCTCTTCCATCCCCACGAACCCGCAGCTCGGGCAAGCGACCGCGACCGGGCGATTCCAGGTGGAATAATCGCACTCCGGGTAACGCAGGCATCCGAAGAAGTTGCGTCCCTTCTTGGTGCGCCGCTCCGCCAGGTCACCCACGCCGCACTTCGGGCACTTCACGCCGAGCGGCACGGGGCGGGTATGCTTGCAAGCCGGGAAGCGCGTGCACGCCAGGAACTCGCCGTAGCGCCCCGTCTTGATCACCATGGGGGCGCCACACTCCTGGCAGATCTCGTTGCTGGGCTTGTCGGGCACCTTATCGCGCCGTAGCGGCCGGGTGTACTTGCACTCGTCGGGGTAGCGGGCGCAGGCGATGAACGGCCCGAACCGACCGCTCCGCACCACGAGGCCGCTCCCGCAGGTCGGACACTTTTCCTTCGGCAGCCCCGAGAGGTCGTGCACCTCGTGGATCAGCCGCTGTACGTCCACCGCGTCGAGCGCCTTCGAGAAGGGGCCCCAGAAATCGCGCAACACCTTTTGCCAGCCGAGGTCGCCCTCTTCGACCTTGTCGAGCTCGTCCTCCATCTGCGCCGTGAAGCCCACCTCGAACACCGCCGGGAACGAGCGCTTCATCACCTGCCACACCGTCTCGCCCAGCGGCGTCGGCGCGAAGCGGCGGTCCTTGGCCGTGGCGTACCAGCGCGTCTTGAGGGTCGAGATGATCGCGGCGTAGGTGGACGGGCGGCCGATGCCGAGCCGCTCCAGCTCCTTCACCAGACTGGCCTCGCTGTAGCGTGGCGGCGGCTCGGTGAAATGCTGGCTGGGCGTGATCTGCTTCACGGTCACTACGTCGCCCTGGGCGAGCGGCGGGATCGGCGGCAGGTCGTCGAGCGTCTTCCCTTCCTCGGGCTCGTGCGCCTCGTGGTACAGCACGTGGTAACCGTCGAACATCACGCGCGACCCGGTGGCGCGGAACACGTAGCGGCCCAAATCGAAGTCCACCTTGGTGGTCTCGAACACGGCCGGGGTCATCTGGGACGCCACGAAGCGGCGCCAGATCAGCTGGTACAGCTTGAATTGCCGCCCGTCGAGATGCTTCTTCAAGTCGTCGGGGCGCCGCTGCACGTCAGTAGGCCGGATCGCCTCATGGGCGTCCTGCACCTTCGCGTTGCTCTTGCCACCCTTGTGGATCACCGGCTCCGCCGGCAGGTAGCGCTTCCCGAATTCCTTGGCGATGTAGTCGCGGGCCTGGGCGACGGCCGAATCCGCCACGCGCACCGAGTCGGTGCGCATATACGTGATCAGTCCCACCGGGCCTTCTTCGCCGACCTCTATGCCTTCGTACAGCTGCTGGGCGAGGCGCATCGTCACGGCCGCCGAGAAGCCCAGCTGCTTGGCGGCTTCCTGCTGCAGCGTGCTGGTGCGGAATGGCGGTGGCGCGGGGCGGCGCCGCTCGCCCTTCTCGACCGCGGTGACCTTGAACGGGATCTTGAGGGCGTCCGCTACGATGGCGCGGGCGGTCGCCTCGTCCTTGATCTCGGGTTTCTTGCCGTCGAGCTTGTGAAGCCGCGCCTGGAACGCCTGGCCGTCCTTCTCGAGGTCGGCCTCGACCGTCCAGTACTCCTGCGGCACGAACTTGCGAATCTCCTCCTCGCGCTCGCAGATCAGCCGCAAGGCCACCGTCTGCACCCGGCCCGCCGAGAGGCCGGTCTTGATGCTCTTCCAGAGCAGCGGCGACGTCTTGTAGCCCACCAACCGGTCGAGCACGCGCCGCGCCTGCTGCGCGTCCACTTTGCGCTGGTCGATGTCCTGCGGGTGCGCGAGCGCCTGCGCCACGGCGTCCTTCGTGATCTCGTGGAACAAGACGCGCCGCACCTTGCCGCCGTTCGAGAGCTGGCTGGCCACGTGCCACGCGATGGCCTCGCCCTCGCGATCGGGGTCGGTGGCGAGCAGCACCCGCTCGGACGCCTTGGCCGCCCGCTTGATCTCGGCCAGGGTCTTGGCCTTCTCCTTGATGGTGACGTACTCGGGGGTGAAGCCGTTCTCCACGTCCACGCCAAGCTTGCGCTGTGGCAGGTCGCGCAGGTGCCCCACGGTCGCCTTGACGGTGTAGCCCGATCCCAGGTACTTGCCGATCGTCTTCGCCTTGGTGGGCGATTCGACGATCACGAGCGCACCTTTCCCGGAACCTCGGGGCTCCGCCCCGGGGTCTGCCGCGCGAGCCGCCTTGCGACGCTTGCGACCCTTGACGACCTTCACATCCTCCACAGCCTGCACATCTTCCTTTTTAGCAGTCACACGTTTAGCAGTCACACGTCAATCCTTCGTCAACGGACCGAGGGTCCGCATCTTTACCATCCCGCACTCGATTGCGCAAGCCTCACGATCTCATTCGCCACCTGCTGTGCGGTGTTGCGATCGGTGTCGACCGCAGCGTGCGCCGTGGTGTAAAACGCTTCGCGCTCCTTGTGGAGCTGCCGCATGCGCGTCACCGGATCCTCCCCTACTAACAGCGGGCGGGTTCCCTCGGGCGCCGCGCGCTGCGCCGCGGTCTCGGGCCGTGTGCGTAAATAGACCACGAGCGCGTGTGGTTTCGCCGCCGCGATCGCGCCCGGTTGCGCCGCCCAGCCGCCGCCCGGCGCGATCACCGCGGGCGCGTTGCCGAGCGCGGTCTCCATCTCCTTGCGCTCCATCTCTCGGAACGCCGCTTCACCTTTCTCCGCGAAGATCAGCGCGATCGGCTTTCCTTCACGGCGCGTGAGGATCGCGTCGATGTCGACGAATCCCGCCCGCAGCCGCTGCGCCACGAGCTGCCCCACGGTGGTCTTGCCCGAGCCCGGCAGCCCCACGAGCACGACGTGGCGCCTCACGCCTTACCTCCTGACCCCCTCTCCACGACGCGGAGAGGGGGAACGGACGCGGGGGCTTCTTTCGGGATCCGCGCGCGGACTTGAGCGACGTACCCCTCGAAGTTGCGCCGGGTTTCACTGAGCGCGTCCCCACCGAACTTCTCGAGCAGCGCCTCGGCGAGCACCAGGGCCATCATCGCTTCGGCGATCACCCCCATCGCGGGCACCGCGGTCACGTCGGACCGCTCCGACTGTGCCTGCGCCGGCGTGCCGGTGCGAAGATCGACGGTGCGCAGCGGGGCCATGAGCGTGGAGATCGGCTTCATCGCGACGCGCGCCACCACCGGCTCGCCGGTGGTCATGCCGCCCTCCGTGCCGCCGGCGCGATTGGTGGCGCGGGCCAGCCCGGGGAGGATCTCGTCGTGCACTTCGGAGCCCTTGCGGCGCGCCGCTTCGAAGCCCAGCCCGAGCTCTACGCCCTTCACCGCGGGGATGGACATCAGCGCCCGCGCCAGCCGGCCATCGAGCTTCACGTCCCAGGAGACGTGCGAGCCGAGCCCTACGGGAGCGCCGAGCGCGATGACCTCCACCACGCCGCCGAGGGTATCGCCCGTGGCCTTAGCGGCGTCGATGCGCGCGATCATTTCCTTTTCAGCCTCGGGGTCGAGGCAGCGGACGGGGCTGGCGTCGGCGGCCGCGTTCAGGGGCTCGGGGGTCGGGGCTCGGGGCTTGGCCACCACCCCGCCCAACTCGACCACGTGCGAGCCGACCTCAATCCCGAACTGCTCGAGCAGCACCTTGCACACGGCGCCGCAGGCGACCCGGGCCACCGTTTCGCGCGCGCTCGCCCGCTCCAGGATATCGCGTGCGTCCTGGCGGTCGTACTTGAGGGAGCCCACGAGGTCGGCGTGGCCGGGCCGCGGCCGGGTGACTTGCCGCCGCCGGTCACCCCCGGGCGCATCCGCTTCCGGCGCCATCACGTCCCGCCAGTGCTCCCAGTCGCGGTTCCACACCAGCATCGCGATGGGAGAGCCGAGCGTCTCGCCCGCCCGCACGCCGGCGAGCCACTCGATCTGATCGGCCTCGATTTTCATGCGCGCGCCGCGGCCGTACCCGCCCATCCGGCGCTTCAGCTCGACGTTGACGCGCTCTGCGGTGAGCGGCAGCCCCGCGGGGATTCCCTCGAGGACCGCCACCAGCCCCCGCCCATGCGATTCGCCCGCCGTCGTGAAGCGAAACATTACGCTACGTTACCTCCCCATCCTCCACCAACCTTAACCATCCTCCACCAACCTCCTCATAATAGCAGTCGAGCCCGACTCCGAGTCGGGCTCTCAAGACCGCTGCGATTCGTTCCCCGTCGCGCTCACCGCCGCGGCGGCGCTTGCGGGTTGATATTGGCGATGGTCGGCAGCGTCACCACCACGAGGCCGCGCGCCGTGATCCCGAACAGATACTGCTGCCCGGTGGACGTGTCGAGCGACACCCGCAAGGGCCCGATGATCGGGTCGCGAATCAGGATGCGCTTCTGCTGGTTGAAGAACCAGGTGTCGAACACCCGAATGCTGGTGTCGGGCGATGCGGCGAACACCATGCGCTCACCGAGGTTGCCGGAGCCGCCGCCGCACTTGGGCGTGCACGCGCCGCCCATCTGGAACGCATGGTTGTAGTTCATGTCCATCCCGGGCGTGCCCGACCCGACCTGCGTGGTGCCCCACAGCCGCAACCCATCGTCGAGGTAGTAGATCGAGTCGAACTTCGCGCGCACCAGGTTCGTCAGGCCGTTGAAGTTCGTCGCGATGCCCGACACGAACGTGCCGGTGTTGCTGATGAAGTCGCTGACTTGCACGCCCGGCGACATGCCGAAGTCTTGATCGTCAGTGCCCGAATCGTTGATCGGCGCGCTTGTGCTGCCCCAGTTGCAGCTATTGGCCGGCGTGATCAACCCTTTCTTCGCCGAGTATGCGAACACGCGCGCGAATTGCACCGAGACGTTGCCCCCTTCGCCGATGAAGCCGTGGGTGAAGTTCCCGGTGTTACGGACGAACGTCTGGTCGCCCAGGCCGAAGCTGTTCAAATCGACCGTCACGAGCCGGCACGAGGTGAGCACGACGTTCGACACTCCGAACGTCGGCCGGAGCATCTCGATGCGGAGCGTATCGGGCGCGGCGAACCGGCCGAAATCGCCCAGCTCCCAGAACAGGTGATCGAACATCAGCGCGGGGTTGCTAGTATTGATGAGCTTCGTCATTCGCAGGGTGGCGCGGCCGTTGAACGGCGACGAGCTGCTCTGTGTCGGCGTCGTCGAGTAGATGGCATAGATGGAGTCTGCCGCGCAGTTCGGTGCCGCCCCTACCCGACACACTGTCCCGAGATATTGCGGCCGGTCGGAGACGTCGTGTACCGTGACCACGGCGTGGAGGCCGGTGTTGCTGACCACCAGCGAGAACTTCTCGATCAGGAAGTTGGGGAGCGGCTGCCGCCACAAGAGCGTCCGGGTGCCGGTCGACAGGATCGACAGCTCGGTGCCGCCCGCGTCCGCCACGACGATGGTGTCGTTGGCGTAATTCCCCAGCGTGTCCCGCGGCCAGAGCGCGATGCCCCAGGGCGTCGGACCGGCGTTGACGATGCCGGTGGGGTCGAAGCTGTTGGTCGCGAGGCTGTACACCTCGACTCGTCCCAGCTGGTCGTTGGTGAGGTACAGCTCGCGGCGATTGGTGTTGTAAATCGCGTCGGCGATGTGGCCGCCGAACGGTAACGGGCGCGTGATCCCCGCCACCACGACGACGGTGTCGCTGCCGGTGCCCGCGGCCGACGCCCGCGCCGGCGCACGCCGCGGCGCCGTCCCGGTGATCACGACGCTGGACTGCGAGTAAGCGCAGTTGCGTGCGGCGGCGAGGTCGCAGGCGTACCCCCGGACGATCACGGTCTTCGGTAGCTGCTGGTCGGTCAGCGGCAGCGCTAGCGAAAACACCGAATCGACCGTGGTCAGGTTCGCGGCGCCGACATTCACGGTATCGAACTTGAGCGGCCCGGTGGCGTTCACCGTATCCACCCGGAACCCAATCCAGGAGATCCCGCTCGGGTCGGTGGCATGGACGTCGATGCCGTCGTTCACCTCGACGCGCGACGAGATCGTGTGTGACACCGTCGGCGGGGTGACGTCGTTCCCCGGCGTCTGGACGTTCACCGTCACGGTGTTCGAGAGCGCCCGCCGCCCGCCGGCGTCCTGCGCGAACCCGGTGACGGTGAAGGTGGTAAACCCCGCGTTGACCGTAAGCGTGTCGGTGTAGGTCGTGTCCGGGGGCTGGCGCGCCGGCGGCGTGAACATGATCGAGTCCGTGGGCGGCGTAGTCGGATCCGTCACGGCGGCCCGCGGCGAGATGATGAACCCGACGCGTTCGACGCCCCCGAGCTGCTTCGCCTCCACCTGCACCTGGATGTTCTTCCCCGTGGACGCAAGCGCCGGCACTGTGGGCGCGAGCAACGTCACCGTGAGCGCCTGCACGTTGGAGAGGAAGATCGTGATCGTGGATTCCGCGAAGTTGCCCGCGCCGTCGGTTGCCCGGCCGGTGATCGTGATCTGCCCGCCTGCGCCGGAATTCGCGGGGAAGTTGATCGTGACCTGCTGGTTAAAGGACGGCGTCGCCTGATTGAAGACGGTGTCGGTCACGGCGATGTAGCCGCCCGAGTAGGTCAGCCGGATGTCTTTGAGGCTGAGGTTGTCGGACGCGGCGATCCGGAAACTCAGGCCGCTCGCGATCTGCTCGGTGTCGGCGACGGGCGTGAGGACGATGGTCGGCGGGATGACGTCCCTCTGTATGCCTCCGGGATTGCGCGCCGTCTCGCACGCGGTGACGCCGCACGCGAAGACGGCAATCCCCCATCCTCGTTGGACCGCACGAACCGGCCGCATCATAGATCGCTCCTGGTTACTTCCCGGTGCTGGGCGTCACCAGGTCGTCGACGATGTGCGGCGTGATGAGAATCAACAGGTCCCGCCGCTCTTCCTGCTCGGAGCTGAAGCCGAACAGCTTTCCGAGAATCGGCAAGTCTACAAGAAACGGGATTCCGGACTTGGTTACCGTGACCTCGGTCACCGTAAGTCCGCCAATTACGGCCGTTTCCCCGTCGTTGACCAGAATCTGATTGTCGGCCTGCTGGGTCTGGAACGTGAACCCGATGTCCACCGACGCCGGCTTCACGCTGGAGCGTTCGGCATGCACTTCCATCAGCACCTGGCGGTTGGCGGTCACGTGGGGCGTCACCTTCAGGTTGATGCCCGTCTGCTCGAACCGTACCGTGGCCCGAGGCGGCGCAGTCCCGCCGGTCGCGGAACTCACGTCGATCACGCGGATCGGCACACGGTCGCCCACGAGAATCTCGGCCGGCCGGTTGTCGAGCGTCGTGATGTTCGGCTCCGCCTGGACGTCGGCCAGCTCGACGCGTTGCAGCGCCTCGAGGAACGTCGTGAGATTGAAGTTCCCGATCGCGGTCGAGAAGATCAGGTCGAGCGCCGGGTTCACCACTTCCTGGTCGGCGTTGCCGAGGGCGGAGAGCGAGTTGCCGCCCAGGTCCACGATCACGTCGCTGGGAGAGAAGTTGGACTGCGGCACAAACGCATCGGGTATGCCGTCGCCGTTCGTGTCGACGGCTTTGGCGGTGCGGGGGTCGGGCCGCTGCACCAGCTTGTTGAAGAACTGCGTCTGCGAGCCGAGGTCGTACTTGAGGCCCAGCTCTTCGACGTCGGTGCGATCGACGAAGATGATCTTCGCCTGGATCGACACTTGCGGCGTGCGGACATCCAGTCCCCGGACGAACTCTTCGACCCGGTTGACGCGGCTCGAGATCTCGGTGATCACCAGGGCGTTGCTCGTCGAATCGGCGACCACGGCGCCGCGCTTGGTGAGAATCGATTGCACCGACGGCACGAGCGCGGAGGCCTTGGCGTAGTTCACGCGCACCAGGCGGGTCTCCACCGGCACCGTCGAGTCGGCACGCGCCAGGTCCTTCTTGTCGATCACCTGCAGGATCCCGCCGTCCAGCACGTTGGCCGTGAGACCCTGGGACTCGAGCACGGCGTTGAATGCGAGGTCCCACGGCTGGTTCTTGACTTCGGCCGTGACCTTCCCGGTGATGTCCTTGTTCAGGATGATCGTCCGGCCGCTGAACGCCGCGAAGCCCGCCACGACTTCGCGCAGGTCGGCGTTGTCCCAGGTGACGGTGATGCGCGCCGCCCGCGACTGCTGGCTCTCGGCGGCGTGGGCGGCGAGGTAGTCGTCGATGGAGAGCGTCTCGGCGCTCGGGGCGGGCGCCGCGACGCGCGCCGCCTCGCCGCCACGAGCCCCGGGCTCGCGCCCAGGGTTAGTCACTGACCCCGGACGCGAGTCCGGGGTCCGGGCCGCGGCCTCACTGGACCACGCGGCGAACGCCGTCCGCTCCGTGCCGATCCTCACCCGCACCTGGCCGTCGCGCCGCTCCACCTGGTAGTCCTTGAGGACGTCCAGGTCGATCACCACACGCACCACGCCCGGTCGGAACTGGGCGTACCGGATGTTCTTCACCCCGCCGCGGTTCTGCCCGTCGTACAACACCGCGGGCCCCGCGAGCCGCGCGCTCTGGAGGTCGAGCACGAGGCGGGCGGGATGGGCCAGCGTGAAATCTTGCACGTCCACGGGGCCACGGAGGTCGATCACCACCTCCACGCTGCTGGGCCCAGGAACTACACGGACGGCTCTGACCTCGCCATCCCGGGCTACGGCTCGGCCCTCTCGCCCGCCCGTCATCCCCGGGCTTGCGCCCGGAGTCAGGATCAGCCACGCGGCGATGGCAGCGATGCACTTCATGGCGTTACCTCCTGCTTTGCGAGCTGCAGGCTCTCCTGCCGCTCGAACCCGAACTCCTGAACCGTAAAGACGATCTCGCGCGGCCGGATCGTGGTGGTCTTGAGGCGCCCAATGACGTCGCCCGGCTTCACGCGGTAGACCTTGTTGTTGGTGACATCGCGCAGCACCGCCACGCTGCGAGTGGGATAGCGAGCGTCGTAGTAGATGCCGACTAACCGCAGATCCGAGAGCAGCGGCCGGATGTCGCCCGAGCGGAGCAGCGACATGAATGGGTCGCGCCCGCCGCCCTCGTAGGAAAACACCTCGCGCACGAGTTGCGGCGCGCTGGTGCTGTCCGGCGGCCGTGGCGGACTGCCCTTGGCGCTGTCCGGCTTGGCGCCCGGCCGCGGACTGGGCTTCGCCTGCGCGGCGAGGGGACCCGTCGCGAGCAACGCCGCGAGACAGACCACGAAGCGCGCGCTCACCTCTTCCTGCCCGGCGCGGGTGGCGGCGCGGCGGCCTTCACGAAGGTGCGGATCACGAACTGCGCCTCGAGCAGCGAGCCCGATGTGTCGCCCACGAATTTCTGGGCCTGCTGCTGCGCCTGTCGCAGCACCACGTCCTGCGGCACGATGATCCGCGGCAGGCTCGCGATGTCCGAGAGAAACTCGCCCAGCTGGTCGTAATGCCCGAGGATCTCGAGGCGATAGCGGTACGTATCGAACGGTTGCCCCGGCTCGGGGTTCTGTGGATCGATGCGACCGATCGTGACCCCGCGCACCTTTGCCTTGGTCGAGATGTCGTCGATCAGCGACGGCACTTCGTTCTTGTCGGGTACCAGCCGGCGCATCACGCCGAGCAGCGCGCTGTATTGCTCCACCTTGCGACGCAGGTCCTCGACGGTGCCGCTCGCGAGGTCCTGCTTCGCCCGGTCGACGATGGCCTGGAGGCTGTCGATCTGGTGCGAGGTGACGCTGATCTCACTGGTAGTCGGGCCGGCCCAGTAGGTCCAAAACGCCCAGCCGGCTCCGATCGCGAGCAGGGTGATGAGCAGCATCACCTGGCTCTGCCTGTCCTGCGGCAGGAGAGCCATCGCCTACCTCGCCGCCGAGTTCATCGGGACGGTCCGGATGTACACCGAGTCCGCGGTCCGGAAGCGCACGCCGACGTTGAACGCCGTCACGGGACGATCGCCTTCGACCACGGTGGACGTCGTCGCCGGCGTCACATCGGTGAGCCAGGGCGACGCGGCGAGCTGCCGTAGGAAGGTCGTGTACGCCTGAATGTCCACCGTACTCCCGGTGATCCATGCGACCACGGGAGGTTTCGCCAGTTCCGCTCCGGGACCCGCCGGGGCGCCGCCGGAGGGCGGGGCGACCGACACGGCGCCGGTCGGCTGTGCCCCGACGCTGTTCAACCAGGTGTAGGGCGGGAGCGCCTTGGTGATCTGGTCCAGGATGTGGGGCCAGACGTAACGGTCGGCGTCGATGCCGCGGATGATGTTGATCTCCGCCATGAGGGAGTCGCGCATCCGCTCCGATTGGCGCTTTTGCGCGATCACGATGTCGAAGCGCTGCTTCTCGACCTGCACCTCCGCGAGCCGGGACTGCAACACCCGTAGCCGGGTGCTTTGGGTGATGAACACGAGCAGCCCGCCGCCCACGACGATTACGGAGGCGGCACTCGCCACCAGCAGCCACGGGTTTTTGATGGTGGCGAGCAGGCCACGGAAGTCGGGCAGCGCCAGCTTGAAGCCCGGGCCACCCGCCGCCCGCTTTTTCTTCCCGGGCAGCAGGTTGATTTCGATCATGCGGCGCGCCTCAGCGCCAAACCGACGGACAGCATCAGGAGGGGTGCGACTTCATCCACCGCCACCGACTCGAACACCGCGTCGCGCACCTTGAGCCGCTGCACCGGGCTCGCGACCTCGACCGGCACCCGCAGGCGGTTCGCCACCGCCTCGTTCAGACCCGGCACCCGCGCCCCCCCGCCGATCGTGAAGACTCGCCCCAGGCCGCCCGCCGAGCGGGACGCGGTCGCCAGGAAGGCCGCCGCTCGCTCCACCCCCACCGCGATCTCCTCCGCCCGGGCGTCGACATAGGGCGCCAGGTCCCCGCTCTGCGTCTGGCCCTGGATGACCCGCTCCGAATCCTCCGCCGAGAGCCCCTTCTCACGCTGGAGGTCCTCCCGGAAGCGCCGGGTCCCCACCGACAGGTCGCGCGTCAGCACCGGCACCCCATCCTCGAGGATGTTCACGTTGGTGATCTCGTGTCCGATATTCACGAGTCCCACCACTCCCTGCATCGCGTCCGGATGGTTCAACTCGAAGGCGTTGTGGATGGCGAACGCGTCCACGTCGATGACGGCGGGCTCGAGGCCCGCCTCGCCCAAGAGCAGCGTGCGGCCCTCCACCAGCTCCCGCTTGGCCGCGACTAGCAAGACGTTCATCTGCAGCCCTTCGGCATTGGGATCCAGGATCTGGAAATCGAGCTCCACGTTCGCCATGTCGAACGGGACGTGCTGCTCGGCTTCCCAGCGGATCACCTCCCGCGCGTCGCTTTCTTTCATCCGATCCATCTGGATCTTCTTGACGATCACGTCCCGGCCTCCCACCGCCGTGACGACGGACTTCTGCTTGACGCCGGCCGCGGAGAACAGCCCCCGAATGGCCTCCGCCACGATCCCAGGGTCCATCACTTCTCCCTCGACGATCGCGTCGGCCGCGACCTCGGTCGTGGCCACCTTGACGAGCTCGGGCTCGCTGCCGCCGTGGTCAATGACGGCTACCTTGATGATCCCAGAGCCGATGTCTAAGCCCACCGAGGTTCGCTTCCCGCCCAGGAGCCCAAAAAGGGCCATAAGTGCCCGTTGGTTAAGGAAATGGGGAGACGAGGGCAAACTACAGTAAGGCTCGCCCCTTATCCTGTCAAGCCTCGAAGCTACTTTAGGGTGATCAAACAACTGCTTCACAGCACTCGACTTAGGCATGCTCAACGGCCCGTCGAAAGTACGCCCCCCGGCTCGAAAATGACCGGGGTAATTGCAGATAAGTAATTGGTAGACAATGTGTTACGGTGATAGCACAAAATCGCGAGCGAGAGGGTCACTCGGCCCGCGTGCGCGCGGTCACCAGGAGCACGGGAGCTCGCTCAGTGCAGCTGCACCCAGCCCCGCGACCGGCTCGGCGTGGCGGTCCCCGCCGAGTCGATCCGGACCAGCAGGCCGACGCGTTGGCTGATTCCGCTCGCGCCAGCGCGCCCCGTCACATCCAGCAGGTACAGGGTGCTGTTCAGCCGATACGCTATCCCCGAGTATGCGCTGCCCGGGTCCGACGTCAGCGGCGCGGCGGAGTCGAGCGGATAGGCGCGCCTCGCAGTGTAGATGCCGCCGGTCGCGGCCCACCTGCTGAGGGCCCCGTACGCGCCGCCCTCGGCCACGCCGAATGCCTGCAACCAGAAACGCGTGTTCTCCGCCATCCGCTGCTCCGCCAGCCCCGAGAACAACGCGCCGGCGACGAGGACGCCGACGATCACGAGAGCGATGAGGGTCAGGGCCAAAGCCATGCCCCGACGGTCAGGCAGCAGGTTCACGCATCCTCCTAGTGCCGTTCCAACTTGTTGATCGGAACACTGGCGAGCGATGACGAGAGGCACGAGGGCAAGGGGCCTCCGGTGCGCCGTGGATCGAACACGCCCCTAGAAGCGTCGATTGTTCCGTAACGCCACTCTGATCACCAGGCTGTCTATCGCATCGGCCTCGCTCCCATCGGCCATCGGGATCGACCTCGCGGTACGCCCGCGGAGAAGGACCTCGATCTGCGCCACATCCGCAGCTGTGGACGTGGGCGCACCGGTGGAGTCGTAGTAGGCGAACGACAGCCCGCTGGCGCCCGCCAACGGACCCACCAGTGGCTGCAGCGTGGCCCCGGCGACTCGCTGCCCCAGGTACCAGAGGCCGTCGGAGGGCGATCGGTACCTCTTGTAGGTCGTGAGTTCGTAGCCCCACACAGGGGCCCCCACAGGGATCATCCCCGCTCGGATCTGCTGAGGCGGATCGGGAGAGGCGAGATCGACGGTCAACCGCATCCCGGGGCGCGCTTGCGCGACGGGCTCGGGGCGGGCGCAGCGGGCGCTCGCCGGATCAAGCGTCAACCGTCCCCTGAGCCAACCATCGCCGGTGGAGTTTCCCCGCGCGCCCTCGTAATAGATGAGCACCGAATCGCCGACCGCGAGCATCCGCGAGCCGAACGTCAACGAGTTTCTGATGACGACCGTTCTTCCTGTGAGCGCCCCACCCTCGAGAGTGGGGGTATCGCAAGCGACGGCAAACAGGCGCATCGCCCGGATGGTGATCGAGTCCGAGGACATGGCGACGATGTCACCGTCGCGTGCGTTCAGGACGCGCAGCTCGGCAGGCAGGACCGCGGCCGCCGCGCGAATGTTCTGCTGCAGATCGATCCGCTGGGTCTGCGCGCGGTAGACATGCTGCCCAGCCACAACGATCCGATAGGTCACCACCGCGATCGTGCCCAACAGCACGAGGGCGATCAGCACCTCGGCGAGCGCGAACCCACGGCGCATCAACGGTTGCATGAGATCGCTGTTTGGATGCTGTCGCTGCGCCAGCGGCTTCCATCGGCCCGGTACTTACTCCGCACGACAAGCTGCCAGGCGCCGTTTCCCCCGTCCACGAAGCGCCAGCGGATGGAATCGATCGGGGTGCTCCCGTGAAACAGCACATCGGTCCCCGGGTCCTGGGCGCTACACCCGGTGGTGCGCAGCATCTCCAGCCGTCGGCCGGCGAACGCCGCCTGAGCGGCGGAGCGCTGCCCTTTGGCGATCATCCGGGAGACCAGCACGGCTGCTCCTGCGAGCCCTAGCAGCCCGATGGCGAGCACCAGGATGGCGACTACGACTTCGACCAGAGTGAAGCCCCCCCGCTGCTTGCCCCGCGCCATTCCGAAGGATGGTGTGGCGGGGAGGTCGGCGCATATGACAAAACATTGCGCCGGTATCGGAATCGCCGCGCTACTCTATCCGGTAGCGATCCATCTTATAGAACAAGGTCCTCAGGCTCACGCCGAGCTGCTTGGCCGCGTCCCGCCGGTTACCTCCGGCAACGGCCAGCGCGGCGACGATCGCCTGACGCTCCGCGGCTTCGACCACGTCGCGGAGGGACCCCGGGCTCGCGCCTGGGGTTAGTTGTCCTGGCACCCCACTGACCCCGGACACCAGTCCGGGGTGGGGGTGGAAGTCCTCCGGCTCGAGGATCGCCTTGTTCGTCAGGACCGCCGCCCGTTCGATGGCGTGCTCCAATGCGCGCACGTTGCCCGGCCACGGCTGCGCCGCCAGCCACTCCACCGCTGCCTCACTCAGGGCGAGTCCTTGCCCGAGGCGACGTGACAGCTGGGCCGCGAAGTGTCGCGCTAGGGGTGCCACGTCTTCGGGCCGATCGGCCAGCGGCGGCAAATGGATCGCCACGACGTTCAGGCGGTCGAACAGGTCGTGTCGAAACCGACCGGCTGCCGCTTCGCGGGCGAGGTCCTTGGCCGTGGCCGCCACCACCCGTACGTCGATCGGGCGGGTTTTCTGGTCGCCCACACGCCGAATTTCGTTTTCTTGCAACACGCGTAGCAGCTTCGCCTGCAACGGCAGCGGCAGCTCACCGATCTCGTCGAGCAGCAGCGTGCCGCCGTCCGCCTGCTCGAACAGCCCCGGGCGATCCGTCGCCGCTCCCGTGAAAGCCCCCTTCACGTAGCCGAACAGCTCCGACTCGAGCAGGGTCTCGGGAATGGCGGCGCAGTTGACCGCCACGAAGGAACCGGCGGCCCGAGGACTCGCTCGATGAATCGCCTGCGCGATCACCTCTTTGCCGGTGCCCCGCTCGCCCATGATGAGGACCGTCGTGCGGTGCGCCGCGACCCGCGCCACTACGTCCAGCGCCAGCTTCATCGGCGGGCTCTCCGCAATCACCGCGCGAAGGGTGGAAGAACTGTCGAGCTGTGCCTTTAGTGTCGCGATGGTGTGCCCGAGCTGCTCACGCTCCTCAGCCTTGCGGAGTGTGAGCACGACTTCGTCTGGCCGGAATGGCTTTGGGACGTAGTCGTACGCGCCTTCTTTCATGGCGGCGAGGGCGGCCTCCTCGCCCCCGTAGGCGCTCATCATGATGACCAGCGCCGGGCCGCCCCCGCTCTTGTACGAGCGCAGGAACGCCAGCCCATCCATGTCCGGCATACGGATGTCGCACAGGATCAAGTCGAACGGCTCGGCCCGCGCTCGCTCCAAGGCGCGGGTGCCAGACCCCTCGGCTACCACTTCGTATCCGGCGTCGGTGAGCAGCAGGCCGAGCGAATGTCGCAGCCCCGGCTCATCGTCGACGACTAAGACTCTGGTCATCGTTCACTCCCCCTCTCCACATCGTGGAGAGGGGGTCGGGGGGTGAGGTCTGCCCGCGGAAAAAACATCTTAAAGGCGGCCCCTCCCTCGCGAGCGGTATCCACCCATACGACGCCGCCCATGTCGTACACGCCGCGCGCGACGATCGCCAGCCCCAGGCCCGTGCCGCGGCCTGGCGCCTTGGTCGTGTAGAAAGGATCGAAGACCTTCTCGCGGTCGTCGGGAGGCACGCCTGCACCGGAATCGGCGACGAACAACAGGACGCCGGGCTGTCCTGCCGCGAACTCGGTACGCGCCGGACGATGCTCAGTCGCTCGCGGGAACGACGCCCCGACCGGGTCGCTATCTCGCTTCTTTGGGAGCCGACGCGGCTCGTACTCCCAGGCCCGTGCTCCCACGACCACCACGCCCTCGGGCGCGGCGTCCACGGCGTTCAAGACCAGGTTGACGATCGCCTGCTCGAGGACGTGGGCTCGCCCGAGAATCTCCGGGACGGGGGCCGGGCCGAGATCCAGGGTCGCGCGGACCGGCTTGAGCGCCCCCTGCGCCTCGAGCAGGCCGTACGCGCCGCGCACGATCGCGACCGGGTCGAACGGGGCGAGCGGCTCCTCCCGGGGGCGGGCGTAGTCGAGCAATCCGCGCACGATGCGGTCGATGCGTGCCAGCTCGCGCGTCATGCCGGCAACCAGGTCCGGGTCCGCCCCGCGGCGGCGCAACACGTCGACGTACGTGCCGATCGCTCCAAGCGGGTTCCCCACCTCGTGCGCGATGCCCGCCGCCAGGCGCCCGATGCTCGCGAGCTTCTCTGAGCGCAACAGCTGGCCCCGCGCGTCCAGCAGGTGATCGGTCATGCGGTTGATCCGCTCCGCGAGGGTCGCGAAATCCTGCGTCTCGGCGTCCGGGGCGCGGCGGACCAGATCGCCGTCCGCCACCGCGTCCGCGGCCGCCACCACGCGCTCGAGGGGCCACAGCACCAGCCGCGTCACCAGGTAGCGCCCGAACACGAAGAAGATCACCACCTCCAGCGCGGCGACCAGGAACATCACCACCACGAAGGCGCGCGGCGACACGTAAGTGCTGACGACGAGGATCGTTGCCTCGCCGACTAGCAGCGCGGCGGCGGCCAGGAAGGACACGTAGAACAGCAACTCGGTGCGGAGCGCTGGCTTGGCGAGCATGGGGGAATACTGAGTCAGAAGGCCCAAGCCGCAAGCCGGAGGTCTGAAACGACCTCCGACTTGCGGCTTGGAGGACTACGAACTGCGGACTGACAACTGACTGCTGAGGCCTTGGGTCAATACGTCGGCCAGTTATCGACCCAGGCGTTCGTAAGCGGCACGAGCTTCGCCTGCTTGGCCAACGCTTTCAGGACGTTGCACGAGTTGTACTGGTACGTCTTGGTCCCGTTGCCGATCGACGCCATAGGCACCGACTGCCCGAACGTAACGTTCAGGCCGCTGACGACCGCGCCCTCGACCGTATTGTTCCCGTTGGAGACGACGTTGCCTCCCGCGAGAATGACCCCGTTCCACATGTTACTGCCGCTGACGGTCAGGGTACCCGTCACGATCAATGTACCCTGACCCGCGTTAGGCAGGGTGAAGTCGCCGTTTACCATAATCACCGGCCACTTGTTCGCCGAGAAATCGATCGAGCCCCAGCTCGTAGGCGGGATCGTGTAGTCTGGCGGGATGGCGCCCTTGTTCACGATGGCGTCCCAGTCGATCTTCGTGGCCTGTATCGACTGCTGCTGCGTGCCCAGGTTCAGGACCGGTGGATTGCCGCTGACCGGGCCCGGCGGTCCGATGTACCCTGGGTTGGTCGGCACCGCCACCCCTGCGACGGGCGCGACCTTATTGCAGCCGTCGTCGCCCGTCAGCGTGCCCGAGTTACCGTTCTTCTGCAGCCCACTCAGGCTGGTCCACCCCGAGAGCACTGTCATGTTGGCGGGTTGCCAGATGGCATACTCTCCGACGGTGCGCTCGCCCTGGGGGGTGCCGCTGAGTGCGGGATCGGTGCTGACGCCGTGCGCGCGAATGGCGTACCCCCAGCGGTAGTTGATTGTGTCCACGCGCATCTGCGTGAGGACGATATCGGCGTATCCGCCGCCGAACGTGGCGCGAGTCGACTCGGTGACGGCCGGAGGTGTCGCCTTGAAGCCGAAGGAATCACGCTTCGTCATGAACAGCTCCAGGCCGTTCTCGGCGAGCGTGAACGCGTCGAGCGAGGTCTCGTCGTTGGCCACCACCCGACGCTCCCCGCTCATTGCCGCGAAACCCGCCGCCAACACGAGCGTGAGCACGACGGTCACCAGCATCACCATCCCCAGCGCGACGCCCCGCTCCGATTGGATGCGATTCATATGGACTCCCCGTTCCTCCGTCACTTGGCCCGGTTGTTGAAGAACACCGCCGTCACGATTTGCGAGCTGTTGACCGCGCCGGATCCCTCCGGCACATGCTCGCTCTGGCTGTTGAAGTTGAGCTCGAACCCACGGATGTTGGTCACGGGAACCGGCACGGCGCTCTGCGCCGTGTCGCTGTTGATGGCGTAAAACCGGAACTTCGCCGACGTATCAAACGGCGCCACCAGCTCGTCGGTCTGGCCCGTGGCGGCGACCGTCCGCCACAGCGCCGTGCGGCCGGGCATCGCGCTCGACGCCTTGAACTCGTAAACGATCCGCTGGAACAACAACACCGGCGACCCCACTAGCGTCACCGCTGGGTACGCAACCGGGAACACCGCCGGCGACACCGTCACCGCGCGCCCGGTGGGTAACACCGTGACGTTCGCCCCCGTGCAGACCGCGGGGTCGCCGGCGGCGACCGACGTGCCGGCCTCGACGTACGTGTAGTTGCCCGCCGAGTCCCGCCAGGCATACCCGGAGAATCCGGCGTTCGCATAGGTCGTGGAATCGACGGGGAAGAGCGCGAGCGTTGTAGAAGAGCACGCGAGCCCCATCGCATAGGGAACCCGCACCGTGAGCTGTGTCGGCGTCGCCGATACCACGCCGTTCGTCGCTTCGACCATGCGCAAGTCCGACAGCGCGGCGTTCACCGCCGCGCGGGACACGAACCGGGCCCGCCGACGCTGCGCCTGGTTGTCGTAGAACCGCGATTGCGACAGGATGAGCGTGCTCAACGCGACCCCGATGATGCCCAGGATCACCATGCCGACGAGCAGCTCGGTGAGCGTGAAACCGCGGCGCGCGCTCATCATGGGCCGAACGGGCTGGGCGCGGGCTTGCTGCGCTGCAGCGTCACTGTATCCGCCTTGAACGCGGAGCCCAGCGGCGTGACGATGATCCGCACGCGCCGCCAGTTGGGCGCCAGGCTGTCCACGATGACCGTCCTGGTGTAGGGGAGCGGCGGCTTGTTCACCGTCACCGTCCCCGCCTTGGCCTTCAACGAATCGAACGGCGTGGCCGTGAATTGATTCACGACCTGCGCGATGATGCCGTTCCGAGCCGGGCTCTGTGACAGCTTGTAGAAGCGCTGGGCCAGCACGAAATTCAGCCGGGCCACGCCCACAAGCAGCAACGCGAGCAGCGTCACCGCCAACAGCAGCTCGACGAGCGAGAATCCCGCCTCAGTGTGTTTCATGGCACCCTCACCCACCCCGCCCGCGACATCGTGACCTGACGGGAATACCCGCCGGACCACAGGGTCACGGTCAGGGGGCTCGAGGTGAAACCGTTGGGGAAGATGTCGACGGGAGTGACCGACAGGGACACGGAGTCCAGCTTGAAGGCGTCGACCGTGCCGAGGGCACGGGTTGAGAGCACGGTTCCGGTCGCTCGGTCGCTCAGGGTGATGGACGTCATATCCGCGCCACGCGCCAATCGCACCGGCTTGCGGTGGCGTACGGCGTCGCTGATCGCCTGGCCGAGATCCTGGGCGACGACGCTCGCCGCCTGGTTCACCCGGGAATGCGCAGTCACACGGGAGATCGTGGGGAACGCCGCGAGGGTCAGCATGCTGAAGATGATGATGACGATCAGCAGCTCGAGCATGGTGAAGCCACGTCGGTTCATGCCGGGAACCTCAAGCACGTTGGGTGCCGCTACCGAACGCTATTCAGAGCAACAACTTACGCCGCATTCCCTCGGGTCGACTAGTGCAAGCCGCTGCGCACAGCGCAACAACTTGCACGTCGAGCCGCCACAAAGAACAGAGCCCCGGCGAAGTTGCCAGGGCCCTGCCTAGACTCAGTCGCACTACTGGTTGATGAAGAATACGCTACCGCCACCCCCTGCCACGACATCAACCGTATATCCAGGGATGCCTGAGGGGCAGACAGGGTAGAACGCACCGCTCGGAGTCGTCTGCGTCCAGCCCGTTTGCAGGACTTCGCAAACCATGTACGTGCCGTCTGCGAGGCCCGGGAAGCTGAAGTTCCCCGCGGCGTCGCTAAGCGCTGACGCGATGACGGTCCCGTTGAGGCTCAGCTCAACGCACCAGCCCGATAGACCGCCAAACAGCCCCGTCCGACCTTCGATCACGCTCCCTGAAATCAAACCAGTTCCGGCCGACGCGCTCGCCACACCGCACGAAGGCGATGGCGGCGGGGGCGGCGGGGGCGGCGGGGGCGGCGGCGGATTACCGCACGCGGGCTTGCTGCCGTCGCCGTCCTCGTCGCGGTCGCCTTCCTCGTTGCCGTCCTTAGCCTTGCACGTCTGATTCGGATCGGCCGCAGCCTTCCACGCGTGGCCCGGGGGCACATCAGACCCCTGCCAACCACGGCGCTGACCGGTGGACCACTTCTGGTGATCCTGCCCTTGGGCGAGGCTCGCTACGAGCGGCACTGCCACCAGGGCGACAAGAACCTTGAAGGCACGCATCTGCGTCTCCTAGCTTGGCGTCGGAACTCCGCAGGGCGCTCGGGCCTCAAGCAACACCGCAAACAGAGCCCCGCCGAAAGCAACGGGGCTCTGGTGAGAGTCAGTTGCAACTATTGGTTGATGAAGAATACGCTCCCCCCGCCACCTTGCACGACGTCGACGGTGTATCCCGCAATGCCCGACGGGCACACGGGATAGAACGACCCGTTCGGCGTCGTCTCGGTCCAACCGGCCTGCAGTACCTCGCAGACCATGTACATGCCGTCCGCAAGGTTCGGGAAGTTGAAGTTTCCTGCCGCGTCAGTAACCGCGCCAAAGAGGACGGTCCCGTTGAGGCTCAACTCCACGCACCATCCCGCAAGGCCGCCAAACGTCCCTGTCCGACCTTCGATCACGCTGCCCGAGATCGCGCCAGTCCCGAAAGACGCGCTCGTTACACCCCCAGACGTGCCCGTCGAACCGCACGTAGCCGGTGGGGGCGGGGGCGGGAGCGGCGGGGGCGGGGGCGGGGGCGGCGGGGGCGGCGGGGGCGGCGGCTGCGACGGATCGCAGGGCGTCCGCGTGCTCACGGGGCTATGAGTGCTGGCTACCTTACAACTCACAGCGTAGCCCGGAGGCACAGCAGCCCCATTCCAGCCAGTCTTCTGACCGGTGGACCACTTCTGATGATCCTGCCCCTGGGCGACGCTCGCTACAAGCGGCATTGCCACCAGGGCGACAAGAACCTTCAAGGCACGCATCTCCGTCTCCTAGCTTGGGGTCGGAACTCCGGAGGGCGCTCCGGCCTCAGCACTACCACCTCACCTTGGGGGTCCAAAAAACCACCAGTCGCCCGAGTCTCCCCCGCACGTACCGCTCGAGACTCGCCGTTCCAGCACGAGCCGCCGATCGCAGGGGTTCAACGCAGGTCCAGTGCCGCTGTGAAACCGTTGCGTGGCCTAGACTTCACTTTGTATTTCTTAATGCAAATCGCCCGAAAGAGTGCATAACGCGAGCCTGCAGCCACGTCACAGGACTTTGGTGACGCCAGGCCAGAGCTAGTAAACGGCTAGTACGAAACGAGTTATGCAATCGGGATAGGGGATAGCAGACAGGTGTCTGCTATTCCCCTCCCACACCACCGGACGTACGGGTCCGTATCCGGCGGTTCAGCAAGTTGAGGTCAGCGCACAAAGCCACGGCACTCCCAAGCGGTCGAAATAGTCCGTGGGCAGAGCGAGATGAAGCGCGCTGTGACCCGCCACCCGCCACCAGTTGCGGCCAAACCGCGCGGCCATCCCGGCGACGGGCTCGGAAACGCCCCGCGCCCGCAGCTCCCGGTAGACCGTCATGCCCCGCTTCCAGTGTTTGAGATGGAGGGCCCGCAGGCGACGGTACAACCACTGCTGTACGCCGTGGAAGACACCCGGCGTGTCGGCGAGGCGGAAATAGGCCCTCCACCCCACCAAGTAGCCGCGGAGTTCGGCCACCACTTGCTCCATACTCCGTCCGCCGCTCCGACGGGTGATCTGTCGGACGCGATCCTTCATCGCTTTCAGGGCCTTCGGCGCGACGCGGCGTTTGACCGCTTTCCCCGGAGCGACCCAGAAACTGAAGCCCAGGAACTGGCGCTCCCACACGCGCGCCACCGCACTCTTGGCCGGGTTGATCCGCAGCCGGAGCTTCGCGTAGAGACCAATCAGCGCCTGCATCACCCGCTCCCCGGCTCGCCGCGATTGCACGTACACATTGCAGTCATCGGCGTAGCGCACGAAGCGGTGCCCCCGTCGCATTAACTCCTGATCTACGTCGTCCAAGAGCACGTTTGCCAACAGTGGCGACAAGGGACCGCCCTGCGGCGTTCCCTCCTGCCGATCCACCACCACCCCATTCATTAAGACGCCAGCTTCGAGGTAGCGGCGGATGAGTCCGAGGACGCGACGATCGGTGATCCGCTGAGCCAACTTCCCCAGGAGCACATCGTGATTGACGCGATCGAAGAATGCGGCCAGATCGACGTCCACCACCCAGCGGTGGCCCGCCTGGATGTACCGCTGCGCCTGACACACGGCATCGTGGGCCCGGCGCCCCGGGCGGAAGCCATAGCTGTACGCTGAGAAAGTCGGGTCGAAGCGCGGCTGCAGGACCTGTAAAACGGCCTGCTGAATGAAGCGGTCGAGCACGGTCGGAATCCCGAGCTGCCGGACCCCGCCGCCCACCTTCGGAATCTGGTGCCGCCGCACGGCCTGCGGCTGGTAAGTCCCCGCGAGGAGCGCCTCACGGAGGCTGGGCCAGTGCACCCGCAGATACGTCGGGAGCTCGTCCACTGTCATCCCGTCGATCCCTGGACTGCCCTGATTCTGCCGCACGCGCCGGAGGGCGCGCACGAGATTCTTACGCTCGACGACCGCAGCCATCAGGTCGTCGGATGCGACGCTGCCTGCGTGGTCGGGTCCCCGCATCGCCGGGCGGGCTTCGCCGCTCCGCTCTCGGCTCCGGGCTGCACCCGGGGCGTTCAGCGGGAGCTCGAACTGGGCGTTCGTCATCTGGCGCCTGGCCGTTCCGAGACGCACGGTCGACTCACTCTCCTTGCTGTTCGGCCCTTCGCTCCGCGGGAGCGCCCGCGCAGCTACTATGGCCTCGGCTGACTTCTCGCTCCGCCCTGCGTCCTGCCGCAGGACGTCGTCCTTTCAGAACGTGAGGCGAGATCTCCCCAGGTAAGCGCACTGACTGTCTCTGCGCGAGCGCCGGATCTACGGGACTCCCCTTGGTCGCGAGAGCTTCGCGGACATGCGCCCGCTCGCCCTGGTCGGCCCCGCCTCCTATCCGGTTTCTGTTCGTCGCCCCGCAGGTCTCGCTCCCCGCTGCTTTCAGCGCCGGCCTCACGACCGGTCGCCTGGCGGTTCGCTCGGGTCCCCGCGACCGGGTTCCCAAAGGACTTGCACCTTCAAGTCAGTGCCCATGCTGGGCACACGCAAAACAAAGCGGCGGGGGAAACCCCGCCGCTCTTGTCTGTTACCACCCGGATCCGTTACTGGCAGACCGGAGCGCCTTCCGAGCTGCCCGCCGTCGCCGGCGCCGTGGGCGTCACCGCACCCACGTAAATCGCGCAGCTCTTCGAGGTGTTGATGTTCGTCATGCTCGCCGTCCACCCCGCCTGCGTCCCGGTACCCGTGGTGACCGTCCCGAGCGTGTTGCCCGCGGTGGGGCAGAACGCCACCGAACCGGCCGGAGCCGGGTTGGTGCAGCTCGTCGACGTGGTGTACTTGATCGAGTCGGCGAAGTACGCCTCTTCCGCGGTCACCAGGTTGCGGAGGTCCGACTTCATCGAGGCGATATACGC
>DATLKF010000012.1:0-4841 GCA_035538515.1 Gemmatimonadales bacterium
CTGCACTCGCCCCAACGGCGTGATCTTCGCATTCTTATGCATGTTCACTGAGGCCTCCGTGGAGTTGCTGGTTGGTCTCGCAACCCCAGTTTGGCTCTGCGTGCCTCAGTGAACAACCTCCTTGTCAATCACACCTAGGGATGGATGCCGAAGGCAGCCGCTAGCGCGCGGAGCGCGTGAGCGCGCGCGCGCGCCAGTGTGCGCGCGGTCGGCCGCTGCATCCGGACTTCGAAGGGGCGCCAGTCGGAATCGGACCAACCTACGGCGGACACCATGCCGCACCGCTGGCACCGCCAGGTGGCGGCGGTACGGTGCAGGGCGGAACGGCCGCAGCAGTTGGGGCAAACCCCGTACACCGCCTGTGAACCTGCGTCCTGCCCCGTCGCATCGCGTGAACCTTCGACTACCGACCAGAGGGGGGGACGGAGGGGAAGGATCTGCACCCACGCGCGCGGGATGTGGAGCAGGCGGTTGTTGACGTCGAGAATGGCTTCAACGGGTGTGACCTCCACCACGCGGTACCAGGCCCCGCGGCGCAGCGGGCACTCGGCCCTGCTCCGGACGCGGGCCCACAATTGCATGTCGGGCAAAGCACACTCTCCTGCCGGGGGCCGAGTGAGGCACTCCTAGGGCAGGCGCGCGCTCGGCTGTCGCGCGTATTACGATGCTGCCCACCGCTTGACTCGGGCTGTGACATTTGACACACCCGCGCGCTTTAACCCGTTGTGGGCTCCCGGCGCCGAGGGTGCCGCCGCGGGCGCCAGGGCGCTAAGTTCACCGCCTCGGAGGACGAGCATGTTCGGCATTCCTGAATGGGCCATCGGCGTCGGGTTCATCATGATCGCCGTCTCTGTTGCCAGGGCACTGTCGGGTGCCGGCGAGCGGCAGCGCGGCCGGAAGGCCTCACGCCGTGACCTGACCCAGGCGGTCGAGGAGCTCCGGAGAAAGGTGGATGGCGGGGCGGGGGCGGTGGGCGGAGACACCCAAGCGAGGTTGGACGAGCTGGAGGACGTACAACGGCGGCTTAGCGACCTCGAGGAGCGGATGGATTTCGCGGAGCGCATGCTGGCGAAGCAGCGCGACGCGGAGCGCATCGCCCCGCCGAAGAGTTAGTCGGAGCGGGTTGCGCCCGAGTGGCGGAATGGCAGACGCAGGGGACTCAAAATCCCCCGGGGGCAACCCCGTGAGAGTTCGACTCTCTCCTCGGGCATAAGGGTTTAGACCTCTTGGCGACTGCGGCCGAAACCGTGTTGTAACCAGGGAAGAGCGACGCATCGGGTAAGAGCCCTTTGCAGTGGTCGACGATGTAAGGCCGCGGCCACTCATCGACTGGCGCCAGCACTAACGGGGCGGTACTCTTCGCACATGGACCCCCCTTTACCAGAGAACAGCTGACCGCCGCAATCGAGCAAGCGTTCCCCTCCCTCAACGAGGCATTCTGGGGAGAACTGGCCGACGGGATTTGGGAGAAGTACGGCTTAGAAGACCCCGCAGCGGGGCTGTGGAAGTGCCACGAAGCGCGCGACAGCGAGTCGGGTGACGTCCTCTACGACGTGACGCGCGGTGGTGGACAGTGGATGGGCGGTGTTTTTGACTCCAACGACAAGGACGCCTGTGAGGCGGTGGCGCGAGTCCTCAACAAGTTAGAAGGGCAGCGGTAGGGCAGGGGACTGTTCGACTCTCTGCTCGGGCACTGTCTTGGGGCAACTAAGGGGCCGCCGATGTCGGCGACCCCGTTTCGTTGACGGCGTTCCATTCAGCAAACGCCACGCCCCCCAGAGCACGCTGTCGGTGCGCCTCGACACTGCAGCGTGGACGCGGCTTCGATAACTTGTTGTCGTCAGCGACCGCAAACCTCGAGAGGTCGACCGCGATGCGCGCATCCGCTCCCTGGACGACGGCCTTCGCCTCCCTGTCCCTGCTCGCCGCGCTGCCGCTCGGCTGTCGATCCCGCGAGGACGCGTTCCGCGCGACCCGAATCCCGGTCGCCCGTCTCGACTCCATCCTCAAGGCGGCCGACAGCCTGCGGCTGCCGCTCGCCGAAGCCCGACTGCTGTTCGGCGTCATCGGCGACAGCGCCTACGTCGCGAAGCTGCCGCACGACACCATGACCGTCACGGCGATCCTGGCGTGGGCGCGCGCCGAGCAGATCCGCAAGAAGCAGGTGGACGCGGCGGCGCTCGCCGCCGCAAAGGCGCGGCTCGACAGCATCAAGCAGCAACTCGCGCCCCTCCTGGCCGTCACTGTCGTCAAGAAGACCTTCCTGCCCAAGGACCCCGCGTCGGAGCAGTATGAGGATTACATCTCCCTCGCGTTCGCGTACAAGAATACGGGGACGAAACCGATCCGCGCGTTCCAGGGCGACGCCACCTTCCTGGACGCCTTCGGCGACTCGATCTACAGCGCGCACCTCAAGGTGGACATGGACCTCAAGCCCGGGCAGACCCGGCGCGAGCCCGCGCGCATCGTGCGCGTCAATCCGTTCCGGCTCGCCCATCAACGCCTGCGGGACACGCCGCTGGAAAAGATGAAATTCGTGTGGGAGACGAGCGACGTGCTGTTCGCGGATGGAACCCGGCTGAGTCTCACCACACCCTGAAGCGTCGGAACCGGGGCGGTTGACGGCATGCGCCCCAGGCACCACCGTATGGCGAAGGAGGTGACCATGCCGGCGGCATTTCGGTGGGCGCGACTCAAGGGCGACGTAAAGTGTGCTCTCCGCCAGGGCGCGTGGTATCGCATCCTGAAGCTCGCCCCGTCGGAAGTGACCGTCGACGTGAAAGGAAAGCCGGTCGTCGTGCCGCGGGGTCAGCTGCAGCTCTCTCCGGAACCGGCGCTCTATTGGTCGGTGGTACCGAGCCCCAAGAACTCGCCCCGATTCCCCACCACGTGGGGTCCCCGCTACGCCGTCTGTCCTAACTGCCGCGACAGGGCCCAGCTCGAGGGCCACCCGGCAAGCATGCGCTGCCATCGCTGCAACGGCTTTTTCGAGATCGCCTGGAACGAGCCGTCCCGGGCCGTCGGCTAGCACTCGAGCAGAGTCAGGGAGCGAGGATGTTGAAAGTGCCGCTCGACGCGGAGGTGGCGCCGGGCGCGCTCGCCAACAGCTGGTAACCCGCACCGGATTTGTCGATCGCCAAATCGCCGAATGACGAGACCCCGTTGGTGGGCACGACGCTCCGCGTGCCCGTCAAATTGCCCCCTACCGGATTGACGGCGAAGCCGATCGTGACGGCGCCCGTGAATGCCGCGTCCACGTTACCGAGGCTATCGCGCACGGTCACCTGGATCGCCGGGGTGATGATGTTGCCCGCGGTCGCGGTGCTCGGCTGTACGGTGAAGCTGAGGGCGTCGGGGCCCGTTCCCCCGCCCCCCCCGTTTCCAAAGGTGAGCCCCTTAGTGCCGAGCAGCTGGTCCGAGTACGGGCACGCGACCGTGGCCATGGCCGCGAGCGCAACCACCGCGAAGGAGAGTCGCATGCCCATGTAGAACCGCTCCGCCCCGAAGATGTTACGAAACCGTCTCAGAACGAACCGCTGTCAGGCACTCCCATGATTGTAGAACGACCCGTAGGCCGCAAGAGCCCGCGCCACCCCCTTGTCGACCTCGCCGGCAAAGTACTGCGCAAGATTGCTCGCCTTGTTCGCGATCGCGGCGGCCCCCGCCGGGGCGTCCCCAGACTTGAGCCCGACGTAATGCTGGGTGAGACCCGCTCCGATCGCTTCTAGCGCCCAGGGTTTCATCTCGACGGTCGCCTTGGTGGTCACGACCCCGCGCACCGTGCCCTGGGGGGTGAAGCCCACGGCGACCTCGATGGGGCCGTGGGGCGTGTCGACGCGCACGAACAGGAGCGCGCCCACGAGGGTGGACCCCGCCTTGCCAGTGTAGAACGCCAGCACGCCGTCCTCCGGACTCCAATCGACGCTCTGGTGTAAGCGGTGGGCGTCCGCCGCGCTCAAATGGACCTCACGCGCGAAAAAGGCGTCCGCTCCCGGCAACAGGGCTTGCACCGCGTCGGGACGCTTGACGAGCACCACCACTGGCGTGATGTGCAGCAGCGCGGCCAGCGACGCCAACGCGGTCACGCGAATCAGCAGGTTCATCGGTCGAGTCCTTTCTGGGAAAACCACATCTGGTAAACGGCCAGCGCCGCCACCACGAGATATCCGGCGCCCATCGCCCAGCCGCCGAGCAGGGTGACGAGCGCGAAGCGCGGCGACGCAAACTTGGTGAGCCACATGCCGGCGAAGTCGAGCCACGGCGCGACGAACAGCAGGGTGATGAGCGCGAGCGCCCAGTGACGCCGTAGGGGCAGCCCCGCCACGATCAAGCCGAGGGCGACCGCAATCAGGCCGTACATGGGGACGTGCACGTGGGTGTCCTGAATCAACAGGTCGGTGTCGACGACGTGGACCTCGGGTCTGGCGAAATCGCTCATCGTCACCGGATGCTGCACGACCATCGTGGTCTCGGGCGGCATCGGCATCGACATCTCGGGACCCGCATACGTCGCCGCGACTCGCTGCGGCGTGAACCCCGCGTACAGCCCGACCATCAGCGCCCCGAACACATACGACAGTCCCAGCGTGGCGAGTAAGCACGTCACCAGCCACTTGATCGCGACGTCGACACGTCGCAAGTCGTATAGCATGACTGCCTCCCCCCCTCCCCCTAGAAGACGTACACGAGCTCGAGCACGCCCTTCGTGTTCGAGCGCTGCAGCGCTCCACTCGCGTCGCGGAAAAACGGCGCGGACGACCAGTCGGCTCGCACCGCGGCACGCAACGCGATCTGCGGGAGGTGAAACCGCGTGTGTTCGATGTTGCTGAAGATCCCCTCGC
>DATLKF010000013.1:0-95006 GCA_035538515.1 Gemmatimonadales bacterium
GCAGCGGCGCGGTGGCGATCGATGCCGGCACCACCACCTGCGCCGCCGGCCAAACCGGCTGCGTGCCGCTCCTCGACCTCGACGGCTACGCCCGCCCCCTCGGCGCCACCTACGACATCGGCCCCTTCGAGTGGCATTGAGGCTGCCCCTGCTCATAGGGGACCAGCCAGCACCCCCCCCTCTCCCCCCCGGCGTCAACGCCGGGGGGCTTTTGTTCTCACCATAGGGTCTCCCCCCCAACGCCGCACACCGGCATCGTTTATGCGACGCACCCCCACTGAAAAGAGTCGAAAGGCGCACTCGAGAATGTGCGGTCTTGTCGTCATGCTCGGCATCGATGGCCGACCGGCGGAAGAGGTAGTCCTGACGCGGATGGCGCGGAGCATCGCGCATCGGGGCCCGGACGATTCGGGGTTGTACGTCGACCAGCAGGTGGGGTTCGGTTTTCGCAGGCTCTCCATTCTGGACCTGAGCCCCAGCGGTCACCAGCCAATGCGCTCGGACGATGGCCAGTTCGTCATCGTCTTCAATGGTGAGATCTACAACTACATCGAGCTGCGCGACGAGCTGCGTGCCGCCGGCTACACGTTTCGGTCCACCAGCGACACCGAAGTCCTGCTGGCGGCCTATCGGCACTGGGGCCCGGACTGCCTGGCCAGGCTGAACGGCATGTGGGCGTTCGTCATCCACGACCGGCGCCGCGGCGTGCTGTTCGGCGCGCGAGACCGGTTCGGGGTGAAGCCCCTCTTCTTCCACCAGGGCAAGGACTACTGGCTGCTCGCTTCCGAGGTGAAGGCCATTCTGGCCTCGGGTCTCTACGTCCGGGAAACCAACTGGCAGGTGTCCGCTGACTTCCTCGTCCACGGCAAGCTGGACGAGACTCCCGCGACTTTTTTCGCACAGATCGAGCAGGTCCCTCCGGGATGCGCGTTCGAGCTCCGGCTCGATGGCGAGTGGCGGCAATGGTCCTACTGGTCTCTCTCCGAGCTCGACGTCGAGCCGGGGCGGGGGGACGTCGAGGAGAGGGTCGCCGAGCTGCTCGAAGACGCGGTGCGCATCCGGCTGCGGAGCGACGTGCCGGTGGGCGTGTGCTTGTCGGGGGGTCTCGACTCCACGGCGATCATTTGCGCGATGGCACGAAACCGTCAGGGAGACGCGGCCCCGTTGCTCGCGTTCTGCTACCATGAGCCGGAGTTCGATGAGCGTGCCTTCATCGCGGACACGCTCTCGCAGACAGGCGCGCTGTTGCATCGCATATCGCTGACCCCGCACGCGATGTGGGACAGCCTGCTGGAGGTGGTGCGGTTTCAGGATGAGCCGATCATCTCGGGGGCGCCCATCGCCGGATTCCACCTGATGAAGCTGGCGGCGAGTAACGGCGTCAAGGTCGTGCTGAACGGGCAGGGCTCGGATGAGGTCTGGGCGGGCTACCCGAGCTACTTCGACGATTACTGGTACACATTGCTCCGCACCATGCAAGTCGCCAGAGCGTGGCACGAAGTACGCGAGTATGCGGCATGGCACCGGACCGGCGCCGGGCGTCTGTTTCTCCGCTCCGTGGGACGCGTGCTCCATCATCAGCTGCGCCGCATCCCTCCGTATCGCCGCCTCACGCAACGGCGGAACGGGTCCGGTCCGCAACAGCTGAGCTGGTTCACCCCGAGTCTGCTCGAGTGCGCCGGAGACGGGCGCGGGCCGTGCGATGACGGCTACCAGGAGCCCGACTTGAACACGGTCCTCAGATACTCCGTCGAACGGGCTCGCCTCCCGCATTATCTCCGGCTGGAGGATCGCAACTCGATGGCCCACGGGGTGGAGGCTCGCTTGCCGTTCATGGATTACCGTCTGGTCTCCTTGGCCTTCCAAGTGTCCGCCGACAGGAAGATGCAAGGCAGGTGGAACAAGGCCCTGCTTCGGCGGAGCCTGCGCGGGCGAATCCCGGACTCGGTGAGAACTCGGGTCGAGAAGATGGGGTTTCCGACCTCGTTGCACACGTGGATGACCGGCGCCCTCGCCAAACCGTTGCGGGACATCCTCGCCAGTCGCGCCGCTCGGGACCGCGGGATCTACAACGTAGAGGAAATGCTGCGCGCGGTGCGGAACAGTCGTTGCATCGCGCCCGAAGCCGCGCTCAGGCTCTTCCACGTGGCCGAGTTCGAGCTGTGGCACGAGGTTCAGCAAGGCTCTGGAGGCGGCGCAGCAGAGCGCTGCTGATTGGCGACGATGTATCGCCGCCACGGAACGGACCGAGCGCGGCGACAACTCCCGGCCGGATATCGGGTTGTGTCCGCGCATCGCCGCGCGAGAGGCTCCGAGCTAACCGGTGCGAAACTTGCGCTGCTGGCGCCCCCGCAATGTGCTCCTTGGGCGGCCGCTCGCCGCGGCACACCCGGTCGGGATGGGTGAGCAGCGCACTCATGTCGCTCCTGTTGTATGGGGGCTGCGCCTCGCCGGATGCGGTTGCGCCCGGTAACGGCCACGCTACACCCTCCGCCGACCTGCGCTTCGATTCCCGGCCGGCGTTTTTCGTTTCGCCGACCGGCTCCCCGGCCGGTGACGGATCATTCACTAACCCATGGGACCTAGCGACGGCCCTCAGCGGTCCCGCGGCAGTGACCCCCGGCGCCACCATCTGGCTGGGCGGCGGGACGTATGCCGACGGGCCCGTCGCCGGCGGCTACGTCAGCCAGCTGACCGGAACGGCAGCCGCCCCCATCGTGGTTCGACAATTTCCCGGTGAGCGCGCGACCGTTACGAATTTCCTGGGCGTCCAGGGCGGGTATACGTGGTATTGGGGATTCGAGGTCGTGAACACCGTGCAGCAGGCGGGCTCCGAGCTGTTTGGCATCGATGACCAGGCGCCCGGAGCCAAGTTCATCAATTTGGTCGTCCACGATGCGACGGGGAGCGGGATCTTCATCTGGCCCCAGGGCACCGATGCCGAGGTGTACGGCTCGATCTCGTACAACAACGGGCGGACCGACAATCTGGACCACGGCATCTACTGCCAGAGCCAGTCCAGCACGCTGCTGGAGGACAACATCGTCTTCGACAACTGGGCGTTCGGGATCCATTGCTTCGCCAAGGTCGGACCGTACCTGCAGAACATCGCCATCGAAGGCAACGTCGCCTTCAACGACTACGTATGGGGCGTGTCGTCGGATGCCGACATGTTCGTTGGCGGCCACTTTCCGGCGTCAGGAATCGTGATCGATCAGAACTACACGTACCGCAGCAACGACGCGAATACCAAGGCCGCCGACGTGGGCTACAATCTGGTCGTGAATCACGACGTCGTCCTCACCAACAACTACTTCGTCGGCGGGTGGGCTCGGATCGGTTCGTGGGCGACGGCGCTCGTGACGGGAAACACGCTGTTCAACTTTGCCCACAGCGGGCTGCTCTGGAACCTCGGTGACGTCAGCGGCCAGACGTGGAGCGGCAACACATTCTTTGGGGATTCCACCGCCCTGGCGTGGCGCCATGATACCAGTGCCACGATAGCGTTCGCCGGCTGGCGCGCGCTCACGGGACTCGTCGATCCGGGCACGTACGGCGGCACGGCCCCTTCGGGCATCAAGATCGTGGTGCGTCCGAACCGCTACGAGCCGGGGCGGGCGAACATCATCGTCTACAACTGGGCGCAGCAGAGTGCGGTGAGCGTGGATGTCTCGGGCATCCTCGACATGGGCGACCGATACGTGGTGCAAAACGTTCAGGACTTCTACGGTCCCCCAGCTGCCAGCGGCACCTATACCGGCAAGCCCCTGGAGCTACCGATGCTCGGCGTTACTGCTCCGACACCGCTGGGAGTCGTCACCGCACAGGCGGCGCCCGTCACTGGGCCGACCTTCAACGTGTTCGTCCTCATGCGGACACGTCACGGCCGCTGCCATCCGGGGAGGCCGGAGGTCCACGAAGGAGGAGAGGTGGAGAGTTGTGGACCCCCCCATCCCCTCTTTTCCCCACTCCGTCGCTGAAGGCGCCCATGTGGCGTCGCGGCTGGACGCTCCCATGGTTCCTGCTGTCAGCCTCCTGCGCCCAACACGACGTCGCCCGATACTCCCGAGCCCCTGACGGCCCCGAGTTCTACGCGGCGCCACTCCCGACCGGCTCCAGCTCTGGAGACGGATCGTCTGCAAAGCCGTGGGACCTACAGACGGCCTTGAGCCAGCCGGCGCAGGTCACGCCAGGGAGTACGATCTGGTTGCGCGGGGGCACGTACACCGGCGGCACATATCGCGACGGGTTCCTCAGCACGCTGACCGGGACCGCCGACGCACCCATCGTGGTGCGACAGGCGCCCGGCGAGCACGCGATCGTGACGGATCGCCTCTACGCGGCTGGTGCGTACACGTGGTTCTGGGGGTTCGAGGTGACGAGCCTCCCAACGACCGGCAAACCCTTGGACTCCGAGTATCTCATTGGTGTCCGGGCCGGCGCAGGCCAACGTTTCGTCAATCTCGTCGTTCACGACGGGCTCAATAGCGGCGTGGCGAGCTTCACGCCACTGTACACCTCTGCGACCCAGACCACCATTTACGGCTCCCTCATCTACAACAACGGCACGCACTTCAATCTCGACCACGGCTTGTACCTGCAGAACGACGTGGCCACCGGTACCGTCACCGTCGCCGACAACATTGTGTTCAACAACGAGGCGTACGGCCTCCACATCTATTCCAAGCCGGCGGAGGGTCGCCTCAGCGGCTTCGACATCGAAGGCAATGTCTTCTTCGGCAACGGTTCCATCAGCACGCCGGTCAACCGAAATAACGAACTGTTAATCGGGGGCACGCCGGCGGCCCGCAACATCGTGGTCCGCGACAACTACACCTATCGAGAGACAGCGGCCAACTTCAGTCCCTACAGGGTTGCGGCGGAGATCGGGTATGCGGATGGCTCAGACGCGAACGGCGATGTCGTGCTCGAGGGCAACTACTTCGTCGGCGCCCTCTACATCAACCACTGGTCCTCGGCCATCGTACGCCGGAACCTGGTCTACGATTACTCAGGCCCGATGGTGCTGACCGACTCCACGGTGAGCGGCCAGACCTGGTCCGACAACCACTTCTACGGCGTCCCGACCCAGTGGAGCTGGCAGCACACACCCAACACTCCCGCGGACTTCACGACGTGGCAGGCGCAAACGGGCTTGACCCGTCCAGGCCGTTACGAGGGGAGCGGTGCCCCACCCGACCTGGTGGTCGTGCGCCCCAATCAATACGAGGCAGGGCGGGCGAACATCGTCGTCTACAATTGGACGCGGCAACCCACGGTCAGCGTGGACCTCTCTGGGGTCTTGCACTCGGGTGACTGGTACGTCGTGCAGAACGTGCAGGACTTCTATGGCGCCCCGGTCGCCCGCGGGGTCTACCAGGGAGGCCGTATCGACCTGCCCATGGCCGGCATCACCCCGCCCGCCGCGATCGGGCGAGCCTTCACACCGCCACCGGTCACGGGGCCGACCTTCAACGTCTTTGTCGTCCTGAAGGTGTCCTGACGCCCCCCCCTCAGCGCTTGGTGATCACGCCCAGGTAGTGGGTCCGCAGCGGCGGAACGAGGTTCAACAGCGCGCATAGGGTCCACGAGAGCGGCGCGAGGAGGCGTGTGAGCGGCAGGGCGAGCGTGATCCGACGCAGCTCCACGGTACACCCCGGGAAGAGGCGGCGGATCTCACCAGCCCGCACGGGACGGACATCGCGGTTACGAGGGTTCGGCAGAGCGAAGTCGTACCAGAGAATGGCACCCCTTCCCGGTGCGAGAACGCGAACCATCTCGTCCGCCACCGAGGCCCGCACTTCGGGGTCGAGGATGGACGAGAACACCATGAACTGCAACACCAGATCGAACGTCGCGCCGCGGTAGGGCAAGGCGAGAGCGCTGCCACAGGACAGCGCGACGGGGGACGGGCTGAGCCGTGACGCTTTGCGGACCCGGTCGCGCAGCAGGTCGATCCCGGCGACATCGTCCGGCTGGGCGCCCCAGGCGATCAGTCGCTGGACCCAATACCCCGTGCCGCAGCCGACGTCGAGAATACGTCTCCCTGCCAGCGGCCACGACCCCGAGCGACGCAGCGCTCTCAGCACGCGCCGCTCCAGATCGTGCATCGCGAACACGTAGGCCGGATTCCCCCAGTCGTATCGCCATGCACCGCCGCGTCGTGCGTACGCGGCGCGGATGCGCGCTTCTTCGGCGCGTGACCGCTCGGCCGTTACGTGTCCACGCCCGCCCGCGGGGTCGACGTTCACCGCGTGCGGCGTCATACCGATGCCGTGACCGCGTGGCCCGTGGCAACCGGCGCGAAACCGTTCAGAATCCGGTCGACCTGCGGCGCGAGCATGTCGTACGTGATCGGGACGGGGCAGTGAGACCGCTCTGGTGCGCCGGACCGCCACAGACGCTCCAGCAGGCGCGCCATCCCATCGACGTCACGGCAATCGCACACCACGGCGCCGAGCCGGCCTCCCTCGACCGCCGTCGCACTGTCCTGGGGCGCCACGACCAGCGTCGGAATACCCAGGGCGATCGATTCGTACAGCTTGGCCGGGATCTGCAGCTCTTGTCCTTGTGCCAGCACCACGGCCAGCCGTGACCGAGCCACGACCTCGAGAGCTGCGGCGCGGGACACCCAGCCCAAGACTTCCACGTGCGGCTCGACTCGAGCGGCGGCCAGTGCGCGGTCGAAGACCTGAGCATTGCGAGCGTCGGCAGCGCCACCGGCGATGCGCAGCTTCGAGCCGGCTGCGGCCGCCTCGGGATGACGCTCGAGAAAGATCCGAAGCGCCTCCATCACCGGCCCGAGATCGCGGCTCCCGTACAGCCGGCCGACGTACGCGATGCCCAACCCCGGGAACGGTTGGCGTGCGGCAGAGGGCGCGGGTAAGCCCTCCGCGTCGACACCGTTGGGAACGCATACGACGGGCACGTCGGGATACTTCGTCGCGAGCGCGTCCGCGAGCTGATGGGTGTTGGTAATGACCCCATCGGCCGCCCCGAAGGCAAGGCGTTCCAGCGGCGGCGAGAGAGCACGGAACGTTCTCGACCCGATTCTCGGGTGCGTTATCCACGCTTGCGTGAGCGGTCCCGCCCAGGGATCGCGCAGGTCGATCAACCATCGCGCCCGGCTTCCAATCGTGGCGAGCGCCGCCACGAGGTGAGCCGAGTGCGGCGGCCCGCTACTGACGACTACCTGCGGCCGCAATCGCCGGATCACCGCTCGGCCACGCAAGGCGGCTCGCACCATCCAGCCGCGGCTCTCATCAGGAAAAACCAGGAGCGCCGCGATCTCCCGACGCAGTTCGCCCAACACGCCCGATAGCTCGGACGGCGGCGCACCCGATGAACTCGGCGCCCGCTCGACTGATGGTCGCACACCCCTTTGGACGAGCCGCCGGCACGCATCCATGAAAGTGGGGAAGCGCGGACAGGTCTCGACGCGTGCGCCGAGCGTCGCGCCGTTTTCGACGGGCGCGCCGGTGAGGACCGACACCTTCCAGCCCAGCGGGGCGAGGTACTTGGCGAAGCCGGCCCACCGCAGCCCCCCAACGGGGCCATCGGAACCGAAGTAGTAGGAGATCACCAGCAGCCGCCGGGCGTCGTTCACGGGCATCCTTCGGCTCCCCGGCGCGAAGCGACGACGAGCTCATAGAACGCCTTGAGCCGCTCCCGGTGCAGGAGCAGGCACGCGAGCCCGTACGTGATCACTCCCGCGCCGATCTCGGCAGCCAGCTGAACGGCCCCGGTCCAGTCTCTGCCGCCGTATGCCCGCACCGTGAGGACTGCGGCACCCATGAGGGCCGTCGCGCTCACCGCGGGCCACAGCGCACCCAGGTAGGTGGAGAACGACAACGCGATCTTGGAGCAGACGCGCCAGTACAGCAGGCTGGTGATCAGCGGATCCATCAGCACCCACGCCATCGCGAGACCGACCGTCTCCCACCGGTGCCCGCCGATGTAGAAGCTCGTGGGCATGAGCACGGCGGCCCCGACCATCGTCCACATCTCGAACTTCGTGTCCCTGATCGTGTGGAGCACCTGCGGCAACAGTGGCGTGAGCGAGCGAACGGCCCCGTAGGCGGCGAGGATTTGTAGCGGGGCGATCGCCGCCGCCCACTTCCCACCGAGGACCACAAGGACGAAATCCCGAGCCACCAGCGCGATCCCCAGGCTCACGGGGAAAGTGATCAGCGCGATGCCTTCGGTGATTCGCAGCAGGTACCGCCGCATAGCCGCGGCGTCCTGTTGCACCGCCGAAAAAAAGGCCGGCGTGACCTGCCCGACTAATCCCGTGATCTTGTCCACCGACACGCTCGCCAACGTCCAGGCGACGTTGTAGAAGCCGAGCGCAGCCTTACCCAGGATGCGCCCGGCAACGAGAAAGTCCGCGTTGGCGGAGGTGTACCAGCACACGCGGGAGATGAGGACGTTGGAGCTCATCGCCGTCGCGACCTTCAGGGATTTGAGCCGCGGCCACGCGAGCGGGACGTGACGCAGCCGGAGCACCGCCGCCGTCGAAATCAGGGCGCCCAGCACCGCACCATACACGAGGGTCCAGTATCGAAACCCAGCCGCGGCGAGGCCGATCATGCAGATGGCCAGCGCCAGCGCCTGGCATAGATCGATGAGCGCGAGCGCCTTGAAGCGCAGCTCCCGCTGGAGCAGCGCCAGCGGCACGGTCTTGAACGACGTGATGACAAATGTCGTGCTCATCGCGGCCACGACAAGCGGCAATTGTGGCGCGTGAAAAAAACGCCCCAACGGGAGCGCGACGATGCACGACGTGACCAGGCTGGCCAACCCCAACAGCGCTGACAGGCCGTTGAGCTGGTTGATCTGATCCGCGCGCAGCTCTCGTATGGCGAGGACCGCGGCCCCGAGGCCGAACTCGGAGAGGAGCGTGATCAGCCCGAGATAGATCGCGGCCATGCCGACGAGGCCATAGTCCTCGGGGGTGAGCAACCGGGCGACGATCAACCAGGATGCCCAGCCGAGTGCCTGGCTAGCCCACTTGGTCGCGGCCGTCCAGGCGACGCCGTGCAGGAGCGAGCGGTCGAGGGCGGTGGGGCGAGAGACTACAGCTGCGTCGGACACAAGGCGCTTCGGCCGCAAGAGCGAGACCAGCCCGAGCCGCGGTGCGCCAGCGTTCTCCGAAACGCCGTTGTCGCGACCGCGCAACGGCGCCGGCGGCGCGAGGGCCGCGCCTCGTGGTGGGCATATCCCTTGCACTGTTGGCGTGCATGTGTGGGATCGTGGGTATTGTCAAACTGAACCAACAGGACACCGTGGACCAAGCACGTCTCACGCGGATGCGGGACGTGCTGCGCCATCGCGGACCCGACGGCGACGGCCTGTGGATCGACGGACCGGTGGGGCTCGGGATGCGCCGGCTCGCCATCGTCGATGTGGCCGGCGGCCGCCAACCTATGTCCAACGAGGACGGCACGGTGTGGCTCGTTTACAATGGCGAGATCTACAACCACGCCGACCTCCGGTCGGAGCTCAGCCGGCGCGGTCACCACTATCGGACCCGGAGCGACACCGAGACGATCCTGCATCTGTACGAGGAGGACGGCGAGCGCTGCGTCGAGCGACTCCAGGGGATGTTTGCGTTCGCCTTGTGGGACACAAAGCGCGGACGACTGTTGTTGGCCCGCGATCGGCTCGGCATCAAGCCGCTGTACTACGCCTGGACCGAGCATGAGCTGGTGTTCGCGTCGGAGGTCAAGGCGATTCTCGCCGGCGGTTCCGTCCGCCCGGCACTGAACCACTCGATCGTTCCCGAGTTCCTGGCCATGGGCTTCGTGGCCGGGGAGGAGACGTTTTTCCGCGGCGTGCGCAAGCTCTTGCCGGGACGGACCCTCACCTGGTCGTGGGCCGACGGTCCCCGGCAGCGCCGCTACTGGCGAATGCCGGTCGCGACCGAGAACGGCAGCGCGGGCTCGCTCGAGGCGAGCGGACGCGAGGTACGTGCCCGACTCGCCGATGCCGTGCGGAGTCATCTCATGAGCGACGTGCCACTCGGGCTGTTTCTGTCGGGTGGGATGGATTCGAGCGGTCTGGCGGCCCTGATGGCGCCGATGGTCACGGAGCCGATCCGCACGTTCTCCGTAGGCTTCTCCGATGCCGAGGCGAACGAGCTCGCCTACGCCCGTCTCGCCGCCCGCTCGGTCGGGGCCGAGCACCGGGAGCTGGTCGTGGCGCCCGCGGAGTTCTTCGGGGCGCTGCCGCAGCTCGTCTGGCACGAAGACGAGCCGATCAGATTTCCCTCGAGCGTTCCGCTGTATTTCGTCTCGCGCCTGGCGCGCGACCATGTCAAGGTGGTGCTCACCGGCGAGGGGGCCGATGAGCTGTTCCTCGGCTACGACCGCTACCGCGTCACCGCCTGGAACGAGCGACTCGGCCGATTCTATTGGGCCCTGACCCCGCACGCGCTTCAGGAAGGCGTGAAGGCGCTCGCGCGACGCCTGCCGCGACCGGTGCGTCGCTACGCGACACGAACGTTCCTGGCACTCGGGCCCAGTCCTCGCGACCTGTTCTACGAGAACTGGGCGATCTTTCCGGTGGCCCTCCAGCCCCAACTCCTGTCACGTCTCGACCTCCTCACCGCGCGGGATCCCTACGCCGACGGGCTGCGCGCCTATGAGGAGGCGGGCGGCGGCACGCTCGAGCGGATGAGCCACGCGGACGTCGAGACGTATCTGGTCCGGCTGCTGATGAAGCAGGATCAAATGAGCATGGCGGCGTCGGTCGAGAGCCGGGTGCCTTATTTGGACCACCAGTTCGTCGAGCACATCGCCGCGCTCCCGCCCCGCAGCAAGCTGCGCGGCTGGCGCACGAAGGCCGTGCTGCGGACGGCACTGCGCGACCTCGTGCCCCGCGAGATCCTGACGCGCCGCAAGATGGGCTTCCCGGTTCCCGTGAATCGCTGGTTCCGCGACGGGTTCTGGCCCGTCGTCGATGAGTTCGTGTTGGGACGGCGCGCGCTCGCGCGAGGGCTGTTCCGAGGAGCGTTCCTCCGGCGGCTCGCGGACGAGCACCGAGCGGGGACCTGGGAGCACGGCCTTCGCCTGTGGCTGCTCGTGAATCTCGAGATCTGGCAGCGGATCTTCGTGGATGGGGAGGACGTCGCGCATGTGATGCGTCCCCTGGAGGGCAGATGCGCATCCTCTGGGTGAAGGTCGACGGTCTCTGGCCGCTCGACTCGGGCGGCCGACTGCGGAGCTTCCACATGATCGAGGAGCTCAGCCGTCGGCATCGTGTGACACTGCTGACGGCGCACGGCCCACAGGACGATCCCGAGGGACTCGCGGCCCGCTTGACGGGGTGCGAACGGGTGATCTCGTTGCCGTATGCGGCAGCGAAACACGGGAGCGTCCGCTTCGCCCTCGCCCTCGCCCGCTCCTGGCTCTCGTCACTACCCGTTCACATCCGCAAATGGCGGGTTCCGGCGCTGCGCCGGGAGGTGGCACGACTGCTCGCCGGGGGGGGGAAGTTCGATCTCTGCGTGGCGGACTTTCTCATCACGACACCGAATGTGCCGCTCGACGGACCCGTCGCGAGCGTCCTGTTCGCTCACAACGTGGAGCACATGATCTGGAAGCGCCTCAGCCGGGTCGAGCCGCGGCTGTGGAGGCGCGCTCTTTTGGCACTGGAGTGGCGGAAGATGCGCGGCTGCGAGGCCCGGGCTTGCAACCGGGCTCGCCTGACGATCGCCGTTTCCGAGGCGGATCGCGCCGTGCTGGCCGCCCAGGCGCCCCGCGCCCTGATTCGCGCGATCCCGACCGGCGTGGACACGGCGTACTTCACTCCCAACGGAGCACAGGAGCGTCCCGGGACCATCGTCTTCACGGGCGCGATGGACTGGTTTCCCAACGAGGACGGCATCGTGCACTTCGTCGACGCGGTCTTCCCCCGCATCCGCGCCGCCGCGCCGGACGCGACCCTGACGGTGGTCGGAAGGAACCCCGGCCCTCGCGTACGACAGCTGGCGGCGGTCCCGGGCGTGCGTATCACGGGCACCGTCGACGATGTCCGACCGCACGTGGCTCAAGCGGCCGTGTTTGTGGTACCACTCCGGGTCGGCGGCGGAACGCGGCTCAAGATCTTCGAGGCGCTCGCGATGGGAAAGGCGGTGGTGTCGACGACAGTGGGAGTCGAGGGGCTGCCGCTCACACCGGAGACGCACTTCGCGCAGGCGGACGATCCCGCGCAATTCGCGGCCGCCGTGGTCGCGCTGCTGCGGGATCCGGCCCGGCGTCACGCGCTGGGCGGCGCGGGCCGCCGGCTGGTGGAGCAGCGGTACTCGTGGTCGCACGTGGCTCGCGAGTTCGAAGCCAGGTGCGAGGAGGCCATCCGGCATGCGCGTTAACGTGTTCGGGCTCGGTTACGTCGGCTCCGTGACCGCGGCCTGTCTGGCAGAAGCGGGTCATGAGGTGATTGGCGTCGACATCGACGAAGAGAAGGTCGCCTTGATCAACGGCGGCGCGTCGCCGGTCGTGGAACCCGGCCTGGGGAAGCTGGTGGGCGACGTCGTCAAGAGGCGTCAGTTGCGGGCGACGATCTCGACCCCCGAGGCGATGCGCAACGCCACGATCGGTCTGATTTGTGTCGGGACGCCCAGTGGGCCAGGCGGGCAGCTCCGCGTCGATGCGATCGAACGCGTCGGCCAGGAGATCGGTCGGGCGCTGGCCGCGCGCGGCGAGTCGTACACCATTGTGTTGCGCAGCACCGTGCTCCCTGGGACGACGGAGCGCGTGCTAGTGCCCGCCATCGCCGCCGCCGCCGCCGCCGTGGGGCGCGACTTGGGATCGTCGCTGCGGGTCGCCGTGAACCCGGAGTTCGTGCGCGAAGGCTCCGCGATCCGCGACTTCGCGCGTCCCCCGTTCACGCTGGTCGGGTGCGCCGACCCCGACACGGCTGCGACGCTCCGCTCGCTGTATGGCGCGGTCGAGGCCCCCTTCGTCCACACCGATGTGACCACGGCGGAGGTCGTCAAGTACCTCTCTAACGCGTTCCACGCGCTCAAGGTGTGTTTCGCCAACGAAATCGGCGACGTGTGTGCGGCGCTCGGCGCGGACGCGCAAGAGGCCATTCGGATCTTTCTGATGGACCGGAAGCTGAACGTCTCCGAGGCGTATCTACGTCCAGGCTTCGCCTTCGGCGGCTCGTGCCTGCCGAAGGACATCCGCGCCTTGCTGCACGCGGCCCGCGCCGCCGACGTCTCCCTCCCGGTGCTCTCTGCGATCCTGCCGTCGAACGAAGGGCAGGTCCGTCGGGCGACCGAGGCGATCCTCGCGCTGCGACGACGGCGGATCGGAGTCGTGGGCCTCGCCTTCAAACCCGGCACCGACGACCTGCGGGAGAGCCCCATGGTGACGCTGGTCGAGACGCTCATCGGGAAGGGTTGCGACGTCCGCATCCTCGATCCCAGCGTTGCGGTGGCGCGCTTGCGGGGCGCGAACCGCCGCTACATCGAAGACGAGATCCCGCACATCGCCTCGCTGCTCTGCGACAGCGTCGAGAGCCTGCTCGCGCACGCGGAGGTTCTGGTGGTCGGCAACACCTCTGACGAGGCGGCGCGCGCGCTGGCGGGCGCCGGCCCCCACCATGTCGTGGTCGACCTCACGCGCGGCGCCGCGCGGCGCCGGACGGACGTGCCGGAAGCAAGCGAGCAACTGCGATGATTCGCGAGCAGTACGTGAGCGGCGAATACCTCCTCAAGAACCCGCTGTGGCATGCGGACGAATCTCCCTGGAAGGCCAAGTACGTCCTGCAGATGCTCGCGCGGCACCAGCTCGCGCCGTCCACGATCTGCGATGTGGGTTGCGGGGCCGGAGAAGTGCTGCGGTTGGTGCACGAGGGTCTGGGACGACGCTGCCGCTGTTGCGGATATGAACTCTCGCCGCAGGCGTTGCCGCGCTCGCGGCGGCTCCCGGACGACGGGCTGGAGTTCAAGCTCGCGGATATCCGGGAAGAGCCGGACGCGCACTATGATCTCATGCTGCTCATGGATGTCCTCGAGCACGTGGAGGACTGCTTCAGCTTCCTCCGCGACTTGAAGTCGAAGGCCGAGTATAAGCTCATCCACATTCCGCTCGATATCTCCGTGCGAAACGTGTTGCTGGGCAAGCTACGACACTTTCACGCGTCGTACGGGCACCTCCACTACTTCACCAAGGAGCTCGCGCTCGAGATGTTGCGCGATGTCGGTTACGACGTCATCGACTGCCTGTATACGTGGCAAGTGAACTCGCTCCGCTACGTGTGGAACGAGAACAAGCAAGACCCCCTGCGGCTGGCGCGGCGAGTCGCGGGCTACGTCGCACGAGCGACCGTGAGACTCCCCGTTCGCGTGCTGTTCGCGCTGCACCAGGACTGGGGGCCTCGTATCGGGGGACAGTGGCGACTGCTCGTGCTGGCCCGGTAAAGCGCGTGCGCCGGGCGCCGCAGGCGCGGCGGCGACTCGACGTTGCACGGCTGGGACAGCGAGCCACAACCGCCGGAAACAAGCGTGCTTCCCACGCGGCGGTGACCCGGCCCGGTTCTTGCCCGCCTCGCGCGCCGCAGCGATGACATTCGACGCGGTTGTGCTCAACGCCTCCCTGCGGCAGGCGCTGGTGACGGTGCGATCCCTCGGTCGTCGCGGGCTACGCGTCGCCGTCGCTGGCACCCAGCCCCACACACCGGCGTTCTCGTCCCGCTGGTGCGGCCAGGCGGTCGTGTTCCCACCTGAGGAAGCGATGGACGCCTACCGCGTCGCGCTGGAGAACTGGCTGGACCAGAGCGGCGCCCGCGTCGTAATCGCCGCCAACGACGCCACGATCGCCCTGTTGCGTCTGCATCGCGCTCGGCTCGAGCGGCGGACCCGCGTGGCCCTCGCCGACGAAGCGGCGCTGGCGATAGCGATCAACAAGGAGCGCACGCTGGAGGTGGCGAAGCGCCTCGGGCTGGGCATCCCGCGCGAGGTCGTCGTCCGCGACGTCGGGGACATGGCGGGGGCACTGAAGAACATCGGGCTCCCCGCGGTGATCAAACCGTGCGAGTCCTGGATGTGGAACGGGCGAGCCGGCGCACGGCTGGGCCCCCGAATGGTGGTCACTGCCGCGGAGGCTCGTCACGCGGTCGAGGCAGTGACGCGCTTCGGTGAGGCCGCTCTGTACCAGGAGCTGCTCCCGGGAAAGCGCGAGGCCGTGAGCTTCCTGTATGCCGATGGTGAGGTGTACGCGCGTTTCGCCCAGTGGGCCCAGCGAACCAGTCCCCCCTTGGGCGGGGAGTCGGTCTTGCGCGAGAGCATCGCGATTCCACCCGATATCGGGTGTCAGGCCGAAGCGCTCGTGCGCGAGCTCGATCTCGAGGGCTACTCCGAGGTCGAGTTCCGACGTGACGCCGCCGGCATTCCGTATCTGATGGAGATCAATCCGCGGCTGTCGGCGTCCGTCGAAGTCGCGGTGCGAGCCGGCGTGGACTTCCCATACCTCCTCTACCAATGGGCGACCGGGGGACCGATCCAGAAAGTCGAGCGCTATCGGATCGGCTGCTGGATGCGTCATCTGGGCGGAGACATCAACAGGACGATCACCACCTTCCGCGAGCGCGGCAGGCCCGGAATCACACCCCCCGCGCGGACGGTGCTGGAGTTCGGTCTCTCGTTCCTGAAGCCGACCGGCTACGACTACGTGGATTGGCGTGACCCGCTTCCCGCGGTCCGCGCCACTACCGACTATACGCGCGACGCAATCAAGACCCTCGTGTCCCGCGTGACGGGGAGCGGCTCATGAGGCCCCCCCCTCTCTGGGACGCGGTCGTCGTCGGAGCCGGGCCGTACGGCTTGTCGACCGCGGCGCACCTCTTGGGACGCGGGCTGAGAGTAGCGGTCTTCGGCAGGACGTTGGAGATGTGGCGCGAGCACATGCCGAAGGGCATGCTGCTGCGCTCGCACTGGTGGGCCACCAACCTTTCCGATTCGCGTCAGGAGCATGGGTTCGGGCGCTTCCTCGGCGAGGTGAAGCAGGAGAAGTACTATCCCCTGCCCGCCCAGACGTTCATCGACTATGCCCTCTGGTTCCAGCGGCGGGCGGTGCCCGATGTCGATGAGACCTACGTCGGTTCCATCGCACGCCGGGACGGGCGGTTTCTCATCACGCTGGAAGATGGTCGCGAGGTCGCGAGCCGACACGTCGTCATGGCGATCGGCGTCCGTCCCTATGCCTATCGCCCGGAACAGTTCTCCGCCCTCCCGGCCGGCTTGGTCTCGCATTCCTCCGACCACAAAGACTTCAGTCGTTTCCGGGGACAGGACGTCGTCGTGATTGGCGGCGGTCAGAGCGCGATCGAGTACGCCGCCCTGCTCCACGAAGCGGGCGCCGCCGTTCAGGTGGTGCCCCGGCGGCCGGTGGTTTGGCTGGCGCCCGATCGCTCGAACACGCGCAGCACCATGGAGCGGATCATGGCTCCGGACGCGAGCATCGCGCCCGGGTGGGTCAACTGGCTCTGGGACCGCAGGCCGTTCCTGTTCTATCGGTTCCCGCAACGGTGGAAGGACGCCTATAACGCCACCTACCATTCCGGTGCGACCGACTGGCTGAGGCACCGGGTCATCGACAAGGTCACGCTGCGGGAAGGCCGGACGATAGTGAAACTCGACGCGGTGCGAGGACGGATCGAGGCGACTCTCTCGGACGGTGCGAAGCTCCCTGCCGACCACATCATGCTCGCGACGGGATACCGGGTGGAGATCGACCGCTTGACGATGATTCATCCTGCGCTGCGGGCCCACATCGCGACCGACCAGGCCATCCCGATCCTGAGCCATTGGTTCGAAAGCAGCGTGCCGGGGCTTTACTTCGTTGGACTCAGCTCGTTGCGGGCCTTCGGTCCCCTGTATCGGTTCGTCGCGGGGTGCGGGGCGGCGGCACGGCGGGTCGCGAGCGCCATCGCTCGAAACGGCGTCGGACGCTCGGAGCCCCCGCCCAGACGCGCCACCCTCGCGAGCACGGCGGCCGTTGAACGCTAGTCGCCTCTCGACCGCCGCCTCCCGGGTGCTGCCGCCCGCGGTCAAGCGGGAAGTGAAGCGGCTGCTGCGCGCCTACCATCGAATGTTCTGGGGCTTCACGCCGGCCGACCTGGCCGGCGCGCTGTCGCGCCTAGGCGTCGCCCCAGGCGACGTCCTCATGGTGCACAGCGCGTTCGATCGCTTCCTCGGCTTCCACGGCAGCCCGGCGGAGGTCGTACGGGTGCTGCAGCAGGTGGTCGGACCCGGTGGGACTCTGATGATGCCCACCATTCCATTCCGCGGGACCGCCATTGAGTACGCGCTCGCCGATCCGGTATTCGACGCGCGGCACACCGTGTCGCGCATGGGACTCATTACCGAGGTGTTCCGCCGCTCCCCGGGCGTCGTTCGCAGCGCCCATCCGACGCACTCGGTGGCGGTATGGGGGAACCGGGCCGCTGCGCTGATCGAGGGTCACGCGCACTCCGAAACTCCGTGCGGTCGCCACACCCCATACGGAAAGCTGTTCGAGTGCGACGGAAAGATCCTGCTCCTGGGGGTGCCCGCCAGCACCATGACGTTCTGCTACTTCGTGGCGGAGGAGCTCGAGCCCCGGCTCGCGGTCCCGGTGCTGACACGGGAACGGTATCCGATGCGCTGGAAGGACGCGGACGGCACGATACGGGTGTCCGAGCAGCGACTCTTTTCACTGCGCCTCGACCACGATCTGAGCCCTCTCATCGCGGAGCTGAAGCGACGCCGCCGCTGGCAAGAGAGCCAGGTGGGGCGGTTGCAGCTCATGCTGGTGGGGGCGCGGGACGTTTATGATGCCGCCGCGGCGCTAGCGGACCGAGGTTTGTTTGTGCGGGAGCGGGCTACCCACCCGTCCCCGTGATCGGTCGCGATTCAACGGTTTGGGTGACCGGTGGGAGCGCGGGCTCTAGGAACAGACCAAACAGCACGTCGTCGCCCCAGTCGAGATTCACAAGCCAGGACGAGGTGTCGGGGTCCACGTGAAGATTCCGAAGTGGGCTCACAGCGAACGATCGGTCGATCCAGCGCTCCTTGAATCCGAACTGCTCGTAGATCACCTGCATCTGCGCGTGACTCGAGGCCAGGGATATGGGACGGAGCTCGGCGTCATCGTAGGTGGCCTCCAGCACGCTCAGGACAACGCCGTACGCCAACGTCTCCACATCCTCGCCGTCGCACTGCGCCACCACGATGCGGTCAGGTGAATCGTTGAGGATGACATAGCCCACGGTGTCGGCATTCTGGAGGACGCGAAACAGCCGATATCGCACGAAGGAAAGGCTCGTGTTGTATCGCCAGTTGAGGTAATCCGCGGACGGAGCGAACCGAAACCGAAACGGGGATCGACGAGGGAGAAGATCTTGCGTATAGCGGCGCTCCTCTCGCACGGAAAACTCTGATGGAATGTTCCCGACCATCCGGAGGACGCGCTCGGGGAGCGGACGCTGGGGCCGCGTGTGGCGCATGACCCACTTGGCGGCGACCCGCCATCCGGCCTCCGCCGGGTACGCGAGATACGCCCGGTTCAGTTCATAGGTCCGCACCCCTTTGATGTACATCCACTTTTGGCTGCGGAGAATTCTATGAGTGTCCTCAGTGCCTCGGAGCACCAGGCCGGCGGAGCTCAGTCGTAGCCAAGAGAGAAAAAGGTAGCTTCCGACGCCCGGGCGTAGCGAATAGAAGTTGCTACCGCAGCCCAGGCAGATCTCCTGGGAGTCGTACACGAACGGCATCTTCTCGAGACCGATCGTGGCGATGGCGCTTCCATCATCGGCGAGCATCATGAGCAGGCTGCACCACTCGCTGCCCGCGTAGTAGTGATCGACAAAAGCCCTTTGGGTGAGGCTCGAGCCGGGACCGACGTGCTCCGCGATCCGCTGCAGGGATCCGAACAGATGGGGAGCGTACTCTACCACCCGCATGGCTCACACCCCGAAGAGTAGGGCTAGCGACGCCGGACCTTCACATGGAGCTGATGGATCGTGTACGGGATTCCCGCCGGCTCGGCCAGACGCGCGAGCGCGTCCTTGACTTCCCGGTCGCATGCCTCCTTTCGAGCGGGTGGGATCTGCATGAACTGCCCCTCGATCCGCACCCACCAGCCCCAATGCCCCTCGAGGGTGTCATGGTAGGTGTGGTAGGACTCGTCGATCGATAGTTCGCTCGCGCGAAACGCCTTCGTGAACAGCTGATACGCCTCGTCTTTGGTGAGTTGCTTCCGCATCCGTGCGGACTCGAGCAACAGGGCCGGGCCCATGTGCTTCATGAAGATTGGGGTCGTCTGCTGAATGAACTCCCGACCGTTGTGGCGACCGATGAAGAACAGGTCCACGTCCGCAACCGGGGTCAACACGCGACGGATTTCCGTCACGGCGGCGTCTGGATCGGTCGTCCAGTGAAACGCCATGATGCTGAACAGGTAGTCCACTGAGCCGGTATCCAGCCCAATGGACTCGAACGATCCGTCCTGGATGCGCACATTAGGAAACGGGCGCAGCCGTCGCACTGCCAGCTTGCGCATGTTATCGGCGGGATCGATTCCCACGAAGCGGACCCCAGGCGGCGCGTTGCGGGCCAACGTGGCGAGCGCTCTCCCGGTGCCGCAGCCGGCATCGAGGATAAGCCGGGCATCGGCCTTGGGGTGGAGCAAGGTCAAGGCCGTGTCGCTGGCCTGACCCCAGCACGACCGAACGTTTCGCTCGTCGTCGTAGTGGTCCGCAAGGCGGGAGTACGTTTCGACGATCGGATTGACGGTTCGTGACGGCGGCGCCTTCACGCCTGCGAACTCCTCAAGGTGATTCTGCACAAGCCTCGCACGACGCTGAATTCGCTGGGGTCGACATCGGTGAGGTCGATCGTGCAGCCGGTCTGTGCTTCGAGGAACGCGACCAGCTCGATGAGGCCGAGCGAATCCAGCAAGCCCGTGGCAACCAGATCCGTATCCGGGAGCACCTCGCCATCGCGCAGGCTTCCCGATCGTTGCTTGTCACGGACCCACGCGATTACGGATTGAACAAGCTCTGCTTCGCTTGTCACGATTGTCCCTTGTCTCAGGAGGGAGGACATAGGCGGGCTCCAGGATCGCCGTCACCGACGGTGCAGCGGACGCCCGGTCCACCGCAATTCACGGGCCTAGTGCGCAACGGCCCGTTGCACCGCTTCTACGACGTGCCGCCCACCCGCTGCGGCGCGCGGAAGCGCCATGCCGGCGGGCGGCCGCCTACGGTGTTGCGTCGAGGCAACGCATTTGTGGTGGCGCCACTCTTGCTCCCGAATCTGCCGAGTTTATGCGAAGGTCACAACCCTCATGAGACACCAGTCGCGGGCACCGCTCCGGCTCCTCGTGGTCACGGATGGCGCCTCGATTCCCAACTGGCTGCGCAAGTGCCTGGCAGCGGTCACGCAATCCGGCGCCGCCACAGTCGTGGTGGCTTCGTACGCGGCGCGTCCCGGCGTGCGGGCGCTGCAAACGCTACGTCGCTTGCTCTTTTCGCTGTACGAGCACCTAGATCGCCTGCTCGTTCGTAGGGGTCCCGACGCTCTCGCGGGCATCGACCCGCACGCCGCGCTCCCCAACTGCCACGTCGTAGATCTCCGCACCTCACTCGCGCGCGTGCTCGCAGGAGGGCGCCTTGACGTCGTGTTGGACCCGTTCTCGTTGTTGGCGGACGGGGGGCCCGGGGGGGCTGGGGGGGCTGGGGGGGCATTGGCCGACTGCTCCACGTACGGCGTGTGGAGCGTCGCGTTCGGTGACGCGGGCGATCCGAGAACGCAAGGCACCCCGGTGTTCTGGGAGATCGTCGAAGGGAGGCCGAGCACCAGCACGCGGCTCTGTATCCGCTGGAAGGGATCGGCCACGCAGCGGGTGCTCTACTCCTCCGTGGCTGCCACCTATCGTCACTCGGTGTCCCGCGCCCGGAATCACATCTACTGGAAGCTTTCTGCCGCGCTGACGCGCACGATTCAAGGCCTCTGGGAGGACCCCGCGGGCTTCCGCGAGCGGCTCCGAGCCGCCGCGTCGGCTGAAGGGACCACCAAGCCACCAGGTCCTCCGGGCAATCTCGCGATGCTCGGGGCCATGACCCGCCTCGCGCGACGGTACGCGGCCGGGCGGTGGACGCATGCGTTGTATCGCGACCAATGGGCGCTGGCCTATCAACGCGGGGCTAGGGAACGGCCGGCGATCGATGCCTTTCGGACGTTGCTACCTCCGACCGATCGCTATTGGGCCGATCCGTTTCCGATTCGAATGGGCAAGGACTATTACATCTTCCACGAGGAATTGCTGTTTGCGACCCGTAAGGGGACCATCGTCTTGAGCGTGGTCGACGACGCAGGCCAGATCGCGGGACCCATCCCGATTCTGGAGAAGGATTATCACGTGTCGTACCCGTTCGTGTTCCAGTGGGATGGCGATTTCTTCATGATCCCGCAGACCGATTCACATCGGGTCGAGCTGTATCGGTGCGTGAATTTTCCTGCGCGGTGGAAACTGGAGCGTGTGCTGCTTCCCGGCGTCACTGCCAGCGATCCGACGCCGGCGTTCTTGGGCGGGAGGTGGTGGCTGTTCGCCAACGTTCCCGCCTACGGGGCGACATGGGTGCACGATGAGCTCCACCTGTTTCATGCGGACTCGCCGTTGGGCCCCTGGACCCCCCATCGCAACAATCCGGTCAAGAGCGACGTTCGCTCGGCCCGGCCGGCGGGCCGCATCTTCGAACGCGACGGACAGTACTATCGACCCGCTCAGGACTGCTCCCGACGCTACGGGTATGCGGTGTCGATCAATCGCATCGTGCGGCTCGATCCCGACGTGTATGAAGAAGTGGAAGTCGATAGGATCTCCCCGCATCGCGACTCGCGCCTGGCGGGCGTGCACACGTTCAATGTGGCGGACGACATGACCGTGATCGATTGTCTCATCAGGAGACGGAAACTCTGGGCGCGTCCCTGGCGTGGGCCGCTCCACCTGGGCCGGGTCGCCCGCCACTATCCGCCGCCCGCGGTCCGCCGGAGCGCCAAGGCGACGTAGCCGTGCTGGCGGTGCACGTGGCCTCGGGCTCCTTCCCGAAGCGCATAGCGGCGCTCGTTCCTCCCGAGGCGGTTCCGGGAACGATCTCCGGTCCCGTGCGCCAGCTCACAGCGCTGGCAGGCGCGCTGCAGGGCGTGGGGATCGAGTGCCTGGTCGTAGCCCTCCATCGCAATCTCGGTGCTCCCTCTGCATTCGCGTCGCACCTCAAAGAGGCCGGCGTGCCGCATTGCGTCGTGCCGGACCGCGGGCCGTTCGACTGGCGCTTGGCCTCGACCGTCGGCGCCGTGCTGCGCGGCTGGCGACCGTCCCTCGTGCAGACCCACGGCTATAAGGCCACGGCGGTGGCGTATGTGCTGCGCCAGCTGGGGGCTCCGTGGCACTGGATCGGATGCTTCCACGGTTCCACAAGCGAGCCGTTCAGGGCGCGGTTCTATCACTGGCTCGACCGGCGGTTGCTCGGGTCTGCTGAGCGAGTCGTCGTCATGTCGCACGCTCAAGCGCGAGCGTTTCGACATTGCGGCCCGCGCGTCCGCGTCATCTACAACGCGGCGCTGGCACTCCCGTCGGCGACCCACTCGCTGCGCCTCCCCATCGCGGATACGCTCGCCCGGCCCATCATCGGCGTGGTCGGCCGTCTGAGCCGGGAGAAGGGCGTGGATTTCTTCCTCGAGGCGTGCGCCATTCTCGCTGCTCGAGGGCTCGCCTTCTCCGCGCTCGTCGCGGGGGAAGGGCCCGGGCGCGCACGCCTCGAGGCGCAGTGCGCGCGCCTCCGGCTGGCGTCGCGCGTCCGCTTCCTGGGGCACGTGCACGACGTTCAGGCGCTGTATCGGACGATCGATCTGCTGGTGCTGCCGTCACGCAGCGAGGGGTTGCCGAACACGCTACTCGAGGCGATGCACGCGGACGTGCCCGTCGTGGCGACCACGGTAGGAGCGGTGCCGGAGGTCGTGGGAACGTCGTCGGCCGCTCGTTTGGTGGCGCCCGGATCGGTGGCGGCGCTCGCGGACGCCATGGAGCAAGCCGTGACCCACGGCGATCTGCCGGAGGCCGCCGCGGCGCGTCGCGAAGTCCTGAGCCGCTTCTCACTCGAGCATCGGGTGGATGCCCACCTCCAGTTGTATCGCGATCTCCTCGAAGCAGCGAAGGGACGCCCCGTATGTGTGGAATCGCCGGTGCGGTAGCGCTGCGGGAAACCGCCCACGTCGACCGTGACCGCTTGTGCACGATGGCCGGCCTCATGGCACATCGGGGGCCCGATGGCGAGGGGTTCTGGGCCGATCCGACGGGGCGAGTCGCGTTCGCGCACCGGCGACTTTCCGTCATCGACATCGCCGGCGGGCGGCAGCCGATGTGCAGCGACGATGGACGGGTGGCTCTGGTATTCAATGGCGAGATCTACAACTACCGCGAGCTGCGCCGGGCGCTCTCCGATCAAGGAGTACGGTTCCATACCGAGTCGGACACCGAAGTGTTGCTGCGCATGTACGAGCGTCACGGCAGCGAAGCGGTGCGCTACCTCCGCGGCATGTTCGCCTTCGCCGTCTGGGACGGAACGCGGGGCGAGCTGGTGCTCGCGCGCGATCGCGTGGGCAAGAAGCCTTTGTTCTACGCGCTGGACGACGACTGCTGCTACTTCGCCTCCACGCTGGGGGCGCTCCGGGACACCTATCCCGGTTCGCGTCACGTGAACCTCGCGGCGTTGGACGCGTTCCTCACCCTCGGTTACGTCCCGGCTCCGCACTCGATTTGGGATGGCATCAACAAGCTTCCGGCGGGGACGATGCTCCGGGTAAGCTCCCCCGGGGCTCGGTCCATCCGCTACTGGGCGCTGGAGCAGGCGCTGCGGCCGTTCGCGGGGCGCTTTGCCGATGCGGTCGATCGACTCCAAGATCTGCTTACGACGGCGGTCAGCTTGCGGCTGCGCAGTGACGTGCCATTGGGACTGTTCCTGAGCGGCGGCGTCGATTCCAGCCTGGTGACGGCCGTCGCCGCGCGACAGTGCCCGGAGCAGGCGGTGACGTTCTCGATCGGCTTCGCGGAAGCCGCCTTCGACGAGAGCGGCCACGCCGCCCGTGTCGCGCGACACCTCAGGACCCGGCACCACACGTTCGCGGGACGCCCCGAGCTGCTCGACCTGCTTCCCGCGCTGGTTCGGCACTGTGGGGAGCCGTTGGGAGACTCGGCGGCCCTGGCCGTCTGGCTGCTCGCGCGCGAGACCCGACAACACGTCACCGTGGTGCTCACCGGCGACGGCGGCGACGAGGCGTTCGGGGGATACGATTGGTATCGGACCGCGGTGCGAATCACGAGCCTGCGCCGCGTCGCGCCGAGGGCGGCGCTGCGCCTCGGCGCCGCGCTGCCCAGCGGACGGTCGTGGGCCAAGCGGATCACGCGTGGGCTGGGCACGCTCGCGTTGGACGAGCCGGAGCGCTACGCGGCCCTACGGATGTACCTGCGCGAGGACGAAGCGCGAGCACTGTACGCGGGGGACCTGCTGCGCGCACGGTGCGAGGACGGCAACGGCGTGCGTGCTTGGCTGGCGCAGCTGTATCGCGACGGCACGGGCAGCGCCATGCGACGGATGCGCCTGGTGGACGCGAGCAGCTACCTCGCGGACTGTCTGATGCCCAAGGTGGATGTCGCCACCATGGCCCACGGGCTGGAAGCGCGCGCGCCCCTGCTCGACCAGGAGGTCCTCGAGTTCGCGCTGGGCCTTCCGGACCACTGGCTCGTGGATGGCCATGGCGGCAAGCCGCTCCTCAAGGCGCTCCTGGGGCGACTGCTGCCCGCCAAACTGTTCGATCGACCCAAGCACGGCTTCTCCGTCCCGTTGGAGGTGTGGTTCGCGCGCGGGCCAAGCAGCACCTGGGCCGACCAGCTGGTGGAGAGTGAGAGCTTACGCGACTGCGGGTGGTTCAATGCCGATGGCATCCGCTCGCTGGTGCGTGAGCACCAGCGTGGCGTGCGAGATTACAGTCAGCTGCTGTACCATCTCATCGTGTTACGTGAATGGCTGCAACAGTATTAAGAGTCGCTGCTGCGGCCGCACGACGTAGCGAGCAAGAATCTTCCTGTTGCAGCGCGGCGCCGTAGCGCCGCAGCCGCGCCCCGTCCAACCGATTTCTCCACAACAAGTTGCGACGCTGACCCTCCGCGGTACGAAACCTGAAATCACGGTTGACAGAGCATTCGCCTGAGGCGGACGGACGGCATTTGTCTGAGGTGCAGCGACGGCATTGTCTGAGGTGGAGATGGCGCAATGATGAAAATTGTTGTCACCGGGGGCGCGGGGTTCATCGGATCCCACGTCGCCGAGCATCTCCGAGACGTCTTCCCCGAAGGTCGCGTCACGATCTTCGACAAGCTGACGTACGCCGGGGACATGGACAACGTCTCCGACCTGGTCCGGACCAACGAGGCCAGTCTCGTGGTGGGCGACATCTGCGACGCCGATCTCTGCCGCCGCGTGGTCAACGACGCCGACCTCGTCGTCCATCTCGCCGCCGAGAGCTTCGTCGACAATTCGTTTGAAGACCCGCTGACGTTCACGGTCACGAACACGTTGGGCACGCACACGCTGCTCGAGGCGTGCCGACTCGCCGAGGTGCCCCGCTTCATCCACGTGAGCACCGACGAAGTGTACGGGGAGGTCCTGCGCGGCCAGGTCCGGGAAGACGCACCGTTCAATCCCACGAATCCCTACTCGGCATCCAAGGCGGCGGCGGAGATGATCATCCTCGGCTATTTGCGGTCGTATCGCCAGCCGATCATCCGCGTCCGGGCCAACAACATCTTCGGAATCCGGCAGTATCCCGAGAAGGTCATCCCCAAGTTCTGCCTCCGGACGTTCCTCGGGCACAAGCTGACGATCCACGGCGACGGATCGCATCGGCGCCACTACCTGCACGTCCTCGATTTCGCCGAAGCCATCGCCCTCTTGATCGCCAGAGGCGTGGAGGGCGAGGTCTACAACGTCGGCTCGGATGACGAATACACGAACCTCGAGGTCGCCGAGATGGTCTGCGACGCATTCGGGAAAGACTGGCGCGATGAGGTGGTGTTCGTGAAGGACCGTCTCTTCAACGACCGCCGCTACAGCATCTCGAGCGCACGAATCCAGAGCCTCGGCTGGCGACCCCAGCGCCGGCTGGCCGACGAGTTAGGCTGCATCGCACAGTGGTACGCGGAACGGGTCGATCGCTACCGGCATCTGGTGGTGGACCCCGCGGTTCCGCAGCGGAGTCCGAAGGAAGCGTTCGCATACGCCTAGTTGGAGGAACTGAACTGAGGAGCTATGGGAGGAGATTGAACAATGCGTACTCTTGAACTGACCTGCCTAGTGGCGGCGTTCGCGATGGTCGGGCTCGCGACCGCCTGCGACGATCCCCAGAGTCCGAAGCCCACCGCGGACCTCTTGCCGACGGGTAGCACGCTCGCGGCCGCCGTGACCACAACGGGCTCCAGCCTCGATCCCGACGGCTACGAGGTCTGGGTGGACAATTCCTTCAGCCAGTCTCCCCCTGACAACGGGGTTGCGTACTTCAACGGTCTCTCGGCTGGCGATCACCGGGTTGCCCTGGAAATGGTCTCAGCGAACTGCCTGGTGACCGGCACGTTGGGGGTGACGAAGCCCTACAACCCGCGGACGGTCAGCATCATGGCGGGCGTGAACGGGTCCACACGGTTTGACGTGGGGTGCGCGTCGGTGGGCAGCCTCTATATCGCGACCACCACGACGGGCGCGGACCTCGACCCCGACGGCTACACGATCTCGGTCGACGGCGCGAGCCAGCCGGTGGCGACGAACGGCAACGTCACGTTCACCGGACTGGCGACGGGCAGCCACACGGTCGCCATTTCCGGCGCCGCAGCGAACTGCACGTTGGGCGGTGCGAATGGGCAGACGGCCAATGTGTTGGCCGGCGGAATGACCGACGTGAGCTATACGCTGAGTTGCGCCCCAACGGGGAGCGGCACCGGCAGCGTGACGGTCACCACGAATACCAGCGGTGCCAACCTCCCCCTCAACGGCTACACGGTCACGATCGACGGCACGTTCAGCCAACCGATCGCGACGAACGGCAGCGTCACTTTCACCGGGCCGGCTGGTGCCCACCCGCTCGCGCTGTCCGGAGTGGCTGCGAACTGCGACGTGAGCGGAGCGAATCCGGTCACGGTCGCGGTGCCGTCAGGGGCGTCGGTCACGACGACGTTCGCAGTAACGTGCAGCGCTGTGGCGCCCCTCGCGGTGAGCGGCCACGCCCAGCTCGGCTGGGGTTCTGCCACGCCCGGGAACGCCGTGGAGGTCTTCGACTTCGCTGTCCGGCAAGACGGCACCTCGGGAGCGATCACCGGGCGATTCAGGGGGATCGACTACGGCGACATCCACCCGTCCGGGCTGCCCGGGTCGTTGACCACGGATCCCGTGAATGATCCTCAGACGTCCTTCGTCGCGTACCGCAACACCTCTCCGAGTGAGTGTAAGACCGCGAGCCACGGCGTGGAGTTCGACGCCATCGGCCGGGGTGACGAGGGCGACCTGAGGTTTTACACCGTGCAGGTGTGCGACGACGGGCCTGCCGGGAGTGGTGTGGATTTCTTCAGCATCTACATCCCTGGGGGGGACGGATACGGGAAGTCCGGCGTGCTGACGAGCGGGGACATCGTGAAGAAGTAATCTAGGCGAGCACGGAGATCGTCGCCGTCGTGCCCTGGCGGCTGGTCTGCATGGCCTCGTGGCGCATCAGCGCGTCCGCGAAAAACTTGGTCGCCCAGTTCAAGACCTCGTACGGTCCGTAGTCGCCGCCGACCGGCCATGAGCCCTTGATCCCGCCGCGCACGCCCGGCTCGGAGCTGTGCCGGTTCTGGGTGCGCTTGAGAAAGCTCAGGACGGTCGGCACCGGCTCGAGCCACTGCGGGTCGCCGGTGATCTCGGCGAGGCGAATCCAGTTGTTCGCCATCTGCGCTTGGCCTGTGAGGCAGGACCAGCGCACCGCGGGAGACCAGTCCGCGCGGTAGCGGCCCGGCATCCAGCCGTCGGCGCGCACCGCAGCGACGAGCGGTCGGGCAGCGCGCTCCGCGGCGCGCACGAGCGTCGAGTCGCCAACCACACGACCGCCTTCGACCAACCCCCGGATCGCGTACGCAAGCGTGTGCAGCAGGGGCTGCTGCGGGTCGCTCAGGCAGCAGAAGGGGAGCCAACCGTTGGGGGCCTGCAGCTCGGCGGCGGCTCGCAGGCCGCGCATCGCGGCATGGCTGAACGTCGGGTCATCCAGCCGCCGTCCGGCCTCCGCGAGCGCCCAGGCCGTGCGGGTGTTGTACAGCGCGCCCTCGGCGCTGACGTGACGCGAGCTGCCGCGGCGCCAGTGCCCATCGGCGTCGAGCGTGGCGACCAGGTAGCGGGCGGCGCGGCGAGCAGCGTCGGCGAACCGGGACTGCCCAGTCTCCTCGAAGGCTGCCAGCCACCCGAGCAACACCTGTCCGGTGTTGAACACCACCGGCGCTTCCGGCTCGTTCACCACCCCGCCGCGGACCGCGCCCGAGGGCAGTTGAATCTCGATCTCCCATTCTGCCGCGCGCTCCGCGCGGCCGGCGAGCTCCGGGCGCCCCAGGCGACGGCCGGCCGCGTAGAAGGTCGGGATGATGTAGCCCGTCGTCTCGGGATACGACGGCTGCCAGCCCCGGCCGGCGAAATAGGGATGCCATGCGACGCTAAAAGCGCGCGCAATGCCCCCGTCCGGTGTCGCGTCCTGAGCCCGCACCAGCCAGGCGATGGCCGCCACCAGATGAGGCTCGTGCTCCCGCTCGGCGCGATACCCAACCCAATCGCGCGATTCCTCGAGCAGTGCCGTCGGGTTGAGGAGTGGATGGGCGAGGACCCTGCGCAGCCGACGCTCGACGGATGCGACAAGCCGCGTCACTGGCGGCGGATGGCGTCCAGCAGGTACGAATGTCAAATTGACCGCGAAGGCGTCGGACACTTGGTTCAGGTTGCAAGGCTCGTACCGCGTCGAGGCACAGCAGCAAGGTTGTTGCCGGCGCGCAACAATCCGCGTATCGGCCCTTTGGAGTAATACCTGCTCGTCATGTGATCCCGCGCCACGCCGGAGGCGCCCATGGCACCGGCCATGCACCACCCCGACTTGCTGTGGGACCGAAGTCACAGCTGAGGAGAGAGGAGCGCGTGAGCATGCCAAACGGCTCGGCCGCTGTGCCGGAGGTGAGTCTCGAACTGTTCGCGACCTGTGCGCAGTCGAGCGACGTAGATCGTACGACCTACGCCCAGCGGGTCGCCGATGTCGCGCGCTGGAGTGAGGGAGCCGGCTGCAAGGGTATTCTCGTCTATTCGGACAATCGCTTGGTCGACCCGTGGCTGGTGTCGCAGATCATCCTCCAGAGCACCACCCGCCTGTGCCCGCTGGTCGCGGTTCAACCGATCTACATGCACCCGTACGCGGTCGCGAAGATGGTGGCCTCGTTCGGCCATCTCTACGGGCGACGCATCTACCTGAACATGGTGGCGGGCGGATTCAAGAATGACCTCGTGGCGCTAAACGACCCCACGCCCCACGACAAGCGCTACAATCGCCTCACCGAGTACACGCAGATCATCCGCCAGCTCCTCAGCGAGACTTTCGCCGTGTCGTACGAGGGCGAGTTCTACCAGATCAAGAACCTCAAGCTCACACCCCCGCTGCCCGCCGATCTGTTCCCCGGCATCTTCGTGTCGGGGTCGTCGGACGCCGGACTCGCCGCGGCCAAGGCCATCGGGGCGACGGCGGTGAAGTATCCCAAGGCGCCCGGCGAGGAAGTCGCTTCCGACGAAGGCGTGGGCGCTGGTGTGCGCGTCGGGATCATCGCCCGCGAGGACGGCGACGACGCGTGGAAGACGGCCCACGACCGGTTCCCCGAAGACCGCAAGGGACAACTGACTCACCAGCTGGCGATGAAGGTGTCCGACTCGGCCTGGCACCAGCAGTTGTCCGACCTGGCCAAAGCCACGGCCGCCGGGGAGAGTCCGTACTGGCTGGTCCCATTCCAGAACTACAAGACCATGTGCCCGTACCTGGTGGGAAGCTACGAGCGCGTGGGGGAAGAGTTGGCTCGCTACATCGGACTCGGGTATCGGTCGTTCATCCTCGACATTCCTCCCGACGAAGCGGAGTTGCACCACGCAAGCCAGGCCTTCCAACGGGCGCTGGCCCTGGTGACGCGATGACCTCCCCCTCCCTGCTGCAGCAATGGGTGATTGAGCAGGCGCAGCGCCGCCCGGACGCGACGGCACTGGTGATGGGCGCCGAGCGCATGACCTACGGGGAGCTCGACGCCCTGAGCAACCGGCTGGCGCACACGCTCAAGGCCGCGGGCTGCGAGCGCGGCGATCGGGTCTGCTTCCTGCTGCCCAAATCTCCCATCGCCATCGCGAGCATGCTGGGGATCCTGAAGGCCGATTGCACCTACATCCCTGCCGATCCGTCGAGCCCCGCGCCCCGCATCGCGAAGATCGTGCAGTCGGGAGAGCCGAAGGTACTGTTCGCGGTGTCCCGTGTCGCGCGGCTGGTCGACGAGCTGCTCCTGGACGAGCGGCTCCGAGCCGCGACGGTGGTCGGGTGGCTGGATACGGCGCGGGAGGGAGACGGTGGAGTGAAGCACGTCGCTGCGTCGTTCACACTTGAGGACGTGCGGCGCGCTCCTGACAGCCCGACGCCCTTCCGCAATGGGACGCGGGATCCCGCGCACATCCTCTTCACGTCGGGCTCGACGGGCACACCGAAGGGCGTGGTGATCACGCATGGGAGCGTGATCAGCTTCGTGGAGTGGGCGCGGGGCTACTTCGGGCTCGGGCCCGACGACCGCGTGTCGGGGCACCCGCCGTTGCACTTCGATCTGTCGACGTTCGACGTGTTCGGGACATTCGCCGCCGGCGCACAGATCCACCTGGTGCCGCCCGAGCTCAACGTGCTCCCCACAGCCTTGGCGCAGCTCATCCGCACGGCGGAGCTGACGCAATGGTTCTCGGTGCCGTCGCTGCTCGGATACCTGGCCAAGTTCGACGTCGTGCGGTTCAACGACTTCCCATCCCTGCGACGATTGCTGTGGTGCGGCGAGGTCTTCCCCACGCCGGCGCTGCGCTATTGGATGATGCGCTTGCCGCATGTGAAGTTCACGAACCTGTACGGGCCCACCGAGACGACCATCGCCAGCAGCCACTACACGCTGCCGGCGTGCCCGCAGGACGACCTGGCAGCGATTCCGATCGGCGCCCCCTGCGCGGGGGAAGAGCTGCTCGTGCTGAACGAGCAGCTGCAGCGGGTGCCGCCGGGCGAGGTCGGGGACCTCTACATCCGGGGGGTGGGGCTGAGCCCGGGTTACTGGAGAGACCCGGAGAAGACCCACGCCGCCTTCCTGCGCAATCCATTCGCGTCCGACCCTGACGACCGCATCTATCGGACCGGCGACCTTGCCAGGATCGGCGACGACGGGCTCGTTTACTTCCTTGGCCGCGCCGACTCGCAGATCAAGAGTCGCGGCTATCGCATCGAGCTGGGCGAGATCGAAACAGCGCTGAACACCTTGAGCTCGATTCAAGAGTGCGCCGTCGTCGGGGTGTCCACCGACGGGTTCGAGGGCACGGCCATCGGCTGCGCCTACGTTCCGGCGCCCGGCGCCACGGTCACGCCTGCGGAGCTGCGGAGCGCGCTGGCCAAGGTGCTGCCCCCGCCAATGCTGCCCTCCCGCTGGATGGCGTACCAGCGGTTGCCCCGCAACGCGAACGGAAAGTTCGACCGGCGTCAGCTGCGCGAGGCGTTTGCGAAGAATGAAGCTGTTACCGCTGGATAGCCCGGCCCTCATCGAGCTCGTGGCCGGCTGGCTGTCCCAGCCGGAGAACTACAAGTGGCTGGACTTCGGTAGCGGCGTCCAGATGCTGACGCCGATCACGCTCAAGATCATGACGCAACGAGAGATCCAGGTGCTGCGTGCCTACACCGCGGACAATGGTGAGGGTGAGCTGCCGGTCGGGGTCGTGGGCCTGACCAACGTGGATCGGAACTTCAAGACGGCCTCGCTGTGGGCGGTGCTCGGCAACAAGCGCTACGGCGGTACTACGACGGACGCCTGCCGCATGATGCTCACGCTGGCCTTCGGTGAGTTGGGCCTGGCGGCGGTGAACGCCTGGACCCTGGAGACGAACCGGGCCGCGCAACGCGTGCTGGAGCGTCTCCACTTCAAGTACGTCGGGCGCCTGCGGCAGTGTCATTGCGTCGACGGCCAGCGGTTCGATCGCCTGCTGTACGATCTGCTCGCCAGCGAGCACGAGGCGAGCTGATGTCGAACCCGAAGCAATTCGAGCCCCGGATTGCCGCGCTGTTCGCGAGCAAGCTCAACGTGCAGGTCCCGTCGTTCGACACCGACCTGATCGACACGGGGCTCGTCGACTCGCTCACCTTCGTCGAATTCCTGGCGCAGCTCGAGCAGGAGTTCGGCATTCACGTGTCGCTCGACGATCTCGAGCTCGATCACTTTCGCTCGATCGCGCGGATCGCGGGCTTCGTGGCGACCAAGGCTCTAGCGGAGCGCAGCGCCTAGCGCGAGACTGGGGGCCATGCATGAGACGGTCCCCGGCCTGGTCGCATCTTACGGCTACGTCGTCCTCTTCCTTTTCGTCGGCCTGGAGAGTCTCGGGCTGCCGCTTCCGGGCGAGACCGCGTTAGTCACCGCGGCGGGCCTCGCTGCGCTGGGGCACCTGTCGATCTCCGCTGTCATCGCGACCGCGACCGCGGCCGCGATCGCTGGAGACAATGGCGGTTACTGGATCGGGCACGCGGGCGGCCTCGCGCTGGTCCGACGCTATGGGCAACTGCTCCGCCTCAACGAGTCGCACCTGGCGCGCGCGCACGCGTTCTTCGAACGACACGGCGGCAAGGCCGTATTCTTCGGGCGCTTCATCGCGCTGCTGCGCACCTGGGCGGCGGTGCTCGCGGGGGCCGGGCACATGCGCTACGGGACCTTCATGGCCTATAACGCGCTCGGCGCGGTGTGTTGGTCCGGGATCGTCGGCGCCCTCGGATACGCGTTCGGTCGCCAGTTGCCGCGGCTCGAGCACTACATCGGTCAGGCGAGCCTGGCCGCCGCACTGCTGGTGGCGTTGGTCGCGGGGCTCGTGCTCGCGTGGCGCTGGTTTGCGAGGAATCGCGCGCAACTCGTCGCGCGGACGCAAGGTTTATGGCAGCGCGTCCTCGCGGCACCAGTGCTCCGGACGCTCGCGGCGCGCTATCCCCGCGCCTGGACATTCGTGGGCGCACGGTTTGCGCGCGGCGAGTACTTGGGGCTCCACCTTACCGTTGGGTTGGTCATCAGCCTCGCGGGCATGTGGGTGTTCGGAGGGGTCACCGAGGACGTCATCCACCACGACCCGCTCACCCAGCTCGACATGGCCCTCCTGGACTGGCTGCAGGCCCACGCTGCGCCCGCGGGCTCCGCCATCGCCAACGTGATCAGCCTATTCGGCTCACCGGTGACTCTCACCGCGTTGGCGCTCGGCGTGGGCGTCTTGCTCGCTGTTCAGCGCCGCTGGATCGCCCTCGCCGGCTGGGTCGCCGCGTTCGCGGGCGCTGGCCTCTTGACCGAAGTGCTGAAGCTCCTGATCCGGCGCCCGCGACCGCTGGGGGCGGCGCTCCTCCAGCAATATGGCTGGAGCTTTCCGAGCGGCCACGCGCTGGGCTCGCTCATCGGCTACGGGATGCTCGCCTACGTGCTCATCGTGTTTTGGATCCACCGCCCTCGCGCGCAGGTCGCGGCGGCGCTCGGCGCCGCTCTACTGATCGTAGCGATTGGAGTCAGCCGGCTGTACCTGGGAGTGCACTACTTCAGCGATGTGGTCGGTGGCTACGCCGCCGGGGTGCTATGGCTTTCGGCGTGCATCTCCGGCGTCGAGGTCGCGCGCCGGTGGCAGATGCAGCCAGTGCATTGACACCACGGGCTCACGGAAATACGTCACGGAAGAGGCGGCACGCGAAAGACGTCACGAAGAGACGTCACGAAAAAACGTTTCGCCGCGAACCTGCTCACGATTCTCTGCGACGCTCTTGCGTGACGTTTCTGCGCGACGTCTTTTACGTCCAGCACACGAGGAAAGTCGCGTGGAAAGGGAGTTACGCCGCCATGAGCCATTGCATCGCCGCTCGATGCTTCCAGCACGCCGCGGACCACGGTGATCGGCTCGCGCTTTCGGTCGCCGGCCTGCAAGTCTCTTATGCCGAATTGACAACGCGGGCACGGGGCGCCGCTTGCGATTGAGGCTCATCCCCGCTCTGGACACGTACCCACGCTGCGTGACTATCGCCCAGACGATCAGCGGAAGGGCGTCGCTGCTCGCGGCGTTCGGCTTGGGCCTGGCTCTCCTCGGCAGCTCAGGTTGGTGGGCGATAACGGCTTTCCTTGTGCTCACCACGTTCTTTCCGCGGCACCGCAGGGTCTGGCTTACGCTCGGTTCGCTCGCGCTCCTTTTCTTTTATCGCCATTGGCCCAAGGCCGAATTCATTCGCGACTTAGTTGACCGCGAGCGGGCCTCTCAGTTCCTCCTATCTCCGACCTTTCAGATCCTGGGAGCCGTCTTCATGCTCGGCCTGCTGGGAATCGTGGCGCACCTCGCGGGTAAGTTCAAGAAGAGCTTTCCTTGGAAGCGACCACTGCTCACGCTCGGCCTGTCCTACTTGCTGTTGACGTTGACCGCGTTGTATGCGCCCATGTCTGGGTCGGGTCGAGTCGTGTTGTGGATGGTCGTCGTTTTCCTCGGCGCATACTTTTGGTATTTCGGCTTCACCTTGCTCGACGGCAGATCGAAAGATCGCGATCCCTACTACCTTCAGGTTGGCACCTACTATCCCGTCTGGGCCTTCCACGCCTCTCCGGTACCATTCGTGAAGGGAGCGACCTACCTGAGAAGGATAGAGGCCAAGAATGCCGAAGAGCTGGCCGTGACCCAGCTCAAAGGTTTGAAGTTGCTCTATTGGGTATTGGTCCTAGACATCCTCAGGGCGCTCTTCACCCGGTTCGTTTTTGGACCGGAGCACGCGAGTCATTCCCTTGTGGTGAACAGCTTACTCTCGTGGACTGGTTGGGACCTCCCGGTACATTTGAGCGCCCCGACCCTGGATACAGCCATAGCTCGTAATGCGGCCGGCGCGCCGTTCCCGTGGTATGTCTGCTGGGTCACGGTGATTGCGACCTACTTGACGAGCCTGCTGACAGTGACGCTCTTCGGGAATCCGATTGTCGCCTGCTGCCGCGCAGCGGGCTTTCGGGCTCTGCGAAGCACTTATAGACCGCTGGAGTCGAGGTCCATCGCAGAGTTATTCAACCGGTACTACTACTACTTCAAAGAGATGCTCGTTGAATTCTTCTTCTACCCGACATACTTCCGATACCTCAAGCGTCACCCTCGTCTACGTCTGGCGGTGGCGACGCTGGCGGCCGCGACCTTGGGGAACATGATATATCATTTCATGCGGGACATTGAGTACGTTCCGCAATTGGGGCTGTGGAAAGCTCTGTTGGGATTTCATGTGTACGCGTTCTACGCGCTGGTGCTGGGCCTCGGGATTGTCGTCTCCCAAATCAGGGATCGTCGCAGAAGGTCACATGCACCCAGCTGGATTCGAGATCGGCTCTGGCCCCCCTTGTCCGTCGGGTTGTTTTTCTGTCTGCTGCAAGTCTTTGATACCACTGCTAGAACGACCCCGATCCGGGACCATTTGCTTTTCCTGGTAAACCTCTTGCCGGCGAGGAGATAACGGCGGTGACGGATCCTAGAAGCGGAATTCGGGCCCAGTCAAGGATATTCTTCAATTGATTGGAGAAGTCCGGACCTATCTTACGATTCTCCGCGACGCTGTTTGCGCGACGTCTCCCCGTGACGCCTCGTCTCGACGTCTTTTTGTCTGATGGGCCTGAGTGGAGTTGAACCACTGACCTCACGCTTATCAGTCGAAGACGGCCGTCGCTCGCCAGCGACGGCCGTTGATTTTTCAAGCACTTACGAGAGCGGCTCGACGGCTACCACCAGCCAGCGACGCCTGCGGCGACTCTGTTTTCGACTCTGTTTTGCCGACCAGCGCGACGTGAACAATGTCTCCTCCGCAGGCTGCGAGCAACTGCTGACCCGCGCGAGGCCCGAGGTGCCGACGACGCGGCGTCGGCCACCAGATGCGCCCTCCGTTTGCCTGACTCCCGGTCGCGGGCTAGACTCCACGGTCCGGCACCTTCCACCATCGCCATGCGCTCGAGAGATCCGTCCGTGAGTCGGCGCGAGCTACCGGAAGCCATCCGCGCGATCCAGCGTGAGCTCGCGAGCCAGAACTTCGCGAGCCTCGCCGAGGCGCAGGCGTTCCTCGACCGGCGCATGTCGCGGTACAACGCGACGCCACAGCAAGAGTTGGGCGGCCTTTCGCCTCGGCACATGTTCGCGTTGCTGGACGGCGACTGGGACCGGTCAGGTCCGCTGCGCCTCAACCCGGACCTGAGACCGTCCGAGGTCGAGCGCTCGGTGCTGGTCGTGAACGCGCGCCGGTTGCTCGAGGCCCTCGCCGACGCGAGGGGCGTGCGGGTGACGGGCCGCGGCAATCTCCCCCGCGGTTTCGTCGCAGAGCTGGTGCGCCGGCTCTCGTGGGCGAGCGAGCCGTGGGAGGGCCCGGTGCAGCGCGAGCAAGAAGTGTGGCCGCTGCACGTGACTCGCGTGGTGCTGGAGCTCGCGGGCTTGGTCGCCCGGCGTGGGGGGCGCGCACGCGTCACGCGCCGCGGCGCGGCCCTGGCGAGCGCCGATCGGGCGGGGGAGCTGTACGTGACGCTCTTCCGGGCCTACTTCCGCACCTTCAATCTCGCGTATCTCGACCGACTGCCCGCCGAGTCCGACGAGCAGCACTTGCTTCCGTTTGCGCTTTGGTCGCTGTCGCGCCTGGAGTCATCGTGGCGGGGTGCCGCTAAACTGGCGGAGCGGTTGATGCCGGTCGACTATGTCCGTCGCGCTCGCGCGCGGGAGGACGACCTGATCGAGCCCCTGTACCCCGTGATCCGTCGCGTGATCGAGCCCCTGGCCGATTTCGGTCTGCTCGAACGCCGGCTGCCCCCGGGAGACGGCCACGCTGTCCCGCGAGTGGCGGAGTTCCGGCCAGCCGACCTCGTGGCGCGTTTCCTCAGTTTCGACTTTGGAGACCTGGGCGCGCCCCCACCACCTGAGCCGCCGCATCGATCGCTCCGTCTCGCACGCTGAGCGACTGACGAGCGCGCCCGGCCCCGCTTGCGAAGCCTCGGTTGAGGTTGTATCATACGTGTTATTACGTCATATAATATGATCTATTACGTCGTACTATGTCACCATCAGTCTTAACGGGTCGCGCCGCCATCGAACGCGCGCTCACCGCCCTGGGCGAGCGGCTCGCGCATGCCGCCGCACCTTGCTCCCTCGTCGTCGTCGGGGGAGCAGCCATCAACCTGCTCGGCATCGTCGACCGGCCTACTCGGGACGTCGATGTCTTAGCCAGAGCTGGAACGGGCGCCAAGCGCATCGCGCCGCCCGACCCCCTGCCCCAGGCGCTCCGGGAGGCCATCGCCGCCGTGGCCCGCGACTTCGGGCTCGCGTCTGATTGGCTCAACACGGCGGTCGCCGATCAATGGCGCTCCGGCCTGCCGCCAGGACTCGCCGGCCGCCTCCACTGGTCGACGTACGGCGCGCTGACGCTCGGCCTCGCCGACCGTCAGGACCTGGTGTTCTTCAAGCTCTACGCCGCCGCGGATCAGACTGGACCTGAGAGCGTGCATTTCCAAGACCTCCTCGCCCTCACGCCGACCGCCAGAGAACTGGAACGTGCCGCGGCCTGGGTGAAGACGCAGGACGCCTCACCCGACTTTCACGCCGTGCTCGCCACGGTTGTGGATCATGCCCGCCGCTCGCTTCGCTAGCATCGCCCATGAGCTGCGGGACGCGACCGCCACGGCCGTCTGGATTCAATGGCAGGCCCTGGGAGGCGAGGCTGCCGCGCCGCGACCAGCCAGCGCCATCGTGGATCCCGAAGCGCTGCTCCTCACATCGCTCTGGATGAAAGACGAGGACAAGCGGTTGTGGGACTTTCTGTACGGTCTCGCGGAGGGAGGCTCCCGCCTGTTGAGCGTGCAACGGCTCAAACGGATCCTGCCGACCTTCCCGGAGCCGGTGCATGCTGCGGTGGCGCGCTTCGCGGCGGCGGTGCGGCACGCGGGTAACGACCCACGCTGGCGTGGATTTCCGAGGGCCCAGACGCCAGCCGGAGGCCGGCCCGGCAAGTGGCGGACCCCTCGCACTCGTCTTGCGACGGGCAGCGCACTCATGTTGCGCCTCCGGACCGCGTTTGGCGTGGACGTGCGATCCGATGCACTGGCGTACCTGATCGGCCGTCGAGGCGTGTGGTGCACCGTGCGCGATGTCTCGCGAGGCTTGGGTTACGCGCCTGGCTCAGTCCGCGCGGCTTGCGACGCGCTGACCGACGCGAGGCTCCTGGAAGCGGCCACCGACGGAAGACCGGCCCGCTACTACGCACCGGAGAGATGGCTGCCCCTGCTCGGTATGGAGGAGGCTCCCGCCTGGAAACCGTGGAGTGCAGTCTACGCCTTCGCGATCCGCGTGCTGGAATGGTTGCATGATGGGCGCACCGTGTTGCTGTCAGACTATCTCGCGAGCTCCTTCGGCCGGGACCTGGTGCACAACCATGGGGCCGTCTTGAGGGAGCTCCAGCTCGACGTGCCGGACCATCGTGACCGGATGGCCGAGGCGTACCTTCCGGCATTCGAAGAGACGCTAGCCGCGTTGGCCCGCTGGCTGCAGGCAAGCGCCTAGGGGTATGGCTTCGCCTGATGCCGTCTGCGGAGTAACTCGGCAGCGAAGGCAGCGCGCGCGGGGCCGTCGACCGGGCGATGTTGGGCTTGGCACCAGGCGCGCAAATCAGCGACGCTGAGCTCAACACGCTCCGCCACCACACCGGCCGCCGCGAGGTCCCGGAGTCCCTTCTCAAACACGGTGAGCCAGTCGGGGTACGTCGCTTCAAGGGTCTCGGGATCCGTGGCGACTTCTCGGAGCGCTTGCCACTCGGACGCCGCGTACCAGGCGACGCCGACGCGCAAGTCAGGATGTGGCGTTGTCACATGCCATTTTTCCCAAGCCGGTAGTGGCGACAGAACCGCTCCGCTGACGGTGGTCATGGAAAGCACCGATGCCCGCCGACGCCCCGATGACCTTCCGTGTTGCACTTCAAAGTTGATATCAGACCGCGTGCCACAGCGGGTCGCCGGACTCAACACTCCTCGCAGACATCTGTTGCAAAGACCAGGGCGTGTTTGCCATCGAGCAGATGAGCGCAGCGAGCACGCCACCAAGAAGCAGCCATTGGGCTCTTCTTGCCCAGGATGTTCACTGCTTCGAGCGCGTTGACCGCATAGCCGGACTGGATGTCAAACCGGCGCCCGACTAGGGCCAGCAGGCGTTGCATCCAGCTTCTGGGTCCGCTTAGCACGCCGGCCGTCAGCACCAGTCGACGGCCACCAAAGAGTCCGGTGAGCACCGGCAACTCGAGGCCAACCCACGCCTCGCGAACGTCATCGGGAGCCTCACCCGCCGGTCGCGCGACGATGCGAACTTTCACGACAATGCACGCGGCCTAACGGACTGCGCCTAAGCTGCGGCGCCACAATAGAACATTCACAAACGCAATTCTACCATAGACGACGGGCGCCGTGAACTCCTGCTGTCGTCATCACCTGTGGCGCTCGTTTTCCACACGGCGAAGCGGATTTCCACGCTGCTCTGATTCTCGTAGCGTTGTTGGCCGTGCAAGCAAGAGGAGCGATATCGGTGCACGCGCTGGTGCGCGGCCCCGATTCGCTCCTACCCCGCCCATTCGCGCCCGCCGGGCGCTCAAGGGCGATCAAGCCCTGACCCCCCGTCCCATCTACGGCCCAGCGTCGCAACCGGCGGGCACGTTGAGCCCGATGCGAGACTCTTTCTTAGTAGAGGGGTGCGTGTCGAGAGCGCCCCCCTGAGCGGAGGGCATCTCGTGAACACGACGCCAAACGGTCTGCCGAAGCGCGCAGTACTCGAGTGGGACGAGGTGCCTCGTTACCAGTGGCCCAGCACAGGGCCGCGGCAACGGGAATCACTTGGCGACAGAGACGGTCGCGTCTCCGCGTATCCGCCCATCCCCAGAGGGCCATGGTCGACCGCCGGACCGTCGCGAAGCTAATTCGCTTCCACCCGGAGGAGCTCCGACAGATCTCGGAGTGCGCTCGCCGCTCCGGCCTCACCCCCGCCCGCTTCATCCGCGAGACGGCCCTCGGCGCCACCCCAAAAGCCCGGGCCCACGCCGCAGCCCAGCCCCTGCTGCGCGAGCTCGCCCGCATCGGCCGGAGTCTCGACCAGCTCGCCCGCGTCGCCCAGACCAGCCAGGACCCTGCCCTTGCCGCGCAGACGAGCGCCGCCCTGGAACAGCACCAAGCCCTTGTCCGACACGTCGTGCAGAACCGTCGCCAGAAGGGAGGAGCCACCCCATGATCGCTACGACGTCTTCCGGCCGGCGCTTCGCCGCCCTCGCCCGCTATCTCCTCCACGGCCGCTCGGGGAAGGATACGGAGCGGGTGGCCTGGAACGCCGGCCGAAACCTTGGGCTCGATGACCCCGAGCTCGCCGCCGTCCTCATGCAGGCCATCGCCGACGAGCACCCGCGGGTCGAGGTCCCCGTCTACCACCTAACGATCAACTTCGATCCGAACGATCCGGTCACGCCCGCCGCGATGCAGGCGGTGGCCGACCGCGTCCTGGAGGACTTGGGCCTGGCCGAGCACCAAGCCCTGATGGTGGCTCACCAGGACCGGGCCCATCCCCATGTGCACCTCATGGTGAACCGCGTGCACCCCGAGACCGGCGTGGCCTGGGAGCGTTGGCAGGACCGCCCGCGGATCGAGCGCACGCTGCGCGAGCTTGAGCGCGAGTTGGGGCTGCGCGAGGTGGCGGGCCGGCTCTATCAGCTCGAGGGCCAGGAGCCCCCGGACCCCGCGCGGCTCACGAGCGGGGAGCGCCGGCAAGCCGCGCGCACGGGCGAGCTGGCGTTCCCCGACCGCGTCCGGGCGCACCTGGCGGAGCTGCGGGCGGCCCGCTCCTGGACCGAGCTGGAGGAGACGCTCGCCGCGCACGGCCTCCGCCTGGAGCGCAAGGGCCAGGGGCTGGTCATCACCGATGGCACGCACCAGGTGAAGGCCTCGCGCGTGGCGCGAGATCTCTCGCTCCGCCGGCTCGAGGAGCGGTTCGGCGTCCCGTTCCCGGGACGCGAGCGGGAGCAAGCCCTGCGCGAGCAGAGCCCCGATGTCGCGCAGGTCAAAGGGGCGGTCGAACACTACGAGCGCGTCACCGCGCTTGAGCACGTGCGCTACCAGGCGACTCAGGAGCTCGACGGGACAAAGGCGCGCCGGGACCAGCTCGAACATGCCATCCAGGTTGTGCGCGCTGCGGAAAAGCACTTCGAGCGCGCCATGGCCGGGGTCTACCGCGACCCGCCGGCGGCGCGCGAGCGGTTTCGGCAGACTGTGGCTCAGGTGGGGCCAGAGGGCGCAACGGAGTGGCTGGGAATCGAACCCGAACGTTTCGGCGGGCTGCGGACGGCGGACCGACGGCGAGCTCTTGGACTCGGGGTCACGCACGATGAGACGGCCGCGCGCCAGGAGGCGCAGCGGGCTGCTTCCCACGGGCGCGCGCTGCTCGAAGCCGAGCGCCGCGCCGCGGCGCTTGCGGAGAAGGAGGCGCCCGCAGAGCGCGAGGCGGGACTGCTGCCCTCGGTCGAACGAGCCCTGGCGCGTGTCAAGGAGCGGGTCGGCGAAATACACGCGCGCCTGCGCCAGCTCGACGCAGAACTCCGCGAAGCGCCCGGCCGCGCCATGCTGCAGCGCAGCCTTGCCCGGGTCATCGCCCGCCTGGAGCCCCGGGAAATCACCCAGCTGCGGCTGATTCTGACGGCGCCGCAACGCGCCATCGCGTTCCAGGGACGCCGGATGCTCAAGGACTTGCTCCTTGGTCGCGAAGAGGAACGGGAGGAGTAGTGTGAGTCTCGCCGACCACCTCCGCGCGCTCGCCGAGCGCCTACCACCGGGAGCATGCTTGACACTTACGCGGGACGGGTTGCTCGGCCTCGCGACGGAGCACGCCAACGACCCCGATCAGATGGTCATGGACGGTGACGTCACCATCGCCCAGCTGGCCGCTCGGTTCTACCGCTCCCCGTCGACCATCCGCGGCTGGTGCGAGTGCGGCCGTTTCCAGGGGGCCTACAAACTGAACGGTCGCGACTGGCGCGTGCCGGTAGCGGGCGTGGATGCTTTCCTGGCCGAGCAGCGCGGCCGAGTCCGAGTCACGCAACTCGACGCGTGGCGGGCCGTGCGGAAGGCGGAACGAACGCGCCAGCGGTGAGCACGGGAACGACGCGGCGTGTATCGTACGAGCGCACACGTTCACCCCAACAACGGAGGACGCTATGAGAATCACCAGCGGTGTTTTCTGGCGACGACAGGGCCACGGGCTGCCGCGCGCCTATGCTCGGTTGCCGAACGGACGCCGAGTGGCGTTGCGGCTGCCAGGGAATGGGCGCGCGGTGACCGATGCAGCTACTGCGCAAGCACTCTACGCGAAGCTCCTCGCCGAGCAGCAGCGCCAGGCATTGCGTGGCGTGCACGGGTTGGCGCCTGTGACGATGGCGCTCCAGGCAGCCGCTGCCGAACACCTGCGACTCAAAGCGCTCGCGAACAAGGTCACCACCCAGTCGCTGGAATCGGACCAGCGTCACCTGGAGCGAGCCTGCCAATTCTTCGGCGCCGATACTCTGCTCGAGGCCATCACGCCACAGCGCGTAGGCCAGTGGGCGACCTGGTTGCAGACGACGCGGTTCCCCTTGCGCTTCCCCCGGGGCCGCAAGCGGGGCAAGCGCCCGCCGCGGCTCATGGGCCCGTCGAACGCGAGGAAGTGCCTGAACTCGCTCTCGAACCTGTTTCGACGGGCGCAGGAACAGGGCTGGGTCACCATGGGCGTCAACCCTGTGAGCGTCCTGATGACAAAGCCGCAGGGCAAGCCGCACGAGGCACGGTGGTTCGAGGCATATGACGTGGCGCTGCTGTTGGAGAGCGCCCGGACGCTTCAGCGCAAACGCCCTGACCTCGCCGTCGGCTGCGCCTACGAGCTCATCGCCACCGCGGCGTTGACCGGGGCGCGCCCAGGCGAGCTCCTCGGACTCAAGGCCGAGGACGTCTCGTTCGACCGGAACGTGATCACGATTCGCGGAACCAAGACGGCCGGAGCGTTCCGGTCGGTGCCGCTGTGGCCCCAGTTGCGCGAGATCCTCTACCCGTACCTGTGTCCAAACGACCGCACGCCGCGCACTGGATTGCTATTCCGCTCGCCCAAGACGGGCGCGCGGGTCAGGGAGGTCCGGAGAATGCTCGACGCCGTGGGGACTCGTGCTGGCTTCCCGCCGCGGGCGGTGAACTTGTACGCGTTCCGGCACAGCTTCTGCGCCGCGGCGCTCCAGCTGCTCGACCGCGGGGCGCCGATCAGTCCGTACACCGTGGCGAAGTGGCTCGGCCACGGCGGCACGGCGCTGGTCAACCGGGTTTATGGACACTTGGGCGATGTCCGGCACCGGGCGGAGGTGATGGAATTCCGGGTGGAGCAGCACGCGGCCAAGCTCAAGGATCGCCTGGCCGCGCTCCAGCGTTCCGACTCTGTTTTCGACTCTGTTTTGGATCCTGCTCCATAACTAGTGGGCCTGAGTGGAGTTGAACCACTGACCTCACGCTTATCAGGCGTGCGCTCTAACCACCTGAGCTACAGGCCCCTCTCCACCACCCCGGTCGGACTGTCGGACAGTCGGACTGAAAATTTCGGCCTGCTTTAGCCTTCCGTCCGACTGTCCGACCATCCGACAGTCCGACCATCTCACTCCCACTCCCGCCGCGGCCCCTTCTTGGGCCGGAACTCCTCGTCCTCGTCGTCGTCGAACTCGTCGTCCAGGTCGTCGTACTCGTCCAGATCGTCGAGATCCTCTTCCTCCAGCTCGTCCTCGTCCAGCTCGTCGTCGAAGTCTTCGTCCAGGTCCTTGTCCTCTTCGAAGTCTCCGAACTGCTCGTCGTCGAGACTGTCGCCGCGACGCTTCAGCGACCAGTCCGACGTCTCACGGGACGACATCGTCACCCCCAGCTGAGGTTGTGGTTCCAGTGAACGAGCTATGCCCCACTCTTCCTACGACTCCTCGGCCGCCCGCGCGTTCCGCGCGAGCTTGCGACGCTCCGTGGCGCCCAGGGCGCGCTTGCGCAACCGGAGGGACGACGGCGTCACCTCGATCAACTCGTCGTCCTCAATGTATTCCAGCGCCAACTCGAGCGTCACCTGCCGCGGCGGCTCCAAGATGATCATCTCGTCCGACGCGGTCGTCCGCATGTTCGTCAACTTCTTTTCCTTCGACGGATTCACGTCCATGTCCCCGGCCCGCGCGTTCTCCCCCACCACCATGCCCTCGTACACCGGGTCACCCGGCTTCACAAACATCGTGCCGCGCTCCTGCAAATTGAAGAGCGCGAACCCCACCGCCACCCCCTCCCGATCGGCCACCATCACCCCGCGGTTTCGTCCCGACAACGGCCCCGCCCACGGCCCGTACGCGAAGAAGCGGTGGTGCATCACACCCGTGCCGCGCGTGTCGGTGAGGAACTCGGAGCGATACCCCAGCAACCCGCGTGCGGGGATCTTGAACCGCATCCGCACCGTCCCCACCCCAGGATTCCGCATGTCCAACAGCTCCGCCCGCCGCGGCCCGAGCTTCTCCATCACCACGCCGAGGTAGCCCTCCGGGCAATCGATCATCAGCTCCTCGTACGGCTCCAGCCGCTCTCCGTTGGGTCCTTCCCGCGGGATGATCCGCGGTCGGCTCACCTGGAACTCGAACCCCTCCCGGCGCATCGTCTCCATCAGGATGCCCAGGTGCAGCTCGCCGCGACCCGACACCGTGAAGGTCTGCGGGTCGTCCGTCTCCTCCACGCGCAGGGCCACGTTCTTCTCGAGCTCGCGGAACAGGCGGTCGCGCAGCTGCCGGCCGGTGACGAACTTCCCCTCGCGTCCCGCGAACGGCGAGTCGTTCACCTTGAAGTCCACCGAGATCGTCGGCTCCTCCACCGCAATGCCGGCCAGCCGCTCCAGATAGTCCGGCGCGGTCACTGTCTTCCCGATCTCGACCCCCGCCAGTCCTGTCAGGGCCACAATGTCGCCGGCCGACGCCTCCTGTACTTCCACGCGGTCCAACCCGTCGAACGAGAACAGCTTGACCACCCGGGCCTGCTCGTACGGCCCATCTCCTACAGGACCAGGCTCGCCCAGGGGAAGTAACGCCACCGTCTCCCCTACCCTCACCCGGCCCCGCTCGATCCGCCCGATCGCGATCCGGCCCAGATACGAGGAATAATCGAGCGTGGACACCAGCATCTGGAACGGCCCGTTGGGATCGGCCGCGGGCGCCGGAATGGTGTCCAGGATGGTCTGGAACAAGGGCTTGAGGTCCGTCCCCGGGACCTTCAAGTCGAACGTCGCCGTCCCCGCCCGGCTCGATGTATAAAGGAAGGGACAGTTGAACTGCTCCGGGGTGGCTTCCAGGTCGAGGAACAGCTCCAGGACCTCGTCGTGCACCCGCAGGGGCTCCGCGTCCTGACGGTCGATCTTGTTCACGAGCACGATCGGCTTGAGGCCGAGCGCCAACGCCTTGCCCGCCACGAAGCGCGTCTGGGGCATCGGCCCCTCGGCGGCGTCGACCAGCAGCAGGAACCCGTCCACCATGCGCAGGATCCGCTCCACCTCGCCGCCGAAGTCGGCGTGGCCGGGCGTGTCCACAATGTTGATCTTGGTGTCGCCCCACCGCACGGCGGTGTTCTTCGACAGGATCGTGATGCCGCGCTCGCGCTCGAGGGGGTTCGAGTCCATCACCCGTTCGTTCACCTGCTGGTTGGCGCGGAACACGCCCGCCTGGCGGAGCATCTGGTCCACCAGCGTGGTCTTCCCATGGTCCACGTGTGCGATGATCGCGATGTTGCGGATCTGCAAGGGGCTACGTCCTAGCGGTGCCTGATGTGATGGGCGTTTTGTGAGGGCCGCAGTATAGGAGGGTAGTCTCTAAAAGACAAGCGGGTAGATCACCAAAAGGGCGGTCTGTAGAGGACGGTAGAGGTCGGTAGAGGTGCTACAGCTGCACGGACCTCTACCGACCTCTACAACCTCTACCGACTTCTACCGACCTCTAGTCGCACGTCTCATCCCGCTCCATCTGCACGGTCACGTGGCCGATTCCCATGCCGCCCAGGCGCTGCTGCACCACCTCGAGGATCCGCTGATTGTCGGCCGGGTTCCGTACCACGAGGTGGCCGCTCATCGCGATCACGCCGCTGGTCACGGTCCAGACGTGGAGGTCGTGCACCGAGGCGACCCCCGGGACGGACGCCAGGCAGTCGTGCACGTCCGACAGGGCGATATGCCCTGGCGCCGCCTCGAGCAGCACGTCGGTGCTCTCCTTCACGAGGCGCCAGGCGCTGCCGAGGATCAGCAGGGAGATCAGCAAGGAGATGATGGGGTCGGCCTGCACCCAGCCCGTGGCCAGGATCACCGCGCCGGCCACGATGGCGCCGAACGACCCCAGCAAATCGCTCAGGATGTGCAGGTACGCACCCCGCTGGTTGAGCGAGTGGTCGTGCCCGCGGTGCAGGATGGCGACGCCCGCGGCGTTCGCCGCGAGCCCGACGCCGGCGATGAGCAGCAGCAGCCGTGCATCGACGGCGGCCGGCGCACGCAGCCGCTGATAGGCCTCGATACCGATCCCGAGCGAGATCACGATCAGGGCGGCGCCGTTCACCAGGGCCGCGAGGATCTCGAGCCGCTGCAGGCCGAAGGTCCGCTCCGCCGTGACCGGCCGTTGCGCGAGCGAGGTGACGACGAGCGACAACGCCAGGGCCGCGACGTCGGCCAGCATGTGGCCCGCGTCGGCGAACAGCGCCAGCGAGTGCGCCAGCCATCCCCCCAGCGCCTCCGCGATCATCACGGCCGTGGTGATGGCGAGCACCGCCTTGATCCGCCGGCGGCTTTCGTGCCGCAGCGGTGCGCGATGGGTGCACTGCACGTCCAGTGGTAAAGTGGCGCTCACGTGTCTCTCCTCCTCAAAGATATCGGGCCGTTCCGCGACCGGGCAACACGCCCTATGTTCCCGCGTCTATGCCAGATACCGCCTCGCAATCGATCGGCTGGCGCCTGCTGGCGGTGCTCGCGTTGGTGCTCGCGAACGCGTTTTTCGTCGCCGCCGAGTTCGCGCTCGTCGCTGCGCGTCGCACGCGGATCGAGGCGATGGCCCGGCGCGGCGACCGGCGGGCGCGCACCGTCCAGGCCGCGTTGCAAGACCTCTACCGCCAGCTCTCCGCGGCGCAGCTCGGCATCACCGTGGCGTCGATTCTCCTGGGCTACGTGGCGGAGGACACCGTCGCGCACCTGTTCGGCGGCTGGTTCGCCGCGCTGCCGCCGGCGCTCAACTTCCTCACGCGTGGCGGCATCGCGTCCACGGTGGCGGTCGCGCTGGTCTCGTTCCTGCACGTCGTGTTCGGCGAGCAGGCGCCCAAGGCGTGGGCCATCACCCATCCGGAGCGGACCAGCCGCTGGATCGCGGCGCCGCTCATCCTCTTTTCGTGGATCACCCGCCCGTTCACCGACCTCCTGAACTGGAGCGCCGGCCGCGTGGTCCGGCTGCTTGGCCTGAAGGGAACGACCGCCGAGATCGACCGGATTCACTCGCCCGAGGAAATTCGCATGCTCGTGGAGCAGAGCCGCAAGCGCGGCAAGCTCGACGCCGACGACGCCCGGCTGCTCGAAGGGGTGTTCGAGTTCAGCGAGAAGATGGCGCGGGAGGTGATGACCCCGCGTACCGAGATCGTGGCGCTGCCCGCGGACTCGACGCTCGAGGAGGCGGCGGATCAGGTGGCGGTGGCGGGCCGGTCCCGCTATCCCGTGTACGGCGCGTCGCTCGACGACATCCTCGGCATCGTGCACGCGAAGGACGTGCTCGCGGGGCTGCGCTCGCTCAAGGGCGGCGGTTTGCGCGACGTGCTCCGCCCCGCGGTGTTCGTGCCGGGGACGCGCGAAGTCGAAGACGTGCTCACCGACATGAAGCGCCAGAAGATTCACCTCGCGATCGTGCTCGATGAGTTCGGCGGCACCGCGGGCCTCGTCACCATGGAGGACCTGCTGGAGGAGATCGTGGGCCCGATCTACGACGAGTACGACCGTCCTTCGGGCGACCTGCGGGCCTCCTCCCCCGCCTCCCCGGGCGCGGCGCCCGTGATCGCGGGCTCCACCCCGATCCGTGAGGTCAACGTTGCGTTCGGGCTCGAGCTCGACGAGGGTGACTACACGACGATCGGCGGCTTCTTGTTCGGCGCGATCGGCCGCCTCCCCAAGCCGGGCGATCAGGTGGCCGTGAAGGGCGCCATCTTCGAGATTGTGGAGATGGAGGGGCGTCGCGTCGCCAGCGTGCGGGTGGTGCGGCGTTCCCCAGGAGGGGAGGGCGAAGGCTAACGGCGCACCCGCTGCGCCAGCTCGACCCCGAGCTCGAGCGCCGCTCGCATGGAGCCCGGGTCCGCGACGCCCTTCCCGGCGATATCGAAGGCCGTGCCGTGATCCGGCGCGACGCGCGGGAACGGCAGCCCTAGCGTCACGTTCACTCCCCTGCCGAACCCCGCGACCTTCACCGCCGTCATCCCCACGTCGTGGTAGGGGGTGAGCACCGCGTCGAACTCGCCTTTCAAGGCCCGCACGAAAACCGTGTCCGCGGGGAGCGGACCGGCGGCGCCCAGCGCGCGTGCGGCGGGAGCGAGCACGCGCTCATCCTCGTCGCCGAACAGCCCCGACTCGCCGGCGTGCGGGTTGAGCGCGCACAGCGCGAGCCGCGGTGCCGCGATGCCCCACCACTCGCGCAGCGCGCGCTGCGCCAGTCGGCCGCAGCGCACGATGCGATCGCCCGTCACCTGCCCGGGCACCTCTTTCAGCGGGATGTGAGTGGTGACGAGCACGACCCGTAGGCGCCCGGTGGCGAGCATCATCGCGGCGTCCACGTCACCCGCGAGATGGGCGAGCAGCTCCGTGAGCCCGGGATAGCGGAATCCTGCCAGGTGGAGGGCGTGCTTGTGGACGGGGCCGGTGACGATGCCATCGACGTCGCCGGCGAGCGCCAGTCGGACGGCTTCCTGCACCGCTTCGCCGGCGATCTTGCCGGCTTGTTCGGGGAGTAGGGAGTAGGGAGTGGGACCCTCCTTGTTCGCGGAAGGTACCGCTCCCCACTCCCCACTCCCGATCATCACGAGGTCAGCGTCCAGCGGACCCAAGGCGACCGCCTTGCTCACCACCTCCGGCCCGATCCCCCGCGGATCGCCAACGGTGACCGCGAGTCGGGGCCGGAGCCGGGGGCTAGAAGCGGACGTCGACGTACGTGGTGCGGCGCAGCAGATCGAGGTAGTGCTTTACGGCGAGCTGTTGACCGAGCGCTTCGCGGATACGGTCCTTCACTTCGTCCAACGACAGCTCCCCCTCGGGCAGGCGCTTGGTCAGCTCGAACACGACGAAGCGCGGCCGCGCCGTCCCGGCACCGATCTCGAACACTGGTTTCAGACCGGGAACCGTGTCGTTACCGATGGCGGTGGTGTAATCGGGCGGCAGCTGTGACAAGGGTAAGCCGTCGGCGAGCTTCGGCTCGGACGGGTCGGCGTAGCTCTTTGCCAGCGAGTCGAACGCCGCCCCCTTCGCCAGCGCGTCGTGCACCGAGTCCGCGCTGGCGCGGGCGATGTCGATTTGCGGCTTCGAGATCGTGGGCTGGATCAGGATATGGCGCGCCAGGATTTCCGCGGGCTGCGAGCGCTCGACCTGAATGATGTGGTAGCCGAACTCCGTCCGCACCACGGGGGAAATCGCGCCCGGGCGCAGGTTGAATGCCACGTCCTCGAACTCCTTCACCATGACGCCGCGCCGGAACCACCCCAGCTCTCCACCCTGCTCGCGGGACGCGCTGTCGGCGGAGTATTTCTTCGCCACCTCGGCGAAGACGGCGCCGCGGCGCAGCGCCACCACCAACGACTCCGCCAGCTGCAGGGCCCGGGCGTTCGCGGCCGAGTCGGGCTTCGGCACGATCACGATCTGGCGGAACGAGATGGCGGCCGGCCGCTTGGGCTGCTGCGCCCGATTGACCTCCCAGAACTCGCGCATCTCGCCGTCGCTCGGCGGAATCGGCCGCAGTTTGCCCTTCTGCTTGAGTCCGTCGATCAACCGCTGCTGCAGGATCGAGCGGCGCTGCTGGTCGGCGAGCCAGCGGCGCCACTCTTCCTCGGACACGAATCCCGCCGCCCTGAGTTGCGACTGGAACTCCGTCAGCGAGGTGAACTGCTTGCGCACGTTCTGCACCGTCTGCTCGACGGCGTCCTGCACCTCCTGGTCCGTCACCTTGATGGTGGTGTCCCGCTCCGCCTGCTGGACCATCAGCTCCTCGTCCACCATCTGCGATAGGATCTGGCGCCGCGTCGAATCGCGGCCGGCCGAGTCGTCGGGGATCTTCGCCCCTTGCGACTGCGCCAGGACGAGTTGCTCCTCCACCTGCGATGCCAGGATGGGTCGCGTGCCCACCACCGCCACGATGCGATCGACCGGGTGACCCCTGGTCGCCCGCCCCTGGCCAACGCCGCTACCCGGCACCGCCAGCAGTGCCAGGCCCACCGTGACGAGCGGACGCGAGGCTCGCATGTTACCGCGGCGCCACCGGTGGCGGCCCGGGTGCGCGCTTCAGACCGGTCGCGGGCTGGGAGCGTCCTGCCGTGTCGCGTGCGCGGATCGCGTGTGCCGATTCCAGCGCGCGGGCGATCCCGGCCTCGTTGAGCGACCACCGCTCGCCCTCCCGCAGCGCGCCGGCAAGGAACGGCGGCACCGGGTAGAGCGGCGCGGCGTCTTGCGTGACCGCTCGGTCGACGTACCCGTCCACGTGCGCCATGGCGAGCCGTACACGGGCTTCGGGGGTAGTCGCCGAGTCCTTGAGTACCTCGGGACTCACCCCCAGGAGGCTCTCCACTCGCGCCAGCGACGAGTCGTGCTCGGCGCGCACCTGCCGCCATTCGTCGGGCGTGAGCCCCACACCGGCCGAGTCGGCTTGCTGGAGTAGCAGATCGCGCTGCGCCAGCAGCGTCACGAGCTGAGTCAGCTGCGCCTCCGTCATGGTGCTGATGCTGCGCACGACGCTCGGGTCGATCACCAGCAGCCAGCGGGCCAGGTCCTTCACACGGAACGCGCCGCCACGGTAGCCGGCGAGCGAGCGTTCGTCCTGGCGCGCCGCCACGATTTCCCGCACCGCCTGACGCACCATCGCTGGCGCCCCGGACGCCACTTCGAGCCGCCAGGCGTTGGCGAGGCTGTCCAGGTACAGCGAGTCCAGGCGGACGCTACGCGACCGCTCGAGTTGCACGCGGAACGAGTCCCTCACCTCGCCGAGCGGCGGCCGGCGGATGATGTGAAATCCGAAGGGCGTGCGCACGATCGCGCTCATTGCGCCTGGCGCCAATGTCCACGCGGCGCTGTCGAACGTCGGGTCGAACTGACCACGCCAGGCGGCGGGCAGGTATCCGCCCTGGCCCCTGGAACCGGAGTCCTCGGAGAAGCGGCCCGCGAGCCGGGCGAAGTTGGCGCCGTGCTGCGTCTCGACCTGCCGCAGCAGTCGCTCGGCTTGCTCACGCTTCTGCTGCTCCACCATCGGGACCGCGCTCCGTGGCACTCGCACCAGGATATGCTGGAATAACCGCACGCCGCCCTCGCGGAACGCCGAATCTGCTTGTGTCGGGCTGAGCTTGCCGCGCGTGGCGGTCAGGCGATCGTGATAGCGCTCCCACTTGAGCTGCGCCACGAGCGGCCACTGAGCGATGGCCACGAGCGCGGAGTCGCGCAGGTCGCGCGCCCGGCCGAGATTGACGGCGAAGACGTCGTAGTCGAGATAGATACTGGCGACGCCCGTGACCACGTCGAGGTTGACCGGGTATCGCTGCGCGTGGCCCACCACGCTCGCGAGCCGCTGGACCGACAGGGTCTCCCCCGCGGCGGTCCCGGCGACCTGCGGGTGCGCCGAAAACGCATCCCGCAGTGCGCCACATCCCGCCAGCGCGAGCACCATGACGATCGGAGCGAGCGGTCGCATGCCGTCTCCTTAGGAGTGAGCGTCCGGGAGCGCGGTGGTGAGGGCTCGCACGAGCCCCGGCCCGATCGCCTCGCCACCCAGCCGGCGCAGTCGCAGGGAGAGGGGCGCCGCGCGGCGCACCTCCGCGTCGAACTGCACGGCGTCCAAGGCCGCCGTCAAGCCGGCGAGGCGCGGCCGCGCATCTCGCCGGAACGTGAGGCGCGCCTCGTCGCCCTTCACGAGGATCGTCTCGAGCCCGAGGGGAGCGCCGAGCGCGCGCAGCTCCGACACCAGAAGCAACCGCTGCGCGTCGTCGGGCAACGGCCCGAAACGATCTCGGAGCTCCTCGCGCACAGCCTGAATCTCGCTAGGCGCTTCGGCCCGCGCCAGCCGCCGGTACAGCTCGAGCTTCGTTGCTTCGTCCGGCACGTACGCGTCCGACAAATGCGCCGGCAAGTCGAGGATCACCTCGGGGGGCGTCCCCTTCAGTCGCTGCGTTTTCCCCTCGCCGGACTTCAGCGCGTCGACGGTCTCCTGCAGCCATCGCAGGTAGGTGTCGAACCCGACCGCCTGCGCGTAACCCGACTGCGCGGCGCCGAGCAGGTCGCCGGCGCCGCGCAGCTCCAGGTCACGGAGGGCGATCCGGTACCCCGAGCCGAGATCGGTGTGGTGCTCCAGCACGCGCAATCGCTCCTCGGCGTCGGGGTCGACCAGATCGGGAACGAGCAGGTAGCAGTACGCCCGCCGGTGACTGCGGCCCACGCGGCCGCGCAGCTGGTACAGCTGGGCCAGTCCGAACTGATCGGCGCGGTTGACGATCATGGTATTCGCGTTCGGCACGTCGAGCCCCGATTCGACGATCATGGTGGACACGAGCACATCCACCTCGCCGGCCACGAACCGCGACATCACGTGGTCGAGCATCGCTTCCTTCTGCTTTCCGTGCGCCACCGCGATGCGCGCGCGCGGCGGCGCGAGCGCCCGGACACGCTCTGCCACCGTGTCGATCGTCTCGATGCGATTATGCACGAAGTACACCTGTCCCCCGCGATCGAGCTCGCGCGCCAGCGCCTCTTCGATCAGCCCGTCGTCCCAGGGCTCGATGAACGTCAGCACCGGGGAGCGGTCCTTCGGGGGGGTCTCGAGCAGCGTGAGATCCCTCAAACCGGCGAGCGACAGGTGCAGCGTGCGCGGAATCGGCGTGGCGGTGAGCGTCAGCACGTCGACGGCGAGCTTGAGCGCCTTGAGCCGCTCCTTGTGCCGCACCCCGAAGCGGTGCTCCTCGTCCACGACCAGGAGACCGAGATCCTGGAACGTCACGTCACGCGACAGCAGGCGATGCGTGCCGATCACCACGTCCACTTCACCCGTCTCCAGGCGGCGGGTTACCTGCTTCGTGTCCTTGGGGCCGCGGAACCGGGACAGCACCTCGACCCGCACGGGGTAGTCCGCCAGCCGCTCACGGAAGGTGCGCCCGTGCTGCTCGGCCAGAATCGTCGTGGGAACGAGGAGCGCCACCTGCTTCCCCGCCTGCACCGCCTTGAACGCCGCCCGCAGCGCCACCTCGGTCTTACCGTAGCCCACGTCGCCCACGAGCAGCCGGTCCATTGGACGGGCGCGCTCCATGTCCCGCTTCACCTCTTCGGTGGCCCGGCGCTGATCGGGCGTGTCCTCATAGAGGAACGCCGACTCGAGCTCCCGTTGCCACGTCGTGTCGGGTGGGAACGCGAACCCCGCCGTGACTTGCCGCCGAGCGTAGAGGTCCAGCAGCTCGACCGCCATCCGGCGGATGGCGGCGCGCGTCTTGTCACGCTGCCGCTGCCAGGTGGTAGCGCCGAGGCGGTGCAGTCGCGGCGGCGGCGCGTCGCCGTCGGCCGAGCGATAGGGCTCGAGCTGGTCCAGCCGGTACAGCGGCACATTCAGTCGGGTGCCGCCCTCGTACTCCACCACCGCTACCTCGAGCGCTCCGCCGTCGGCGCCCACCGGGATCATCTGAATCCCCCGGTACACCCCGATCCCGTGCTCGAGGTGCACGACGTAGTCGCCGGCCTGCAGCGCGCGGGTCGCGGCGCTGACCGTGGCTTCACGATACCGCCGTGGCCGCCGCAGTCGCCGCGCCCGCCGGAAGATCTCGTGATCCGTGAGCAGCCGCAGGCCGGGCAGGACGAAGCCACCGTCGAGCGCTCCCACCACGAGCGTGGCGCGACCCGCTTCGAGCAGCTCCTCGAGCCGCTCCAGCTGTCCCTCGTTGTCGCATAGGATGACGGTGGGCGGCTCACCGGCCACGATGCGCCGTAGCTGCTTGATGTCACGGTCGATCGCCTCCGGTGGCGCGATCGGAAAGCGGGCCGCGGCATCCGCGGCGTTGAGCGCGAGCCGCCCGAACGCGCTGACCTTCGCGCGCCACGCCGTCGGATCGATGAACAATTCCTCGCGTCGCGCGGGCTCCTCTCCCAGGCGGCGGGCGACGTCGAGATGGTGCGTCGCCTCGACCCAGGCGCGATCGACCTCTTGCTCGAGCGCCGATTCCTGCTCGAGCGCCAGGAGTGCGTCGGTGGGCAGGAGATCCAAGAGGGACTGCCGTGGCGCCTGCTGCGGGGGCGGTGGGGGCTGTTTTGGTTGTAGGGACGCAGGCGGCCCCTCGGTTCTGACTGGCAGAACGGTTATGCGCGTGATGTTCTCACCCGAACGCTGCGTATCCAGATCGAACGTGCGTAGCGACGCGAGGTCGTCTCCCCACCACTCGAGCCGCGCCGGTGCAGCCATCCCGAAGCCGTAGACGTCCAGGATCCCGCCACGTACGCTGAACTGGGCGACTTCGGTGACGGTCGGAACACGAACGTACCCCATCGCCTCGAGGCGCCGCACGACATCGCTGAGGCCCCCGGTCCCTGGCCCCTGACCGCCGGTCCCCAACACCAGCCGCATGTCTCGCAGGGCGGCGGGAACGCCAGTTCGCTCCGCGGTCGCGCGCGCCGTCGTGACCAGGATGCGAATCCTTCCCGAGAGCAGCGCTTCGAGCGTTTCCACCCGCTCGCCCGCGATCTCCAAGTGCGGCTCCTCGACGCCGAGACCTTCCCGCTGGGGATACAGAGCCGCCACGTCACCGACCAGCGCCTGCATGTCGGCCAGCCAGCGCTCCGCGTCGGTCGGCGTAGCCGTGACGAGCACGAAGACACGCTGCGCGAGCCGCCGCGCCAAAGCGGCCAACAGCACGGCGGGACTCGAGCCCGGCAGGCCCCCGATGGCACGCCGCGTCCCCGGCGGCGGGACCGCGCGGGCCAGCTCTCCCGTCGCCGGCAGCTCGTCAAAGCGGTCGATCAAGAAGGCGAGCGGCATCAGCGTGTGAGTGTCGCGACCCCCAGCTCGACCGCCGCGAGGAGCAGCGCTAGCGCAAGCACCGGCCCACTGACGTCGCGGCGTGCGCCTGCCCCACCGGGGCCCGTGAACCGCGCAGCGGCGAACGCGGCGTCGTCGAGCACCTCGGCACCCAGCACTTCGCGCAGCAGCCCGGCCGGCGCCGGCGTGAGATCCGACTCACGCGCGTCCGGTCCGAACACGGTTGCGCCGACGGTGTCGGCACCGCGGATCTGGAACTCGACATGGGCAGGGCCTTCGGCGACGGTGATCGCTGCTTCCCCTCGTGCCAGGCGGTTCACCAGCGCATCGATAAACGGTACGAACGCGGGCGTCGCGGGCAGGGCGGTCCACGCCGTGTCCAGCCGGCTGCCCAGGAGCAGCACTCCCGCGTCCCGGACGAGCCATGGCTCACCGTTCACCGTCGCGAGCACGGTATCGTTCTGGCCCGCCTCATTCGACTCCAGGCGATAGCGGCGCGCGACCTGCGCGCCGGCAATCGTCCCGAGCGTGGGGCTCGCGATAGGACCGGGGGAGCCGAGCGTGCCGAACCGCCAGCGCCCGCCGCGCGCTCCCAGCGCACGATTCACCTGGCCGAGGAGCGCGGCATCCACGGGTGGCATCACGATGCTCGCCAGCCGCCCGGCGTCCGGCCGGTCCCCCAATGCCACGTCTGGGCCCCGCTGGATACGCCGGCCTTGTTCCAACACCGCCAGCGCCGCCCCGACAAACGGACCCGCGCTCGGTGACGCGCTGACGTGCGCCGGCGGCGCCACCCGCCACACCAGCGGCCGCCGATCGTCCGCCCGTAGCTCGTCGGCGTCGAGCGCCGCCTCCCCCAGCCACCAACCGGACCCCAGCGGCGGGAGCGTGAGGGATACCGTCGAGCCCGGAGCCGCCAGCGCGCGACCGACCTCGCGGCCCCCCAGGCTCAACGTCACGCGCCCGGCGCCGGCATCGGGCGTCCCGACCACGCTGATCGCGACCGCACCGTCCGTCACCCGCACGCTGCCGATGCCGCGGTTGGGGGGGGGCACGTGGTCGGGCGGAGCGACCGCCAGCACGCGCACGCCGCGAGGAACGGTGAGCCGGCCCGGACCGAGGGCCGTGCGCTGCAGGTCGCTCACGATGTGCACCTCGCGGCCCGAGAGCGGCTCCGCGTTCACGAGCAGGATCGCGCCGCGCACCGCGGCCGTGAGGTCGAGGCGGTACGGTGACACGCCGGCGCTGTCCACGGTCGCGAGCAGCGCCTCGCGGCTTCCGGCCCGCACCACGCCGTCCGCCAAAACCAGCCACAGTCGATCGGCGGTCGTGGCGCGTGCCAACGAGGCCCGGGCCGTGGCCTTCAGTCGCTCGAGCACCGGACGCCCGTCCACGACGACGCCGCTCGATGGCGAGTCGTCGAGAATCACGGCCAGCGCCGTCGGCTCGTGCACGGCCCCGGTGCTCAGGCGCGAGTGCACCAGCGGCCGCGCGGCCGCCAACACGATCGCCAGGATCAGCAAGGTCCGGAGGATCAGCAGCAGCAGGTGGCGCAGCTTCAGGCGCCGCGCGCTCTGGCGCTCCGCCTCCGTCAGATACCGTAGCGGTGGAAATGCCGCCTCCGGCGGCACTCGGTGCTCGAGGAGATGCAGCAGCGCGGGGATCGCCGCAGCGACGAGCGCCGCCAGCGCCCACGGATGCAGAAACGTCACGCGAGCAGCCGGAGCGCTACGCCGAACGGCATGTCCGTCAACACGTGGTGGTACGCGATCCCGTGACGCCGGCAGGCGCGGCGCCACGCGGCGATCTCCCCTTGCACCGTCGCGCGGTACGCGCGTGCCAGCTCCCGCGGCCTCACCACCACACTGGCGGCGGATTCGGGATCGCGGAATCGCACCTCCGGCGGACCCGACAGCTCGGCCTCTCCGCGATCCATCAGGTGGAGCACCACCACCTGGTGGCCGCGGTGGCGGAGATACCGCAGTGCCGTGAGGGCGAGATCCCGATCGAACAGCAGGTCGGAGACGAGCACCACCAGCCCGCGGCGCACGAGCAGCGAAGTCACGTGGACGAGCGCGGTGTGTGCCGCCGTGCCCCGCCCGTCGGGAGTGTCGAGCAACCCGCGCACCAGCCGGGCCCACTGCCCCGTCTTCACCCGCGCGGGCACCACGGCGCGCACTGCCTCGTCGAACGTAATCAGCCCCGTGGCGTCCCGCTGCCGCAGCAGGATCAAGGCCAGCGCCGCCACCAGCCTGTCCGCATAGGCTCGCTTGGTGAGTCTCGTGGAGGCACCGCTCCACGCCATCGAGCGGCTCGCGTCGACGAGGATCATCGCCCGCAGGTTGGTTTCTTCCTCGAACTGCTTCACGAACAGGCGGTCCGCACGGGCCAGGATCTTCCAGTCGAGATACCGCAGCTCGTCGCCCGGCTGGTAGGCACGGTGCTCCGTGAATTCGACTGAGAAGCCGCGAAACGGCGATCGGTGAATCCCGGTGAGAAACCCTTCCACCACGCCCTCCGCCACGATCTCGATGCCTCCCAAGAGCGCGACTTCGGCGGGATCGAGCAGGTCGATGCGGGTGACGTCGGTCATCGGCTGGCGGAAGCTAATGAACGGCCGTTTGTCCCGGGTAGAGGACAGATCGGCCGCCCGGCCGCGCGCCCGATGTCGTTGCAACGCCATTGCATGTATCGACTTGCAACCACAGTCCCGGAGGTTTCGGTTGGCATGGCGCGTGCTCTCTCGTGGGGCAGGAGGCTCTTATGTTGATCACGATCGGCTTGCTCGGGCTCCTTGGGGCACACGGTGGCGTGCCGGCACACGGGCCCGAGTCCGATGATAACTACCGCCCTCGTGTCGAGGTCTGGACCGACCGGGGCGATGATCCCTACACTCGCGGCGCGGGCGTGCGCGTGCACTTTCGCGCCGACCAGGACGCCTACGTCACCATTTTGCGGGTCGACACGGACGGGCACGTCCGCGTCCTGTATCCGCGCGAGCCGTGGGAGGACAATTTCGTGCGCGGCGGGCGGGACTATGAAGCCCAGGGTGGTTACGATCGCGATGCGTTTTACGTCGATGACTACGCCGGCGTCGGCTACATCTTTGCGGTTGCCGCCGCCGACCCGTTCGTGTATGGCCCCATCGAGAGTAGCGATCACTGGGACTACCGGTTGATCGCCGACGGTCGCGTGCGGGGGGACCCCTACGTCGCCCTCACAGACCTGGCGCAGCGCATCGTGCCCGACGGCTATCAGGACTGGGACTACGATCTCGTCCCCTATTACGTGCAGCAGCACTACGACTATCCGCGGTTCCTGTGCTACGACTGCCACAGCTACGTGAGCTACCCCTACTGGAACCCGTACGACTACACCTGCGTCCGCTTCCGGATCGTGGTATTCGACGATCCGTATTACTACCCCTATCGGTACTACGGCGGCACCCGGGTCGTCTTCACCCGGCCGTACCGGCCCGAGCCACGATTCATCTTCAAGGATCGCCAACCGTCCGACCTGTTCATCACGCGCGTGCGGGAGCGGTCGGTGAACGACGACCGGCGGGGAGACGTGGGCGTGCGCGGGCGCGACCTGGGCGGCACGGGCGTCGTTCCGCCGCCCAACATCATGCCTCCCCGGCAACGACCGTCGACGGACGGTCACAACAATGACGACAATGGTGATCGGGACCGTCGGCACCGCGATCAACCGGATCGCCGGGACCGTCAGGACCGGGACAGGGAAGGCGGTGGGGGGCAGGATCGGCCGGACCGGCGAGACCGGCCTGAGCGGCCCGATCAGGCCGATCGTCGGGGCTTCTTCCAGTCTCCCGACCGTCCGGAGCGACGCGAGGCGCCCGACCGCCGCGATCGGCCCGAGCGCCAGGAGCAGCCCGCGCGCCCGAGTCAGCCCGATCGGCCGGTTCGCCCGGCCCCCGAGCCGGAGCGCCGTGGAGCACCGGTCGAAGAGCGGCGCGCCGAGCCGCGGCGTGAGACGCCGGCTCCCCCGCCCCCCCCGGCCCCCCCGCCCCCGCCGCCTCCACGATCGGAGCCCGCGCCCCGGGCCGAGCCGCAGCGCGAGCCGCCCAAGGAGCGGCCACGCCAGGAGCCGGAGCTGAAGCGGCGCAAGCCGTAACGGCTCACTCTTGTCCATTTCTCCACGCGCCCGACTGTAGTCCCACACGGTCGGGCGCGTTAGGTTTCGTTCCCTCTCTCGTCGAGGCGAACCACGATGCGGTACGTCCACGCGTTGCTCCTCGCGGCGCTTCCCGGCCTCGCGGCCGCGCAACGGCAGCAGCCGTCCCGCACGGGTGCCGGGGCCATCACGAGCGCAGACGTGCGGCGCCGGATCGACCTCATCGCGGATGACTCCATGCTCGGGCGGGCGACGCCGAGTCACCAGCTCGACGTCGCGGCGGCGTATGTGGCGAGTGAGTTCCGTCGGTTCGGCCTCAAGCCCGGCGGCGACAGCGGGACCTACGTGCAGCGGTATCCGCTCGACGTGATCCGGTTCGATCCCGACAGCGTGACCATCCGGGTGACCGGTCCAGCGCCGGCGACGTGGCGCGGTGGCCGCGACGTGCTGCTCCTCCAGGGGAAAGCCCCCGAGAAGGCCACCGCCGGCCCTGCGGTCGTCATTACCGGATCGCCCGACAGTGGTGGAGGGCTCGATTCGACGGCGGTGGCGGGAAAGGTCGTCTTCTTCGCCGTCGGTCGAGGATTCAACGCGATCGCTGGAAAAGTCATGCCCCTGCGGCCGCTCGCCGTGATGCTGGTCGCAGGGTTTCCAGATTCGATCTGGGAGCGGCTGCCCGGGCGCACTCCAGGGATGGAAGTGATCAATCCCAATGAAGGGGACGACGTTCCCGTTCCGGCGGTGTTCGCGGTCCGGTCCGCGACCGTGGCTCCGTTGCTCGCGCAAGGTGGGGCGCCACGCGACTCAATCCGCGTGTGGGACGACCGGCCGCTGGCCGCGCACCACCTCCGTGACGTCACGCTGGAGCTCGATGTGCGGGAGCCGCCATCACAGCACACGGCGGCGCCCAACGTCGTCGGGGTGCTCGAGGGCGGCGACGCAGCGCTCAAGAACGAGTACGTCCTCTTCACCGCGCATCTCGACCACATCGGCACGCCCAGCGCGGGCGAGGGCTGCGTCGCACGTGGTGGAGACTCGATTTGTAACGGCGCCGACGATGACGGCTCCGGCAGCGTGGCCGTTCTGGAGCTGGCGCACGCGTTTGCGTCCGCCCCCGCCACCGAGCGGCCGAAACGCTCCCTCGTGTTCATGACCGTGAGCGGCGAAGAGCGCGGGTTGTGGGGGAGCGCGTACTTCGCGGACCATCCCACGGTGCCGCTCGCGAACGTCGTCGCCGACTTGAACATCGACATGGTGGGCCGCAACTCGAAGGACACCGTCGCCGTCATCGGGCGAGAGCACTCGAACCTCGGCGCCCTGCTCGACAGCGTCGCGGCGCAGCACCGCGACCTGAACATCAAGCCGGTGGGCGACCTCTGGCCGCAAGAGCACCTGTATTACCGCTCGGACCATTACAACTTCGCGAAGAAGGGTGTCCCTATTCTCTTCTTCACGACCGGCCTGCATCCCGACTATCACCAGGTGAGCGATTCGCCCGACAAGATCGACGCCGAAAAGGAAGCGCGATTCGGGCGCTTGGTGTTCTACCTGGGTCTCGCGGTCGCGAACGCCGGCCAGCGACCCCAGTGGAATCCGCAGAGCTACAAGCAGATCGTCGGGGGAGCGAAGTGACGCCCTAGCCGGCCGCGGCCAGCAGCTCCGCGTTGGTCTTGGTGCGCTTTACCTGGACCAGGAGGGCGTCCATCGCCTTCTCGGTCGGGAGCGCCACGAGATTGCGTCGCAGCTGCTGCTTGGCCGCGACCGTGGCCGCGTCGCCCAGCAGCTCCTCCCGTCGCGTGCCGCTGGCAGCGATGTCGACTGCCGGGTAGATGCGCCGGTCGGCCAGGGCGCGCGACAGGCGCAGTTCCGCGTTGCCCGTCCCCTTGAACTCCTCGAAGATCACGTCGTCCATCCGGCTCTCCGTCTCGACCAGGGCCGTGGCGATGACGGTGAGCGAGCCGCCGGTCGGCACCGTGCGGGCGGCGCCGAACAGCGCCTTGGGCTTGGCGAGCGCGGTGGCATCCAGTCCTCCGGACATCGTGCGCCCGCTTCCCCGCCCGGTGGTGTTGTGTGAGCGGGCGAGGCGGGTGAGCGAATCGAGCACGACTACGACGTCCTTGCCGAGCTCCACCTGGCGGCGCGCATGCTCGAACACCATGTCCGCCACCGCCACGTGCCGCTCGTGGGGGAGGTCGAAGCTCGAGGCGACCACCTCTCCGCGCCCCCAATCGATCATCTCGCTGACCTCTTCGGGGCGCTCGTCCACCAACAGGATGAGGAGGCTGACCTCCGGATAGTTGAGCGCGACGCCCTCGGCCACCGCCTGGAGCATGACCGTCTTCCCCGCTTTGGGTGGCGAGACGATCAAGGCCCGCTGGCCAAAGCCGAACGGACAGATCAGGTCGACGACGCGCTGCGTTTCGGCTGTACGCGGGCTCGACGGCCGCGCGGTTTCGAGTCGCAGGGGACGGGACGGATGCACGGCGCCCAGCTTCGCGAACTCCGGGCGCTCCGCGAGCCGCGGGGGGGCGGGGGACATGCCGTTGACGCCCACGACGCGGCCGTTCTCCAGCGCGACGAGATCGCCGCGGCGCAGCCCGGGCAGTCGCACGCCGGGATCGCCTTTAGCGGGCAAGTAGCCGTTGGCGGCGAGGCGCAGCGCGCCGCCGTTGGTCGTTGGATCGAACCAGCCGGTGATGGAGGGCAGAGAGGACCTCGGAGAGAAAGATAATGTTATCAGTCGTCAGTTATCAGTCGTCAGCTTTCGGTCACTGAGAACTGACGACTGAGGACTGAGCACCGACGACTATATTTGTTCCGCAATGCGGCAAGATCACATCCGCAACTTCTGCATCGTCGCGCACATCGACCACGGCAAATCGACGCTGGCCGATCGGCTCATCGAGCTCACGGGCACCCTCGACAAGCGCCTCATGCGCGAGCAAGTGCTCGACACGATGGACCTGGAGCGGGAGCGGGGCATCACGATCAAACTGAACGCGGTGCGCATGACCTATCACGCCCGCGATCGCGGAGTGTACGAGCTCAATCTCATCGACACGCCGGGGCACGTGGATTTCACGTACGAGGTCTCGCGCTCGCTGCAGGCGTGCGAAGGCGCGATCCTCGTGGTGGACGCCTCGCAGGGTATCCAGGCGCAGACGATTTCCAATCTGTTCCTCACCCTCGATGCCGGGCTCGAGATCATTCCTGTTCTGAACAAGATCGACCTCCCCGGCGCCGAGCCGGACCGCCGGGCCCAAGAGATCCAGGAGCTCATCGGCGCGAAGCCGGAGGAAATCCTGCGCATCTCGGCCAAAGAGGGCACCAATGTGCCCGAGCTGCTGGAGGCCGTGGTGCGGCGCGTCCCCCCGCCCCGCGGGGACGCGGACGCGCCGCTGCGCGCGCTCATTTTCGACTCGTACTACGACCGCTATCGCGGTGCCATCCCCAGCATTCGCGTGGTGGACGGCGCGATCCGGCCCGGCATGAAGATCGCGTTCGGGGCGCACAAGGACGATGTGTACGAGGTAGACGAGGTCGGGTACTTGCAGCTCGGGCACAAGCCCACGGAGCAGCTGGAAGCGGGCGAAGTCGGCTACGTCGTCGCCAACGTGCGGGGCGTGCGCGAGACACGCGCGGGCGACACCGTGCTCCACGCCGAGCACCGCGACGTGCCGCTGCTCCCCGGCTACCGCGACATCAAGTCCATGGTCTTTGCCGGCCTGTACCCGACCGAGCCGAACCAGTTCGAAGAGCTGCGGGACGCGCTCGCCAAGCTGCAGCTCAACGACGCGTCGCTGCACTACGAGCCGGAATCATCGGTGGCGCTCGGCTTCGGGTTTCGCTGCGGCTTTCTCGGCCTGCTGCACATGGAGATCGTGCGCGAGCGGCTGGAGCGCGAATTCAACCTGGACCTGATCAGCACCGTCCCGAACGTGGAATACCACGTGCACAAGACGGACAACACGGTGGAGCTGGTCGAAAACCCCAGCCTCATGCCGCACGGCTCGGAGGTCGACCACATCGAAGAGCCGTACGTGAAGGCGCGCATCGTCGCGCCGGCGGATTACATCGGCGCGATCATGAAGCTCGGACAGGAGCGGCGCGGCGTCTACACCGGCATGCATTACGTCGATCCCACGCGCGTCGAATTCGGCTGGGAGTTCCCGCTCGCCGAGATCATTCTCGACTTCTACGACAAGCTCAAGACGATCTCGCGAGGGTACGCCTCGCTCGACTACGAGTTTGTCGAGTACCGGCCGTCCGACCTCGTGAAGCTCGACATGCTGCTGAACGGGGACTCCGTGGACGCGTTCTCCGTGATCATCCATCGTGACAAGGCCTACGAATGGGGCCGCAAGATCGCGGAGAAGCTGCGCGAGCTGATCCCGCGACAGCTGTTCGAGGTGGTGATTCAGGCGGCCATCGGCACGAAGGTGATCGCGCGCGAGACGATCCGCCCATTGCGCAAGAACGTGACCGCCAAGTGCTACGGCGGCGACGTGACACGGAAGCGCAAGCTGCTCGAGAAGCAGCGGGAGGGGAAGAAGCGCATGAAGCAGGTGGGGACCGTGGAGATCCCCCAAGAAGCATTCCTCGCGGTCTTGCAGGTTGACTAGTCTAGTAGTCCAGACCGCGTTTCTGGGCGACGTGGTGTTGACGACGCCGTTGCTTGAAGCGCTCGCCGCCCGGCATGGACCGGTGGATGTCGTGACCACACCCGCCGCGGCGCCGCTGGTCGAGACGCACCCGGCCGTCCGGCGGGTGATCGCCTACGACAAGCGGGGGAAGGATAGGGGGCTCTCGGGGCTCGCCCGGCTGGTCAGGAAGCTCAGGGCGGAACGCTACGAAGCGGCGTATCTTCCCCATCGGTCGCTGCGGTCCGCGGCGCTGGCATGGCTGGCGCGCATTCCGACACGGGTGGGCTTCGGGGACGGGTGGCCGCTGCTGTATACCGAAGTCCAACAGCGGCCGCGCAACAGTCACGAGATCGACCGCCTGCTCGCCCTGGCGCCCGAGCGGGCGCCGACGGTGGCGCCGCGCAGGCCTACGCTGGTGGCGAGCGGCGCGGATCGGGCGGCCACGGACGCGTTCCTTGGCAAGCACGCGATCGAAGCGCCGTTCGTGGCACTCGCGCCGGGGTCGATCTGGGGCTCGAAGCGCTGGCCCTATTACGAAGAGTTGGCGCAGCGACTCGCGGAGCGCGCGGCCATCGTCACGGTGGGCGGGTCGGAGGACGCGCCGCTGGGCGAGGCGATCGTCAAGGCGGTGCGGGAGGGTGGAGAGAGCGGCGGGCGGAAGGTGGCCAACGCGTGCGGTGCGCTCACGTTGCGGCAAGCTGCGGACGTGATCGGCCGCGCCGCCCTGCTCGTGACCAACGACAGCGCCCCGCTCCATTTCGCGCAGGCCGGGGGGACCCCGACCGTGGCAATCTTCGGGCCGACGGTGCCGGCGTTCGGATTCGGACCGCGGGGACCGCGCGACCGCGTAGTCGAGCTCGACGGGCTGTTGTGCCGACCCTGCTCGGCACACGGGCCGCCCAGCTGTCCGCTCGTCCACCACCGCTGCATGCGCGCGCTCACGGTGGACGCGGTGCTCCACGCCATCGACGAGACCGGCGCGTTGCCGCGGTGAACGACTTCGTGAGAGGATGGGAAGACCGATGCGCTACGTCGTGGGCGTCGACCTCGGCGGCACGAACATCGTGGTGGGGACGGTGGCCGAAGACGGCTCCGAGCTGGTGGGGCTGGTCTCGGAGCCGACGCTTCCGGAGCTGGGCGCGGACGCCGTGCTGGGACGGATCGCCAAGCTGGCGCGCGCATCCATTGCCGCCGCGCGCGGCAAGCAGGTGGCCGGGGTGGGCATCGGGTCGCCTGGCCCACTGGACACCAAGACCGGGATCGTGCTGCTGACGCCCAACCTCGGGTGGACCAATTATCCCCTACGGGACCGCCTGTCGCAGGCCCTCGGCCTGCCGGCGACGCTCGACAACGACGCGAATTGCGCGATCTTCGGCGAGTGGTGGCGCGGGGCGGCGCGCGGCTCGCAACATGTCGTGGGGCTCACGATCGGCACCGGGATCGGCGGGGGCATCGTGCTGAGCGGCGAGATCTACCGCGGGGCGTCCGATATCGCCGGAGAGATTGGGCACATGACGATCGACTTGAACGGGCGACGCTGCAAGTGCGGCAACTACGGCTGCCTCGAGGCCTACGCGTCGGGACCCGCGATCGCCGCGCGGGCGGTGGAAGGCATCGAGGCCGGCGCCGAGACGAGCCTGCCGAAGTACGTTCGGGGCGACTTGAGCAAGATCACCGCGCAGATCGTCTATGAGGCGGCCCATGACGGCGACGACTTCGCGCTCGAGGTCGTGAAGGACACGGCCCGGTTTCTGGGGGCGGGCGTCGCCAGCATCGTCAACACCTTCAACCCCGAGGTGGTCGTGATCTGCGGCGGCGTCACTCTCGCGGGTGAGCGACTCTTCGGTCCGCTGAAGAGCGAGGTCAAGCGGCGTGCCTTCAAGCCGGCCGTGGACGTGTGCCGCATCGTCCCGGGCGAGCTGACGGGAACGGCGGGCGTCTACGGGGCCGCGGCCGTCTTCATGCGGCACAGGAGACCGGTGTGAAGCGACTCGGTCTGATCGGCTCGATGGTGTGGGACACGATTTATGGGCGTGATCCCGCGCAGCCAGCCGTGGAGGAGTGGGGCGGGATTTCCTACTCGCTCGCCGCGCTCGACGCCACCCTGGGAGACGACTGGCAGATCGTCCCGCTGATCAAGGTGGGCCGCGATCTCGCACCGCGTGCCGCCGCCTTTCTCGGCAGCCTGCAGCACGTGGCCCCGGGGGCCCGCTTCGTCGAAGTGCCCGTGCCGAACAACCGCGTCACCCTGCGTTACTACCAACACGAGCGCCGCTGCGAGCAGATGACGGGCGGGGTCCCGCCCTGGACGTGGGCGGAGCTCGGGCCGCAGGTGCGCGACCTCGACGCGCTGTACGTGAACTTCATTTCGGGCTACGAGCTGAGCCTCGAGACGGCGCAGCTGATGCGGCGCGGCTTTCCGCGGTTCCTGTACGCCGACCTGCACAGCCTGTTTCTCGGGAAGGAGCCCGACGGCACCCGCGTGCCGCAGCCGCTGCCGGACGCCCCGGCATGGTTCGCCTGCTTCGACATGTTGCAGCTGAACGAGGACGAGCTCCACCAGCTAGGCGCCGACCCGTTCGTCGTCGCGGCCGGGGCGCTGGCCCGCGGGTGCCGGGCGCTGGTCGTCACGCTCGGCGCCCAGGGCGCCGCGTACTTCACCGGCACCCCCGTGCGCACGGCCCGCATTCCTGCGGACGACGGCCCCCTCGTGGACGGTGACCCCACCGGTTGCGGCGACGTGTTCGGCGCCACCGTCGTCGCGTCGGTATTGGCGGGCGTCGATCTCGAAGACGCGCTGCGCCTCGGCACACGGATGGGGGCGCGCAACGTGTCGCACCGGGGAGCCACCGGCCTGCGCGACCACCTGCGCGGCAAGCTCTCTGCGGTATGACCCGGCTGGTCGAGATCCCAGCCCAATTCGACGATCGCTCGTTCGACCAATTCGCCGGGGCGTTCGCAGAGGCGACGCACAACGGCGAGCGGCTCCTGTTCGATGCGCATGCCGCCGAGTGGGCGTCGCCGTACGGCCTGGTGGCCCTGCTCGCCGCGGGCCAGGCGGCGCGCGGCGCGAGCGGGGGGCGCGATCGGCCGCTCCTCACCGCGCCGACGCAGGCCGACGTGCTGACCTACTGGACGCGCGCCGGTTTTTTCCGAGAAGCGGCCGAGCTGTTCGAGATTCACGGGAAGCTGCCACGCGTGAAGGCGGCGGATGAAAGCGACGTATTGCTTCCCGTGACGCCGGTGCGCGCCGCCGAAGACGTGCATGCCGTGGTGTCGAAGATCCAGCAGCGCGCGTCCACCATCCTGGCCTCGGAGCTGGGGCTCGATCCCAAGGCGACGATGGGCTTCGCTATGGCGCTTTCGGAGGCGTGTCAGAATATTGTAGAGCACGCGGGCACGGGCGGCTGGGTAGCCGTACAGGCGTACCACTGGCGCCGCAAGCTCGCGAAGCGGGTGGTCGTCATCGCGGTCGGTGACGCGGGGGTCGGGTTCCGGCACTCGCTCGAGCCGACGCAGAGCAAGCGGTTCGGGGCGCGCTGGAGCGACGCCGCCGCGCTCGAAGCGGCCTTGATTCAGGGGGTGAGCCGGTTTCGGGACCCCGGGCGCGGCCAGGGCCTCGCCGGCATCCGGCGGTATTTGTCACGGTGGGAGGGGAAGATCGCGATCCGCAGCGGCACGGCGCGGATCGCCATCGTGCCCAAGTGGGACGACGACGTGCCTCTGAAGGACGGCCTGCCGGCGTTCCCGGGCGCTCAAGTTCTCATCATCATACCGGAGCAGGGGTCCACGACTCGGTGATACAGCGCATCGACGTGCACGCGGTGCTCCAAGAATCGGTTTCGGGCGTGTACGCCGACCTGGTGACGCGCCCCACGGGACGCATGGTGCGCGAGCGCATCGAGCGCGTGATGGCCGAAGTCCCGAACGACGTGCCCGTGGCGCGCATCGATTTCACCGGCGTAGGGTGCATCGATTATTCGTGCGCCGACGAGATCGTTGCCAAACTGCTGCGCGCACGACCGGCGGTGCTGGTGCTCACGGGTATCTCCGAGGGGCATCGCGAGGCGATCGAGCCCGTGCTGGCGGGCCACCGGCTCGCCGCGCTGGTCGAGCGGGGCGACGGCACGCTCGACGCGGTGGGCGCCCCCGAAGCGGCCGCTTCCCTGCTCGAGCAGCTCGTGGCGCGGCAGCTGGCGGCGCGCACCCCGGGAGGGACCTTCGCGCTGACCCTGGCGTGACCGGAGGCGGCGGAAGCGGGTGAAGCGGCGCCTCGGCTTCTCGACTAGCGCGATCCACGGCGACCCCGAGGCCCGCCCCGACTGGGCGCCGATTTCCACCCCGCTGTACCAGAGCAGCACCTTCACGAACCCCATCGGGTCCACGCAGGAAGTCCTCTACACCCGCTACGGCAACAACCCCAACCAGCTGTTGATCGCCAAGCGGCTGGCGCTGCTCGAGGGCGCGGAGTCGGCGATTTTCCTGGCGAGCGGCATGGGCGCGACCGCGCTGGCCCATCTCGCGGTGCTGCGCCCGGGCGACCACCTGATCTCGAGCGAGTGGGTGTATGGCAGCACCCACAAGCTGTTCCAGGGAGAGTTCGGCCGGTTGGGCATCGAGGTCTCATTCGTCGACCCGCTGGAAGCGCGCCAATGGAAGCGCGCCCTCAAGAAGACGACCCGCGCCATCTTCGTCGAGACGCCCACCAATCCCCTGCTGCGGGTGATCGACCTCGAGCCGATCGCGTCGTTGTGCAAGACCGAAGGCCTCGCCCTGCTCGTGGATTCGACGTTCGCGACGCCCGTCAACTTCCGGCCGCTCGAGCACGGCGCCGACGTGGTAATTCACAGCGCCACCAAGTATCTGAACGGACACGACGACGTGATCGCGGGCGCGGTGGTCGGCTCCGAGTCGGTGATCGAGGAAGTGCGCAAGCTGATGTGGGTGTGGGGACAGGCGATCGATCCCATGGCGGCATGGCTGGTGGAGCGCGGGATGAAGACGTTGGTGGTGCGCGTGGAGCGACAGAATCGCACGGCGCTCGCGGTCGGCGAATGGTGCAGCCGCCAGGGCCAGATCGCCGCGGTGCACTATCCGGGCCTGCCCGGCCATCGGGACCACGAGGTCGCGGGCCGCATCCTCAACGGGTTCGGGGGCATGCTCGGCGTCGAGCTCAAGGGGGGAGCACGGGCGGCGGAGCGCTTCCTGCGGGCCCTCACCATCGCCGCGCATGCACCGAGCCTCGGGGGCGTCGAAACGCTCGTGTCCGAGCCGCGCCTCACCTCCCACGCCATGCTCACCCCAGAGGAGCGGGCGCGGGCTGGCATTCCCGATGGCTTCCTGAGATTTTCCATCGGACTGGAGGACGCCGACGACATCATCGCGGACTTCGCCCAAGCGCTGGCGCAGCTGTAAGTGATCAAGTTCACGAATGTCTTCAAGGCCTTCCCCAAGGGGGGGCTCGCCCTGAAGGACGTGTCATTCCACATCGGCAAGGGCGAGTTCGTCTTCCTCACCGGCCACTCGGGGGCCGGCAAGTCCACCGTCCTCAAGCTGATCTACGCGGAAGAGCCCGTGACGAGCGGCGAGGTGCGCGTGTCGGGTTTCAACGCCGCGGAGCTGCGCCCGCGTGACGTACCGATGCTGCGACGCCGCCTCGGGATCGTGTTCCAGGACTTTCGACTGCTGGAAGACCGGACTGCGGAGGAGAACGTGGCCTTCGCCCTCGAAGTCACGGGGGCCCGGCGCTCGTCGATCGCGGCGCGCGTGATGCGCGTGCTCACCCAAGTCGGGCTCGCCGCCAAGGCCCAGGCCTACCCGCGCGAGCTCTCGGGCGGCGAGCAGCAGCGGGTGGCGATCGCACGCGCCCTCGTGAACGAGCCGACCGTGCTGTTGGCCGACGAGCCGACCGGCAATCTCGACGAGCGGGCGACCCGTGGCGTGTTCCAGCTGCTGCGCGACATCAACGCGAGCGGCACCGCCGTCGTCATGGCCACCCACGACCTCGATCTGGTACGGCAGGCACCCTACAGGGTGATCGAGCTCCAGGAGGGGGCGCTGGTGTACGACTCCGCTGTGGACGAGCCGCGCGACCAGGTGGCCTCGCCGTGAACCTGACCGTGCGCGAGGCGCTGATCGTGTTCCGCCGGGCGCCGTTGCTCTCGGCGCTGTCGGTCACCACGATCGCGTTCTCCCTGTTCGTAGTCGGGCTGTTCGGGTTGGTGGCCGTCAACCTGCAGAACGCGCTGCGCGGCGTGGCGGAACGGGTCGAGATCGTGGCGTACCTGCTGCCCGGCACGCCGATCGAAACGATCACCCTGGCCGAGAAGGACATCGAGGCGTTTCCCGAGGTCCAGTCGGCCACGTACGTGAGCGAGGACTCGGCGTTGGGGCGCGCGCGGACCGAGCTGGTGGAGTTTCGGGATGTGCTGCAGGAGCTGGAGCGCAACCCCCTGCCCGCGTCGATCGAGGTTAAGCTCAAGCCGCGATTCCGCGACGCCGATCACGTGAACGAGGTCGCCGACCGGCTGCGCGGGTTCGGGTTCGTGGACGACGTCCGCTTCGGGCGGGATTGGGTGGAAAAGCTCGACCGACTGCGGCAGATCGCGGCCGCCGTGGGGCTCGTAGTCGGCGCGGCCTTCGCCGTGGTCGCCATCATCATCATCGGGACCACCATTCGTATGGCGGTGCTGCAGCGCAGCCGCGAGATCGCCATCATGCGGCTGGTGGGCGCGACCGACGGCTTCATCCGGCGGCCATTCCTGCTCCAAGGGGCGATCAAGGGGATGCTCGGCGGGCTCGCGGCGATCGGCCTGTCCTACGGCGCATACACCCTCATCAATCGCTGGCTGTTCCAGGCGGCGTTCTTCGACCGGGAGCAGGCGCTCGCGATCGTCGGCTTCGGAACGTTGATCGGACTATTTGGAAGTGCGGCGTCTGTCGGGCGACACTTAAGACGCGTGTGAGGCGTCACAGAGGGACATCACGGAAAGGCGTCACGGAGAGACGTCACGGAAAGGCGTTACAAGTGACCGTAGATTACGGTTTCCCGCGACGCCTTCTCGTGACGTCTCTCTGCTACGCCTTTGCCGTGACGTCTCTTGCCTCCCAGCGTCCCGCCCCCTTCGATCAACAGCTCAGAGACAACCAACAACGCCTCGAGGGAATCCGCCGCGAGCGATCCGACGTCGAACAGGAGCTCGAGCGGCTGCGGACTCAGGTTCATACGTTGTCCGACGAGCTTTCGAACATCGAACGACAGAAGGAGACGACCAACCGCATCGTGAACGAGCTGGACCGCCAGATCAACGGCCTCTCGAGCCAGCTCGACAAGACTACGGTAGACCTGCTGCTGGCGCAGGACGCGCTCGCCGAGAAGCGCGCTGTGCTGGAGCGGCGGCTGGTCGACATCTACAAGCGCGGGCCGCTGTACGCCTACCAGGTGCTGCTCGCCGCCGAGAGCTTCGGCGACCTGCTGTCGCGCTACAAGTACCTGTACCTCGTGAGCCGACAGGATCGGCTGCTGGCGAACGACATGTCCAAGCTGCAACGGCGCATCGCGCGCGAGCGGCAGACGCTGGTGGACGCGCGCGACGCTTTGGCACGCCGCAAGAGCGAGCGCAGGGAAGAGCTCGATCGCTATCTGACGCTCGAGCGGGAGCGGCAGGCATCGCTGCGCGAGACCCGGCGCAGCGCCCGTGAGGCGCAGCTGCGGTTGTCCGAGCTCGAGCGCGGCGAAAAGAGCCTGAACGACCGTATCGCCGCGCTCGAGCGGGCCCGCCGCGAGGCCGAGGCCCGCGGGGCGGCCACCGCCACGGCCGCCATCACCACCGCCGACCTGGGCCAGCTCGATTGGCCGGTGCAAGGCCGGATCGTCTACCAATTCGGGACCGCCACCGGGCCGAACAACACCCGCATCCCCTGGCACGGCATCGGGATCGCCGCGCCCGTGGGCACGCCCGTCCACGCGATCGCGGGCGGCACCGTGAGCCTCGCGGGGTCGTTGGGCACGTATCTCAAGTCCGTGCTCATCGACCATGGGGGCGGCTACTACAGCTTCTACGGGTACTTGAGCGACGCGACGGTGGCGAAGGGAGAACGCGTAGCCAAGGGTCAAGTGGTCGGCCATGTCGGCGGCGGGTCGAGCGACCAGGGACCCCACCTGCACTTCGAGATCCGCGGCCAGGGCGGCATCGCGCTCGATCCGACGAATTGGCTGAAGGCCCACCGATAAGGTGAGGCGTCACGAAAAGGCGTCACGGAACGACGTCACGGCGGGGCGTCATGGGGGCTGCCGTTCTGCGCGACGGTTACTCGTGACGTCTATGCGTGACGCCGTCCTCGTGACGCCTCTCGTGGCGGTGGCCGTCGGCTGCCACGCCAACGAGAATACGTTGAAGGTTTCCGGAACCGTCGAGATTCGCGAGCTGCTGCTCGCGCCGCTCGCGGCCGGACGGGTCACGCGATTACTCAAGGACGAGGGTGACACGGTACATCCAGGCGACACTGTGGCATTACTCGAGCAACCAGGACTCGAGGCGCTCATCAGCCAGCGACGGGCGCAAGCCCAGGCCGCCGCGGTGCGCACGGCCGAGATCGTCGCGGCGGTGGCGGACAGCCAGCGCGCGGCCAACGATCTCCGTCGCGCGGTCCCCTTGCACGCGAGCGGGGTCATTTCCGAGCAACAGTATGAGAATCTCACCTCGGCGGCCGCTGCCGCAGCGGCCCGACTCCAGGCCGTACGCGCGGCCGCGCGAGACTCGGCAGCGGCGCGCGCCGCCCTGCTCGCGACCGAGGCCATCCGTGACCAGTTGACGGTTGTCGCTCCGGAGAGCGGCGTCGTCCTGACCCGCTTCGCCGACCCCGGCGAGGCGATCTCGGCCGGGATGCCGGTCGTCTCGATCGGCCTGGTGCGCCGTCCCTGGGTCCGCGCATACGTCGGCGAGCGGTTCATCGGGCGCGTCACTCTCGGCATGCCCGCAGCGATCCAGGTGGACGGCCTCGAGCGACCGATTCCCGGGCGAATCGTGGAGATCGCGCCCCGCGCCGAGTTCACGCCGCGCGCGGCATTGACCGAGCGCGAGCGCGCGGACCTGGTCTTCGGGATCAAGGTGCAAGCGGACAGTCAGGACCTGGGTGGACGACTCAAGGCTGGGATGCCTGCCACCGTCGAGCTCAAGCTCCTGCCGTGAGCCAAGCCGCGGTGGAGACCCGCGATTTAACCCGTCGGTTCGCGACACTCACCGCGGTCTCGCACCTCACCCTGCGGATCGAAGCGGGCGAAGTGTTCGGCCTGCTCGGCCCCAACGGGTCCGGAAAGACCACCACGATCCGGATGCTGTGCGGCCTCCTCGAACCGTCCGAGGGCACCGCGGTGGTCGCCGGGATCGACGTGCGCGTCGCCCCCGAGCAGGTCCGGCAACGCATCGGCTACATGTGCCAGCGGTTCGGACTGTACGAGGATCTCACCGTCGCCGAAAACCTGGACTTTTACGGCGGCATCTACGGTCTGAAGGAACCCGGGCGCACCGCCCGGGTGACCGAAGTCGCGGAGCTCCTCGGGCTCGACCGTCGGCTGGGACAGCTCGCCGGCCAGCTCTCGGGCGGATGGAAACAGCGGCTGTCGTTAGGCTGCGCGCTGCTGCACCGGCCGACCGTGCTGTTTCTGGACGAGCCCACCGCCGGCGTGGACCCCGCCGCGCGGCGCGCCTTCTGGCGTACGATTCACCAACTCGCGGCTCAGGGGACGACGGTGATCGTGACGACGCACTACATGGACGAAGCCGAACGGTGCGGGCGCATCGCGATGATGGACGGTGGACGGCTGATCGCGCTGGGCACGCCGGCTGAAGTCGCGGCGCAGGTGGTCGGGCCGGGGGGGACAGGGACGCTGGAGGACGCCTTCATCGTCTTGCAACAGCGAGCGGAAGCGTGATCGCCCGTTTCTGGCCGATGTTTCGCAAGGAATTCATTCAGATGCGGCGCGACCGCCTCACGCTCGCCATCATGATCGGCATCCCGGTGGGGCAACTGCTGCTGTTCGGCTACGCCATCCAGACCGACGTGCGGAACCTGCCGACGGTGGTGGTCGACGAGTCGCGCACGCCGCAGAGCCGCGACCTGATCGCCGCATTCGCGAACACGGGCAACTTTCGGATCGTCGCCTACTTGGACGACCGGCCCGCGCTCGACCGCGCGATCAGCCGCGGTGACGCGCAGGCCGGGATCATCGTCCCCTACGATTACGCGCGGTCGCTGGTGCGGGGGCCGACGGCGACCGTCCAGGTGATCGTGGACGCGGCCGACCCGCTGTCGTCGCAGGCCGCCATCGCGGCAGCGGCGGGCGTGGCTCAGGTGCGAACGCTCGAGCTGCTGCGCGGACGAGGGGGGGGCACCGCGGTCTCCAGCGTCGAGGCACGCGTGCGACCGCGTTACAATCCCGGCCTGCGCAGCCCCAACTACATCGTGCCGGGCCTCGTCGGGGTCATCCTGACGCTCACGATGGTCCTGATCACGTCCATGGCGGTCGTGCGCGAGCGGGAGCGCGGCACTCTGGAGCAGCTCATCGTCACCCCGATCACCAAGACCGAGCTGATGCTCGGCAAAATCGCGCCTTACGTCGGCGTCGGCCTCGTCCAGATGACCGCCGTGTTGGTGCTCGGCCGGTTCGTGTTCGACGTGCCCCTCACGGGGAGCGTCCTGCTCCTGTACGCGATCTCCCTGATCTTCGTCGTCGCCAGTCTGGCCTTCGGCCTGTTCATTTCCACGCTGGTGCAGACGCAGCAGCAGGCGATCCAGGTGAGCTTCTTCTTCGTGCTGCCCAACATCCTGCTCTCGGGTTTCATGTTCCCGCGCCAGGCCATGCCCCTCGTCTTCCAATGGGTCGGAGCGGCGCTGCCGCTCACGCATTTCCTCATGGTGCTACGGGGCATCTTGTTGAAAGGCGTGGGGATCGACGCGCTGTGGCCCCAGGTCGCGGTGCTGGCCGCGTTTGCCGTGGCGCTCATGGTGCTCGCGGTGCGGCGGTTCCACAAAACGCTGGACTAGGCTAGGGGCTCGGGACTCGGGGTGCATTCCCGAGTCCCTAGTCCCGAGTCCCTAACCCCCAGCCACCCCAATCCGATCCGGCTCGCTCTTCTTGCCCAGGTCCAGTGCCGCCTCGACCTGCGTGAACAGGTCTTCGGGCCGCAGCACTTCCGGGTGCGGATAGGCCACCACGCCCGCCGACAGCTGGGGGGTCTCCCCGCGACCGAGGTCAGGGAACGCATGGCGCGCGACCACCTGTCGCAATCGCTCCACGAACCGCTTGCCGCCCGCGGCGTCCGTCTCCGGCAGCACCAACGCGAACTCGTCGCCGCCGTACCGCGCCACGAAATCGGGCGCGCGAATCTCGCGCTGCATCATGGCCCCGAGCTCGGCCAACACGCGGTCGCCTGCCTGCTGCCCGAGCCGCTCGTTGACGGCGCGGAGGTGATCCAGATCGATCAGGACCAGGGCGAAGTGCAGGGAATAGCGCCGGGCGCGCTCGAACTCGTCGCGGAGGCGCCGGTCCAGGGCATCCAGGCTGGCGCAGCCGGTGAGCACATCGGTGACGCCGGCGTTGATCTGGCGGCGGTAGATCGCTGCCCGGCGCTCCTCGTTCTCGAGCACGCGGGCCGCCGCCTGCGCGATGGTATTGGCGAACGCCACATCGTGGGACCGGAGCTCCGGATCGCCCCGGACCGTCCGCAGGAAGAACACTCCCGCGGCGCGGCCCTGCACGAACACCGGCAGGGCGACCGCCGACTGGACGTTGACGTCGAGCCGCTGCTGCGACCAGCGCCGGCGGATCGACTCGAATAGCGGATGCTCGTGCACGTCCGGAATCAGGACCGGCCGCTCGGTGCGGATCGCCTCCTGAATCTCCGGGTAGCGCTCGAGCTCGACCCGCAGATCCCGAATGCCGGGGTTCTCGTACACCGCGACCACGCGCCCCTGTTCTTCCCCCGGAGCCGTCAGCACGAACGAGCAGTGGGTCAGCCCGAACGCATGCCCCACGCGACGCACGAGCGTCTGAAAGATTTCTTCGGCGCGCAGGGCGGACGACACTTCTTGGAAGATGTCGAACAGCAGGTCGCGCGTGCGCAACGCCTCACGCGCCTCCTGCAATTCGCGCCGCAGCCGCAGGTCGGCGTCGATGCGGGCGCGCAGCTCCCCGAAGTGGACCGGGCTCACCAACGCGTCCCGGGCGCCGGCGTGCAGCGCCTCGGCCACCGCATCGGCGTCGCCGTCCGCCACGAGGGCGATGACGGGCGCGCCGCCCAGCCGCGCCGCCGTCGCCAGGTCGCGGACGGCCTCCGCCAGACCGCCTCGCTTCGCGGCGACGGCCAGGATCACGAGATCGGGGGCCTGAGCCTCCGCCCGCTCTGGGCCGGACGACGGGGGGGGATATGCCCCTTCCGTCACCTGAAAGCCGCCCCGCACCAGAAAGCGCTCCAGGCCGTCCGGACGCGCGGCCGCATCGCCAACGAGGAGGATGCGAGGTTGGAGCTGGTCCGGCAAACGGTCCTGGCCCAGGATGGAGGGTGTCAAGCTATAGTTCACCGTATGCGACGGCAACGGGTGGTGGGTGGGCGCTCCCGCACCTGAGACGCGCCGCCAGCGGCGCCGCATGGTAGCGAGCCAGCTCGCGAACCGCGGCATCCACAACGCGCGGGTTCTCGCCGCGATGGCGTGGCTGCCGCGCGAATGGTTCCTCCCACCGCACCTGGCGCGCGAGGCGTACGACGACGCGCCGCTGCCGATCGGGAGCGGCCAGACGATCTCCCAGCCCCTCATCGTGGCGCTCATGACGGCCGCCTTGGCTCCGCGGCGCGGAGCGCGCGTGCTTGAAATCGGCACGGGATCGGGGTATCAGACCGCCATCCTCGCGCACCTCGGACTGCGCGTCTACACGGTCGAGCGGTTGCCCGACCTGCTAGTCGAAGCCGAGGAGCGGTTCCGCCGGCTCGGCCTGCGGAACATCGAGACGCGATTGGGCGACGGCGCGGGCGGGTGGCCGGAGCGCGCGCCGTTCGACGGGGTGATCGTCACCGCCGCGGTGCCAGGGGTGCCGCCACCGCTGGCGGACCAACTCGCGCCGGGGGGCCGCCTCGTGATCCCCGTCGGTGACCTCGCGACGCAGGAGCTGGTCATACTCGAGCGGGGACCGGAGGGGAGGCTCAGCGAACGGCACGCCGGCGGCGTGCGGTTCGTCCCCCTGATCTCGCGGCTCGCGTTCACTGAGGAGCCGCGAGTGTGAGGCGCGCGAGCCGCGACGGAGAGCTGCTGGGCGCTCACGTCTCGAGTCATGGTGGCGTGGCGCTCGCTCCGGCTCGGGGAGCCGCGATCGGCGCCACGGCGATTCAGGTATTCACGAAGACACCGCAACAGTGGCGCGAGCCGACCCTGAGCGACCGCGATATCGTGGCTTTCCGGGCGGCCGTCAAGGCGAACGGCCTCGGTGCCGTGGTGTCGCACGAGAGCTACCTGAACAACCTCGCGTCGCCTGACGACAAGCTCCGCGACCGGAGTGTGCGAGCCTTCACGCACGAACTGCAGCGCTGTCGTGCGCTCGGGATCCCCTGGGTGGTCACGCACCCGGGGAACTACATCGACGACCGGGACGCGGGGCTCGCGCGCAACGCCCGGGGCTACGCGGAGTGTCTCGCCGGCGTCGCGGGCGACGTGGGACTGCTCATCGAGGGAATGGCGGGCGCGGGGACGGCGCTGGGAAGCACGTTCGAGGAGCTGCGGGCGCTGCGCGACGAGCTCCCGGCCGCGCTCCGGGAGCGGGTGTCGTTCTGCCTCGACACGGCTCATCTCCATGCCGCGGGGTACGATGTGGTCGCCGGACTGGAGGCGGTATGGGAGCGGTTCGATCGGGAGATCGGGATCGCACGCCTCAAGTGTTTGCATCTCAACGACTCCAAGGCGGCCGCGGGATCGCGGCTCGACCGTCACCAGTGGATCGGCGAGGGCACCCTCGGCCCCGGACCGTTCCGGGACATTATGCGAGACCCGAGATTCGGGCGGGTGATTAAGATTATCGAGACGCCGAAGGGCGACGATCCGGTCCGACACGATCGGCGTATGCTGCGGCGACTGCGCGCCTACGCGCGCCGCCTGAGGGAGCGACCGAGCAACGAGCCGATGACTCAAACCGTAGGCAGGGCGTGACGGCGCTGACGACGACCCGCACGGGCTGGACCCGTCGATTGGCCGCAGTGCTTCTGGTGCTCCAGGGGCTCGCCGGGGGCGCCGTGCCTCTGGCGCACGCGTCCGAGCGGCTCAGCGCGCCAGCCCACATCGAGGGGCAGCGTGGCGCCGGGTGTCTGGCGCTGCACGACAGCCTGCGTTGCGCACTCTGCCATTATGCCGGCTCGCAGGTGACCGCGCACGACGTGCGCATCCAAGCGCCCGCGGCTCCCGCCCTCGAACGGCGCCCGAGCGACCCCCGGACCGCGCCGCGGCGCCGTAGCGACTACCGCACCTCCCCACCCCGAGCTCCTCCCACCTCTCGTTCCTAGCAGGACGGCGACCGGCCGTGCCGCGCTCGCCTGCCCCGCCCCGCGAGTGCGCGGTGCGGGCACCGCTGGCAACATTGGAACGGGAGATTCCTCAGGATGACTCGACAACACCACGCCGTCGTGGGTGCCCTGGCCTGCTCGTTGGCGCTGGCCGCCCGCGTAGCGGCCCAGCAGCCCACGGAGCAGCGCCGGGTAGACTCACTCGCCGCGGAAGTCCGCGCGCTCAAGGCGCGGCTCGACAGCATGCGTACGCAGCTGGCGCGCCGGCCGGCGGCCGCGCCCGCAGGGGAGGCCGACACGTCGCTTGCCGCCCTACGCGCCGCGGCGGCGGCCGCCGCGGGGACGGACACGATCGCGAGGAGCGACACCCTCGGCCGGACGAAGTTCGTCGGCCGCGAGCGCAGTCAGCCGCAGCTCAATCCGGAGATTAGCGTCACCGGCGACGTACGCGCCAAGGGCGGACAGCCCGGGGTGCAACGGGAGAACTTCGATCCCCGAGAGTTCGAGGTCGGGTTCCAGTCGCCGCTCGACCCATACTCGAGCACCAAGATCTTCGTGAGCCTCGAGAACGGCTCGGTGAGCATCGAGGAAGGGTACGCGTACTGGACCGGTCTTCCGGGGCACATCCGGTTCGATATCGGCAAGTTTCGCCAGCAGTTCGGCGAGCTGAATCGCTGGCACCTGCACGCCTTACCGGAGACCGACTACCCCCTCGCGCTCCGCAAGTATCTTGGCGACGACGGCCTGGCCGGGACCGGCATCTCGCTGTACCGCGCGTTCGGGGGACTCGGCACGCACGAGTTGACGGCCCAAGTGACACGCAGCGCGAGCGACGGGGAGTTGTTCGGCGGGACCGGTCGGCCCACGTATCTCCTGCATCTGCTGAACTTCTGGCAGCTCACGGGATCGACCTACGCCCAGCTCGGCGGCACAGCGCTGTATGGCACGGATCCCGATTCGAGCCTCCGCACTAAGGTGGGCGGCGTCGACTTCCGCCTCACCTGGCGGCCCCCCGCGCGGGCGCTGTACCGGGAGTGGACGCTGCGGGGCGAGCTGTTCGCGCTTCGGAAGGAATACCGCGGCGCGGGCACCACCCGGCTCGGGTGGTACGCCGGCACGACGTATAAGTTGGGCCAGCGCTGGATCGCCGGCGCCCGCTACGACTACGTCGAGGACCCGTTCTCCGGGCTGATCACGCGCCAGATCATTCCGTCGCTCACCTTATGGGAGAGCGAGTGGGTCGAGCTGCGCGCGCAGTACACCTGGGCCAAGATGGCGGCCCTGCCGTCCACGAATGAGTTCGCCCTGCAGGCAGTCTGGGCGATCGGACCACACAAACACGAGACCTACTGACATGTCGCCAGTCCTCGCTCTACTACTCGCCCTCCACGGTCCCTCCGACCCTCACCCCCGACCGCCGCGCGTCGTTGACAAGGTGAAGGTCGTCACGTCACTCACCACGTACGGGGCGATCGCGCGTGAGGTTGTGGGGGACCGCGGCACCGTCACGTCCATCGCCACGGGCGATGAGAACCCACACTACGTGCAGCCGAAGCCGAGTTTCGTGCCCGCGCTCGGCCAAGCCGATCTGTTCGTCACGACCGGTCTCGACCTCGAGCTGTGGGTACCGGCCCTGCTCGATAAGGCGAACAATCCCAAGGTCACCGAGGGAGGCCCTGGCTACGTCGCCGCGTACGCCGGCATCGACCTGCTGGACGTTCCCACGAGCTTCTCCCGGGCCCAGGGCGACATCCACGTGTACGGCAACCCGCATATCTGGACCGATCCCCTCAACGCCGTGCAGATCGCTCGCAACATCCTGACCGGCCTGAAGCGCGTGTCGCCCGAGAATGCCGATTACTTCTCGGGACGAGAGAAGGACTTTGAAGAGCGCATGTACCAGGCGCTCTTCGGCGACGAGCTCGTGAAGCTGCTGGGTGGCTCGACGCTCGCCGACCTGGACTTGAAGGGGAAGCTGCTCGACTTCCTCAAGACAAAGCAGTACCAAGGCGTCCCACTCATCAACCGGCTGGGAGGATGGCTCAAGGAGGCCATGCCGTTCCGGGGCAAGCCGGTCGCGTGCTATCACAAGGAGTGGGACTACTTTTCCCGCCAGTACGGCGTCCCGTGCGTCGATTACATCGAGCCGAAGCCCGGCATCCCGCCCACGCCCGGCCACGTGCTCGAAGTCATCAACGAGATGCGCGAGCAGCACATCCAGGTGCTCTTATCCACCAACTACTACGACCGTAACCAAGTGCTGGAAGTCGCGCAGAAGACGGGAGCGACCGCCGTGATCGTGCCATCCAACACCGGCGGCGCGGCCGGAGTCAACACGTACTTCGACCTCATGAACCTTTGGATCTCGGAGCTCGGCCGCGGGTTCGCGGCGGGCGGCGCGGCGGCCAACGGACGAGGAATGTGACATGAGCGGTCTCCAGTTGATGATTCCGCCCTTCGTGGCGTGCATGGTCCTGGTGGCCATGCTGTCCTACCTGGGGCTGCACGTGATCGCCCGGGAAGTGATCTTCGTCGATCTCTCGCTCGCCCAGATGGCGGCGCTCGGCGGCCTCTCGGCGCTGTTGATTCACGTGGAGGCGGACTCGACCTGGGCGTACGTGTTCGCGCTCCTGGCCACGGCGGTCGGCGCCCTAGTGTTCGCACTCACGCGTACGTCATCCCGAGAAGGACATCGCGTGCCGCAGGAGGCGTTCATCGGCATCGTGTACGTGGTCGCCTCCGCCGCGGCAGTGCTGGTGGCCAACAAGGTGCCGGGCGGCGGCGAGGCGATCGAAAAGACGCTCACCGGCAGCATCCTGTGGGTCACATTCAAGCCCACCATCTTCAAGCTCGCGGTCGTGTACGCCGCGCTCGGCGGGTTCCACTATGCGCTGCGCCACCGGTTCTTGACGATTTCGTTTCACCCCGAAGAAGCCGAACGGCAGGGGTGGCGGATCAAGTGGTGGGACTTCCTCTTCTATCTGTCGTTCGGCGTCGTGATCACGCTGGCGGTGCCCGTCGCCGGGGTGCTCATGGTGTTCAGCTTCCTGGTCGTACCGGCGGTGATCGCGTTTCTCTTCACCCGCGACATGCAGCGGCTCGCCTACATCTCTTGGGGCTCGGGAGCGCTGGCCTCGATTCTCGGTCTGTGGCTGTCGCTCGCGGGTGACTTGCCTACCGGTCCCTTGATCGTGTGCATGTACGGGCTGGTGCTCTTGGGCGCGATCCTGCTGCGGAGGCTCGTGCAGCGGCAACCGGCTTGACAGGCGGGGCATCGACCGATAGCATAACTCCTTCACAAGAAAGGACTTGTGTCTGCGATGTCGATCCGCCGCCAGGAGGCCCTCGACTATCACTCGCAGGGTCGTCCTGGGAAGATCCAGGTCTTGCCGACCAAGCCCTTCAAGAATCAGCGCGACCTCTCGCTCGCCTACACGCCCGGGGTGGCGGAGCCGTGCCGCGAGATCGCTGCCCACCCGGAGGAGGCCTACACCTACACCGCCAAGGGCAACCTGGTGGCCGTCGTCACGAACGGGACCGCCGTTCTCGGCCTCGGTGACCTCGGCCCGCTCGCGGGCAAGCCGGTGATGGAGGGCAAGGGCATCCTGTTCAAGGCGTTCGCCGACATTGACGTGTTCGATCTCGAGGTCGGGTCGGAAGCGCCCGAGGACCTGATCCGGTTCTGCCAGCTGCTCGAGCCCACGGTGGGCGGGATCAATCTCGAGGACGTACGCTCGCCGGACTGTTTCCTGGTCGAGCGGCGGTTGCGCGATACGCTGTCCATTCCCGTGTTCCACGACGATCAGCACGGCACGGCGATCATCACCGGGGCGGCGCTGCTGAACGCCCTCGAGGTGGTGCGGAAGGACATTCAGGAAATCCGCGTGGTGTTCGCGGGGGCGGGGGCGGCAGCGATCGCAACGGCCGAGCACTACGTGCGCTTGGGGGTGCCGCGCGAGCAGATCACGTTGTGTGACGAATCGGGGGTGTTGCACGCCGACCGGAGCGACCTGGACGAGTATCGGCGCCCGTTCGCCGTCCGGGGCAAGGCCAGGACGCTGGCGGAGGCCTTGAAGGACGCCGACGTGTTCGTGGGGCTGTCGGTAGGCGGAATCGTCACCGCGGACATGCTCAAACCGATGGCCAACCGGCCGATCGTGTTCGCGCTGGCGAATCCCAATCCCGAAATCGCGCCGGAAGAGGCGCGCCGGGCTCGGAGCGACGCGATCATCGCCACCGGGCGGTCGGACTACCCCAATCAAGTGAACAACGTGCTGGGCTTCCCGTTCATCTTTCGTGGCGCGCTCGACGTGCGCGCCAAGAAGATCAACGAGGAGATGAAGATGGCGGCGACGCGGGCGCTCGCGGCGCTCGCCAAGGAAGAGGTGCCGGATGCGGTGATGCGCGCATACGGCCTGGAGCGGCTGCGATTCGGACCCGACTATCTGATCCCCAAGCCGTTCGACCCCCGGGTACTGCTCTGGGTGGCGCCGGCGGTGGCGTGGGCCGCCGTCGGCTCCGGCGTGGCAGGGCGGGTCATCGACGTGGATGAGTACCGCGCCGAGCTGGACGCGCGGCTAGGGCGGGCCCGCGAAGTGATGCGCGCGCTGTCGGGCCGCGCACAGCAGGCGGCGCAGCGCATCGTGTTCCCAGAAGGAGACGACCCCCGCATCCTGAAGGCCGCCCGCATCCTCGCCGACGACGGCGTGGCCGAGCCGATCCTGCTGGGCGACCCCGATGCGATCCGTCGCGAGGCCGACGACGCCGGCGTAACCCTGGAGGAAATCACGCTGGCGAACCCGCGGACCAGCGCCCATCTCGAGCGGTTCGCCCAGGAGCTCTGGGACCGCCGGCGCCGCAAGGGCATTACGCTGCGTGAGGCGCGCATTCGCGTGCTCGATCCGCTGTACCACGCCTTGCTGATGTTGCGCGCGGGAGAGGCCGATGCCGTGGTGGTGGGAGTCGATATGTACTATCCCGACGCGATGCGCCCGGCGCTCGAAGTGATCGGCGCCGAGCCCGGGCGCCGGCACGTGAGCGGCATCTACATGCTGGTGTTCCCGCAGCAGACGTTCTTTCTTGCGGACTGCACCGTGAACATCGATCCCGACGCGGAGACGCTCGCCGAAATCGCGTCGGCGACGGCGGAGTTCGTAGGGCGATTGGGGGTCGAGCCGCGGGTCGCGCTGCTCTCGTTCTCGAATTTCGGCTCGGTGCGTCACGCCGCCGCAGAGAAGGTGCAGCGCGCCGTCGCCCTGCTCCACGAGCGCGAGCCTGGGCTGCAGGCCGACGGCGAGATGCAAGCCGACACCGCCGTGGTGGAACGAATATTGACCAAGACCTATCCATTCTCGAAGCTGCGCGGACCGGCGAACGTGTTGATTTTCCCAAATCTGGACGCCGCCAACATCTGCTACAAGCTGTTGAACCGCGTGGGCGGCGCCGACGCCATCGGCCCGATCCTGGTGGGCATGGCACAACCCGTGCATGTGTTGCAGCGCGGCTCCGACGTGAACGAAGTCGTGAACATGGCGGTGATCGCGGCCGTGGATGCGCAAGAGCACGGCCGCCGACCGCGCACCTGAACCCTCGATGAAAAGGGCCCACGCCTCCTCATGACCGCGCGTGCCTCACGTCCCGCCGAGGGACGCCGGACGTCGCTGGAAGCCGTCGGCCTCGCGCCGCGGCGGGCGATCCATTGGAACCTCGGGCCGCCGGCGCTCTACGAGCACGCTGCGCGCCGCAACGAGGGCGTGATCGTGCAGGGGGGAGCGTTTTGCGGCGTCACCTCGCCCCATACCGGCCGCAGCCCCGGCGACAAGTTCATCGTGCGCGAGCCGTCGTCCGAGGCGCACATCTCCTGGGGTCGGGTGAACCAGCCCCTCGACGGTGAGCACTTCGAGCGACTCAAGGCATCCGTGCTCGAGCATCTCGCGCTCCAGGAGCTGTTCGTGCGCGACCTGTTCGCCGGCGCGGACCCGAATCATCGCTTCGGCCTCCGATTCGTGACGCCCAACGCGTGGCAGGCCTTATTCGTCTACAACATGTTCCTGCGGCCCACCGACTCCGATCTCGCCGCCTTCACTCCCGACTGGACGGTGCTGCACGCGCCCGAAATGACCGCCGACCCCGCGACCCACGGCACCGCATCGGGGACGTTCGTGGTGATCCATTTCGGGCAGCGCACGGTGCTCATCGGAGGCACCAGGTACGCCGGCGAGCTCAAGAAGGCGGTGTTCTCGGTCCTCAACTACCTGCTCCCCAGGCAGGGTGTCTTGTCGATGCATTGCTCCGCCAACCTGGGCGAGACCGGGGACGTCGCGCTGTTCTTCGGGCTCTCGGGCACCGGCAAGACCACGCTCTCGGCCGACCCCGGGCGCGGCCTCATCGGCGATGACGAGCACGGCTGGTCGGATCAGGGCATCTTTAACTTCGAGGGCGGCTGTTACGCGAAGGTCATCCGGCTGTCGCGCGAGGGCGAGCCGGAAATCTTCGCGACGACGCGGATGTTCGGCACGGTGCTGGAAAACGTGGTGGTCGATCCCGTGACCCGCGCCATCGACCTCGACTCGGACGAGATCACGGAGAACACCCGCGCCTCTTACCCCATCCACTTCATCCCGAATCACGTTCCAGGAGGCATGGGAGGACATCCGTCGCACATCCTATTCCTCACCTGCGACGCGTACGGCATCATGCCGCCGATCGCCCGGCTGTCCCCGGCTCAGGCGATGTATCACTTCTTGTCGGGCTACACGGCGAAAGTCGCCGGTACCGAGCGGGGCGTGACCGAGCCGAAGGCGACGTTCTCCACCTGCTTCGCCGCACCCTTCCTGCCGCTCAAGGCCACGGTGTACGCCTCGCTGTTGGGCGAGAAGATCGCGAAGCACGGCGTGCAGTGCTGGCTCGTGAGCACGGGATGGACCGGCGGTCCGTACGGGCCGGGAGGCGGCGAGCGGGTCCGGCTCAGCCTGACGCGGGCGATGGTGCGGGCCGCGCTCGCCGGCAAGCTGGACCGCATCCCCACCGCGCCCGAGCCGGTGTTCGGACTGGAGGTACCGCTCCAGGTGCCCGGGGTTCCGGACGAGATTCTGCTTCCACGCGGCACCTGGTCCGATCCCGCGGCGTACGACGCGCAGGCCGCCCGGCTGGCGCGCATGTTCCGGGAGAACTTCACGCAGTTCCAGGACCACGTGCACGCCGGGGTCCGGGACGCGGGCCCCGCGCGTTGACCCGATTCGAGGTCGTCCGCGACCCGCTCTGGAACAACATCCGGCTCGACCACGACGCACTGGGAGTGGTGGACACCCCTGCAGTGCAGCGGCTGCGCTACGTGCGCCAGCTCGGGCACGCCTTCCTGGTCTACCCCGGCGCCACCCACAGTCGTTTCGAGCACGCCCTCGGGGCCTATCACCTGGCGCGACGCGCCTTGTCGCAGCTGGAGGAAACCGGCGACACGCGGCTCGATCCCGGGGACCGCATACACCTGAAGCTCGCAGCGCTGCTCCACGACGTGGGCCACTACCCGTTCTCGCACGCGCTCGAAGAAGCTGGGCTCCCGCACCACGAGGTGCTCGCGGCCCGTCATCTCGCGGGGGGTGAGCTGGCGCAGCGACTCCGTGAGCTGGGCGTCTCTCCGGAGCGGCTGCTGTCGCTCATTCAGGGCCGCGCCGCCGAGCCGCTCGCCGGGCTCGTGTCGGGCGCGCTCGACGTGGACAAGCTCGACTACCTGTCCCGCGATGCGTGGATGTGCGGCGTGCCCTACGGCGTGATCGATGTGGACCGGCTGCTCACGTCACTCACGGTGGCACCGGGTGCCGACGGGCGGGCGACGCTCGCCCTCCATGAAAAGGGGCTGGCGGCGCTCGAATCGCTGCTGTTCGCCAAATACCAGATGTATCGCAACGTGTATTGGCATCACGCGGTGCGCAGCGCTACGGTGATGTTCAAGCGTCTAGTGCGAAGCGCCATCGCCGCCGGTCGCGTGGACCGGGACGCGGTGGCTGTCGCGACCGACGACGGATTCATCCAGGAGCTCATGCGCCAGGACACCACCGGCCTCGCGCGCTGCCTGCGGGAGCGACGGCTCGCCAAGCGCGCCCTCGACCTACCCGCCGCCGAGCTGCCTGCCCTCCCCCCAGCCACGCCGACCTGGCCGTCCGACAATCCCGAGCTGCTCGAGCGGGTGGAGGATCGGCTCGCCCGGGAGGTCGGTCTCGCGCCCGGCGAGCTCTTCCTCGACTTCCCCGCCAAATCGCAGATGCTGGCACTCGATTTGCCGCTCGTGAAACGGGACGGTGCCGTCACGCAGCTATCCCAACCCGAGACGGTCAGCGAGCTCGGCATTCCACGTCTGGCGGCCGAGCTGGCCCGCTCGGCGCGGCGGCTGCGCGTGTTCGTGCGGGCGGGCGGCGGTGGGACGGTGCCGTCGCGGGCCATCGTCGACCTCGTGATGTTGCCGGAGCAGGATGTAGCGAAGAAACTGGAGGAAGACCGCCCGCTGCTCCCCGGCTGACGCTATTTCCGCCGTTCGCCCGGGTGCGTCACCTGCGTGGACATGCTCGGGGCGGAATCGACGGAGTCGATTCGGACGATGACCGCGGTGATGTTGTCGAGCCCGCCGTGCCGGTTCGCCTCGGTGATCAAGGCGTCGACGCGGTCCTGCGGCTGGCGGTCGCCCGCGAGCTGCTCGGCGAGCTCGGGATCCTCGAGCATGCCCGTCAGTCCATCGGAAGCGAGCAGGAACAGATCGTCGGCTTTCACGGTGCCGAGGTAAATGTCCGGCATCACGTCGCTGTTGGCGCCCACGCAGCGCGTGATCACGTTCGAGTACGGGTGGGAACGGGCCTGCTCGGGGGTGAGATAGCCCGCATCCACCTGCTCCTGAACGTAGGAATGATCCTTCGTGAGCTGGATCAGTTTCCCGTCTCGATGGAGGTATGCCCGGCTGTCGCCGACCTGGCCGATGAGAAAGCGCGTCTCGTACAGCACCAGCGCCGTGACCGTCGTCCCCATGCCGCGCTTGTCGTGCTCGGTGAGCGTGCGCTGGAAGATGGCGCCGTTGGCCGCGCGGATAGCGTTGCGCATCCGGTCCGCGACCTGATCGTCCGCGAGGCCCTTGAGCGAGCCCAGCTCGCGAGCCACGAAGCGGACCGCCATCTCGCTCGCCACCTCGCCTGCGGCGTGCCCACCCATCCCGTCCGCGACTACGAAGATCCCGCGGTCGGGGACCATCAGGAAATTGTCCTCGTTCCCCGATCGGATGATCCCCACGTCGGTCCGGCCAGCGGAGGTGATGTGCATGGGACCGGTCAGGCGAGCAGTCGGTGCAGCAGCACGGCCAGGCCGCTCGCGCCCAGCACCAGCATCGCGGCGCCGCTGCCGCAGCCCTTCCCCTTCTTGGCGGGCGGCTGCTGACCAACCGGACGCCTGGCTGGAGCCTTCCCGGCCGCAGCCCGAGGGCCAGGCGACCCCGGGCGAGGAGCCCTGGGCGACGCCGGCGGCTGCCCCTTGACGGGAGGAGGGGCGGAAGGAGCGGGAGTGGGAGGAGGGGCCGGGGCCGGCTTTGGACCAGGAGGGGCGGGGGCGGGAGGAGCGGGAGTGGGGGTTGGCGAAAGCGAGTGCGGTGTCTTCAACAGCTGAGTCCCCCCGCCCTTTGTCACCACGACGGCATCGTCGCTCGGCTCGAAGACGAGCTGGACGTCCCCAAACCGCACCATTGCCCCGGGGGCGAGCGGCGCCTCGCCCTTCACGCGCTCTCCGTCCACGAACGTGCCGTTCGTGGAATCCAGATCGACCAGCACCCAGACGCCCTCGCGCCGCTGCAGCTTGGCGTGGCTCGTGGACACCGAGGGATCGGGCACGACCACGTCGTTGTAATCGGCGCGCCCGACATTGACCACGGGGGTCCTGATGACGAGCCGCCGCCCGATCAGCGCTCCGCTCCGCACCAGAAAGCTTGCGAGCGAGTCGGACGGACGGACCGCCGCTTCCATGCCGTGAACCGTCTCCCTGAGACGGTGGGTGGCGTCGGACGGAGGTGGGGGAGAGGCGGGAGGCGCAGCGACGTCGGCGTAGAAGCGAAACTGCTCCTCGCCGAGTCGGATCACGTCGGCGCGGGCGAGGATCCGTTGCCCTTGGACGCGCTCCTCGTTCACGAACGTCCCGTTGGTGCTCGAATCGACCAACACGTAGCCCTTCGGCGTATGAACGATCTCGGCGTGCCGCCGTGAAACGTCGGTCCCCGGCACGACCACGTCGCACCCGGCCTCGCGGCCGAACACGAGTGACGCCCCGGTGATCACATATTCGCGGCCATCGGTCAGGCTCACGACGCGACCGCCCGTAGTGCCGATGGCCGCCGGTTTTGCCCCCGCTCCTGCAACGGCGGCGTCCGCCGCCGGCGCGAAGGCCTTGACGTACTGCGTGCTCCCCGACCGGCGTTCGTCCACGAACGTCAACTCGTGATCGCCGACTTCGACTTTGTCGCCGTGCAAGAGAGGGGTGGGCTCGGCGCCGAGGCGCACGCCGTTGATCAGCACTTCGGCCGCGGGGGACGCCTTCCGGATCACGACCTGCCCGTCGGCCTGCCCCTGGAGCAGGACGTGCCGAGGCAGAACCCCGGCGCCCCCCAGGGCGATGGCGCAGCCCGCATCACTGCCGAGCGTCACCTCGCCCACTGGGATAGGGTACCTCTTGCCACCGAGTTCGAGCGACGACATGTGGGAGCCGGGAAGTTACGCCCAGCGGCGTAACCGCGCAAGGAAACACACTTTACGCGATGCGGTGGGGGGTCATGCCGCCGCCCCGTTCGCCCCGGCGGACACGGCCTCTTCCCGCCCGACGAGTCCGCGCCGTACCCAGTACCAGAACAGCAGCGAGCCCGCGATGACCGTCGCGTAGCTGTTGATGAAGCGCCAGACGAGCGCATAGGTCGGCAGCTGCGAGGGTCCGACATAGATCTGCATCACGGCGGCGGAAAGGAACTCGGCGAGCCCGGCCGAGCCGGGCGTCGGCGCGAAGTACAACAGGAAGCTGATGAAGGTTTGCAGGAGCAGGATATCGACGAAGTTGGCGGGGATGCCGAGGGCGCGCAGGGCGACATATCCAGCAAGCAGCTTATTCGCGTGCGACGGCGCCGACAGCAGCACGGCCCAGAACAGCGCCAACCATCCCCGCGGGTTGCCGAATGCCACCAGGCACTCGTGGGCACGGTCGATCCCGGCCCGCAAGTGCTCCATGCGGGCGGCGATGCGCGCGCTCCTGCGCTCCAGCCGACGGGCCGCCCAGTGGACGGCGTCCCGCAGCCAGGCCGGGAACACCATGGCCACGAGCATGAGCACGCCCAGCACGCCGAAGATGGTGAGGCTGGTGCGGAACAATCCGTAGTACGTGATGCCGAGCACCACGTTGTGCCGCTCGAGCGACTTGCCGGCGCCGAGGTAGATGGCGAGCGGGCCGGCGATGGCAAAGAACACCACGGTCGCGACGAACGTCATGAACGTCGATGTCATCGCCTCGGGGAGGCGGACGCCGCCCCGGCGCATCACCCACATCATCGTGGGTCCAGCCCCGGACTGGAAGGGTGTCAGGTAAGCCGCCCAGGCGCTCATCCCGCCGGCGATGATCATATCGCGCACCCGGACGCCGGGATGCACCTGTCGTGCCACGACCCACAGCCGGAGGCCACCGCCGAACCAATCCATGGACGCGAGCCCCAGCCCCAGAAGGAGCCACCCCCACCGCAAGTGCAGCAGCGCCTGCACCACGGCCCCGATGTCCTCGCCGTAAACGACGAGCACGACGACGACACCGATGAGCGAGATGATGGCGAACAGCTCGAGACCACGACGGAGCAGTCGCGGCGTGAGGGCGAGGGCCATTTGGGGGCGAAGGTAGGGGGCCTAGGGCCTCGGGGCTAGGGACTCGGGGGTTGGGCGGTCGGGCCCGAACCCCGAGCCCCTGATCCCCGGTCCCTATTATGTTAGAGGGTTATGCCTCACTCCCCCGATCGAGTGGTGATCCGCAACGCACGACAGCACAATCTCAAGGGCATCACTGTTGAGCTGCCGCGCCGGGCGTTCACGGTGGTTACCGGGCCGTCGGGCTCGGGAAAGAGCACGCTCGCGTTCGACACGCTCTACGCCGAGGGTCAACGCCGCTACATCGAGTCGCTGTCCACGTATGCGAAGCAGTTTCTCGAGCGCATGCCGAAGCCGCTCGTGGACCAGGTCGACGGCATCTCTCCGGCTGTGGCGATCGAGCAGAAGAACCCGACGACGAGCAGCCGTTCCACCGTGGGAACGGCGACCGAGATCTACGATTTTCTCCGGCTGCTGTGGGCGCGAGTGGGAACGCAGATATGCGTCAAGTGCGGACATGAGGTGAAGGTCGATACGGTCCAGGAGGTGGTGGACGACTTGATCGCGGAACGCGGAACGCGGAACGCGGAACAGGACGCCCGTGTTGCCAGTTCCGCGTTCCGACTTCCGCGTTCCGACTTGATCATTGCGTTTCCCTTGCCCGCCTCCGCGCACCGTCCCGACGTCGAAGTCGCGGCGCAGCTGCGCGCGGCCGGGTTCGTGCGGGCGCAGCTCGACGGCGTGCTGGCGCGCCTCGACCCGCCCGATGCCGAGCGCCGGGTGCGCGAGGCGCGCGAGGTGCTCGTAGTCGTGGATCGCATTGCGGCGTCGGAAGCGAACCGCGGGCGGCTCGCCGACGCCGTCGCCACCGCCTTCAGCGAAGGGGAGGGCGTCGCGGTCGCGCTCGACAACGGCGATCGCCGCCGCTTTTCGGCCCACCCCACCTGCTCGAACTGCGGCACCGCGGCGCCGGCGCTCAGCCCGATCCTGTTCTCGTTCAACAATCCGCGGGGCGCCTGCCCCATGTGCAACGGCTTTGGCGCCGTGCTCGAGTACGACGAGTCGCTCATCGTGCCGAGCCCTCGGCTCAGCGTCGCCCAGGGCGCGCTCGATCCCTGGACCAAGCCGCGCTACGAAGGCCGCCGGCGCATCCTGCGGGAGGCCGCGCGCTCGCAGGGCATCCCGCTCGACACGCCGTGGCGGGAGCTCGGCGCCAAGGCCCGAGACTTCCTGCTCAACGGCGCGAGCGGCCGATTCCTTGGCATGCTTCCCTTCCTGCGGCGACTCGAAGCGAAGCGGTATAAGCAGTACATCCGCGTGTTCCTCCGGCAGTATCAGCTCGCCAAGACGTGCCCCGCCTGCCGGGGCGCCCGGCTCAAGCCTGAGGCCCTGGCGGTGCGCGTGGGCGGCCGGACCATCGCCGAGGTCGCCGCCCTCACCACCGGGGCGCTCAAGCATTGGATCGCCGGGCTCGAGCTCCCGCCGTTCCAGCGGGCCGTCGCGGCCCACATCCTGGTCGAGCTCGAAGCGCGGGTTTCATTCGTGAACGACGTCGGTCTTTCGTACCTGACGCTCGACCGCTTGACGCGCACGCTCTCCGGAGGGGAGGCCCAGCGCATCGCCCTCTCGAACGCGCTGGGCGCCCATCTGGTGGACACCGTGTACGTGCTCGACGAGCCGACCATCGGGCTCCATCCCTCGGACACGGGCCGGCTGCTGAGCCTGCTGCGCCGGCTCGCGGACGTGGGCAACACCGTCGTGGTGGTGGAGCACGACCCGGCCGCCATGCAGGCCGCCGACTGGATGGTGGAGCTCGGGCCCGGGAGCGGCGAAGCGGGCGGCGCCCTCGTGTACCAGGGACGCGCCGCCCGCGTCCGGGAAGCCGGTACGCTCACCGGGCAATACCTCTCGGGTGAGAAGTGCATCGGCGTGCCGTCCGCCCGGCGGCCAGCCGCGCGATGGCTCACCGTCAACGGCGCGCGGCTGCACAACCTGCGCGACGTGGACACGCGCATTCCCCTCGGCACTCTCACCGCGGTGACGGGCGTGTCCGGCTCCGGGAAATCCACGCTGGTGCACGACGTCCTGTATCGCCAGCTCGCCGCACGCCTCACGGGCGCGCACGGCGCCAAGCAACACCTGGGTGAGCCGGTGGGAGAGGTGCGCGCCCTCTCGGGATGGGAAGCGATCGGCGACGTGGTGCTCGTTGATCAGACGCCCATCGGCCGCACGCCGCGCTCGAATCCCGTCACCTACATCAAGGCCTTCGACGAGCTGCGGGCGCTCTTCGCCGCCGAGCCGCTCGCCCGTGCGCGCGGCTACGGGCCGAGCACGTTCTCGTTCAACGTGCGGGGAGGACGGTGCGAGGCGTGCGAGGGCGCGGGGCACGTGCTGGTCGAGATGGTGTTCCTCGCCAACGTGTTCGTACCGTGCGACGCGTGTGGCGGCAAACGCTTCAAGCCGGAGATCCTCGAGGTGAAGCTCGGCGGCAGCTCGATCCACGACGTGCTCGAGCTGACCGTGGACCAGGCGCTGCAGCGGTTCCGTCGCCACCCGCGGCTCGCGCGCGCCCTGTGGCACCTGCAACAGGTGGGGCTCGGTTACCTGCGGCTCGGACAGCCGGCGACCACCTTGTCGGGCGGCGAAGCGCAGCGCCTCAAGATCGCCCGGGAGCTGGCGGTCGCGGGCCGGAAAGGCCGCGCCGGGCGCAAGCTGTACATCCTGGACGAGCCGACGACCGGCCTGCACCTCGACGACGTGCGCACCCTGTGCCGCGTGCTCGACCGCCTGGTCGACGCCGGACACACGGTGCTCGTCATCGAGCACCACCTCGACGTGATCAAGCGAGCCGACTGGGTCATCGAGCTGGGGCCGGGCGCCGGCGATGCCGGCGGGCGCGTGGTTGCCCAGGGCACTCCCGAAGACATCGTGCGCGTACCGCAATCTGCGACGGGACATTATCTGCAGGATTTACTGTCCGACCGTCCGACTGTCCGACCGTCATGACCCGTCGCCGGGCGGACCTCCTGTTGCTCCTCGCGACGGCGATGTGGGGCACGAGCTTCGTGGCCGTCAAGAGCGCGCTCGCCTATGCCACGCCGTTCGCGTTTCTCACCGTCCGCTTCGGGCTCGCGGCCGCGCTGCTCGCGCCGGGCACGCGGTTCCGGCCGCTGCCTCGCGGTCGCGAGCTCTGGGGCGGGCTGCTGCTCGGCGCGCTCGTTGCCGGGGGCTTCGTGTCGGTGACGCTCGGGCTCCTCATCACGACGCCTTCGCGCGCCGCGTTCATCGTGTCCATCTCGTCGGTCCTCGCCCCTGTGATCGCGTTCGTCGCGCTGCGGCGGCGACCGGGCTGGCTCGCCATCAGCGCACTCGCCATCGCCGGGCTCGGCGTGTACTTCCTCACCGCCCCGGATAGCGGCGGCCTGAACCGTGGTGACCTCGTGACCCTGATCTGCGCCGTGTGTTTCGCGGGGCAGATCGTGGCTATCACGGAGCTCGCGCCGTACAGCGAGCCGCGCCGCTTGGTATGGATCCAGATCGCCGCCACCGCCCTTCTCTCGGGTGTCGCCGCACTGCTGCTCGAGCGACCACGCATTACCTGGACGGCGGAATTCGCGGCGGCGCTGGCCTGGACGGTAGTGTTCGCGAGCACCGTCTCGTTCGTGCTGCAGGCGTACGCACAACGCCACATGTCCTCGGCACGCGCCGCGCTGATTTTCTGCTTCGAGCCGCTATTCGCCGCCGCGGCATCGTGGGTCGTGCTCGGAGAACGGCTCTCGCTGTTGCAGTGGGGAGGCGGGGCGCTGATCTTGGTGGGCATGGTGCTGGCGGAACTGCCGGTACGTTCATCCGTTATCCGTTGTCGGTCGTCCGTCGGTTCCGAGCGCATCACGGATCACGGATCACGGATAGCGGACAACGGTTGAAGTGCCCGCCGCCGCTAGCGATATTGTGCCGTCATTCCCGAGTAGCTCAGCTGGTAGAGCAGCCGGCTGTTAACCGGCGGGTCGGGGGTTCGAGTCCCTCCTCGGGAGTTTCCCCCACAACGAACTTGCAAAACCAGCCCGTCGCCGCGATGACGGTTTGATGACGGCTTCGGTCCAGCCCCGATCGAGCAGGTCGGCCGCTCCCTCAAGCGCATCGG
>DATLKF010000014.1:0-84469 GCA_035538515.1 Gemmatimonadales bacterium
TCGACCGGAAATGTCGCGAGCGGGGCGAGCGACGGCGGCAAGATTCCCGGGACTGAAAGAGCCGCACCACTCGGTGCGGCTCTGACAGGCCCGGCAGGAATCGAACCTGCAACCCCCGGTTTTGGAGACCGGTGCTCTACCAATTGAGCTACGGACCTAAGAATTGCTGCGGCTGGAAGTTACAGAATTCGGAGCGAGCGGGGAAGGCGTCATGTTGCCGTTTGTTGCCGTTGCCAAACCTTTCGCCGACAGCGGCGAGGTCCGCCACGCCGATAATTGCTGTAGCGGTCAAACATGGAGCGCGTCGCAGACGGGGCACGGCCCCGCGCGGGGAGCTCGGCGGCACTAATCCCTTGCATCCCGGACGGGGGTGTCCGATGAAGAAAGCAGCCCCACTCGCGAACAAGAAACGCTGCGCCTGGTCAGGCACCGACCCGCTGTACATCGCCTACCACGACGAAGAGTGGGGGGTTCCCGTACACGACGATCGCGTCCTGTTCGAGTTCCTCGTCCTTGAAGGTGCTCAAGCGGGGTTGAGCTGGAGCACGATCCTGCGCAAGCGGGACGCCTACCGGCGCGCCTTCGACCGGTTCGACCCGCGGAAGATCGCCCGCTACGACAAACGTAAGGTCGCGGCGCTGCTCGCAGATGCGGGGATCGTGCGAAACCGAGCGAAGATTGCATCGGCGATCAAGAACGCCAAGGCGTTTCTCGACGTGCAGGCGGAGTTCGGCAGCTTCGACGCGTACCAATGGCGCTTCGTCGACGGTCGCCCGATCCAGAACCGTTGGCGAGGCCTCGGGGATATCCCCGCTCGCACCGCCCAATCCGACGCCATGAGCAACGATCTGAAAAGCCGTGGCTTCAGCTTCGTCGGCTCGACGATCGTCTATGCGCACATGCAGGCGGTCGGGATGGTCAATGACCATGTCGTCGACTGCTTTCGACATCGCGAGGTAGCCAAACTCGTCTAGCTGGGGGCACCGCACGTGCCGGACCAGCGGGCCGTGAAGCGGCGGCGCCCCAGCAATACCTGGGCGCACCGATGCGTCACTGCCACGAACGCAGTCGCGGTCAAATGACCAACAACTGTGGTCAGATGACAGCTCCCGTCGTATCAACGCGATAGCGCGAGCCAGCGAGCCCGACTCGCTGGCCTGCTGTATGCGAACGCCCACGCTGAGCCCTTCGTAGTCCCTAGATCCTCCGTCAGTGGGGGATGGCCCTCAGGCGGACGCAGGACATGCGTGTTGAGGGGGACGACCACATGGCCATGCAAACTAGGCAGCAGGATCAGCCTCGCCGCCGCGGGTGGGACCGGCGGCACGGCAGCGGTCGCCGCCTGGTGCGCGACCGGCGTCGCGAAACCATCGCGGTTCAGTTCGAGCGGCGCAGCGGCGTCGACCGGCGCTCGGGGGCCCAGCGGAGGATGAGGGCCGAGCGTCGAACGCCCCCGAGCGGATTCCAGCTGCTGGACCTTTAGCTCCTCCGGCATCTACTACTTGTCGCCTGACCCTCCGGCGACCAGTCCCTTGGCGCGCCACTTCTCGAAAATCTTCTTCGCCTGCAGGTGCGCCTCCTCCAGGGCCTGCTTGGCGCTCATCCGCCCCGTCGCGGCATTCGCGAACATCGTCGGCAACACGAACGTGTCGAAGATTTCGCTCTCCGCGGGATTGGCGGGTCCCGGGTGGCCGATGTTCGTTGCCCACTGGAGCGCGGTGCTGATGGGCTTGAGCTTGCCCGGCGGGTTCGAGCCGAACGGATCATTCGACGTGACCTGCTCCAACCACTTGTTCCCCGAGGCGACCTTCTGCGCCAGCGGCACGCCCGGGTCGGCCACGGACCCCGTGTAGGACGGAAAATTGTACAGCTTGCTGCCGAGCACCGCGTCGCGATAATGGCCGATCAGGTCGAGCAGGAATTGCTTCGCGACGTCCGGACTCTGCGCGAACTTCCAGATCACATAGATGCCCATCACGTGCTCGCTCGCCCAACCCGTCCCGCGCGGGCCCCTGAGCGCCGGGACGAAGAACGTGTCGTCCGCGACTGGTAGCTTGTTATCCTGGGCCAAGCGGTAGGCCGAAATGGAGTTGAGGATGTAGCTCGTCTGGCGGGCGTTCAGCGCCTGGTTGTTGGACGCCGCGTTCCAGCTCAGCACCGACGGGTTCATCCCCGCCTTGAACAGGCGCACGCCGAACTCGAGCGCCTCCAGCGCATGATCGGATTTCAGGACCACGTTCTCGTTCGCGTCCTGAATCGAGGCGTCGAAGGACCAGAGCATGGCCCGTGACGCCATATTCGAGTCGAGCTCCTGGGCCATACCGATCCCGATCGGGATCTGGATCTCAGGGTGCTTGGCTTTGACGAGCGGGGCCGCTTTGACCAGGTCCTCCCACGTCACCGGACCGTCGGGCATTCCGATCTCGGTCCACATGGTCTTCAGGTAATCGCCGGGGTCGGGGACGTAGTTGTCGCTGAACCCGAACCACTTCCGGGTGACCGGGTTGTAGGTGCTGCGCTTGCACAGGTCGAGCAGCGGCCCGTTCTGGCGCTCCGCTTCCTTGACGACGTCGCCCATATCGAGCACCTGCGGCTCGAACGCACCCGGCGGGGACAGGAACTGGAACAGGTCGTGCCCTTGGTGCGCCGCCACCTCGGCGTGGGCCCGCGTCCCGAGATCGGCGAGGGCGATGTGATCGACCGTCACGTCGATGCCCTTGGCCGTGCCCCAATCCTTGGCGTACTTGTCGAACCACACGTCGTACGATGGGACGAAGTGGCTCCACTGCACGATCTTGAGGGTCTTCTGGGGACGTGGGCTCCAGATGGTCGGCCCGAGGGCGGCGGCAACGGCGGCGCCGGTCGTCGTGGTCACGAATTGGCGCCGATCGATGGACTTGCGCTTCGTCATCGAAATGCCCTCCGGGGCTCAATAGACGGTGTCCGGGGTCCGGTGTCAGGTGTCCGCCCTGTGAGGCCCCGGACACCGGACGCCGGACACCGGATCTCCTTGCCGGGGCCGGCGCCCAGGCCCATAATCTACCCCATGATGACACCGCCGCGACGCATCACCGTCGAGGTCATCGCCTATGCTCCGGTCGCCTTCTTTCATTGTACGCATTGCGAGCTGATCTGGCAGCACACCGACGTTACAAGAGCCGTACACCGCGAGCAGCTCGCGACATCCCTCCCCGCGGATCTGTTGGACCAGTATCAACAGCTTTCAGACTGGGTCCACCGCATGGCATCGGTCCACGGGCGGCGCCTGCAGTTCCGCGTCGTCGATGCGGCGTCCGTGGAGGGATGGGTCAAGTCGCTACGCTATGGTGTGCGGCGCTACCCCGCGGTGATTGTCGACAAAAGGGTGCAATGCACCGGCCCGGAGTTTGACCGCGCGACCGCGCTCATTGAAGGGCGGCTCGCCCGAGTCCAGGGGGAATCGGCATGAACATCCGCACGACTGTCTTGATCCTGGTGGTCCTTCCCGTGATAATCGCCGGCGGCATCGCCGCCACCGGGGCTTCCATGAACGCGGCGGTGGTTGTGGTGCTCGGCGGCGTGATGATCTACCTCGCCTATACGCTCTACGCCCGACGTATCGATCGAGACGTCTTACAGCCCGATCCGAAGAAGGCCACGCCGGCGCGGATGTATATGGACGGCGTGGACTTCATGCCCACCAATCGCAGTGTGCTATACGGCTATCACTTCAAGTCCATTGCGGCGGCCGGACCGATCGTCGGCGTCATCGCGGCGGCGAATTTGTGGGGCTGGTTGCCATCGATCTTATGGCTGATCCTGGGCGTCACGTTCATCGGGTGGGCGAGCGATTACTCGGCGATCATGGTGGCGGTGCGCAACGACGGCAATTCGCTGTCCGCCGTGGCGCACCGCTTGATCGCGCCCCGCACGCGCGTGATGCTCTTCGTCTTCATCTTCTTCTACTTACTGCTGCTCGCCGGTGCCTTCGTGGGCATCCTCGCGGGCATTCTCGACCCGAGGGCGGACGTTCCCTTCGGCATCTTCATGCTCGCCGTCATGGGGCTCTTGGCCGGGCAGATGCTCTATCGCTGGAAGATGGACCTGATCCTGGTCACGCTTCTGGCCGTGGTCGTCACGCTCGGGTCGATGGCGCTGGGCGCTCGCGGCCTGACGGTCCAAAAGGGGACGACGCCCGACGGCAAACCCGCCACCGCCCTCTCCTACGACGGACCGGTCAACTCCCTGGTGGCCGGGCTCGACAACGCGATCAACAGCGTGAGTGCCGGGGCGGCCCTTTACACCGTGTCTGATCCCACCAAGGCCGATCCGCGGCTCGCGGCCACGACGCTCACCCCGCAGGGCACGGTCGTGCCCAAATACGTGGACGAGAGCGGCGGGATCAAGATGCTGCCCTCGTTCCTCTTCTGGTGTGTGTTTCTGTTCGTCTTCTCGTACCTGGGGACGATCCTGCCCATCTGGAGGTTCGCCCAGCCGGTCAACTACATCGGGTTCTGGGTGACGTTCCTCACGATCGGGCTCTCGGGACTCGGCGCGGTGGTGGGCGGCGTGCTCGGCGTGTTCGGTAACAGCGAAGCGCTGAAGGCCGTGACGTTCCAGACCGCCGTGTTCAAGAGCTGGATGCCGGTGCTGCAGGCGCCCGGCCAGGGCGCCGCCGCCATCCAACCGCTGTGGCCGATGCTGTTCGTGACCATCGCCTGTGGGGCCATCTCGGGCTGGCATGCGCTGTTCGGCTCAATCGGCACCGCGCGCCAGCTCGAGTACGAGACCGACGCCCTACCGGTGGGCGGCGGCGCGATGTTCAGCGAGAATTCACTCGCGCTGTTGTCCCTGATCGCCGTCTCGATCACGGGAGCGGCGGGTGCCGGCGCCTTCGCGGGAGGAGTCGGCAAGCTCCTCAACCTGGTGTCGTTCGGCGCGATTCCGCCGGCCTACGGCACGGCCCTTGGGTTCGGCGCGTTCGTCGTGATCGTCCTGACGGTGGTGCAGCTCGTGTTCCGGCTGATGCGGGTCACGCTGGGAGAGTGGCTGGGTGATGCGTGGATCGGGTTCAAGAACCCGCACATCGCCGCGATCGTCTCGATGGTCCTGACGCTCGGCCTGGTGATGAGCGGGACGTGGATCTACTTGTGGCAACTATTCGGGGCGTCGAACCAGTTGATGGCTGCCCTGAGCCTGCTCATCGTGACGCTGTGGCTACGTTCGAGCGGGCGCAATCCCGCGTACGCGCTGTATCCGATGATCTTCATGTACGTCACCACCATGGCCGCGACGCTGGTGACGGCGTACAACCTGTATGCCAGCATTCTGTCGAACCCACGCACGGCCGCGCAGCCTGTCAGTGTGATCGGCACGGTGGCGATGATCATCGTCGCGTTGCTGCTGTTCGTCGCCGCGCTGCTCATCGCCTACGATGCATGGGGCTCGTGGCAGAAGCTGCGGGCGAGTCCGCTGCGGACCGCGCCGGCCCCAGCGGGCGACTGACGCACCCTACAAACGCTCTGCCATGCGGTGGAGCGTCTCGAAGACGCGCCGCGCTTCGAGGTCGCGGAGGCCGGTGAGGTGCCACTGCAGCTCCAGGTGGGGCGCCCTGCTGTGCAGCGCGACGCGGACGAGGGTCAGCTCGGGGAGGCTGAGCTCGGCGAGCAGTTGCGTCGCCGCGTCAGGTGCGTCTCCCCTGCCCCGCCCGTAGGCCACGAGCGGCGAGCCGGACGACACGGCGATGGGCGTCCACCCACCCTGCGGGAGCGAGCGCGCGAGCCCGCGGGTGGACCAGGCGCGGGCGTCCACGACCTCGAGCTCCATAGTAGGAGGCGCGCGGAGCTCACCGCGAATGATGAGCAGGTCGCGGCGGCCGCGGGCGCGGAACAGCCACCACAGGATCGGTAGGTCGCGGGGCTCGAGCAGAAGGAACAGCTCGGCCGACTTGAGCGGCGCGCGTGCGTCACGCACCTTGAGCTCGAGCCCAGAGGATCCCAGCCAGCGGAGTGTGGTGCGTTCGCCGAGCCGCGGCATGCCACTCTGCAACCAGCGGAGTAAACGGTTGCCGCGGCGGATGTTGAACTGCGTACCGAGCGCGAACCACCCCACCACGACGATGGCGGTCACGACGAACGTGATTCGGCCCGCTTCAACGGACATTGGCGCTCGGCCTCATACTGTAGATTTCTTCTTAATGAAGGGAGTCCTCGCGACGATCCGTGGGTTCCTGTACGGCCTGACCGGCTGGGAGTTCGAGCGGCAGGCCCAGGAAATGCGGGGATCGCTGGAGGCGGTGTTTTTCGTGGCCACGCTGGGCGATATGATGGGGCTGCCGATCATGCCCCCGTTGTATTCGCTCCGGGTGTTGCCGTATGTCGTGCCGCACATCGCGACGTGGAAGCGCCGCGTGCTGCGCGAGCGTGAGTTTTCCGACAGCGAAGAGTTTCACCTCCACGGGGTGTGATCGCAATGACCGAACAGGAAAAGCGCGGCTTCTTCACCCGACTCAAGGAGATTCTCTATGGCATGGGGGCGCACGACATGTCGCGCTACGCCCTGCGGACCCGTGCCAGTATGGAGCATCTGTTCATTCTGATCACGATGGGAGATCTGATCGGCGTGCCGATCCTGCCGCCCTACTACTCGCTGCGGCTCTTGCCGTACGTCGTCCCCAACATCGCCACGTGGAAGCGGCGGATGCTGCGGGAGAAGGACATCTCGGACGCGATGTTCTAGGCCCCCGCCCCCCGCCCCCCCGTGTCCCTGCGAGAAATCTTCGAGCGCAACCGCGACCGCCGTTACATCATGTTCGGCGGCAAGGGCGGCCTCGGGAAGACCACGTTTTCCGCGGCGACCGCGTATTGGCTGGCCCAGCACGGCCACAAGGTGTTGGTGTTCTCGGTGGACCCGCAGGCGTCCCTCAGCGACATCTTCAAGCGCGACATCTTCGGCAAAGGCCCGGTCAAGATCAGCGACAACCTCTGGGCGCAGGAAATCGACGCCGACTCGAACATCAAGGCGTACCAGCAGGAAGTCCGCCAGAAGATCCTCGACATGTACGGGTTCGACCGCGTCCCCGACGAGATCGAGGACTACATCCAGGCCGCCTCGGCGGAGCCGGCCATGGAAGAGTCGGCCATCTTCGACGCCGTCGTGGACATCGTCGTGAAGGGCGATTACGACTATTACATCTACGACCTCGTCCCGCTGGGCCACGCGCTGTACTACCTCTCGATGGCCAAGGTGTACGACGAATGGATCAACCGGATCACGCAGCTCCGGGAGCAGATGCGCGAGCACGAGGAGATGGTGGCGCGGATGAAGCGCCAGAAGGTCACCGAGGAAGACCACATCCTCCACGAGCTGCAGTACATCAAAGGTCGCATCAACCAGTCGTCGCGCATCCTCACCGACAAGGAGCGGACGGCGTTCTACTTCGTCGTCGTGCCGGAGCAGATGATCATCCTCGACACGGAGAAGGCGGCGCAGCTGTTCGCCAAGTTCGACGTGCCGATCGCGGGCTACATCGTCAACCGCGTGCTGCCGGCGGAGCTGGCGACGCAGGCGGTTCCCGCCTACCTGCGCAATCGGCTGCAAGTCCAGGGGCGCTATCTGGAGACGATCAAGCAGACCTTCGCCGGCCAGCTGGTGGGCTACGTGCCGGAGCTGGAGCGCGACGTCACCGGGCTCCCGATGATCGAGAAGCTCGCCGGTATCATGTACGGCGACGGGGGAGCCTGAGCGACCGTGTCCGGTATCGAGCAATCGCTCAGCGCGTATCTCGGGGCACGCCCGACCCTCAAGTATCTGTTCTTCGGGGGCAAAGGCGGCGTCGGCAAGACGGTGATGGCGGGGGTCACCGCGCTGCACCTGGCCGAGCGGGGCCGGCGGACGCTGCTCGCGTCCACCAATCCGGTGCACAGCCTGAGCGGGCTGCTCGATCAAAATGTGTACGGCAAAGCGGTCCCGGTCACGGGCGTCAGCAATCTCTGGGCCTACGAGATCGATACCAAGGAGACGATCGAGCGGTCCAAGCTGGACATCAAGCAGAAGATTCGCTGGTTCCTCAAGTTCGCGGAGATCTCGGCGCAGGCAGATGCATTCGTCGAGTCGGCGACCATGAACCCCGCGTTCGAGGAGTCCGCCATGTTCGAGACCATGGTGGACCTGATGTTCAAGGACGAGTACGACGCCTATGTGTTCGACACGGCGCCGACGGCGAACGCGCGCCGGCTCCTGGGCATGAGCAAGGTGTACTCGCTCTGGGTCAACAAGATGCTCAAGTCGCGGGAGGAGGCCCGCTCGCTCCGCGAGCTGTTATCGTTCACGAAGAAGAAGGAAGCCGATCCCCTCATGGACTATCTGGTGTCGTTTCGCGAGCGGATCGGACACGCACGCGAGCTGCTTACCGACAAGGAGCGCACCGCGTTCTTTTTCGTGACGCTACCGGAAGCCCTCCCCATCGCGGTGATCAAGCGCTTCATCCAGTGGTTCCGGGACTTCGGCATTCCGGTCGGAGGTGTCGTGGTGAACATGCTGATTCAGCAGGATCAGATCCGGGCCGACTCGCCGGAGTTCGTGCGCAATCGGGCGGCGATGCAGGACAGCTATATGAAAGAGATCTGGCGGGACTTTGACGGCGCCGTGCGGGCGCTCATTCCGTTGTTCGACGACGAGGTGCGCGGCGTGGCGAAGCTGCGCCGAGTGCTGCCGCATGCGTTTGGTACAACAGTCGGCCCGTCGGACTGACGGGCCGCGCCTCAGTCGCTCACGGCGATGGCGGTCCCTACAGTCCGACGGTCCGTTTGTCCGACGTTCTACAACGTGTACAGCAAGCTGAGTGCGTATTGGTCGGCGTTCGTCACTCCCGTGCTCCACTGGGTCACGGATCGGTAGTACTCGAGCCCGAGCGCGTAGCGGCCAGCGCGGAATCGGAGCAGGCCGTCGCCAACGTGGCTTCCCTGACGCGCCAGCGTGACCGTCGGGTGGTCCTGGGTGAACCGGGCCAAGTCCGGCTGGTCGAGGCCATAGAAGCCCCAGAAGCTCCAGTGCGGCGTGAAGTCATAGCCCGCCTGCGCCCAGGCCCCCCAGCCGCGGATGTCACCGTGCGCCGGCGCGCTCTGTGTGATGTGCGCGAACAACTGCCCGACCCCTTTACCGTAGTAGACGTTCCCGTGCAGGGTGAGGTGGCCAGGGGCGACGCTGCCGCCCGCCTCGAACACGGTCCCGGTCATATTCGATCCTGCGACGCCCGTGCCGGTCGTGTCCTTCCAGTCGATGTGGCCGAGCACGTACGCGCTCCAGGTCAGGTTCGCCGACCGTTTGGCGAAGTTGAGCTTCGCCTCGAGCTGTGGGAGCCCCGACGCTTCACCCGAGCCAATGTTGTTGGCTGTATCGCGGGCTGACGCGGCCGCTCCGGACCCCTTCATGACGGCGAGTTGGAGCTGCACGTTGAGGGGCGCGCCCGCCGCGCTCAGGTCCTGAAAGAGGAAGATGCCGGGGAAGCGCCAGCCGATCTTGCCCGACGCGCCGTACCCGAGGGGGAACGCGATGTGCGTCAAAGATACGGGTGTCAAGGCGAAACTGGGCGACCAATCTTGCCCGATCCGCAATGTCGTGCGGCCGTTGGTCAGGTCGGCGTAGATGAGCCGCGCGCGCAATTGAGGCTGCTCATCGCCGAACGGCGGAACGCCGTTGAACGCGCCGAAGAAATCGACCTCGACTGTTGCCCTGGGTGCCCACTTACCGAGCACCGGCTGGCCGGCGAAGTCGAACCGCAGACGCGTGTTCCGGAAGTCACCGTCCGTGATGGACTGGCCGATTCCCGGCTGGTTCGCCGGGGACGCGGGAAACTCGGCGTTTTGTCCTTGTCCGAACGAGGCGAACAAACCGCGGTCGTTGAACAGGGTCGTGCTGATGAAACCACTGATAGTCAGCGTCTCCCCCTCCGCCAGCTTGACCACCTGCTGAGCCCCCGCGGTCGAAGGCCCCCCGAGGATCACCACCGCAGCGACAGCGAGCCCAGAGAACGATGCTGTTCGCGTTCTCATGAGATGCTCCCTCCTATGAAAGGTGGTTACCAACCCGCCTGGGGCCCTAACCTGAGCCCCTCACGGCGGGTGCGCTAGGGCACCCGAGTACCGACCCAGCGGCGTCGCGTTGTGAAAACTCGGCGCCGAGACGTGGCTTAGCTCCTGGGCTTTCGGGCATGCGCCGTTGTATCCGGCGGCTTGGCCAGGTTGACCGGGGGGGAATAAATGATGTAGTACGGGCTCGGAGGCACGATGAGCGGCTTCACGACCTCGGGCGGCGGCCCCGCGACCGCCGCTCGCTCCCGTGCGCGGCCGCACCCCGTGAGCACGAGACACCCACTCACCAGCACGGTCGCGGTCCGAACGCGCGCATCAATTTGCATGGTGTTCCTCTCTAACGACTAGGGTTCGTTGCGTCGTCCGACGGGGCGCCGCGCGCGAGCCAGTCGCGGAACGCGCCCGCCTCCTGCGCCAGGCGCCATTCCTCGAAGATCGACAGCGCCATGGCCCGCAGGCCGCCCTCGGCTCCCCCGGCGGCCAAGCACTGCTCCTGCAGCCACGTCTCGAATTCGTCGGGCTCGGGGTCCGCGGCGACCGCCCGCTCGAGCAGATCGCGTTTCATCGTCAGGCCGATTGCATCCGGCGTCGTATCCCGCTTGCGACGCTTGCGCCGGCCCTCTGCGGCCCCGAGTGCCCCAAGTAGCTCGCGGCAGAGCTGCGCCGGACGTACTCCGGTTTGATCGCTCACGCTCCATCCCCGGCCGCAGGTTGGTGGAGGTTGGGGGAGGTTGGGGGAGGTTGGTGGAGGTTCTTGCGGAACGGCCTCCACCACTTCCACCAACCTCCACCATCCTCCAGAACCTCCGCGCGCAGCGCGTACCCGGTCCGCTCCGGACGCCGGTACCCCCGCTCCAGCGCCGCGACGTCCAGCGGGACCGTCGTCAGGTCGTTCAGAAGAATCGCCCACGGTGCGAGGCTGCGCACGGTCGTGAAGCCTTTCAGGTATCCCTTGCAGGTGTGGCAGACCTCGATCTTGTGGGTCTGGTCGCCTGCTTCAGGCGTGAGGTAGCCGAGCTTGTCGTGCCGCGTCTCATCGCAGAACACACAGCGCAACGCCGGGAGCGCCCAACCCGTGCCGCAGCGCCCGCAGCGCAGTTGTCGCTTGCGCTCGAGCCCGGTGTATTCGGCGAGCACCGGCCAGGTGCCGCACACCGGGCAATACCCCTCCCACCAGGTTGCCGGCACCGCGCCCGCCAAGCCGCGGCCGCAGGCTTGGAGCAGCGGCAGCGCCGCCATTTGTGCGACCACGCGGACCGCGTGCGGCTCCGCGCCGGCGCCCTCGGCGAGCGCATCGACGCGGGCGTCGTCATGGCACACGGCTGCTTCCAGTAACGCTAGTCCGTCGATGCGCCGTGCTTTCGCCGGAAGCGCGAGCGTGAGCACCCGCCGCACCCAGCCGCGCGCCGCGCGCCCGTGGACGGCGATTGGGGCATGAGAGAGCAACGGCGCCTTGACCGGTCGATCCGCCGCTGGGGGGGGGAGCACCGGGGGCACCGCAGCATCCCATACGGAGCCCGCTTCGCTTTCGGCGAGGGCCGCCTCCAGCAGCCCGAGCCATGGCTGGGCCTCGGGGTTGTCACGGCGGGCGGCGGCTACCCGCCCTTGGAGCTCTACGTTCCGCGGGCGCCGGGTTCGGGCATTGGGCCAGAGCATTTCACCTTCACGGTACGGCACGGCGTCCGGTAGTACATCCTCGCGCCTGCGTGCAGCCTGGGAACGAGGTCATGGTTGCCCGGATCGGCCCCGGGGCCGCCCCCCCGCACGCGCCTGGCTTCCGGGCTCGCGCATCCCGCGAGGCACATCGAGACCACCACCAGCCAGCAGCGGCGTGTGATCATGGCGCCATCCCCCCCATCCCCCCCAAGGCCACCCGATAGCGGTCGATCCCCTCGGAGGCCAGCATGGTGGCGAGCCGCAACAGAAAGCCGCCCAATAGCACGAGTTTCGCCGCTTGGGCGAGCGGCGCCCGCTTAGCGTGTAGGCGCAACGGCGCGAGGATCCCGAACCCTACCACGCCGACGAGGAGCAGGAACCCCCAGAAGCTCAGCCACACCCGATTGATCTGGCCAAGCGACACGAGGAAGACGATCAGCACGAGCAGCTCCACGGCGAGCGCACGGCTGTCGAAGGTGCTCAGCCAGTCGAGTGTCCGCTGCGCGGCGCCGCGCCCCGGGGCCAGCAGGATGAGCGTCGCGGCTCCCGTGGACGCGCCCGACACCAAGAACAGGGCACCCAACCAGGGGCTGTCGGCCCAGATGGGGCGATTGGTCACGGAGAGAAGCACTCCCGTGTAGCCGGCGACGAAAAAGCCGAGGATGCCCCCGACTCCAGCCACCAGCTTCGCGACGTCACCCCGCACCACGCCGCCCACCGCCCGCAGCGCCGGCATCTGGAGCCGCCCCTCCTCGGCACGGGACCCGAGCGCCGAGAGGACGGCGCACAGCCCGAACAGCAGAATCGCCCACGCTCCGACCGAGATGGGCGACCACGCCTTGAAGGCGATCGCCGGAACGTTCGCGGACTCGAACAGCATGTGCCAGAACCGCAGCGGTCGCCCGAGATCGAGCGTCAGCAACAGGCCGGACAGGATCGCCCCTACGGCGGCGACGTCGTACCCGGTGCGAACCACCGGTCGGTCTTCCGGCTTCCCGAACCACTCGAGGATGGACGTCAGGAAGTACGCGCCCCCGGCCAGCCCGCCCACGAAAAAGTAGGGGATGATAAACCAGGTCCAGTGCGGCGCGCCGCTGAAGAAGGTATCAGGAGGCATGGCCGGTCCCTCCCGCTCCGCCGCCGGCGTGTTCGTCCATGCGCCGCTTGCGGAGGCCCACCAGCGCCAGCACACCCAGGACCGCAGCGCTCGCCACCGACCAGCTTGCGCTCTTCGTCAGGTTGCGGGTCGGCAGCTGCGGGTTGTGCGGCAGTCCGTACACCTCGTCCTTGTCTACGAGGAGGTAGAAGGAGTTCAGCCCGCCGAGCGGCCCCGAGGGTTCCGCGCCGTACAGGTGCGCGTCCACGCCCTGGGCCTTGAGCTGCTCGACGCGCTTCTGCGCCCGGGCGCGCAGCTCTGCGATCGACCCGAACTGGATCGAGTCGGTGGGACAGGCCTTGGAGCAGGCGGGCTCGAGCCCCACCTTGAGGCGGTCGTAGCACAGCGTGCATTTCTGCGCCGTGCCGGAGACGGGGTTGATGTCGATGACGCCGAAGGGGCAGGCTGCGATGCATGCGCGGCAGCCGTTGCAAACATCGGACTGGATCACGACGGTGTCGAATTCGGTGCGGATGATCGCCCCCGTCGGGCACACCTCGAGGCACCCCGCCTGGACGCAGTGCTTGCACACGTCGCTCATCATCAGCCAGCGGCCGTCGTACGGCCCTTTGAACTGTTCGATGAAGCGCACATGCCGCCAGTGGATACCGTCCAGGCGCCGGGTGTTATCGTAGCTGTCGCCGGAGAGTTCCCGCACGCCGCCGTTTTCGGCAGGGAGCTGGTTCCACTCCTTGCACGCGACTTCGCATGCCTTGCAGCCGATGCAAACCGTCGTGTCCGTGAAGAATCCCATGGGCTCTGGCATAATCACGCCCTCTCCACGTTGCAGACGAACGCCTTGCCTTCGTGGATCGACACGTTCGGGTCCCCCACCCACGCGGTCAGATCGTTGACGACATCCCCGGTAGAGAGTCCCATCCAGCCCCAATGCCAGGGCATTCCGACGTGGTGAATCGTCTTGCCCGCGACTTTCAGTACACCGATGCGATCTGTCACCAATGCCTTGGCGCGTACGTGGCTGCGCGGCGTACTGATGATCACGTGGTCGAGATTCTTGATGCCCTTCTCCCTGGCGAGATCCTTCCCGAGCTCGATGAACAGCTCCGGCTGGAGCTCGGAGAGCCACGGCAGCCAGCGGCTCATCGCACCGGCCAGATAGTGCTCCGTCAGGCGGTAGGTGGTGATGACATACGGGTATTTCGGATCGCCGACGGGCGCCGCGAGCTGGTTCCACGGCTTCCCCTGCGACCACACCTTGTGCACCGGGCTCGACTGCTGCTTGGGATACAATAGATTCTGGACCGGCGACTCGTGCGGTTCGTAATGCGTGGGGAACGGCCCGTCCACGAGTCCGCTCGGCACGAAGATCCACCCTTTGCCCTCCGGCCGCATGATGTACGCGTCGGTGCCCGAGAGCGGCTCCATGATGATGCCGTCCGGCTTGCCCTGGTGGGACGGCGGCATCGTCAGCGTGAAGTCGGGTACATCGTAGCCAACCCACTTGCCACGCGGGATCGGCTTGCCCGTCTTGGGATCTGGTGGGTTCACAAAGTTTGGATCCCACCACACCCAGCGCTTCCGCTCGCTCCAGGGATTGCCATTCAGGTCGGCGGAGGCGCGATTGTAAATGTTCCGTCGGTTGGCCGGCCAGGCCCAACCCCACTTTAAGTGGGCGCCTGGCACACCCGGCGGGTCGGGCTCGCGGCGCGCCGTGAGGTTCTGGTCCCACGCCGGGAAGCACCCGCAGTAGATCCACGAGGCGCACGTGGTCGACCCATCGTCCTTCAATTCGCCGAATCCCTTCAGGTGCTGCTTGGGATTCCCCGTCGCATAGCCGTTGATCTCTCGAAGCACTTTGAGGGCACTGATCTCACCCGGATAGAGGGGCGTCTCGCCCGGGTCCGGATCGAAGTCCCAGGTGACGTTCTTCCATCCCTGATCACGAGACAGCTTCGAGTCGGCGTACGCCTTCTTCAGCCGTTTGGCGAGGTTGTGATAGAACCAGCTGTCGGTGCGGCAGTCCCCGGGTGCCTTGGCGGCCATCGAGTGCCATTGCAGCATCCGCTGGGTGTTGGTGTAGCTGCCGTCGTACTCGGCGATCTGGGTCGAGGGGAAGAAGAAGATCTCGGTCTTGATGTCCGCGATCTTCACCTCGCCGTTCTTCACCTCGGGGCCGAGATACCAGTGTGTGGCCGTCTCGGTAAGCCAGTTGTCCTTCACCACCAGCCAGTCGAGCTGGCGCAGCGCCCGGCGCGTAGCCGTGCCGTTGAGAGACGTCGCCGGGTTCTGGCCTACGATCACGGCGCCTTTGATCTTGCCCTCGTTCATCGCGGCGAAGCAGGCCATGTGCGAGTGATCGCCCAAGATCTTGGGATGCCAGTCGTAGCCGAAGTCGTTCTCGGGCGTGGCCGCGTCGCCGTACACGGACTTGAGGTAGGACACCATCCACTTCGGGCCGTTGGCCCAATAGCCCGTGGGCGGCGTCTCCGCGGCGAGGTAGTCGCGCAGCGTGTCGTGCGGCCGAACGGCCGACGGCGCGTTCAGGTACCCGTGGATGCTGTGGTACAGAGTCGGCACGTCGGTCGAGCCCTGGATCGCGGCGTGCCCGCGCAGCGCCATGATGCCGCCACCGGGGCGCCCCATGTTCCCCGTGAGCTGCTCGAGCAGCGCGCAGCAGCTGATGATCTGCACGCCGTAGGTGTGCTGCGTCCAGGCGACCGCGTATGCGAACGCGCTGGTACGGTCGCGGCCGGAGTTCTCGAGCAGGGTCTCGGCGACCCTCAAGAACTTTTCCTTCGGGCAGCCGCAGATCTGCTCCACCATCTCCGGCGTGTAGCGGCTGAAGTGCTTCCTCAGGAGCTGGAACACGCAGCGCGGATGCTGGAGTGTCGGGTCGCTCTTCGCCGTGCCCTTCCGTAGCGAGCGCAGCAGGTCGTCGAACGAGCCGCGCTGCTTGATCACCTCTTCGGTGGTGGGACCGGGAGGCTTGGGCCCCCGCTCGTACTGCCAGGTCTTGTTGTCGTAACGGCCGAGGAACCCGTTGTAGGGCCAGAAGTCGGGCTCCTTGTACCCCATGAGGCCCGAGAACACGCCCTCCAGGTCCTCGGTGTCCTTGAAGTCCTCGTTGACGATCGTGGCGAGGTTGGTGTAGTGGACCGTATAGTCCTTGAAGAACGGGTCCTTGTTCCACCGCTCGCTGTGAATCACATGGTTGATGAGCCCGCCCAGGAACGCGATATCAGAGCCGGCGCGAATCGGGACGTGCAGGTCCGCGACCGCGCTGGTGCGGGTGAAGCGGGGATCGACGTGGATGAGCTTGGCGCCGTTCAGCTTCGCTTTCATGGGCCAGCGGAACGCCACCGGATGGCACTCCGCCATGTTCGAGCCCATGACGATGAAGCAGTCGGTATGTTCGAGGCTACGCGGGTACGTCGTCGAGGCGCCGCGACCGTTTCGTGCCCCCAGACCGGGGACGCTAGAGCTGTGTCATATCCTGGCCTGGTTTTCGATGGCGACGACGCCGATCCCGCGCCAAAACTTCTGGCACACGTGATTGAACTCGTTGTCGAGCGTCGCGCCGCCCAGGGCGAAGATCGCGGGCGTCATGTTCACGAGCTTCCCGTTCGGGAGCTTCTCGATGAACGTGTCGTCGCGGGTCTTCTTGATCAGCTCGGCCACGCGGTCCATCGCCCACTCGAGCTCGACGACCTCCCAGTCGCCGGCGCCGGGTTTGCGATGCAACACCTTAGTGGCCCGGTTGGGATTCATGTGGAGCTGGTAGATGGCCGCGCCCTTGGGACAGAGGGTGCCCTCGTTGTGCGGGCTGCGGGGGTCGCCTTCGATGTTGACGATCTTGCCGTTGACGGTGTGGATCAGCGTGGCACATCCGACGGAACAGAACGGGCAGATGCTCGGAGTGGTCTTGGCGTCCTTGATCCGCAGCTCCTGCGCTCGCGCTGTAGCGGGCGCCAAGGTCACACCGAGCCCCACCAGACCGCCCACCGCCGTTCCCGCGCCCGCGCTCGCCGTGAGCCGCAAGAAATCCCGCCGACTGACCTGCATAGGAAGCCTCCCCCTTGTGGATTGGAGGTCCGGTGCGGCAAAGTCGCGCTTCCCCGATGATATAGAGGTGGCTCCCGGCAGGCGCAACCCCCGCTCGCTGACCAGGACTAGCGGCCCGCCCCGCGGACCCGTAGAGTCTGGCCCCGGGAGGTCACTCGACGGATGAGCGAGCCGCCGGAGCTGAGCCGCGAGTTCTTCGAGATTCTCGCGGTCCGGGAGCTGCGCAAAGCCGGCCTCGAGGTCGGCTCGCTGCGCGTTCACCGGCAGGCGATGCTCCCCGAGCCGGAGCGGGGCTACCTCCTCGAGTTTGCGGCCATCGTGACCCGTGGCACATGGCGCTCGAAAGCCCTAATCGCGTGCCGACATCAGGACGGACCCATCGGCGGGCCCGCGATCGAGGCGTTCACGCATCATCTCGAGGAAGCGGGCGCTCTCGCCGGGATCCTGTTCGGGGCGCCGGACTTCGAGCCCGAAGCGTTGCGGACCGCCGCCTCGACCGGGATCGCGTTGCTCCGGGTTACGGACGGGCGAACGGCGTTCGACACGAGTGGCTGGGGGACGCCGGGCCACTACCCGGCCTGGCTGCCCGCCTACTGCGCTCAACTGCTGGGGCGCGACCCCGTCGGTCAGCCGCGCTACGAGCTGCTCGAGAGCCGCCTGGGCGATGTGATCGTGGCCCAGCTACAAAGGAAAGGGACGGAGCATGGCGGAGGAGCAGGGGCAGGGGCAGGGGCAGGGGCAGAAGGACGCGATGGACGTGCTCCAGGCGTGGGTAGATGATTACAACGCCCGGGCGCAGCCGGTCATTCGACTGGGCTCGGCGGGCGAGGCCGGTGGCGCGCAGCTGCGCCTGAAGTATGCGCCGGCGGAGGGCGTGGTCTCGATCCTACACTTGGTCGCCGTCCACCAGGACGGTCGCGCGCGCATCCGAGTGCAGCGATTCGAAGGGCCTGCGGCGGAAACCGCGGTCCAGGCGGGCTTGTGGGCCAGCAGCCAGTTGGGGCGTCGCTAGTGCCGTTCCAACTGCCCGCGACAAGTCGAAGGGGGCGTTGGCATCTCTTGACCGATCAAGTTGGAACGGCACTAGTGTCGATCGTCGAGCTTGGCACCTTGGGGGGCGCCATGAGCCAGGCGAAGGCAGTCAACCGGCTCGGTCAGGTCGTGGGGACGAGCCAGGATGGGTCGGGACGCACCCGGGCGTTTCTGTGGCAGGAGAATCTGGGAATGGTCGACGTGCGGCCCCTAACCGGGACACATGCCTCGGCGAACGACATCAGCGACCACGGCGACATCGTCGGCGGCGGAGACACGGGGTTCGGCGAGTTTCACGCCTACTTCTTGTCCGACGGCACGAGCTTCGACCTCGGCACGCTGGGCGGCCCTGAAAGCGAGGCGCTCGCCGTCAATCGCCATGGCCAGGTGGCGGGCCACAGCCGGCTCGCCGGGCACCCGGCCAAACGCGCCTTTTTCATCCCCGAGCCGGCTCGCATGGTCGACCTGGGAAGTCTCGGCGGACCCACTAGCATCGCCCACGACGTCAACGACGCAGGCGACGTGGTGGGTATCTCCCAGTCGCTTTCGGGCGAATTCCATGCATTCCTGTGGACCGTTGCCGAGGGAATGCGCGACCTCGGCGCCTTCGCGGGCAAGTCTGCTATGGCGCTCGCGATCAACAATCGACGTGAAGTGGTGGGCGGGAGCGGCCGGGCGTTCCGGTGCACCGCGGAGGTGGGGATGACGGATCTCGGGACGCTGGGCGGGACCACCAGTTGCGCGAACGACATCAATGATCTGGGACTGATCGTGGGCGTGAGCCAGACCGGAGGCATCGATCGCCGCGGCCTCCCGGTCACACACGCGTTTCTGTATCTGCCGGCCGGAACGATGCTCGACCTGGGCACCCTGCGGGGCGGGGGCGACCACAGCTCCGCGGCGGCGGTGTCCGAGGAGGAGGGCGGCGTGGTGCGGATCGTCGGTCACAGCCACGACGCCGCCGGGCACGTCCGCGCCGCCCTCTGGACGGTGCGACTGGCGCAATACTAAAGGAGCGAACCATGGCGTGGACCCAGGTTTACGATCCGTTGCACAATTGGATCCTGTCGACGCTGGTGGCGGCCTTACCGATCCTCGTGCTGTTCGGCTTGCTGGCCGGGCTGCGGGTGAAGCCGCACTGGTGCGCGATCGCGGCCGCAGCGACGGCGGTCCTCGTCGCCGTCACGGTCTTCGGCATGCCGTTCCCGCTCGCGGGCATGAGCTTCGTGTACGGGGTCGGCTTCGGCGTCCTCAAGATCGCCTGGATCGTCCTCGCGGCGGTCTATCTGTACGACATCTCGGTGTTCACCGGGCAGTTCGAGATCATGAAGGAGTCGGTGGCGGGCATCACCGCCGACCGGCGCCTGCAGTTGCTGCTGGTGGCGTTCTGCTTCGGCGCGTTCATCGAAGGCGCGGCGGGTTTCGGCGCGCCAGTGGCGATCGCCGGCGCGTTCATGATCGGGCTCGGTTTCAAGCCGTTCCACGCGGCGGCGCTCAACCTGATCGCCAACACGTCACCGGTAGCCTGGGGGGCGATCGGCACGCCGGTCCACACACTGGCGGGGGTTTCCGGCCTCCCGGAATCCGACTTGAGCGCCATGATCGGCCGCATCCTGCCCATCACGGGCATCATCGTGCCCTTCTGGCTGGTGCGGGCGATGGTGGGCTGGGGCGAGACCCTCGAGGTCCTGCCGGCGATCCTGGTGGTCGGTGCGTCCTTCAGCCTCACGCAGTACCTCTGGTCCAACCACGTGGACTCGAATCTCGTCGACATCGCGGGCGGCGTCGTGTCGCTGATCGCGACGGTCGCCTTCCTAAAGTTCTGGCAGCCACGACATGTGTGGCGATTCGCAGACGAGCAGGCTGCGGCGCCCGCCGGCCAGACGAAAGGCAATCCCACCGCCCGCCGGCACTCGGGCGGCGAGATCCTCAAGGCCTGGCTGCCGTTCGCGATCTTGTCCCTGTTCGTGTTCTTGTGGGGGTTGCCAGCCATCAAGGGCGCCATCAACCGTGTCACCACGCCGGTCTGGAACGTCCCGCTGCTCCACAACGCGGTCAGCCGCGCGGCGCCGGTGGTCACCAAGCTGACGCCGGAAGCCGCGCGCTACGACTTCAACTGGCTCTCGGCCACCGGGACCGGCTGCTTCATTGCGGCCATCCTCGCCGGCCTCGTTCTGGGCGTGCGGCCGGTGCAGCTCGCCAAGATCTTCTGGTACACGCTGAAGCGCATGAAGCTCGCCGTCATCGCGATCTCGTTCATGCTGGGCCTGGGCTTCACGACGCGCTACTCGGGGCTCGACGCCGTGCTCGGCTTGGCCTTCACGCGCACGGGCTGGCTCTATCCCTTCTTCGGGACGTACCTCGGCTGGCTGGGGGTGGCGTTGACCGGTAGCGACACGTCCTCGAACGCGTTGTTCGGCAGCCTGCAGCGTATCACCGCACAGCAACTCAACCTCGACCCGATCCTGATGTGCGCCGCCAACTCGGCCGGCGGTGTGATGGGCAAGATGGTCGACGCGCAGTCGATCACGGTGGCGACATCGGCCACCAATCAGGTGGGCAACGAGGGGATGATCTTCCGGCACGTGTTCTGGCACTCGATCGCGCTGGGCGCGATCGTCGGAGTGATCGTCTTGCTATATGCATATGTGTTCCCGGGCGGGGTGCCGCACGGCTTGACGATCGTGCACTGAGGAAGCGCTGGCGGGTAGGGGCGCCGGGAATCTCTGCACAAAGAGAACGTGGTGCTGGGGTGGGACGCTCAGGCGGCTACACGCGAGGGCGCCCCGAAACATGCAACGCGGCACTGTGCAGCCCTGGCCAGCCTTCGGCTTTGGAGTTCCGCCTTTGGTGTGCCCTCGCGTGTAAAGCGCCCGGGCGCCCCACCCAGCACCACGCGACTTACGCAGATTTTCCGTAAGGCGCCTAAGGTCGAGCGCCGGCCTCCTGCGGTTGCCAGATGCTGATCTTGCGCGTCTCCGGCATCAGCACCAGGCTGAGCAGGAACGCGACCGCCGGAACCGCGATGGGATACACCAACGCCGTCGCCAAGCTGTGGGTGGACACGTACGCCGCCGTCGTGATGACGGGCACCAGTCCCCCGCCCCAGCCGTTGCCGATGTGATAGGGCACCGACACGGACGAGTATCGGATGCGCGCTGGGAAGTACTCCGCGAGGAACGCGCCGATCGGCCCGTAGACCATGCCCACATAACAGACCATGATCGCGACGAACAAGATCGCGAGGGGATAGTTGATGTTCGCCGGATTTGCTGCGTTACCAAGGGCGGTGTAGAGCGGATAGTAAGTGATCGCCGCCAGCGCGAACCCGCCGAGGATGATCGGCTTCCGGCCCACCCGGTCCGAGAGCCACCCGAAAAAGATGAGCGACGGCGTCGCGATGAGTAGCGCCAGGCCCGTGATGATGGCCGGCCGCAGGACGTCCGGCTTCATCACCTGCTGGAGGAAATACAGCGCCCAGAACTGACCGCTGTACCACACGACCCCCTCGCCGATCACGACGATGCTAGCGATCAGCACGTACTTCACGTTCTGGCTCCAGAAGGCCTCCCGCCAGGGGTTGGTCGAGGTCTGCCCCTTCGCCTTGATGGCCTGGAAGATCGGCGTCTCCTGGAGTTTGAGGCGGATGTAGATCGCGATGGCGACCATGAGCAGCGACAGCAGGAAGGGAATCCGCCAGCCCCACGCGTTGAACGCCTCGGTCCCCAGCCACTCGCGCGTCACGATGATGACCGCTAGCGACACGACGATCCCGAGCGTGGGCGATGTTTGGAGCCAGCCCGTGTAGTAGCCCCGTTTCTCGTCCGGCGCGTATTCCGCGACGTACGTGATGGCGCCGCCATACTCGCCGCCGAGGCACAGGCCCTGGATGAGCCGAAGCAGCAGCAAGAGTATTCCTGCCAGCGCGCCGATCTGGGCGTAGCTGGGGACGAACCCGATGAGCGCCGTCGACAGCCCCATGCCGCTCAGGGTGATGAGGAACGTGTACTTGCGACCCACGAGGTCGCCCAGGCGGCCGAAGACAAAGGCGCCAAAGGGGCGGACCAGGAAGCCGGCAGTGAACGTGCCGACCGTTTTGATGAGCGCCGCCCCGGACTGGCCCTGCGCGAAGAACTTCGTCGCCAGAAGGGCGGCCAGGCTGCCGAAGATATAAAAGTCGTACCACTCGATAACGTTGCCGACGGCGGCGGCGATGACGACACGACGAAGGTCTTTGACCGAGAGCGCTGGGGCAGTCATGGAACCCCTGGGGTCGGTGGTGAAGGGTCCAGTTTCCGACCGTATCCGGAGGTTGTCAAGGTGGGACTCAGGGGTGGCTGACGGGAATCGAACCCGCAACCTCTGGAGCCACAGTCCAGCGCTCTAACCGATTGAGCTACAGCCACCGCGTCCGGCGGCAAATCTAACGAGTCGCGCTGGCAGCCAGAAGCGGGCCCGAAAGACCAGGGGCTGTCGTCGCGGGCTGGCCATCGTGTGCGTCCCGACACCGCCGGAACAGCTCGGCAAACCGCGCCGCGTGCTCGCGCAGCATGTTGTCGCCGTCGCAATTGTCCGGCCCGAAATACTCCGTCGTGGCTTGGGCCACCGAGCGCCAGCCCAGTCCCGCCTCGCCGAGGCGCAGCCATCCCCGACACGGTAGGAACAGGCCGACACGGCCGGCGAAATGATCCGGCGTGTAGTCACGCACTGCGGCCAGCGTGGCGCTTTCGACCATAGCGCGCGGCGTCAGTACGGGATCCATCGCCACAGCGCGCGCCTCGTCGCGCTGCGACTTGCGCTGTCGCAACCGTTCGGCGACGTACTGGCGTAGTTCACTGGATGAGAGCGACACGAGCGCACGAGCATGCCGGCCGACCCGGTCGACCTGCTGAACGACCCGCCTGCGCAGCTGCGGCAGGAACCGGTACCAGGTCGGGTACGGGCTGCCGAACAGACCCACGAAGCCGATGGCCGCACCGGCCTGCTGGAGCTGTCGCGCCAGCTCGAATGCAACGGAGCCGCCGGCGCAGTACCCCACAATGACGTAGGCGCCGCTGGGCCTGAACCCGCGGATCTGACCCGCGAAGTACCTGGCCAGCTCCTCGACGCGCGTGAGCGGCTTGCTCTGGCCATCGAGGCCTGGGGGCTGCAGCCCGAAGAACGGCTGATCGTCGCCGAGATGCTCCACCAGAGCACGGTAGCAAAACACGTCTCCGTTGTGTCCCGCCACTGCGAAGACCGGGGTGCGCGTGCCGTGCCCTTGTAGCGGAACGATAGCGCGTTGCTGTTCGGCGAGCGCCGCACCCGAGCGCAAAAACTCGATAATCTCGCGCTTCCGCTCTTGCAGGGTGTGGCGCAGCTCCGGCGTCAACACACCCTCCGGGGCCCGGCACCGCAGCCGATCGCCGTCCGCCCACAGTCGGACCTCGCGCTTACGCAGGTCACCCAGAAGCTCTGGCAGCCTCACACCTCAATCTCCTCTCGAAAACGGTGAAGCCCGGGCGGCGTCGGTCGCCCCGCCGACCACGACACCGCGTCGACTGCTTCGGCCAATGCGGCCACGGTCGGCCGCTCGAACAGATTGCGCAACGGGAGGTCGAGGCCGGACGCGGCGCGCAACTGCGTCATGAGTCGCGCCGCCGTCAACGAGTGCCCGCCGAGATCGAAGAAGCTGTCGAACACCCCGAAATCCGCACGCTGGAGCACGTCGCGGAACACGCCCATGACCATCTCCTCTGTGTCCGTCCGAGGCGCGACAGCACTCGCGCGTCGTCCTCCATCTTCCGCGCTCGGCTCGGGCAGCGCCTTGCGGTCCAGCTTGCCGTTTTCGGTCAGCGGCAATGCGTCGAGACGGACGAAGTGCGCGGGGACCATGTACTCGGGCAGCGCCGCGCGAAGCCGGGCGCGCAGCTGGTCGACCAGGTCGACCGGGGGATTCTCGGCGATGCAGTAGGCCACGAGCCGCTTGTCTCCCGCGCTGGCGTCGCGCGCGACGACCACGACGTCGCGGATCGCCGGGTGCTGGGCAATGCCGTTTTCGATCTCGCCCAGCTCGACCCGGAAGCCGCGAATCTTCACCTGATGGTCGATGCGGCCGAGGTACTCGATATCGCCGTTGTCCAGACGGCGCGCCAGGTCGCCCGTGCGGTACAGGCGCGCCCCGTTCACGGGTGCGAAGGGATCGGCAATGAAGCGCTGGGCGGTCAGCTCGGGGCGGCTGAGATAGCCCCGCGCGACGCCGGCCCCGCCGACATACATCTCCCCCGGGACGCCGATCGGCGCAGGCCGGCCGTGGGAATCGAGGATGTAGAGTCGCAGGTCGGGGATCGGGACGCCGATGACGCTTCCCTGCCCCGACTCAAGATCGCCCCAACGAATCGGGCGATAGGTCACGTGGACGGTGGTCTCGGTGATGCCGTACATGTTCACGAGCTGCGGGCGCGCGTCACCGTAGCGCTCGAACCACGGACGGAGGCTCTCCAGCTCGAGCGCTTCGCCGCCGAAGATCACGTACCGCAGGGCGAGATCGGCTTTCGGCCGTGACAGCTCCGCCTGCAGCAATTGGCGGAACGCCGACGGCGTCTGGTTGAGAACCGTGACGCGCTCTCGCACCACCAGCTCGCGGAACGCCTCGGGCGAGCGACTGACCCAGTAGGGGACGATGACCACGCGGCCGCCGTACAGCAGCGCGCCCCACAACTCCCACACGGAGAAGTCAAAGGCGTAAGAGTGAAACAACGTCCAGACGTCGTGGCGATCGAAGTGGTACCAGCCGTCGGTAGCCTCGAACAGCCGAACGACGTTGTGGTGCGTGATCAACGCCCCCTTCGGCTTGCCCGTGGAACCCGACGTGTAGATGACATATGCCAGGTTCTCGACCGTCGTTACGGGCGCCGGATTGGTGTCGGCACCCGAAAGCGGCTCGTCCAAAAGCACGCGCGTAACGCCGATGCCTTCGACTTCGGCGGCCATGCTCTTCTGGGTGACGAGGATGGACACGCCTGAGTCTTCCAGCATGAAGGCGACCCGCTCTTTCGGATACGCGGGGTCGAGCGGCAGATAGGCGCCGCCGGCTTTGAGGATGCCGACGATTGCGATCACCATGTCGGCGCTGCGTTCGACCCGCAGCCCGACCAGCTGATCGGGCCGCACCCCGAGCTCCCGGAGCCGGTGGGCGAGGCGGTTCGCGCGCGCGTTCAGTTCGCCATAGGTCAGCTGCTGGTCCTGATCGACCACCGCGACGGCCTCGGGGTGCCTAGCCACCTGCGCTTCCAGGAGCTCGTGGAGGCACTTCCCGCGTAGCGGGTGCGTGTGGGTCTCGCTCCACTCGGGCAGCAGCCGGCCGCGCTCGGCGTCCGGGAGCACGTCGATACTCTGCGCCGGCGTGTCCGGCGCGTTCTCGAGCGCACTCACCAACCGCTCCAGCGCGGTGTGCATGTACCCACAGATCCGCTGCGGGTCGATCGGCGACTGCACCTGGGCGTTCAGGAGGAATCCCTCGCCCAGATCGGTCACCGAGAGTGTGAGCGGGTAGTTCGTGCGGTCTTCCCCGCTCAGCACGTCGATCCCGGACCAGGCCCGCTCCGACTCCGCCGACGCTCGAGTTTCGGCTGCACCGTGACGGTAGTTCAAGACCGCGGTGAACAGGGGCGCCGGCGCCGCCACCGCGCTGCAGCGCTGCACCAGGGCCAGTGGCGCATGCTCATGCCGCAGGAGCTGCGCGAGCAGCGTATGGACGCGCCCCACGGTGGCTCGCGCACCATCCTCCCCAACGCGGATACGAACCGGCAGGGTATTGATGAACAGTCCCAACATCCGTTCGCCCACTTCGCCGCCCTGCAGGCGCCCCAACAGAACCGTTCCGAACACCACGTCGTCGCGCCCCGATACCCGCGCCAGCATTTGCGCGAAGGCCAGGTGATACAGACTGGCGGCGCTCACGCCCAGCGCGCGCGCGCGCTCCCGCAGGCGTTTGGCGAGCGATGCTTCGACGGCGCGTTGGCCCTCCACGATGCCGGAGCCGTCGCCCTGCACATCGACCAAGCCGAATGGGGCCGTGGCTTCATCCACAGCGCTCAACATCTGGCGGAAAAACGCCTCGTGCTCCTCCCGGCTCACACCGAGCCGGGCCCGGGCGACGAAGGTTCGGAACGGCAAGGGCGCCGGCAGTAGGGCGGCCTCACCGAGCAGGTGCGCCTGAATTTCCTGTTGCAGGACCTCCAACGTCGTGTGGTCGATCGCCAGGTGGTGGAACAGGTGCATCGCCAGCCAGCGGCCCTTGCGCGCATCGTAGGCGACGCACATCCGCATGAGCGGGGCCTGGCGGACATCGAGCCGGTAATGCCGCGGACCGAAGTGCTCAGACAGCTGTTGGGCAACGTCGTCGAGAGTCGGGTCGAGGGTCACTTGCTCCACCGGCAGCGAGGCCCGGCGCCAAACCACTTGCACCGGTTCGGGCAGGCCTTCCCACTGCACGGCCGTGCGCAGGATGTCATGCCGATCGATCACCGACTGCACGGCCCGCGCGTACGCGTCCAGCCGGGCGCGGCTGTCGAAGCTGAGGAGGCGCGCCAGCAAGTAGGGATCGCCTTCCGTGGCCATCAGGTGGTGGAACAGAATCCCTTCCTGCAATGGCGCCAGCGGGTAGATGTCCTGGACGTTGGCCGCTCCCCCGGGCACCGCGGCCACGACGCGCTCGATCTGCTCGGCCGTCAGCCGGACGAGCGGCAGCATTTCGGCGGTGATGGCGGTACACGCCGGCGGAATGCGGTTCGCCGGGATGTCCAGGACGCCGCCGTCGCCGCCCGCCGCGGCGGCCAGCGCCGCCAGAGTGGGCCGCGCAAACAGAGTGCGCACCTCGGCGGCCAAACCCGCCGAGCGCATCCGTTGCACCACGCTCACCGCCAGAATCGAGTGCCCGCCTAACTCGAAGAAGTTGTCCTGGCGCCCGACGCGCTCGACGTTGAGCACCTCGGCCCAAATGCGCGCTAATGTGCCCTCGACTTCTCCCACCGGAGCCTCATAACCACGAGCGACAGCGACCGCTCCGTCGGGCGCCGGTAGCGCCTTGCGATCCAGCTTGCCGTTGGCGGTATGCGGCAGGGCGTCCAGCTTGACGAACGCGCTGGGCACCATGTACTCCGGGCTCGTCGTGCGGATGAGGGCGCGCAGCTGCTCCACCAGATCGGCTGGCGCACCGTCGGCGACGTAGTAGGCGACCAGGCGTCGGTTCGCCGGCGTGTCCTCGCGCGCGACGACCACCACCTCGCGCACCGCCGGATGCCGGGCGATGGCGGCCTCGATCTCCCCCGGTTCGATGCGGAAGCCGCGAATCTTCACCTGGTGATCGGTTCGGCCCAGGCACACGAGTCGCCCGTCGGGGAGCCACCGCGCCAGGTCCCCGGTGCGATACAGCCGGGCGTCCTCCCCAAACGGGCTGGGCACGAAGCGCTCCTGCGTCAACTCGGGGCGCCGCCGATACCCGCGCGCCAGACCCGCGCCGCCGACGTACAGCTCCCCCACCAGGCCCGGCGGAACCAGCTGGCGGTGCGCGTCGAGCACGAACACCTGCGTGTTGGCGATGGGTCGGCCGATCGACACTGGGCCATCGGCGGACGTGATGCTCTCGATGGTCGACCAGATGGTCGTCTCGGTCGGGCCGTACATGTTCCACAGCTGGGCGCAGCGGGGGAGCAGCGCCTGGGCCAGCTCGAGCGGCAACGCTTCACCGCCACACAGGACCTTGAGGTTGGCGGCGCCAGTCCAACCGGCCGCGATCAGCGCCCGCCACGTCGCCGGCGTCGCCTGCATCACCGTGCACCCCGAGTCCTGCATCCGGGCCATCAGCCGCTCCGGATCCACCGCGTCTTCGCGACTGGCGATGACGACCTTGCCTCCGGTCACGAGCGGCAAGTACAACTCGAGCCCCGCGATGTCGAAGGACAAGGTCGTCACCGCCAGCAGGGTGTCCGCCGCTCCGAACCCGGGCGCCCGCTGCATCGAGCCCAGGAAATTCACCACCGCCGAGTGCGTGATCTCCACACCCTTCGGCTGGCCGGTCGAGCCCGACGTGTACAGCACATAGGCGAGGTCTTCCGGTCGGGCATTCGTCGCCAACCGCTGGCCGCTGTCATCCCGCGCGATCGCCGGCCAATCGTGATCGAGCCGAACCGTCACCGGCGGCCGCACCGCCAGCGTTTGCTCAAGCCCGCGGTGGGTGACGAGCACCAGCATCCCGCTGTCGGTGACCATGTAGCCGAGCCGCTCGGGTGGAAACGCCGGATCGAGCGGCACGTACGCCGCGCCCGCTTTCAAGATCCCGAGCAACCCCACCACCATGTCCAGGGAGCGCTCCACCAACAGCCCGACGCACACGTCCGGCGCCACTCCCCGGTCTTGCAGGTGCCGCGCCAGGCGAGTGGCGCGCCCGTCGAGCTCCCGGTAGCTCAGCGCTTCGCCCTCCGCCACCACGGCCATCGCATCCGGAGTGCGCCGCACCTGCTCTTCGATGAGCTCGTGCAGGCACTTGCCGGCAATGGAGAGGGGGAGGGCCACGGTCGTAGCGTTCCAGTCGACCAGCAGCTGGTGACGCTCGCCCTCGCTCAGAAGCGGCAAACGGGAAACGCGCTGGTCCGGCTCGCGGACGATCGCATCCAGCAGGGTCGTGTAGTGTCCACACAGCCGCCGGATGGTCTCGGCGTCGAACAGGTCGGTGCTGTACTCGATCATCCCGTCGAGGCCGCGCTCTGTCTCAGAGACCAATAGCGTCAGATCGAACTTGGACGTGCCAGTCTCGAGCTCCCGATTGCCGGACACTTTCGAGACCTGGGAGACGCCGTCCGAGTCGTGGAGTACGAACATCACCTGGAACAGCGGGGTGCGGCTCCCATCGCGCTCCGGGGCCAGCTCGGCCACCAGATAATTGAAGGGGAGGCTGGGGTGGGCATACGCGCCGAGCGCCCGCTCGCGGGTCTGTTGCAGCAGGGAACGGAACGTCGAGTCGTCGGTGAACCGGGCTCGCAGCACGACCGTGTTGAGGAAGCATCCGACGAGCCGCTCCGTTTCGCTGTGGGTGCGGCCCGAAATCGGAGTCCCGACGAGCAGGTCATCCTGGCCCGTGTAGCGATGCAGCAAGGCCGCGAACGCGGCCTCGAGGGTCATGAACAGCGTGGCCTGCTCCGCCCGCCCCAAGGCCTTGAGACGCTCCACCAGCTCCGCTGGCAGCGCGAACACCTCGGTGGCACCTCTGAACGTCTGCACCGCGGGTCGGGGCTTGTCGGTGACGAGCTCCAGGACGGTGGGTGCGCCCGCGAGCTCCTCCTTCCAGTACGCGATCTCCTGCTGCAGCACGTCGCCCGTCGCCCACTCCCGCTGCCAGCACGCGAAGTCCGCGTACTGGATCGGCAACTCGGAGAGCCGTGATGGCCGACCGCGTGTGAAGGCGCGATAGAGCTGATTGATCTCCTGCTGGATCAGCTCCATCGACCATTCGTCCGCGATGATGTGATGAATGGCCAGGAGCAGGCGGTGGTCCCGCGGCGACACGTGCACCATGGTGGCACGGAACAACGGGGCTCGGGACAGATCGAACGGCTTGCGCCCCACTTCGCGCACGACCCGGGTCCATTCGCGCTGCCGCTCCGGCTCCTGCAGCGAGCTCAGATCGAGCTCCGGCAGCGCCACCTCGATCGCGGGCGCCACGACCTGTGACGGCTGTCCGTGCTGTTCCGTGAACGCCGTACGCAGCACCTCGTGGCGGCGCGTCAGTTCCTCGAACGCCTTCCGCATCGCCGTGGCATCGTACTGCCCCTCGAGGCGGACGACATCCACGATGTTGTAGACGGGACTCCCGGGAGCTAGCTGGTCGAGGAACCAGAGCTGCTCCTGCGCAAACGAGAGCGCGCACGGGCCGTCCTGCTTGCGCCGCGCGATCCGTTGCGCGGCCTCACCTACGCCACGGGCCTCGTCGAGGACCGTAGCCAGCGCCCCCAGGGTCGAATGCTCGAACAGGGTTCGAGTCTGGAGGTCCACCCCGAACACATCGCGGATGCGCGACACGGCCTTGATCGCGAGCAGCGAGTGCCCGCCCAGGTCGAAAAAGTCGTCATCGACGCCGACTTGCCCCACCTTGAGCAGCTCGGTCCAGATGGCCGCGAGCGCCGTTTCCGTTTCCGTGAGCGGCCGGCCGCCGTCGGAGACGGATGCGGCAGCGGGCGGGAGGCCCTCGGCGTCTACCGCCGGAAGCGCGTGGCGGTCGACCTTGCCGTTCGCCGTGAGCGGGAGTTGGTCCAGCAGCACGAACGCCGTGGGCACCATGTATTGCGGCAACCGCGCCCTCAGATGGGCGCGTAGCGTCGCGGGAGCCAGGACCGCGCCGTCCGGCGGGAGCGCGGTGGGGACGTAGCCCGAGGACGCCTGGTCCCGAATGAGCCGGCGCTCGGACGACGGCCGGATCGCGTAGACGTAGCACAGCTCGGTCTTCCTCAGCAGCGGGTCCTGCTCGACGAGCACCTCGAATCCGTGCCCCTCGAGCAGGCTCGTGATGGGCGCCAGGTTCTCCTGCAGGTCCACCTCGATCACCAGCTGACGAATTGTCGGCCAGTCCTCCGGTGCGAGCCCGCGCAACACGTCTAGCTCGCTCTTCTCGACGTTGATCTTGAGCAGGTCGATCCGGTCGAGGCCCTGCTCGGCGATGACGCTCGAGAGCGTGCGCAGCTGGGCTGTGACCGCCTTAGCGTGAAGTCGGCTGTCGATCAGCTCGCCCACTTCGGCCGCGAACCGCTCGTCGGGCCTGGCCTCGGCCGCCTGGTTGAAGACGTAGTTCCTGACGACCTCGCGCTCCGTCGCCGCGTCGGCGTAGAACCCGGAGAGCAGCGACAGTCCCTCGAAGAATGTCAGATCCGCGGACTTGTTCTCACTGGAGAGGCCGAGGGGCAGGCATTGCACCCTACGGCCCCACGCGTCGGCGTTGGCCTTGAGACAGGCGAACGCGGCGGGATTCGGCTCGAAGGAGACGATCCGAAGATCGCGGGCGAGCCGGCTCGCGAACACCGTGAACAGGCCGATGTTGGCACCCGCGTCCACGATGCAATCGCCGTCGCGGATCGTGATGCCATGACGGAGATAGGCCTGCAGGACGAAGATCTCGTTGTAGATGTAGTCCGTCTCGTTCTTGTTGAGATGCGCCACGGGCGAGCCGTCCGGCAGGACACACAGCGCCTTGCTTCCCCACAGCGGCTGATGCGCTCGCTTCGGGACCACATACGCGGCCAGACGCTTAGCGCCGGCCTCGTCCTCCACCACTCGCACGACGGCGTCGCGGACGCCGGGATGCTCGCGCAGCATGCCTTCGATTTCTCCCAGCTCGATCCGGTACCCGTGCAGCTTGACCTGGTCGTCCATCCGGCCGCAGAACTCGATGCTCCCGTCGGGGAGCGACCGCGCCACGTCGCCTGTGCGGTACAATCGCCCGGCGGCATTGGGACTGAAGGGATCGGTGACGAATTTTTCCGCCGTCAGCTCCGGGCGATGCCAGTAGCCGCGGCCGACTCCCGCTCCGCCGATGCACAACTCGCCCCGCTCGCCTGCGGGCAACGCAGCCCCAGCCGTATCGAGGATGTAGACCTGGGCGCCCGCGAGTGGTCGGCCCAAGGGAAGCGTACCGGTCCGCGTCTTCGGCAGCTCCGGTCCCACGTGGTACGTCAATACGCCGACCGTCGTCTCGGTGGGGCCGTAGTGGTTGTGGATCTCACAGCCCGGCGCGTAGGAGCGCAGCCGCTCGACCCACTCGAGCCGGGAGGCCTCACCGCCGAGGATCAGTCGCGCCTTGGGCATCACGAGCTGAGGATTCTGGCCGGTCTGCAACGCGGCGAGATGCGACGGCACGATCTTGAGCACGTCGATCCGCTCACGCTGGAAGTACTCGGACAGGAGCGCCTGGCTCTCCACCCGTTCCTGCGACACGATGTGCAAGCAGCCGCCGGTGGCGAGCGCCGGGAAGATCACCGTGTTGCCAAGGTCCGCAGCGATCGTGGAGACGGTGGCGTGATTCATCCCGGGCTCGAAGCGCAGCCGCTCCGACACCGCCAACACGTAGCTCACGATGTTGCGGTGCTCGATGCAGACACCCTTCGGGCGACCCGTCGAACCGCTGGTGTAGATGACGTAGGCAAGGTGCTCCGGCCGTACGCCCGTCTCGGCGGCGCTCGGTGCCGGGGTGGCGGTCCAGTCGAGCGCATCCAAACACACGGTGCGGGGCCCATCGGCAGGCAGGCGCGGCAATAGCCCTGTTTGCGTGAGTAGGCAGGCGACGCCGGCATCGGCCAGCATGTAGGCGACCCGCTCCGGCGGATACGCCGCATCGATTGGCACGTACGCCGCACCGGCCTTGAGGATGCCCAGCATCCCCACGATCATCTCGAGTGACCGCTCGACGAACAGCCCTACCAGCGTATCCGGTCCCGCGTCCAGGCTTCTTAGGTGCTCCGCGAGCAGGTCGGCTCGACGATCGAGCTCGCGATAGGTCAGCCGCTCCTGCTCGAACACCACGGCTACGCGATCGGGCGTGCGCCCGGCCTGCGCTGCGATCAGGTGATGCAGACAAAGGTCGTTCACAGAGCGCACGCGATCAGCTCCTTCATGATCTCGTTGGTGCCGGCGTAGATGCGCTGCACGCGGCTGTCGGTCCACATCCGGGCGATGGGATACTCGGTCATGTAGCCATAGCCGCCATGGAGCTGCACACACTCATCGACGACGCGGCACTGCGTGTCGGTGAGCCAGTACTTCGCCATGGCGGCGGTGATGTCGTCGAGCTGGCCGGCGAGGAACCGCTCGATACAGTTGTCCAGAAAGACTCGGCCGACCTGCGCCGCGGTCTTGCACTCGGCGAGCTTGAAGCGGGTGTTCTGGAAATCGATGAGCGCCTTGCCGAACGCCGTACGCTCCTTCACATAACACGTCGTGAGCGCCACCGCCCGCTCCGCCACCGCCACGGCACTCACGGCGACGGTGAGCCGCTCGTAGGCCAGCCGGTCCATCATCTGGGAGAACCCCTTGCCCTCGGCAGGTCCGAGCAGGTTGCCAACCGGCACGCGCACATCGTCGAAGAACAGCTCGCAGGTATCCTGCGCGTGCATGCCGATTTTCTCGAGCGAGCGGCCGACGCGGTATCCGGAAAGACCATCCGTTTCGACCATGATCAGCGAGATGCCCTTCAACCCCGCCACGCGCGGGTCGGTCTTGGCGGCCAGGCACACGAGGCCGGCCAAGCCCCCGTTGGTGATGAAGGTCTTCGAGCCGTTGATGCGGTAGTGCTCGCCGTCCCGGCGCGCAGCGGTCTGGATGCCCTGCAGGTCCGAGCCTGCCGCGGGCTCGCTCATCGCGATCGCGGCTACCAGCTCGCCCCGGGCCATGCGGGGAAGCCACTTGTGCTTCTGCTCCTCGCTGCCGTACACGAGGATGTAATGCGCCACGATGCTCTGGATGCTCGAGCCGAAATGCACCCCGGCCTGCGCCAGCTCCTCCAGCACGACCGCTTCGTGCGCGAACGTTCCGCCGCCGCCGCCGTATTCGTCGGGCACATCGGTGAGCAAGATGCCGATCCCTCCCGCCGCAAGCCACGCGGCGGGATCGGGTCGCTGCTGCTCCCGCCAGCGATCTTGCACCGGCACGAACTCCTTCTGCACGAACTGACGGACGGTCTCGCGAAACATGCGGACGTCGTCGTTCGCCCAGGGGGATTGGTAGGTGCAGGAAGGCATTACCACTCCTCCGTAACGACGGCCGCCACGAATCCCGGAGCGGGGGCGAAGCTCTCCAGTCGCCAAGCGCGGTCGTCTTCGGGCGCGGGCTCGATGCGCAGGAGCCGCGCCGGCTCTCCCGGCGCGAGCGACACGTCAAAGCTGTCGAGGGGATGGGAGAAGCCCTCGCCCAGCGCCTTGATGAACGCTTCCTTGCGGGTCCAGCACTGGTAAAACCCCAGGGGTCGGTCGCCTGGATCGAGGGCCAGGTACGCCGCAGTCTCGCGGCTGGAGAAGAAGCGCGCGGCGATGGAGTCGGCGTCGCGAAGCGGTCGGATCGCCTCGACGTCGACGCCGATCTCCCGTCCCGAGGCAAACGCATAGACGGCGAGGTCATCGGAATGGGAGACGTTGAAGCGCAGGTCCGAATCCGCGAATCGCCCCGCGAGCGCCGGCTTCCCGTGTGCCCCATACTCGAGCTCCACCGCTTCGGGGAGAACGTCCAACCGAGACGCCAACAGCTGCCGTAGCCGGGCGCGCGCGACGACAAAGCGGTCGCGGTCACGATCGAACGCGAAGCGACTCGCCCTCATGCGCTCGGCATCCGAGAGCGACCCGGCCAATGCGCGTACTGCCGCGGGCTCCTCCCCTAGCCGAGTCATCACGACCTCGATGGCGTCGTCGGGCACCACCTTCGTCCCTCCATTCACACCGAGACCACAACCGCGACGTTGCGGCGATGCAACGGTCGCGGTTTGGGGGTGGGTTGCCATGCCTGGAGCTTCCGCAGGTCCCGGGCCACATACCCACGGCACGGCGTATCTGATTGGAGGAAAAGGGACTGGCTCCCTGCCAGGGGGCTCTGCCGCGGCATAGCTTCAGTTCGAAGGTGCCGCATGACAGCAACGCTTCGGCTTGAGCGAGTCCCCGAGCTTTCCACACCGCCTAGCTTGTTCGGGGTGCCGGCCAGAACCGCGCCATGAGCTCTTGCGTTCCAGGATGCGCCGGGACGGACTGTCCATCGAGCGCCGCGATCGGCACCACTCCGCGCACAGCGTTCGTCAAGAACAAACTCCGTCCTGTCAGCGCCGCCTGGCGATAGCGTCCTTCTCGCGCCGCCCGCGGACCGATCTCGAGCACCCGCGCCCGTCCGATGCCCGGTAGGATCCCCAATTCGAGCGACGGAGTCCGTAGCTCGTCGCCGTCCCACCAGAAGACGTTCCACACCGTCCCTTCGGTCACCCACCCGTCGCCACTGCGGAGCAGCGCGTCGTCCGCTCCCGCGGCGATCGCTTCCTCGGCCGCGCTCACGAATGCGGCTCGCTCGGTCGTCTTGTGCGGATACCCGGGGTGGATCCCCGACGCGGTGATCACCTTGGGCGGCTCCAGCTTGGGCACCTCGCGCACCGTGACACTGGCGCGTCCCGCTTCCACCACGACGCGCAGCACGGCCTCGCCGCAGTCGGCGAAGGGAGCGACGAGGGCGGCGACGTCGCGGGACGGGCTCGGCAAACCCAGCGCAGCGAGCGAGCGCGCCAGCCGGGCGCAGTGACGCTCGAGAAACGGGATGCGGCCTTCGCGCACCCGCATAGTTTCGATCAGGCCGGGAGAAGGGTGTTCTCCGTGATCCATGGTCCGTCGTCCGTAACGACCCACCGGACAACGGATAACAGTTGACGGAGAACGTGACAAGTTGCCGAAAGGAAGCCGGTTTCACATGTTGTGGCCGCCGCCTCCAGGGACGGATATGCGACTCCAGACTACGGTTTTCCGTGACGCCTCTGTGATACGTCACTGCGTGACGCTGTTTGGCTCGACGTTTTTCGCCGCTGCTTGCTCCCACGCTCCCCCCGAGGGCTTCGCCCCCGATCCCGGCCTGGTCACACAGATCCGGGACATCCGGATCGTGCCGGCGTACGCGCGAGCCTGTCCCGGCGCCTCGATCCCCACGACTTACGAGGCCATCCTAAACGACGGCTCGCGCGTCCCCTTCTCGCGCTCCTACGACAAGAAGCACCCGCCGCGCCTCCACGTCGTATTCCTCGACCGCACGAGCCCCGAGGCGTACACCCAGGAAGACGGCGACTGGGTGACGGAGCGGAACCCCCTGGCCACGGCGACGACCGGCTTCCGTCTCACGGCCACCCTCCGCGCCAAGCCAAGCGTGACCAACACCGTCGTGGTGCCCCCTGATTACAGCTGCATGTCGCACTCATTCGTCTTCTCGGGCGAGCCGGGCGGGCCGGGCCAGTCGGGCGGCAACGGCCCCGATGTGACGGTTCGGCTCGCCATCCTGCGCTCGCCGTTCTACGACCGGCTGTTCGTATCGGGGATCCAGGTCGGCCTGGCACCGCCGTTCTACGTTCTGCAGGACGCGAGCGCGGTGCCGCCCGCCGATTGGCTGGCGATCGAATCGCGAGGTGGCAAGGGCGGCGCCGGCGTGGCAGGCACAGCGGGGAGCGATGGTGCGTCGGGGGCCGCGGGGTGCCCCGCCCAGCCGGGAGGTCCCGGTGGGAACGGAGGGAACGGCGGACCGGGAGGATCGGGCGGGCGCGGCGGCCGGATCAACATCGTGGTGCCGGCCGACAACCCCTTCTTAGCCGGGATCGTGACCGCACACAGCGCCGGTGGCCCGGGCGGAGCAGGTGGTCTGGGCGGGGGCGGCGGCAAGGGAGGCAAGGGCGGGAAAGGCACCGCCGATACGAGCAACCGCCGCTGCGCCGACGGCGCCGACGGGGCTCCGGGACAGGCCGGCAACGCCGGCACGACCGGCAGCCAGGGGGCGCCCGGACCCAATTCGATCGTGGTCACCGCTCCCGGGCGAGAGATCTTCGGCGTACAAGTGCCGCCGGAGCTGGGCGCGTTGCTGGAGCGGGTGCAGCGCCGACCCTAAGAATTGCGGATTGGCGAATTGCGGATGGCGGATTGAACAGGCACAATTCCCCCCCGCGTAATCCGCAATCCGAAATCCGCAATCCGCAATTAACGATCCTGACCTCATGACCAAGTACGATGCCATTATCGTCGGGGCGGGTCACAACGGCCTCGTCACGGCGGCCTACCTCGCCCGCGGGGGGCTGCGTGTGCTGGTGCTGGAGCGGCGGGAAGTGGTCGGCGGAGCGTGCGTCACCGAGGAGCTCTGGCCCGGCTACAAGGTCTCCACCGCCGCATACGTGAACAGCTTACTCCGCCCCGAGATCATTCGTGACCTGGAGCTCGGGCGCCACGGGTTCGAGCTCTTGCCGCGCAGCCCCTCGTCGTTCACACCGTTTCCCGACGGGCGGTTCCTGCTGATGGGGCCGGATAAGGAGCTCACGCGGCAGCAGGTGGCGAAGTTCTCCGAGCGCGATGCCGCTGCGCTCCCTCGCTACGAGGCCGTGCTCGAGCGTGTGGCCGACTTCATCGAGCCGACGCTGCTCGAGACGCCGCCCAACCCCTGGTCCTGGCGTCCCCGGAACCTCGCCCGCCTCGCCGGGCTGGGGTGGCGATTCCTGAAGCTGGGGCGGGACGGCCCCGGCGCGCTCGAGATCCTGACGGGAGCGGCGCTGCCGATCTTGGACCGCTGGTTCGAGTCCGAGCAGCTGAAGATCGCGCTGGCCGCAGACGCGATCATCGGCGCCATGGCGTCCCCCACCGTCCCGGGCACGGCGTACGTGCTGTTCCACCACGTGATGGGAGAGTGCAACGGTGTCCGGGGGATGTGGGGCTACGTGCGCGGCGGGATGGGCGGCATCACCCAGGCCCTCGCCTCGGCCGCGCGGGCGCGCGGCGTCGAAATACGGGTGAACAGCCCGGTGGCGAAGATCGTCACGCGCCGGGGCCGGGTGAAGGGTGTGGCGCTGGACGACGGCACGGAATTCCAGGCGCCGAAGGTGGCGTCGAGCGCCGACGCCCACGTCACGTTCCTGCAACTGGTCGACTCCGGCGAGCTACCGACCGAGTTCGTCGCCGCGGTGCGGGGGATCGACTACTCGAGCGCGTCGCTCAAGATCAACGTCGCCCTCTCGGAGCTGCCCGACTTCACCGCGGTACACGGCAGCGGCCTCGCCCCCAACACGCACCTGCGCGGCACCATTCACATCGCTCCCACGCTCGACTATATGGAGCGTGCGTTCGACGACGCCAAGTACGGCCGCCCGTCGGCGGATCCGATTCTCGAGTGCACCATTCCGTCGGTCGTGGACACCACCGTCGCCCCGACCGGAAAGCACGTGATGTCCTTCTTCGTACAGTACGCGCCGTATCGGCTGCGGGGAGCCACCTGGGACCGGGTGAAAGACCGCTTTGCGGACCGCTGCTTCGACATCCTCAACGACTACGCGCCCAACTTCAAGCGGTCGGTGATCGACCGGCAGGTGCTGTCGCCGCTCGACCTGGAGCGCCGCTTGGGGCTCACGGGGGGCAACATCTTCCAGGGCGCCATGACGCTGTCCCAGCTGTTCTTCCTGCGGCCGTTGCCCGGGTACGCCGACTACCGCTCGCCGATCAAGGGGCTGTATCTGTGCGGCGCGGCGACGCACCCGGGTGGCGGTGTCATGGGGGCGTGCGGCTACAACGCGGCACGCGAGATCCTGCGCGACGGGAGGCGGTGATCAGATCCGAGCTTGAGCAGCGTCTCGTCCGAGGTATTCGTGCACTCGAGTGGTGCCTCGGCGCCGCCATCGCGCTCATACTGGCCGCCGCGCTGCTCCAGCAACTTGCCCTAATGGAGTGGGCTTTCCGAGCGACGTTCCTGTTCAGCGTGCTCGTCGCAACGTCGCCGCTCGCATTGGCCTTGAGCTGGTCGGCGCGAGGGCGTGTGACTGCGCTTCCTCCCTGGGTCCGTCGCTTGGCGCGCATGGAGGGTTGGTGGCTGCTCGCGTACGGTGCTACGGTAGCCGTGTTTTGGCGCGGAACGGAGCGCGGCTTCGGCGTCGCCGCCCTGGTGCTCGGCGTCTTGACGGTCCGCGCCGTTCCGCGGCTCTCCATCGCGGAGCTGCTCCAGGGATGGGGACCGATTTGGGGCGGCGTGTCGTGGGGCAGACGGTGGCTGACCCCCGACTACATGGCGGCAGGGGACGTCGCGATTCTCTTCCTAATCTTCCTCTTCTACGCCCTCTTCCCGAGCATCTCGCGGCCCAACCGGGCGAGCGTACTCCAGTCGACCTTGAAGGCGCTCGCAGACGCCGAAGCGCGCTTCCATGAGGACAGTGGCAGGTACTTCGGGAATCACGAGTTGACACGACGCTTCCACGTGTCACCCGGCACCGAGTTGCTTGTGCTTGCCGACGACTCGAGCTTCTATGCCACTGCGTTCACCGACGGTCGTCCCGACGTCAGCTGCGAGGTCTTCGGCGGCGCGCGTCCATCGACTGCGACGCGCGCCGCGAATCCCGGCGAACCCGCCTGCTAGGCTAGTCCATCCCCCGCTTCGCCGTCGGCGGCAGGTGCCCGTTCAACCGCAGATAGATGGCCATCTGGCTGTAGTGATCCGCCCAGTCGGCCACGGTGATCAGGCCGGCCATGGCCTTCGTGACCTTGCGACCCCCGAAGAAGTCGATGCTGTCACCCAGCTGCGCGTCCTGAGTCTGGGCCAGCACCGTCTCGCAGTACTTGAAGGAGTCCTTGAGGCCAGCGACGAGCTTGTCCTTGGGGTCGTTCTCCGTGAACGCAGCGTCCGGCTGCTTCATGCCGGAGGTCGCGCTGCAGAGATAGTTGTTCCCCTCCTTGATCAGATGCGCGACCACGGCCCCGAACGTCATCTGAGCCGGCGTGGGCTTGTAGCCGTACTTGTCTGCGGGCATCTCCTCCGCGGCGGCGACGATGTTCTTCGTCGTGCGCTCCGCCATCGCCCGGATGCCATTCATCACCGGGTTGTCGGCGGGGGCGGGGGCGGGGGCGCGCGACGTCGCGATCGCGAGAGGAAGAGCACAAACGGCCAGCAGGGTGCTACCGAGCGCGGGTCTCATCAGAATCTCCTGTGAAAGGCGTGATGGCGGCTGAGCGGCCGAATTCTGCACCGGAAAGCCGTTCCCGTCCAGGCTAGATTACAAGATGCGGACATTGCTCGCCGGCACCGTGCTGCTTGGCCTCGCCGTACCTCGCGCCCTCGCCGCCCAATCGAACGCCGCCCACATGGCGAACGACGCCTACACGCGATCGCACGACTACGACCTGGTGCATCAGCGAATCGAAGTGTGGAACTTCGATTGGGAAGGAACCTCGCTCGACGGTCGCGTGACGACTACGCTCGCGGCCTTGCGACCGGGGTTCGACTCGGTGATCCTCGACGCGGGCGCCGGCCTCGCGATCGCTCGAGTCACGGCGGCGAAGACGTCGTTGCGCTTCACGACCCATGGTGACACGCTGGTCGTCTACCCGGCGCACCCGCTCGCCTTCCACGACACACTGCGTTTTACCGTCGAGTACCATGCCCACATCGACAACGGCCACGGCTTGACGTTCATCCAGTCCGAAGGCCGCGAGCACCGCCCCCAGCAAATCTGGAGCCAGGGCGAGGAGCACGACAATCACCTGTGGTTTCCGACCTACGACTTCCCGAACGACAAGATGACGTGGGAGCTCGTGGCAACCGTGCCGCGCGCGTATACGGTGGTCTCGAACGGCCGGCTGGTGACGGAGCGGGCGAACATCGCAACAGGGACGCACACCGTCACCTGGCGCCAGGATCGGCCCAGCGCGACGTATCTCGTGTCGTTGATCGTGGCGCCGTACGTGCGACTCACCGACCGGTGGCACACCACGCCGCTCGAGTATTACGTCTACCCATCAGACTCGGCGCTCGCCCGCCGCCTGTTTGGCGTGACGCCGGACATGATCGACGTCTACTCCCGGCTGACCGGCGTCCCCTATCCCTGGGCCAGGTATGCCCAGTCCACTGTGTCGGACTTCTTCGGCGGGATGGAGAACGTGAGCGCCACCACCCTGGTCGATTGGCTCCCCGACCAGCGGGCGTATCTCGACCGGCCGTGGTACCAGTGGATCCTCATCCCGCACGAGCTCGCGCACCAATGGTTCGGCGACTACGTCACGACCGAGAACTGGGCCAACATGTGGCTGAACGAGGGATTCGCGGAATTTCTCCCGGGCCAGTACTGGCGCACCAAGCTCGGCGCTCACGCCGAAGACGACTACTACCTCGACGAGTACAGGCAATACCTCCAGATCGACCGCCGCCGCCGCATGCCGCTGGCAGCGCTCGGCTCAAACAATGTCTACCCGAAGGGCGCCCTGGTGCTGCGCATGCTGCTTCGGTATCTCGGGCCGGAGCGGTTTTGGGCGTCGCTCCACACCTACCTGACGCAGCATGCCCTGGGCAACGCAACCACAGACGACCTGCGCCAGGCAGTGCTGGACGCGACGGGTGAGAACCTGGACTGGTTCTGGGCGCAGTGGATCTACGGCGCCGGGCACCCCGACCTCACCGTGAGCGCCGCCTACGACAGCGCGGGGCGGAAGCTCACGCTGACAGTCAAGCAGACGCAGACCGATTCGACGAAGGCGGACAGCAGCGGCCTCAAGTTCGAGACCGCGGCGGCATTCCGTCTGCCGTTGACGATTCGGGTCGGGACGGCCGGCGGTGACGTGGTGCAGCGGGCCGAGCTCGTCCGCCGCGACCAGACGATCGAGGTGAGCGGATTGAGCGGCGCCCCCACCATGGTGGTGTTCGACGCGGGCAACCAGATCCTGAAGGAGCTGACGTTCGACCAGCCCACCGCCTGGCTCGCGAACGAGCTGCGGCACGACGACGACTTGTGGAATCGCCAGTGGGTGATCGAGCAACTCGCCAAGCGCACTGCGGACTCGACGGCCCTCGCCGCGCTCACCTGGGCCGCCACGTCGGCGGACTACTTCCGCACCCGTGCGGCCGCGGTCGAGGCGCTGGCGAATTTTCCGGGCGCGGTCGCGGCGGCACCCCTCGCGGCCGCGCTGGCCGACACCTCCGCGCAAGTGCGGAGCGCCGCCATCTCCGCGCTGGGTCGCCTTGGCGGAGCGGGGGGAGGCGCCGCGCTCGCGCGCGCGGTGCTGCGCGGCGACTCGAGCTACGAAGTGCGCGCCGCGGCCCTCATCACGCTGGTCCAGTGCGACTCGAGCGCGCGCGACAGCGCGGTCGCTTGGGGCCTCTCCACGCCTTCGTATCAGGACGTGATTCAGGAAGCCGCTTACCGCATCGTGGCCCAAACGGGGGATACAGCCGCGATTCCGCAGATCGAGTCACGGCTCGCCACGGGGCGGTTCCCGGCGCACGTGCTCGCCGCCCTCGCGGCGCGCGGCAGCGGCCACGCGCTCGACGCACTCACCGCCCATCTCGACGACGACCGCCCGGCCGTGCGTCGCTGGGTGGTCGAAGCGTTCCGGTTCACGCTCCCGCACGAGCTCGCGCTGGCGCGGCTGCAGCCGGTGGTGGGGAAGCTCAAACACGCCGACACGCGCAAAGACGTGGAGGCCGCGCTGCGGCGGCTCGAGAAGCCGGGATCGGAGGACGAGTGAGGGGAGTGGTCAGTAATCAGTTGTCAGTCATCAGTTATCAGTCATCAGTCGGTGCTCATTCACTGACGATTGATGACTGACGACTGACGACTGATAACCGCTGTCGTCTCCACCAATACAGCGGGAGCCCCACGAGAATCAGCGCCATCCCCACGGCGAAGTCGAGCAGTTGCTCCCGGGCGGTATTCCAGATGAGCCATACCGAAAACAGGACGAAGACGAACGGTGTGATCGGATAGCCCCACGTTCGATACGGGCGGGGCATGTCGAGAGCGGTGTGCCGTAACACAATCACGGCCGCCGCCGACAGGGCGTAGAAGATGAACTCCCCCACGACGACGTACGTGAACAACCGGCCGTAGGTGTCCTTCCAGGATGGCTCGGTCGAGATCAGCGTGAGCGCGATGGCGATGACGCCCTGCACTAGCAGCGAGGGCACCGGCGTGAGAAACCGCGGATGCACCCCCGCCAGCCAGCGAGGCAGCAGTCCGTCGCGCGCCAGCGCATAAGGGATACGCGCCGCCGTCAGCACGATGCCGTTGTTCGACCCCAGGGTCGCAATCATGATCGCGACGGCTACCAGCGCGGCGCCCGCCCCGCCCAGCGTCACTTGTGCCGCGTCGGACGCGACCAGCGATGACGCCGCCATCTTGGCGGGCGATAGCACGTACGCGAACGCGGCCGTCACCAGGCAGTAGAGCGCGGCGCCGATCAGGGTGGACAGCACAATCGAGCGCGGCAGGGTGCGTCCAGGATCCTTCACCTCGCTGCCGACGTAGGTGATCTCGATCCAGCCGTCGTACGCCCACAGCGCTGCCACCAGCGCGACCCCGAAGGCGGCGACCTGTTGACCGAACGGAGCCGGGGACCAGAGCGGCTGGAAGTTCGCCACGCTCCCTCCGGGAAGGGCGAACCCGACTACGATGAGCAGTCCGAGTAAGCCGATCTTGATGAGCGTAAACAGATTCTGCGTGATGGCGCCGAGCCGCACGCCCAGGGAATTCAGCACGGTGAGCCCGACGACGGACGCCACGGCCACGAGCTTGATCCCGCTGTCCGAGAGCGGGACGAAAAATCCGAAGTACGTCGCGAAGCCCACCGCGATAGCCGCGATGGAGGCTGGGTTGATCACGACGCCGCCCGACCAGCCGTACAGGAACCCCCACACCGGGCCGTACGCCCTACTCAAGTACACATACATTCCGCCCGCCTCCGGCATGGCGGCGCCGAGCTCGGCGACCGATAGGGCGCCGAGCAGCGACACCGCGCCCCCCACGAGCCAGACCAGAATGGCGGGACCGGTCGCCTGCAGGGCGGCGGCGATCGCGCTGGGCACGATGAAGATCGCGGACGCGATGATCGTACCGACGTTGATCATCGTCGAGTCGAGCAGCCCGAGCTGGCGCTTGAGCTCAGGCATCAGCGCTCGCGCCAGACCCGGTAGGCGTGCTTGAGAAGGCTCTGGAAGTGATAGACACCTGCTTCGAATCGCACCGAGAAGCGGCCCTTGTCGTAGGCTCGCGAGGCGAGGCCCAGCTGCACCCGCTCGCAGATCTCCGCGTCTTCGGCTTGCACCCGGTCCGAGAACGCAATGTCGGCCTCGATGCGCGCGCGCGCTTCGGGCGAGGCGACGTCGGCGTAGTAATAACGGAAGATCACTTTGCAGCGGTCCGGAGCGGTGGGGATCACGACGTTCGACTGCAGCCGTCCCGGGATCACGTTGAGCATCAAGTTGGGAAACACCTGGTAGTAGAGGCCTTCCCCGCCCCCCGCCGTGTAGACATTCCGATCGCTGGTGAGCGGCCCTACCTGCACCGAGTACCAGTCGTGCACCTCGGTGACGTATCCCTCGTAGTCGTACAGTGCATACAGCTCGGGGTGAACGTGGGGGACGTGATAGCCCTCGAGGTAGTTGTCGACGTACACCTTCCAGTTGGCGTGGACGTCGTAGTCGATGCGCCGCACGAAGCTAAGCTCACCGATTCGCGTCGGCGCGATCCGCTCGCGGATGCCCGCGAGGTAGGTCTCGAGCGGCTTGGGGCGCTTTGCCAAGCTCACGAATACCAACCCTTCCCACACCGCGACGTGGACGGGAGTCAGGCCGTAGTTCCGTTTGTCGAACAGCTCCACGCGATTGAAGTGCGGCACCCCGCGCAGCATGCCGTCGAGCCGATAGGTCCACCCGTGGTATTTGCAGATGAGCATATCGGCGTTGCCGTCTTTCATGGCGAGCGGCCCACCGCGATGGCGGCACACGTTGTAGAACGCGCGCAGCTCCCCGTCCATCCCCCGCACCACGATGATCGGCTCGTGGGCGACTTGCGTGACGATGTGGTCTCCCGGTCGCGCCAGCTGACCCACGTCGGCCACGTGCTGCCACGTGGTCGCGAGCACGGCGTCTCGGTCCAGGGCGTGAAACCGCGGGTCGGTATACCAGGCCGAGGGAATCGTTTCGGCCCGAGCGAGCGGCGCAATCCGCAGGTCGGCCGCGCTGAGCCGCGGGAAGGCGTCGTTCCCGGCCGTCGAGCTCATGGGCTCAGCCGATTGTACTTCTTCAAAACCTCGCGCAACCGGTCGTGGGGCAGGCCATACACGGTGAGGTCGTCGGCGCCGGTCATCGTGCGGGCTGCCACCATCGCGTTGACGATCGCCTCTTCGGTGGCCTGGACGGTAGCCTCGAACAACGGCGTGATCTGCTCGTTCGAGACCATGGACACCTGCGCCAGCCCGGAGTCGCGGGACGCGTGCGCGTTGGCCGTCGAGAACGCGATGAAGATGTCTCCGGAAGAATTCGACGCGACCCCGCCCAGCCGACCCACGCCGAGGGCGGCGCGCCTCGCGAGGCGCTTGAGTTGGTGCGGGAGCAACGACGCGTCGGTCGCCACGACGATGATGATCGAGCCCACGTCGGGCGGGAGGGCGGCATTGACATCCGAGCGGCCGCGCGGGCTACACGGGGCGCGGCAGGGCAGCAGGTCCGGGATCTCCTGGCCCACCGGTACGCCGGCGATGCGCAGCACGCCGCGCCTCCCATAGTTGCACTGCACGAGCACGCCGACCATGAAGCCGCCGTCCTCACGGGCGAGCCGTCGCGACGCCGTCCCGATCCCGCCCTTGAACTGATTGCACACCATCCCCGTCCCGCCCCCCACGCTTCCCTCGACCACCGGGCCCCCACGCGCGCTGTCCATCGCGGCCCAGGCGTCCTGCTTGGTGACGTGGAAGCCGTTGATGTCGTTCAGCCCGCCGTCCCATGTCTCAGCCACCACGGGAAGCGACCATTCGTCGTGCTGCATGCGACCTTTGCGCACGATCCATTCGATCACGGCATCGCGTACCACACCGACGGAATGCGTGTTCGTGATCATCACCGGTCCCCACAGGAAGCCGGACTCCTCGACCCACGTCGTGCCCGTCATCTCGCCATTGCCGTTCATGGTGAACCAGCCGGCGAATACCGGATCGTCGGACTCCTGTCCGCGCGGAAAGACGGCGGTGACGCCGGTTCGGACGGGGCCCTTCCCAGGCAAGAGGCGGCCGCTTCCCACCATTAGCGTACGGTGACCCACTTCGACGCCGGCCACGTCGGTGATGGCGTCGAGCGGGCCGGGGACGCCCTCGAACGGCACGCCCAGGTCCCGGGCTCGCTCCGGCTGCTGCGCGCGGCCAGTGGTAGCCGCGATGAGCATGAAGGCGAGGGCGATGGGCGCGAGCGTCATGGCGCGGTAGCATACCGGCCACCCGAAACCATCGCAAGCGATCCGGCGTCGATAGATTTCTCACCTCATGTCCGCGACCACCTTCACCGCTGTTTCGTCGAGCTCCTATTGGCGGGTGAGTCGCGCGCCACGCTACAGCCTGCCGTTCGCTCTCCCGTTGCTCGTGTTCTACCAGGCGCTCGCTGTGCTGCTGGCGCACGGACCGCGCTCGGTCCGCAACGGCGCGGACGTCATCCTACAGGGCCTGTTCACGGCGGTGGCGGGGACTTGGGGGCCGCTCGTCTTCATGCTGTGCGTGATCGGCGGCGGCGTGTGGCTCGTCACGCGCGACATGCGCGTCCACGGGTCACGGCTCAAGGCCGCCGTGTTCTTCGGGATGCTGGGAGAATCGATCGTCCTCGCCGCGTCGTGCGGGCTGTTCGTCGGGGGCGTCACCTCCGGGGTGCTAGGCCTGCTCCAGACGCTGGCCCTCGCGCCGCCCCCCCGGGCGCTCGACTGGTGGACGCACCTGATGGTGTCGCTCGGCGCCGGCATCTACGAGGAGCTGCTATTCCGGGTCCTGCTGGTGGGCGCCCTCGCCACCGCGGCCCGGGCATTGCTCGGCTGGCGCCCGCTGCCCGCCGGCGCGGCCGCGACGCTCCTGGGCGCGGCGATCTTTTCCGCCTTCCATTACATCGGCCCCTACGGCGACCGCCTGCAGCTTTACTCGTTCGTGTTCCGGATGGTGGCGGGACTGTTCTTCTCCGCGCTGTACCTGACGCGCGGGTTCGGCATTACGGCGTGGACGCACGCGCTGTACGACGTATCGCTGCTCGTGCTACAGTAGGGGATAGACTAGACGCCGAGACGCCGAGACGCCGAGCGGTCAACAGTGTGCAGGGAGCAGGTATTCCTATGCACGCTGAGCTGCTCACCGCTAGGCGTCTCGGCGTCTAGGCGTCTCGGTGTCTAGCCTGTGCCGCTATCTCCCTCAGCTTGAATCTCTGGATCTTACCCGTCGCCGTCTTCGGCAGCTCCTCCACGAACAGGATCCTCCTCGGGTACTTGTATGGCGCGAGCCGCTCCTTCACGAACGCCTGCAGCTCGCGCTCGAGCGCAGGGCTGCCCGTGTAGCCGTGGGCCAGTACTACGAACGCGAGCGGTTTGACCAGCTCATCCTGATCCTCGACGCCCACCACGCCCGCTTCCACGACCGCCGCATGTCCGGCCAACGCGCCTTCCACCTCGGCGGGCGACACCCACATCCCGCCGGCCTTGATCATGTCGTCGGCGCGGCCCGCGTACCAGAAATAGCCATCGCGGTCGCGGCTATACTTGTCCCCCGTGTGCATCCACTCGCCCTCGATGGTCTGCAGGGTGCGCTCGTGCTGGTTCCAGTAGCAGGCGCACGCGCTGTCGCCCTTGACGAGCAGATTGCCCACCTCCCCCACCGCCACTGGACGCCCGTCGTCGTCCACCAGCTTGGCCTCGTAGCCGGGCACCACGGTCCCGCTCGAGCCGGGACGGGCCTGGCCGCGACGGTTCGCGATGAATGTGTGGCACATTTCGGTCGAGCCGATGCCGTCGAGAATCTCGAGCCCAAACCTCTCGAGCCAGCGCTCGTAGATCGCCTTGGGGAGTGGCTCGCCCGCCGAGCTGCACAACCGCACCGAGCGCAGGTCGTAGAGACGCTCCGCGTCCGGCACCTGCAACATCGCGGCGTAGGCGGTGGGTACGGCATAGAACAGCGTGGGCTGCTCCCGCGTGAGCACCTCGAACACCTTCGCGGGCTCGGGGCGGGCGGGGTACAGGACCGTCGACGCGCCCACGTGGAATGGAAAATAGAGAGCGTTGCCGAGCCCGTACGCGAAGAACAGCTTGGCGACCGAGAAGGTCCGGTCGTCGGGGCCGATCTCGAGCACGTGACGGCCGAACGCCTCGCAGCACACGAGCATATCGTGGTGCAGGTGAACCGCCGCCTTGGGAGTCCCGGTGGTGCCCGACGTGTACAGCCAGAAGGCGACGTCATCCTTGGTGGTGCTCGCGGGCGCGAGCTCGGCGCTCTCCGCGGTCACGAGCTCATCGTACGGGAGCTGCCCACTTCGTGCGGCGCCCACCACGACCACGTGCTTGAGAGTTGGAACGCGAGGCTGCAGTTGCTCGATGATTGCGCCGAGCGGCTCACTCGCGATCACGACTTCGGCCCGGCTGTCGCGCAGGATGTACGCGAAATCGTGCGGCTTCAGGAGCGTGTTGGTGGGGACTGGGACGGCGCCGATCTTGATCGTTCCCCAAAAACTGCACACGAACTCGGGCGAGTCCGGCAGCAGCAAGACCACCCGCCGCTCCATCCCGACGCCGAGCCGCCGCAGTGCGTTGCCGAGCCGGTTCGTTCCCGTGCAGACGTCGCCATAGGTGAGCCGCCGCTGCTCGTACACAATTGCGAGACGGCCATCGCGGCCCTCCTCCACGTGGCGGTCGACGAACCAGTGTGCGGCGTTCAGCTCGCGCGGTATCACCGCGCCGACATTACGCGCGGCCAGAGCGGAGTCAAGCTCGCGACGCGAGGGTCGTTTTCGTAAGTTGCCGGCAGGAGCGGCACCGTGATCCTTTTTCTCTTACAGCTTGTTGCGGTCGGATGGCAGTCCGGAGGGCCCGACTCGCTGGCCGTGCTCAAGGCGGCGCGCCGGGCCCAGGAGCTGTTCGAATTCACGCGGGGCGCCAACCTCCCCGAGCGGCGCGGCGGCTGGAACGGCGTGTGCGAGGAGCCGATCGGCCGGATGTGCTACTGGTACGACGGCTCGGTTGACACCGCGCCACCGGAGCCGCAGCGCATCCGCCACGCGCGCGCTCGGCTGATCGGCACGCTCGACAGCGCTGGGGCGGCGCTCCCCGGGGATGACTGGATCGCTGGCCAGCGCGTGCGCTACCTGTTGGAGGACAGCCAACCACAAGGCGCCACCCTCGTCGCTGAGCAATGCCGCGCCACACGGTGGTGGTGCGAAGCCCTGCGCGGTCTCGTGCAGCACGTCACGGGCGATTTCGCGGGAGCGGATTCGAGCTTCACGGCGGCATTGCGAGTCATGCCGGAGGGCGAGCGGTGTCGCTGGACCAATATCTCGTCACTCCTCGAGGGCGATTTGGCAGGCCGCTATCGCCGCTGGGACTGCGCCGCACGGGCCGCGTTCGAGCAGCGGTGGTGGTGGCTCACCCAGCCGCTCTGGTCGCGCCCCGGCAACGACCGCCGAACGGAGCACTTCGCACGCCTCACGATGGCGCGAATCGAGGAGGGCCGACGCACCGCCTTCGGCCTCTATTGGGCGGACGATCTGCGGGACGTGATGCTACGCTACGGATGGCCGACATTCTGGACCCGGGAACCGCAGGACTACCTCGCCGTCTCAGCCGAGCCGAAAATCACGGGTCACGACCCGTCGCCGGCCTTCCACTTCGCGCCCCGAGCGCACGCGTTCGACCATCCCGAAGGCGCCACGCCTGAAGACTGGACACTCGACCCACCGCGTGCGCGGGAGCGATACGCGCCGGCCTACGCCGCGTCAGTCCACGCGCTCGAGGACCAGGTCTCTATCTTCCGGCGCCGTGATTCGTGCATCGTGGTGGCGGCATATGACCTCTCAGCCGACACCGCGATGGCGGGGCAGTCCGTGCGGGCGGCTTTGGTGCTCGCGAGCGACGAGCACGATCGGGTCGTGACCGAGCACCAGACGCGTCTCGACCGGCCCGACGTCCTTGTCGCCGCCGCTCCCTGCGGTCCCCGCGTGCTGAGCCTCGAGGTGATAGCTCCGACCTCGCGCCGGGTGGCCCGAACCCGCCACAGCGCCGCACTCGACGAACACGCCCTGGTGTCCGACCTGCTGCTAGTGGACGCAGGCGACTCGCTCCCCACTGCGCTAGCCCCGGCCATTCCGACCGCCCACGCTTCAAAGCGTGTTCGGGTCGACCGGCCGCTGGGGTTGTACTGGGAGGTCTATGGCCTACGACCTGACGGTGAAGAAGTAAAGACGTCCGCTACCGTCACGCGACAGGGCGGTGGATTCCTGCGGCGAGCGGTGGAAGCCGTGGGCCTTGCGGGGCACCACCGGAACGTGAGCCTGGAGTGGGCGGAAGTCCTGGTCCCAGGCGCAGCCGATCCGCACGTCGCGGGGCGGGCGCTGGCGCTCGACCTTTCCAGCCTCTCACTGGGACGTTATCGGATCGAGGTCACGGTCACGGCGCACGAGCGCGCGCCCGTGACGCTGCGCCGCGACATCGAGCTGGTTCGGCCCTAGCGACCGGTCGACCGGCTGGCTCGCAGCCAGCGCGCCAGACGTAGCGCGCCGGGGATTTTTCTTGCGTGCTCCCGCAAGCCGTACCGGACCCAGTATCCGAAGCGGCCCGCCGGCGACGGAGCGAATAGCAACAGCTCGTAGTGCGGACGAAACTCGCTCGCCCAGTCGTCCTTCCAGCGGGCCCGGTCTGCCATAAAATCGAACATCTCCATGCCGCGCTCCAGCCCGTAGCGGATCAGCCGCGCCGTGAGTACCTGGCCCGGTGCGTACCTGGAGTAGCTCTCGTCGTAGCTCGTTTTCAGGGCGAAGATGGAGCGCCCGTTGACGCGCAGCACGTACGCGGCCACGGGAGCGCCGGATACTGTGAGCACAGGGATCCACACCTGAGCCCGCGATCGGTCCACCAGGCCGTCGTAGAAGCGTCTCACCTGCGGTCGTTGGGCTACCGCCGAGCCGCTGCGTCCCTTCCAGCCACTTGCTTCAAGGTGAAAGAACACGTCCAGCGCTTGCTTGAGCCGCGTCCCTCCGGTGGCGACTTGCAGCCGGACTTCACCGAGCTCCCCCAGCCGTCGTTCGCTGCGTCGCACATTGTGCCGGAACTTGCGCGTCAGCCCGTGGTCCCATGCGGTCAGACGGGACAACGGACACCACGGGGTCAGGAAGGTCGGCAGGACCAGGCAGCGCCAACCCAGCTCCCGAGCGACCGTCCGGGCAGCGTGCAGCGTGGGTGAGCCGTCTGGAACGTGCTCGATTCGAATGACATCGCAACCGCCCGAATTGCACAGCGTCCGCCACAGCTCCTCCTGGATGTCGACCCGCCCCCTCCACGACAGGAAGGCGAAGCGATACGACTCCGCGTTCGTCCGGGATTGCAACACGGCGAGGCTCCGCCCGCCCCACGGCTCGATCACCCGTTGCATGGCGGCAAGGCCGACCAGCCGCTCGTGGTTCCAGGCGCACGCGAGCAGCGGGTCGGCGGGGGCAAACGCCTCAGTCCAGGAATGCGTCCAGCTCGGATCGAGGAAGGGGGCGCTGGACGATCGGTGGGACGCCAGCAGGTGCCAGCGGGCTAGGTCGCTGCCCGCTAAGCCGTCCGCCCTCGTGAGCCCGGTCCGAAACGCCGGCCCTAGCGGCTCACTCTCGTTGCGTTGTAGCGCCAGTGCCCTGTGCATCGAGCCCCCCTCGCCCCGCGACGCGTCGAGTCCACGTCGGCTCCATACAAACGTCGGGCCAGCACCACGAAAGCGGCGGCCGGGCTGGGGCCTGTCGCGCTACAGCAACAGTGTCCGCAGCCCGGCGCGAGCAGTGCGGAGTCGGTGCAACACACGGTCTTGCTCCGTGGCTCCGCGACCTGCTTCAGCACCTTCCGTCATTCCGTCCTTCCGTCGCCTCTGGACTTGAGGTAAAGCCCCTTGGGATCGAGCACTTCCCGAAGCAGCCGCAGCTCGACCGCGGTCGGGGGATCGACGCGGCGAAGCCGAGCCCGACAGCGCAGCTCCCACCCAACGCTGGCCCGCACGTCCTTCGCCTCCACACCGGGATAGAGCGCCGCCAGGACCATTTCCCCCGTCCCTTCTTCGGCCTCGAGGACGGCCTTGTCGCTGATGACCTTGAGGGGGCCCTTACCGGGGAGGCCCAGCTCGGTGCGTGTGCGGCCGTTGACGCGCTGGCCCGGGCTGGTGACGAAGTCGACGCGCTCCGGGAATGCCCGCGGCGAGAGCTTCGAGACGATCAGGGTGCGGCGAGCGTGAATCGCGATCTCCGCCGCCCCCCCCGAGCCCGGCAGTCGCACGGTGGGCCGCTCGTAGCGCCCGATCACGGTCGTATTGATGTTGCCATAGCGGTCCACCTGGGCGCCGCCGAGGAAGCCCACCTCGATGCGGCCGTTCTGCAGGAACAGCTGGAACACGTCCGCCATGCCGCACACCATGAGCGAGCCGGTGACGAGGGCGGGGTCCCCGATCGACACGGGCAGGCGCTCCGGCACCGCGCCGACGGCGCCCGACTCGTAGATCAGCACGAGACGCGGCGCGTGCGTCGCGCGCGCGAGGTTGCAGGCGAGGTTCGGGAGACCGATGCCGACGAACACCACTTCGCCGTCGCGCAGCTCGCGCGCCGCCACGGCGGCCATCATCTCGTCGGGGGTGTAGCCGGGATCAGAAGCCGTAGTTCACCCGGCTCGAGTACCGCTGCTTCGCGGCGAGACGCCCCTGCGCCCCGGGCAGCTTCGCGAGGTACGCCGCCCGGTCGGGAACGCCGTACACGAAGTCGGCGAGGTATCGCTCCAGCGTTGCGGGATCGCGAGAGATCCCCTCCCACGCGACGTAGAAGTCGTTGTCGCGGTCGTAAAAGCCCTGGGCATACGACGGGTGCGCGCCCCACGGCTCGAGCACCACTGCGTCCACGATCATCGCGGGAATCGCGGTGCGATTGGGATCGGAGCGGATGACGGATTCCGCGACGATCTCCTCCACGACCACGATGACGTGCGTCGCGGCGAACGCGGCTTCCCGCTGCACGCCGATCAGGCCCCACATCTGCGTGTTGCCCGCCGCGTCGGCGCGCTGCGCGTGCACGATCGTGACGTCCGGGTTCAACGCCGGAACGGTCGCGAGCGCTTCGCCGGTGTAGGGGCACGCGACGGTCTTGATGCGCGCGTTGGCGTGCGGCAGGTCGGTGCCCGCGTAGTCGCGCAATGGCCAGAAGGGGAGCCGCGCCGCCCCCGCGGCAAACCGCGCCACCATCCCGAAGTGCGAATACTCCTCGATCTCGAGCGGGGCCGCCTTTCCCTCCACGGCGCGTCGGAACGCGTGCAACGAGCCCACCCCCGGGTTGCCCGCCCAGGAGAACACGAGCTTGCGCGCGCAGCCCGCGGCGATCAGCTGATCGTAGATCAGATCGGGGGTGAGGCGCGCGAGGGTGAGGTCGCGCCGCCGCTGGCGGATGATCTCGTGGCCCGCGGCGAAGCAGATGAGATGGGTGAAACCCTCGATGACGACGGTGTCGCCGTCGTGGACGAAGCGGGCGATCGCGTCGTGCATGGAGAGGACTTTGGAGACGTTTTCAGTCATCAGGTGTCAGTCATCAGGAACGATGATGTCAGGGCGGTCTCTACTGACGACTGAGCACTGATGACCGACAACTCTCAGTCCGTTATTTCCCGCAAGCACTCATCGATAATCCGCAGCGCCGTGTCCACATCGTCCTCGTCTACCACCAGCGGCGGCGCGAGCCGCAGCGCGCTCTTGCCGGCGCCGAGCAGCAACAGCCCTTTACCGAACGCCCGCTCCACCAGCTCGTGCGGGATCTCCGGCGCCGGCGCCCGCGTGCCGCGATCCTTCACGAACTCGACGCCGACCATCAGGCCACGCCCCCGAACGTCGCCGATGACGGCGTACTTCTCCTGCAGCCGCTGGGCGCCGGCGAGCAGCCGCTCGCCTAGCCGCGGCACCGTGGGCAGCAGCTCGCGCTCGACCACGTCCAGCGTGGCGAGCGCTGCCGCGCAGCATACCGGATTCCCGCCGAACGTGCTGCCATGCGCGCCGGGCGACCACTTCATGATCGCCTCCTTCGCGATGATCGCGCCGATCGGCATGCCGCTCCCTAGGCCCTTCGCGGCGAGCAGCACGTCCGGCTCGATTGCTTCGTGCTCGCACGCCCACATCTTGCCCGTGCGGCCCACCCCCGTTTGGACCTCGTCGCACACGAGCAGGATGCCGTGACGATCGCACAGCTCCCGCAGCGCCGTGAGGTAGCCGGGCGGTGGCACCACGTAGCCGCCTTCGCCCTGAATCGGCTCGACGAACACGGCGGCGACGCTCTTCGGGTCCAACCGCGTTGTGAACAAGTCGTCCTCGATAGACGACACGCACCGCATGGTGCACGCGCTCTCCCCGCGGCAGAAATCGCAGCGGTAGCGATAGCCGTACGGGACGTGATAGATCTCCGGCAGAAACGGGGCGAAGCCGGCGCGCTGCACGGCCTTGCTCGCCGTGAGGCTCAGCCCCCCGTAGCTGCGCCCGTGGAACGCGCCGTTGAACGCGATGATCGCGGGGCGCCCGGTGGAGTGACGCGCCAGCTTGATCGCTCCTTCCACCGCCTCCGTCCCCGAGTTCGAGAGGAACACCCGCTTCTTGCTCGTCCCGGGGGCGAGCTTCGCCAGCCGCTCGCACAACGCGGCGAAGCCCTCGAAGTAGAAATCACTACCGCAAATGTGGAGGAACCGGCCGGCCGCTTCCTGGATCGCCTGGACTACCTTGGGGTGCCCGTAGCCCGTCGACGCGACGGCGATCCCCGCCATGAAGTCGAGATAGCGGTTCCCGTCCACGTCTTCCACCATGGCGCGGTCGCCGCGGGCGATGGTGAGCGGGTATTCCTTGGGATAGGACGTGGAGGACCAGCGATTCTGCCGCTCCACGATCGCCCGGGCCTTGGGCCCGGGCGGCGCGACCACGATCCGAGGGTAGTCGCGCGTCACTGGGGCTCCTCGATCACGGTACGGCTTTGCTCCCGCAGGAATTGCGCGACGTAATACGGCCCGCACCCGCCCTTCCCCGTCGAACCTGATCCCTTCCAGCCCGTGAACGGTTGCGCTCCCGGCCACGCACCCGTGGTGGCACCCGTGCGCTTGTTCACGTAGCACACGCCCGCTTCGATCTCGTCGAAGAAGCGCTCGATCTCCTCGGGCTCGCTCGTGAAGATGCCCGCCGTGAGGCCGTATTCGGTCTTGTTGGCCTCGGCAAGGGCCTGATCGAGCCCCGCTACCTCACCCACCACCAGAATGGGCACGAACAGCTCGTCGCAGAACAGGGAGGACGACAGCGGCAGCGCCGCGATGGTGGGTGCCACGAAGTGGCCGCGATCGAACATCCCGCCGCGCAGCCGCTCGCCTCCCAACAGGATCCTCCCTTCCCGACGCGCCTGCGCGACCGCCCCCGCGAACCGGTCGGTCGCCGCGAGGTTGATCACCGGTCCGAAGTACACGTCCCGTTCGGTCGGGTCGCCGAGTTTCAGCGCGCGGGTCCGCTCCACGAGCCGCTCGACGAACGGCCGGGCGACGCGCTGCTGCACGTACACCCGCGACGTGGCACTGCACTTCTGGTTTTGCAACCCGAACGCCGAGCGCGTGACGCCTTCCGCTGCGGCGTCCAGGTCCGCCGAGTCGAGCACGATGGCGGCGTTCTTTCCCCCCATCTCGAGCAAACACGGCTTCACCCACTGGCGTGACAGCCCCTCGTGGATGTGCATCCCCACCGCTTTGGAGCCGGTGAACACCACGCCGTCGACGGCAGGGTGCCGCCACAGCGCTTCGCCGGCCTCTTCCCCCGTGCCGCTCAAATAATTGAAGGCCCCTGGCGGGACGCCGGCATCGCGGTACACCTCGTACAGCTTGAGACCGGTCCAGGGCGCGTCTTCGGCGGGTTTGTAGACGACCGCGTTCCCCACGACCAGCGCCGCGGCGGACATCCCGGTCGACAACGCGAGCGGGAAGTTGAACGGCGCGATACAGGCGAACACCCCGTAGGGACGCAGCACGTCGGTATTCCGCTCGGTGGGGGTCACGCGCGCCATCGACCGGACGAAGCCGCTCGCGTCTTCCACCTGCTGGCAGTAATAGTCGATCAGGTCCGCCGATTCTTCCGCGTCGCCCATCGATTCGAGCCGGCTCTTCCCGACCTCGAGCGCCATGATCGCGGCGAGCTCGAACTTGCGCTCCCGGATCAGTCGCGCCGCCCGGCGCAGCGTCTCCACACGCTCACGCCAGGGCGAGCGCGCCCAGCTCCGCTGCGCCCGCTTCGCCGCGGCGACAGCACGATGCACGTGTTCGGGCGTCGCGGCGGCAAACCGGCCCAGCACCACACCGGTGTCGATCGGCGACGTGTCGACGATCGGCGCGGCGGCCGAGGGCGTCGCCTCACCATCGATGTACAGCGGATGATCGCGCTCGCGCTGCGCGCGGACGCGCGGCAGGGCTTCGTCGAACTCGCGGTGGAATTGCTCCCAGTCGACGTTCGCCGACGTGTAGGTGATTTTCGACGCCATGGGTGCGGTGACGGTCATGGTGCTCCCGGGTTGTCCGTCATCAGCCGTCAGTCATCAGTAACTGACCACCGATGACTGACGACTGACAACTCTGTTCATGGCCGCCGCAAACCGTTCCACCACCTCGTCGATTTCGGCCTCGGTAATAATGAACGGCGGCGCCACGCACACCAGGTCACCGTTCATGCCGTCGGCATGACCGACGTTGGGCCAGACTACGAGTCCGGCTTCGAGGGCCGCTTCGGTGAAGGTCTCGGCGAACCGCGCCGCGCGGGGGAACGGCGCCCTCGTGCCCTTGTCCTCCACGAACTCGACGCCCGCCAGCAGGCCGCGCCCGCGCACGTCGCCGACATAGGGCAGCTCGACGAGGCCCGCGAGACGCTCCTGCAGCACGCGACCGAGCTCGGCGCACCGCTCGATCAGACGGTCGCGCTTGAGCAAACGGACCGCCGCCATTCCGGCGGCGCAGGCCACCGGGTGGAACGAAAACGTCTGCGCATGGAGGAACGCGCCACTCCCGCCGGCGATCACGTCGACGATCCGTTCGGGGGCGGCCACCGCCGAGAGGGGGGCGTAGCCGCCCGAGATGCCCTTCCCGAGCGTCATCAGATCGGGGGCGACGCCATAGGGCTCCACCGCCCACCATGTTCCGGTGCGGCCGGCGCCGCACAGGATCTCATCGGCCACCAGCAGCACCTCGTGGCGATCGCAGATCTCCCGGATGGTCCGGAAGTAGTCCGGCCGAGGGGTGGATGCCCCGGTGGACGAGCCGCCGACAGGCTCCGCGATGAACGCGGCCACGGTGTCGGCGCCGAGCCGGCGGATCGCGTCCTCGAGCGCGGCGCCACTGCACGTCGGACACGCCGGGTCCACCCCTCGGCAGCGACAGCGATACGCGTACGGCGCGGGAATGCGTGCGACGTCGACCAGCCATTCCTGGAACGGCGCCCTGTACTGCTCGCGCGCCGAAGCCGAAAGCGCCAGCAGCGTGTTGCCGTGATAGGAGGGGTTGAGGGCGATGATGCGATGCTTGCCGGGCTTCCCGGCCTCGATCCAATACTGCCGGGCGAGCTTCAACGCGGCTTCGACGGCCTCGGAGCCGCTGGACAGGAAATACAGCTTGTCGAGTCCGTCAGGGAGCGTCGCTGCCAGCTCGCCCGCGAGCTCCTCTACCGCGCCGTGCGTGAAGGCGGTGGCCGAAAGGTAGCCGACGTCGCGCGCCTGTCGCGCCATTGCCTCGGCGATCTCCGGATTCGAGTGGCCGAGGTTCGCCACGTAGGCCCCGCCAACGGCGTCGAGGTACGCCTTGCCGCGCTCGTCGTACAGCCAGCAGCCCTCTCCGCGCACGATGCGCGGATAGACGCGGCCGAGCTTCCGATAAAACACGTGGCTATCGGGATAGCGAAACACCCGACCTCCCCCCCCCTCCTGCAACGCTGCGGGTCGCGGACCGCGAGAAAGCTATCCGTTCGGCGTCGGCGAGGCGAGCAGCAGAGGCGCAGCATACTGCGCCCCTACATTTGGCAGCGTACTTTTCCCAAACACCGCCCACCTCTGAGGCCGTATGCTGATGCCGTCGAGGCTGCTCCTCACCGCCACCCTCGTTCCCCTGCCCCTCGCTCGCGCAGTCGGGCGTCGTGGCACCGAGCGAGAATCTCGTCACCGACGGCGAGCGCTACTTGTTGGGTCAAGCGGGATCGGCTACACCGTGATTGGCGGCGCGGTCATGCCTTCCGGTCCACGACGTAGATGTTGCGCTGTGCCGTCGGCATGATCACGAGGTCGAGGATGTTCACGTGCTCCGGCAAATTCACCACGTAGGCGATCGCGTCCGCGACGTCATCGGCCGTGAGCGGCCGGAAACCGTGATACACCGCGCGCGCGCGGTCCTTGTCGCCGTGGAAGCGCACTTCTGAAAACTCCGTCTCAACAAACCCGGGATCGATTGCCGACACGCGGAGCGGCGTCCCCGTCACGTCGAGATTCATGCCCTCCGTGAGGGCGCGGACGCCGAATTTCGTGGCATTGTAGGCGTTTCCCATCGGGTACGTTTGGTGCCCCGCGGTGCTGCCAAGGTTGATCACGTGCCCGCGACCGCGCGCGATCATCTGGGGCAGGATCGCGCGCGTGACGTACAGCAATCCTTTGAGGTTCGTGTCGATCATGCGGTCCCAATCGTCGGGATCGCCCTCCTGGATCTTCGCCAGCCCGCTCGCCAACCCCGCGTTGTTGACGAGCACGTCCGGCACCTCGCCGGCGGCGACGAGCTCCGCTGCCGCACGCTCCACCGCGGCGCGGTCGCGCACGTCCACTTGCCTGATCCGCACCCGGACGCCATGCCGCTCCCGCAGTGCACCGCTCACCCGCTCCAGCCGATCGTGCCGCCGCGCCCACAACACCAAGTTCGCGCCCTCTGCCGCGAACCGGCGTGCGCACGCCTCGCCGATTCCCGAGCTCGCGCCGGTAACCAAGATCAGCTTCCCCTTGATCCTATTCATCCCCTCCCCACGTCTCTGCGTGACGTCTTTGCTTGACGTTTTTACGCGACGTCTCTGCGTGACGTCTTCCTTATCTCATGTTCCCAGTGTGTCCTAGCGAATAACGTCCAGGCTGGGGCCACACGCACAACCCGTGCGGCTCCCGCCCCACCCGGATGCGGTGCGTAAGCCGCCCCGACTCGGTGTCGAACACGTACACCTCCTCGTCGTAGCGCCCCGAGACCCACAGCTCCCGGCCGTCGGCCGTCACGTTCCCCATATCCGGGCTGCCGCCGCCGGGGATCGGCCACGTCGCTACGATGCGCCGCGTCTCCGGGTCCAGCACCGTGATAGACCCCGGTCCGTGGCGCCCCCCGGCGGTCGTGTTCCAGCCGCGGTTTGTGATGTACATCAACTTCCCGTCCCGACTCGGATAGATCCCGTGCGTCCCCTTCCCCGTCGCGATGAACCCGATGCGCTGGAACGGGTCGGGATCCACGAGGAACACCCCGTTCGCCTTCATGTCGGCGACGTAGAACACACGGCCGTCCGGCGCGGAACGGATGTCTTGCGGCATGGCGGCGCTGTCGAGCCCTCCCGGATCGAGCGTCAGATACCCTACCACCTCGCGCGTCGCGAGGTCCAACTTCACCAGCTGCCCCGAGAACTCGCACGTGGCGATCGCAAATCGCCCGTCGGCGGTGAACTCCAGGTGATCGACACCCCGACACTGCACGGGGACGGACTGCACCAGCGCCATCGTCTTCGCGTCGCGAAAGTCGAGCTCGCGGCGCCGCTCAGCGACGACGATGGCCAGCCGGCCGTCCGGAGTGAAGTACAGGTTATAGGGATCGGTCACGGGCACGCTCGGCCCGGCCTCACCGGTCAGAGGGTCGATCGGCGTTAGAGTATTGCCCAGGTTGTTCGCGACCCAGAGCGTCGTGAGGTCGTACGAGGGGACCACGTGCTGCGGCAGCGCCCCTGTGGCGAAGGTGGCCAACACGCGGTAGCTGCGCGGGTCGATCACCGTCACGGTCCCATCGTGCGAGTTGGGCACGTACACGAGCGGCCGGGCGCGCGCCGCAAGGGGGGAAAGCGCACCGGCGCCGGTGGCGGCGTAAAGATTGATGGACGCCTTCGCGGTCGCGGCGGCCTGGGCGGCCTGCGGGCCCCGGGGGGGAGTCCGGTGCGTGTCGCGGCAGGCGGCCGCGACCGCGAGCGCGCAGAGGAGGCGTTGCACCCGAACCGGCTTCACGACCAGCAAAGATACCTCAGTCGTGGCGCCAGGCGATTACAATCTTGCCGATGTTACGGTTCTCCCGCATGCGTTGAAACGCTTCCGCCGCGCGCGCGACCGGAAACACAGAATCCACCGTCACCCGCAGCTTCCCCGCGGCGAAGGCCGGCAGCATTTCGTCTCGGAAGCGGGCGACGAGCGCCGCCTTCTCGGCGCGGCTTCGGGACCGCAGCGTCGAACCCACGACCCGGGCCCGCTTCCTCATCAGGAGCGCGAGGTCGAGCTCCGTGCGCGAGCCCGACAGCGTGCCGAGGACGACGATGCGTCCGCCGACTCGCAGCACCCGCAGGTCGCCCCCCAGGCTCAACGCCCCCACCGGGTCGAGCACGATGTCCACGGCGTCGCGTCCCCAGCGCGTCTCTATCTCCGCTGCGACGTCGTGCCGCGACGAGTCGACGGCGAGCGCCGCCCCTCCCCGCTCGAGGGCTGCCAGCTTGTCGGCGCTGCGGGTCGTGGCGGCCACCCGCGCGCCGGCGAGCGTCGCGATCTGCATGGCGGCCAGTCCCACCCCGGACGCGCCGGCGTGCACCAACACGGTCGCGCCCGGCGCCACACCACCCTCGACGACGAGATTGAGGAAGGCCGTCAGGAACGCCTCCGGAATGCCGGCGGCGCTGACCGGATCCATGCCCGCCGGCGCGGGGAACACCTGTCCGGCGGGAGCCGCGACGTACTCGGCGTGCCCGCCGCCCGCGAGCAGGGCCGCGACCGCTTCCCCCGTGTCGTCGCGGGTCCCCACCACCTCCAGTCCCAAGACGTCCGACTCCCCCGGCGGGGGCGGATAACGCCCCGCGATCTGTGACAGATCGGCCCGGTTCACCCCCGAGGCCGTCACCCGGATGAGGATCTCGTCGGGGGCCGGAAGGGGCGTGGCCGTGTCGCGGAGCGAAGCCACGTAGCGCCCCTGTTGCTCCGACACGTGGAGGTACTTCATGGAGGCAATATATTCCGCCGCCATGATCAAGCGCTGCTGGGCCAGTGACGACGACCCCCTGATGCTCGCATACCACGACGAGGAATGGGGCGTCCCGCTCTATGGCGATCGCGAGCTGTTCGCCAAACTCGTCCTGGACGGCTTCCAAGCGGGACTCTCGTGGCGGGTCATCCTGCATAAGCGCGCCCGCTTCCTCGAAGTGTTCGAGGGCTTCGACCCGGAGCGCATGGCGCGCTACGACCGGAAGAAGATCGCCCAGATCCTCAAGGACCCGGGGATCGTCCGCAACCGCCAGAAGGTGGCGGCCGCCATCTCCAATGCGCGCACGTTTCTCGAGTTTCCCGCGCGCAACGGCGGGTTCGGCGCGTTCCTCTGGAGCTTCGTGGGCGGCACGCCCAAGCAGAATCGCCGGCGCGCCATCCGTGACCTGCCGGCGCGAACGCGCGAATCGGACACCATGAGCGCCGCCCTCGCAGAACATGGCTTCCGCTTTGTCGGGCCCACGATCTGCTACGCGTTCATGCAGGCCGTCGGCATGGTGAACGACCATCTGGTCGGCTGCTTCCGCCACGCTGACGTGCAGCGGCTCGCGCGCCCTCACCCCCTGTGACGTGCCCCTTCTCCGGAACGGAGAGAGGGGTCAGGGGGTGAGCACCGCCGTCGGGGGGAAGCGCGGCGGCCGCCGCGCGGTCGTCGCCCGCTCGTACGCATAGGCGAGCTTGATCAGCGTCCCTTCGCTCCACGAGCGGCCCACGAACGACAGCCCGACCGGCAGCCCGCGTACGAACGCCATCGGGACGGTGATGTGCGGGTAGCCCGCCACCGCCGCCGGAGTGGAGAAGCTGCCGCCGCCCCCCGGGTCCCCGTTCACGAGGTCGATCAACGAGGCCGGTCCCCCGGTGGGTGCGATCAAGGCGTCGAGCCGATGCTCGGCCAGCACCGCGTCGATCCCCTGGAGGCGGGCGAGCAAGCGGTCCTTGTCCAGCGCGCGAAGGTAGTCCTGATCGGTGAGCGGCCCCTTCGCCTGCGCCTGCACGAAGATCTCCTGACCGAAGTAGGGCATCTCTCTGTCGCGTGAACGGTCGTTGAACGCGATCAAGTCCTCGAGCGTCTTGGCGCTCGCGCCCGGCGCCCACTCGGGGAGGTAGCGATTCAGATCCGCCTTGAACTCGTACAGCAGCACCGCGAACTCCGAATCGTCGAACTGGCCGGCGGTGGCGATGTCCGCGGGATCGACGATGACGGCCCCCAGCCGCTTGAGCGTGTCCATGGCGGCTTCCATCGCCGAGTCGGTGCCGGCGCTGTAGCCCATGAAGTGGGAGCGGCACACCCCGAGCCGCGCGCCCTTCAGTCCATTGGGGTCGAGGAAGCTCGTGTAGTCGCCGCGTGACTGGCCTCCGCTCGCGGCCGTCGCGTCGTCGCGCGGATCGACGCCCGCGAGCACCCCGAGCAGCGTGGCGGCGTCGGCGACGGTGCGCGCCATCGGTCCCGCGGTATCCTGACTGTGCGCGATCGGAATGATTCCGGTCCGGCTCACGAGGCCGAGCGTCGGCTTGATCCCTACGATGCCACAACACGTGGACGGCGAGACGATCGAGCCGTCGGTCTCCGTGCCGATCGCCACGGCGCAGAGGTTGGCGGAGACGGCCACGGCCGACCCCGAGCTCGAGCCGGATGGTGTGCGGTCGAGTGCGTAGGGGTTGCGGCACTGACCCCCGCGCCCGCTCCACCCGCTCGAGGAATGCGTCGAGCGGAAGTTCGCCCACTCGGAGAGATTCGCCTTCCCGAGGATCACCGCGCCGGCGGCGCGCAGCCGCTCGACCACGAACGCGTCGCGCGGCGGCGTCACGTCCACGAGCGCCAGCGAGCCCGCCGTTGTCTGCTGGCGATCCCGCGTGGCCACGTTGTCTTTGACGAGCACGGGGATGCCGTGCAACGGTCCACGCGGGCCCTTGGCCTTACGCTCGGCGTCGAGCGCGGCGGCCACGGTGAGCGCGTCGGGATTCGCCTCGAGCACGGCCCGCAAGCCGGGACCCTTCCGGTCCAACTCCTCGATGCGCTGGAGGTACGCTGTGACCAACCCGCGTGCGCTGTACTTGCCGGATTGGAGCCCAGCCTGCAGGCCGGCGATGGTCGCTTCCTCCAGCTCGAACGGCTCGGTCGCGTGATCGCTCGCGCTCCGGACACGCGCGACGAGCGCGGGGCCTCCGGAGAACGCGGGGCGCGCCGCGGCGAGCGCGCCGCTCATTGCGGTGTATTCGAGAAACCGGCGGCGGTCCATGATGTGATCGCTCATGGTGAGGGGACAGGGAATTAGGGAATAGGGGATAGCGGGGCTGAAACTTGGCGTCACGGGGAAGAGACTGCCAGCGAGCGCCGGGGGCGGGAAAGACGCCCTGGATTGCGGCTCGGCTCTTATATTGGAGCCCGAACCCCCCTTAGGGAGGGCCACATGTCTAGAACCATCCTGACGGCCGTGCTATTCGTCGGTCTAGTCGCGTGCGGAGGTCGCCAGCATTCTAGCAAGCGCGCGGCGGCGTCCGCCTCCCGCGAGGCGACCGCGCCTCATACGACCGGTAAGTACGAGCGGCAACAGCAGAAGAAAAAGGGGACCAAGCCGGACACTACCCGCGCCAAGAACCCGCTGACGAACTAGATCGGGCGTCACGCCGACATCGCGCGCAGCTCCGCCTCGATGCGCTCGCGCTCGACCGTTTCTCCGAACGAGTCGAAGAGGGCCCGGGCGCGCTCGAGGTAGGCGCGCGCTTCCTCTTGTTGACCCAGGCGACTGCGAAACAGCCCATAGGCGTGGTACACCTGCGCCTCGGTCGCAGGCGAGGGATCTAGCGCCTTAGCGAGCTCGATTGCTTGTTCGAAGAAGACGAACCCCGTCTCGTCCTGCTGGGCTCCACGCAGCCGTCCCATCAGCGTGTACACCTGCACCAGTCGCGGCATCATCGCTCCACTAATGGCGAGCTGCTCCGCCCGCCGCAGCCCCTCCTCGCCCTCGAGCAAGCGCCCCGTTGCGAGATCGAGCTCGGCCAAATTGAGGCGGATCGACAGCTCGAGGCCGGCGTCGCCCGGCGCCCGCTGCGACCAGGCCAGCGCTTCCCGGAAGGACACCGACGCGGGGCCTTCGCGCCCGAACTGAGCGTCGAGCAGAGCCTGGTCGTTCAGCACGCGCGCCATGTCACCTGGGATCCCGGCCGATTCGAAGCGCTCGCGCGCCCGGCGCAGGAAGTCGCCCGCGACCGCCAGATCGCCCTGCCGGCGCGCCAGCGCTCCCAGCTGGCACTCCAGCCGGCCCGCGCGAGACGCGTCGCCCGCGGCGTCGGCGAGCCGCAGTCCCCGGTTGAACCACGCGTGCGCGCCGGCCCACTGTCCTTGCGCCAGGGCGGCGTCCCCCAGCCCTTCGCAGGCGGCGGTCGCTCCGTCCTGATCGAACTCCGCTTCCGCGAGCGCGAGCGAGCGCTGGAAGTGGCGTGCCCCCCCGGCCGCGTCGCCGAGGGCGAGGCACACGTAGCCGAGCGCGCGCAGGGACCCCACTTCGGGGCGGCGGTCGTTAAGTCCCTGGGCGACACCCAAGGCGACTTCGTACCACGCGCGCGCGGGCGAGAACCGCTGGACCCCCTCTTCGAGGCGACCGGCGCGGAGCAGCGCCGTAACCACCCCGGCGGAGTCTCCCTGTTGCTGGCACTCGAGCGCATCCACATACGCCTTGTAGAGCACCTGCAGGTGCGCGGCGATGCGATGGAACGCCTGGGGCATCCGCCGCCGCAGCTCGTCCGGCTGCACGCCCCGCTTCCCGAGCGTGAGGTAGGGGCCCGAGCTCGACCACACGGCTTGCTCGTCGGGTCGCGAGATGGCCACCAGCAGCGCGCGCAACGGGTCGAGCGCCTCGAGCTCGGGCATGAGCCCGAGCGCCTTCTCGACGAGCACCGGCGCGGGGTCCGTCACAGCCCGTACTCCTTCATCTTGCGCGTCAGGGTGTTGCGATGGATCCCCAGGATGTCGGCGGCCGTGCCGATCTGCCCGTGGGTATGCGCGAGCACCCGAGCAATGTGCCGCGCCTCGACCTCCGCGAGCGTCAGCAAGCCCCCCTGGGGCCGATCGCCGAGCACCGCCTCCTCCCCCCGCAATTCCTCCGGAAGGTGCTCTGCCCCCACCGCGTCGCCGGTGGCCACGATCACCGCTCGCTCGATCACATTGCGGAGCTCGCGCACGTTGCCCACCCAGGCATGCGCGCGCAGCGCGTCGAGCGCGCGGTCGGAGATCGCCCGGATGTCCTTGCCGTACCGCTCGGCGAAGTGGCGTACGTAGTAAGCGGTAAGCAACACCAGATCCTCGCCCCGCTCGGCCAGCCGGGGCAGGCGGATGGTGACGACCGCGAGGCGATAGTACAGGTCCTCGCGGAAGCGTCCTTGCTTGATCGCCTCCTTGAGGTCGCGATTGGTGGCCGCGATGAGCCGCACGTCGACCGGGATCGTGTCGCTCCCGCCCACGCGCTCGATCTCGCGCTCCTGCACGGCGCGCAGGATCTTCGCCTGCAGCGCGAGGCTCATGTCGGCGACTTCGTCCAAGAAGAGTGTGCCGCTCGCGGCCTGTTCGAACCGTCCGATCTTGCGCATGATCGCGCCGGTGAACGCGCCCTTCTCGTGGCCGAACAGCTCGCTTTCCAGCAGGTTCTCCGGGATTGCGGCGCAGTTCACGGCGACGAAGGCCCCAGTGGCATTCGGCCCGTTCAGGTGGACCGCCCGCGCCACGACCTCCTTTCCCGTTCCCGACTCCCCCTGGATCAGCACCGTGGCGGTGCTGCCCGCCACGCGCGCGAGGAGCTTGTAAACGTCCAGCATGGCGGGACTCTGCCCGACGAGGGCGTACGGCCCCACCGCATGGGCCTGCGGCGAGGGAAGCGGGATCGTCGTGTCGCTCGTGGCGGACCGCAACCGGTCCAGGACCCGCACGAGGTCTTCCCGGCGCAGGGGCAGGGAGAGCACGTCGAGCACCCCGGCCTTTTCGGCACGCAGCACGAGGCCCATCGAGGGTGCGTGGACCGCCGCGACCAGCCGCGGCCTACCGGCGACCCCGTGTAGCGTGTCGACCCACCAGGCGAGGTCGTCGTCGGGACGCTCGCCCAGCATCGCGACGATGAGGTCCCAGCGGCCACCGGCGAGCAGCCGGACCGCACGCGGCAGGTCGGGCGCGCTGTCGATCTGCAGCCGCCCATCGTCGGCGTACTGCCGCAAACTCTGCAGCAGCGCCGTGCCACTCCCCCCTCCCGCTCCCTCGCCGGCGACGACGAGGACGCGCAGGACCGCCAAGTCCTCCTTGTGCGACGGAGCAGGCGCGGGCAACGGCTCCATTGGACTGGTCTAGGCTATCCCTTCGGGGAGGTACCGCCGCGACACCGGGCTACCAGGACGAGCGCATCATCGGTGCTCTTTCCACAGCAGGCGAGGATTTGGTCGGCGAGTTGCTGCGGGGTCACATCGGCGGGGAGCCCGTCGGCGAAGCCTTCCTTGATTCCATCGGTGGCGAAGATCAGGGTGTCACCGGCACCCACCGGCAATGTCTGCGACTGGACACGCGGCAGCTCCGAGCCGACGATGCCCCCTCGTGTGACGAGCGACCCGCGCAGCCGCGGGACCCGGCCGGGGCCGTCGGCATACAGGAGCCTGCCTTCCACATTCCCGACCCCCGCCCAGGTCATAGACCGCCCCGCAGGATCGAACAACGCCAGGCTCATCACGGCGCCCCGCGTGCCCTGCAGCGCCCGATGGCAGCGCTCGAGCAGCGGCAGTACCGACTCGCCGGCGTGGAGGTCGAGCGCCGCCACCGCCGCGTGGGCCGCGGCCGCCGCCTCACTGCCGTGGCCGAGGCCGTCCACGACCGCCACGAGCACGCCGCGGGCGACGGCTTTGACGAGATGGAGATCCCCCGATTCCCTCTCGCCGGGGAGCGTCAACGTGGCGACACCCCACTCGAGCTGCGCGGACACGTTGGCCGGTGCGCTAGGCATTGCGGCGCCACTTCTTCATTGTCACCGTGGTGCCCTCGCCCACGACCGACGTCACGTCGAAGTCGTCCATGAGGCGCCGGGCCCCCGGCAGTCCCAGCCCGAGGCCGCCGGAGGTCGAGTATCCGTCCTCGAGCGCGCGCGCCACGTCCCGGATGCCCGGTCCTTGATCCCGGGCGACGATGATCACGCCGCGGCGGTCGCCGTTGGTCACGACGCTGATCGCGACTTCGCCCCGCTTGGCGTAGTTGAGGATGTTGCGCGCGATCTCCGAGATGGCGGCGGCGATGACGGTCTGGTCCCCGCTCGAAAACCCCGCCTGCGCCGCGAGGTCTCGCCCCCGCTGCCGAGCCGTCACGACGTCCGTGTCGGCAGCGATGGGGATCAGCAGTTCGTCAGCCACGCTCGAGCCGTGCCGGCCCGCGCTCGATCCGGAGCTGGGTCTGCCGATCGAGGAACGCGAGGCCCTCTTCGAGGTCCAGCGCGGTCGCGACGCCTTTGAGGGTGAGGCCGAGCTGTACCATCGCGAACGCGACTTCCGGCTGAATCCCCACGATCACGGTTTCGGCGCCGCGGAGGCGCGCCATGTGCGCGATGTCACGCAATGTGCGGACGGCGAACGAGTCCATCACGTCCAGGGCGGTGACGTCGACGATCACCCCACGCGCCCGAAATTTTCCCACACGCTCGATCAACGCCTCGCGCAGCTGCGACAAGTCCGCGTCCGTGAGCGCCGATTGGATCGAGGCGATCAGGTAATGCCCCTGCTTCAGGATGGGTACTTCCACGCGCCCTCCGTCGACGGAGTGGGAAGCAGGCTCACGCCTTCGCGGTCACCTCTTCAAGTGGCAGCACCTTGTACCCGAGCAGCCGCTCGGCTTCCTCGATGCCGCCCTGCAGGTCGCCCACCGTCGCCATCTCGCTCAGGTCCACGCCAATGGTGACGAGCGTCTGCGCGATCTCGGGCGAGAGCCCCGTCACGATCACGGTCGCGCCCAGCAGGCGGGAGGCTTCGACGGTCTGGACGAGGTGGTTGGCGACGTTCGAGTCCATCGCCGCCACACCCGTGATATCGATCACGACGACCTTGGCGCGGTTGGTGCGGATCGCCCTCAGCAGCTGTTCCGTCAGCTGCCGGGCACGCTGCGGATCGATGACACCGATGATTGGCAGAATCAGCAACCGCTCACGCACCTGGAGCACGGGCGTCGACAGCTCGCGGATCGCTTCCTGCTGCTGCCGGATGATGCGCTCACGCTCCTGCACGAAGCCGACGGCCACCGTGTTGGCGACACGGTTGGCCGCCGGTTCGTACGCGTCCAGGATGCGATTGAGCTTGTCGAAGTCCTCGTGATACTTGCCGAACAGCGAGCGGGCCAACACGTCGCGCAGCAGCAACACGATCCCGACCACTTCATGAGTCTCGACCCCGCGCGGAATGATGCGCTCGGACAGATTGCGGGCGTAGGCCTGCAGGGCCTCGAACGTCCCCGTCTCGAGCGCTTCGACGTAGTTGTCGTACACCGACGTGGCTTCGGCGAAGATCTCTTCTTCGGTCATCGCCGTGAGTAGCTGCGCTCGCGTGATGCGGCGCGCCCACTCTTCCCGCAGCTGGGTGCGGTTCTGTCGCAGGTGAGCCACCAGCTCGCGCAGCAGGACCGCGGTGGATTCGGCGGGCGCCTGGGGGTCAGGCAGGGGCAGCGGGGCGTCTTTGCCTTTGATGGCCATGGTGGGCGATCCTCGCCTGGATGGGACGAATGTTGCCGGCGCGCCACAGCAAGGCTAGTGCCTCAATATTCCCACCGGTGTGACGGCCGTAACTCTCTATTTGGCTTGTGGTTGATGGACCAGGCTGCGCCCGGGATATTGCGCGGACGCAACACTTTGAGGCGCCAGAGCATGGCGAATCGCACAAAAAAGTGGCTAACTCGGTGGCGGCAGCGCAGAGCGCCGCGGGGAGCGGCGTGCGGTCCGCTCCCCGCTGGTCGCTACATCCGTCATCCCCATACCTCCTGCGTTGCACACGCGGCGATCACTGCTTGCATAATGCGGACCGGCGCGCGGGCTGGCGTGTGGGCGCGCGACCACGTCGCAGCGGCGCGCCGGCCGCCGGCGAAACGTGCTCAACCGGCCGCGAGCGGCTCCGGAAAGGCGGCGGCCCGGCGTGGCAACTGTGGCGGCGGCGCCGCAGCACCGTCCACCTCGAAGCGCTCACCCTCGCAGACGACCCGCGCGATGCGCTCCGCGGCGCGTCCATCCCACCGCTCGATCACCGGCCGCGCCGGCGAGCGGCGCGCCAGGGCGCGGTGCGCCGCCGCGAGGATTGCTTCCCGTCGCGGCGAGACGAGGCGGTTGGTGCCGTGCGTGCACGTGATAGGACGCTCGGTATTCGGTCGCACCGTCAGGCACGGCACCCCCAGAAACGTCGTCTCCTCCTGGAGGCCGCCGGAGTCGGTGACCACCAGCGCCGCGCCCGCCACCAGACCGAGCATCTCGAGGTAGCCGAGCGGCTCGAGCAACCGCGGCCCGCGGTCGGTGGGCGCACGCAGCCCGAGCTCCTGGATACCCTTCCGAGTGCGGGGGTGCACGGGGAACAGCACTGGCAGCTCGATGGCCAGCCCCGTCAGCGCGTCGAACAGCTCGCGTAGCGCACCGGGATCGTCGACGTTGCACGGACGGTGCAGGGTCACGACGGCATACGGTCGATCGGCCACCTCGTGTCGCGCGGGGGCTTCGAGCGCCTGCGCCTGCGGCAGGGCCCAGCACAGCGAATCGATCATCACATTGCCGACGAACTGCATGCGCTCGCCGGGGACGCCCTCGGCGGCGAGGTTCTCGGCGGCGTCGCGCGATGGCAGGAACAGCAGGTCGGACAGCCGGTCCGTGACCACGCGGTTGACTTCCTCGGGCATCGTCCAGTCGCCGCTGCGCAGGCCCGCTTCTACGTGACCGACGCGCACCTGCAGCTTCGCGGCGACCAGCGCCGCTGCGAGCGTCGAGTTCACGTCGCCGTACACCAGGACGAGATCAGGGCGGAGCTCCGTGAGGACCGGCTCGAGGCGCTGCATCACGGCCGCGGTCTGCTGCGCGTGCGACCCCGACCCGACGCCGAGGTCGTGGTCGGGGGCCGGTATCCATAACTGCTCGAAAAACGCGTCCGACATGTCCCGATCGTAGTGCTGACCGGTGTGGACGATCACGTGTTCCACCTCGCGCTTCACGAGCTCGCGGTCGACGGGAGCGAGCTTCATGAAGTTCGGGCGGGCGCCGACAACCGAGAGAACGCGCATCCGCCTAATGGACCAGCTGCCTGATCCCGAGGATGGCCACGGGGAGCCCCACGAGAATGCCGATGATCCGGACCGTCGATTCGGCGTCGTGACGTCGCGGCACGACGATGCGGTCGCCCGTGTGGAGGCCCATCCCATCGATCGTCATGCCGCGCGACATGGCGTCCTGGAAGGCACGCCCCTCGTACAGGCCTTTGCCATCACGCTCGATGCGAGCGCCACCGAATTTGGCATCCTTGGTGGGCCCTCCCGCCGACATGAGCGCGTCCGACACCACGGCGGTGGACGGCACCGGATAGAACCCCGGGTGCTCCACCTCGCCGAGCACGCCCAGGCGCACCAGCACCCGCGCGTGGACCACCGGGTTCTTCAAGTAGCGGCCGAGTTGCTGTGTGAGATACGTCTCGATGTCCGCGCGCCGCACACCGGCGAGCGGAATCGCGCCCACCACGGGCAACGGCAACGACGGTCCGGCCGCGACGCTGTACGAGCGGGAGAACACAGTGTCGCCCTCGACTTCGAGGAGAATCTGGTCACCCACGTCGAAGTCGCTTTGCGGCACACGCTTCGCGCTCTGCTGCGCGGCGAGCGGTGCGGCGAGGAGCAGCAGCGCCACGAGGCGCCCAACCATCCGTTGGATCATGGCTTCACTCCACGGTCACGCTTTTCGCCAGGTTTCGCGGCCGATCCACGTCGCAGCCGCGCAAAACGGCAATGTGATACGCCAGAAGCTGGAGCGGGATGACCGTCAGCACCGGTGCAATCAGGGGTGGGCTCGCCGGCACAGCGATCTGGTGATCCGCCAGTGACGCGAGAGTGCCGTTTCCCTCGCTGGTGATCGCGATGATTCGGCCCCCGCGCGCCTTCACCTCCTGCATGTTCGACACGACCTTGTGATAGACGGCATCTTTAGGCGCCAGGCACACCACCGGCATGTTCTCGTCGATCAGGGCGATGGGGCCGTGCTTCATCTCGGCAGCGGGATAGCCTTCGGCGTGGATGTAGGAGATCTCCTTGAGCTTGAGGGCGCCCTCGAGCGCCACGGGGAAGTTCACGCCGCGGCCGAGGTACAAGGCGTTGCGGGAGTCCGCGAACCGCTCCGCCAGCGCGCGGACCTGCGGCTCCACCGCGAGGGCCCGCTCCACGAGCTCGGGGAGGCGTACCAGGTCTTGCACCAGCTGACGCCGCTCCTCCCCCGGGAGGCCGCGCTGTTGTGCGAGATACAGGCCCAACAGCAACAAGGCGACGACCTGGGCCGTGAAGGCCTTGGTCGACGCGACCCCGATCTCGGGTCCCGCGTGCAGGTAGATCCCGCCGTCCGACTCGCGCGCGATCGTCGACCCGACCACGTTGACGAGACCGAGCACTACCGAGCCCGTGGCCTTGGCGGCGCGCAGGGCCTCCAACGTATCGGCCGTCTCGCCCGACTGAGAGATGGCGATGGTGACCGTCCCCGGCAGGCGAAGCTGACGCCCGTAGCGATACTCCGACGCGTATTCGACCGACACCGGGATGCCGACGAGCTCTTCGAGGATGTGACGGCCCACCAAGCCGGCGTGCCACGACGTGCCGCACGCCACGATCTGTATTCGGCGGATCCGGCGGCACTGCTCGGTGGTGAGGTTCAGGCCGTTAAGGCGGGCCGTCCCCTCCCCCGCGAGCAGCCGCCCTCGTAACGTGCTCCGCACGGTTTCGGCCTGCTCCGAGATCTCCTTGAGCATGAAGTGCGGGTAGCCGCCCAGCGCGATTGCGTCGAGATCCCATTCGATGTCGTCCACCGCCCGTTGCTGCTCGTTGGCCTCCGCGTCCAGGACGCGGTAACCCGTCGGGGTCACGACGGCGACGTCGCCATCGTTGAGATAGACCACCGAGCGGGTGTGGCCCAGCACGGCGCTCGCGTCTGACGCCACGTGGAACTCTCCGTCTCCGAGCCCCAGCAGCACCGGCGAGCCGCGCCGCGCCACCACGATCTTGTGGTGATCCGACTCGGCGACGACCGCGATCCCGTAGGTGCCCTCGACGAGCGCCAACGCCGCGATGACGCGCTCTTCCAGCGTCTCGCCGGACGATTCTTCTATTAGATGCACCAGCGTCTCGGTGTCGGTCTCGGTCACGAAGCGGTGCCCTGACGACTCGAGGCGTTTCCGCAGGACGTCCGCGTTTTCGATGATGCCGTTGTGCACCAACGCGATCGTTCCGGTGCAATCGATGTGAGGATGGGCATTGCGCTCGGTCGGCGCTCCGTGGGTCGCCCAGCGCGTATGGCCGATGCCACACGTGCCGTGCAGAGGTGCACCGGCCAGCAAATGGCGCAGCCCCGTGATGCGGCCGGCGAGCTTGCGGGTCTCCATGCCCCGGCCGTTCAGCACGGCGACGCCGGCGGAGTCGTAGCCGCGGTATTCGAGTCGGCTCAGGCCCTCCACGAGCACTGACGCGGCTTCCTTGCTACCGACGTAGCCAACGATTCCGCACATCGTTTAGGCGCCCTCGCGCTTGAGTTCGAGTAATGGCTGTTCGAGTAATGGCTGTCCGGTGATCGCGAGGCCGAACCGCATTAACTGGGCCTTCGTGCCCGGTCCTAGCGCCCACAATGGCGGGATGGGCGTTCCGCAGTGCGCGCACCTCACGAGCCGACGGCGACGCGCGGACCGCAGCCAACCAGTCTTGCGAACGCGTCGCGCTTCAAAGCAGGGGAAGTCCATGAACCCTTGATCTCACGGGCGGCTCACACTTCAAGTTTGGGGCCCGCACGATCCACCCCTCGCTACCGACGCGCGATACCGCTGCGGCATTGCAAGCAGTTATGGCCGGCGAGGCCGCGCGGCTCGCCCGGTCGCTGCGCGCGAGCCGTTGCGCCAGCGCGGCAAGGCGCCGCATGAGAGCGGCGCTTGCCGCGCGGCCGCGAGCCTGCGAGGGCCGACTGCGGGCCTCCTGGCAAGCGGCCCCGGGTTTGCAGGTGCGAACGAACGCGCGCGCGTCGATCCCGGCGCGCGGCTCGGAAAGGGGGCAGTCAATGACGGAACAACGGCCACAACCGACGGAACAACGGCCACAACCAGAGGGATTGCCCCTCGTACTCCTGGCGGGCAACGGTCAAGACGACACGCGCTGGTTGAGGAGCCTGTTGGAGGGCAACGGGTACGCGGTGCTGCAGGAACGGTCCGCGCGCCATGCCCTCGACCGCGCGCGAACCACCGAACCGGACCTGATCGTGGTGGACGCCGAGCTGCCCGACATGAGCGGCGTCGAGCTGTGCAGCACGCTCCGCGGCGACGCCCGCGTCCCGAGCAGCACTCCGATCTTGTTGGCGATCCGCGAACCGGCCAGCCGGGCGCAGCGCTTGGACGCCTTCCGCGCCGGGGCCTGGGAATGCATCACGCCGCCGCACGACGCGGATGAGATCCTCCTCAAAATCGGCGCCTACGTGCACGCCAAGCTCGATGCCGACCGGGCGCGGGCCGAAGGGCTGCTCGATTCCGTCACCGGGTTGTACAACCGCCAGGGATTGGTCCGCCGCGCGCGGGAGCTCGGCGCCCAAGCCTTCCGGGACCACGGTCCGCTCGCCTGCGTGGTGCTCGCGCTCGACCTCGACCCGGGGTCACACCTCAGCGGGCCGGGGGCCGTGAATCTGTCGAGCCAAGTCCAAGCGATGCGGTCAGCGGCCCGGCTGTCGGACGTGATCGGGCGCCTGAGCAGCAACGAGTTCGCGGTGCTCGCCCCAGGCACGGACGCCGGGGGCGCCCGGCGGCTCGCCGAACGGCTTGCGGGTTCCGTCTCTGGTGCCTCGCGCACCGGGATTGGGGACACTGGGGCGCCGGTGCGGGTGCGCTGTGGCTACGAGGCCGTCGCCAACATCGGGTACACCCCCATCGAGCCCGTCGATCTGCTGGTGCGTGCTGCCGCCGCCGTCCGGACCGGTCGCGCCGACTCCGGTGCCTGGTTACGCCGCTTCGACGAGGGCGCCAGCTCGAGCCCTGCCGCCTAGACGGGCACGCGGCGACTCCCCGGATCCTCCTCCGCCGCTTCGTAGCCCGGTAGATAATAGGAGTAATAGCGGTAAGCCCCACCTGCCGGCACGTCGTTCAGCACCGCTCCCAGCAGCCGCACCGGTAGCCGTTGCAGCACCTCGAGCTTGGCCGCGGCAACGTCGCGGAGGCTGTAACCGGTGCGGAGCACCAGGACCAGCGTGCCGGTGAGCGTGCCGAGGATCAGCGGATCGACGCCGGCGCCGAGGGGTGGGCTGTCGATGAGGATCACGTCGTACCCGGAGCGCATGCCGTTTATGAGCTCTGCCATGGCCGGCGATCCGAGCAGCTCGGGGGCATTGTACGCCCGCGTACCGCACCCGATGAGCGACAGCGAGGGATATGGCGTCGCCTGGACGATGGCGTCGAGCGGCGCCTCGCCGCGCAGGTAATCGCTGAGTCCCGGGCGGCGGCGCGCACTCAAGCGGCGATGCAGCACACCGCGCCTGATATCGCCGTCGATCAGCAGGGCGCGATGCCCGCCGTCGGCAAACGTGTGTGCGATATTAGCGGCCAGGAACGACTTGCCATCACCGGCGCCGGGGCTCGTGACGGTGATCAGCAGTGGCGGCCGCCCACCGTGCGCGTACGCCAGGTTGAGGCACACGCCGCGGAGCGCCTCCACCACCTGATTGACGTCCTCCGGTACGCGCCCGCGGCCGTGCGCGCCCGAGGGCAACGTGCGCATGTGCGGCACGGCCCCGAGAATCGTCAGCCCCATGTCGCGCGACACCTGATCGGGATACCGCACCCGCGGATCGATCCGATCGAGCACGACGGCGCCGACCACAGCGACCCCAAAGCTGCCCACGAAGGCGACGATGATGAGCCGCTGGCCAAACTCCTTCACCGGCTCACGCGGCACCACCGCCGCGTCCAGGATGCGGACGTCAGGAATGGTGCTCGCCTCCGCCAGCCGAGCTTCTTCGTACCGCTTCTGCAGCGTGGTGTAGAGATCCTCGGCCAACGTCACGCCCCGCCGCAGGCGGGCCTCCTCGATGGCCCGCGCCGGGATCTCGCGCAGCGTCTTGGAATCGGCGCCGAGCCGCCGGTCCAGTTCTGCCTCGCGCGCCGTCAGCTCGGCGAGCAACGCGCGCGCCAAGCTCGGAATGGTTTCGCGCTCGAGCGTGGCGATCTCCCCGATCAGACGCTGCACCGGCGGGTACTGGTCCGAGTAGCGGTATCGCATGGCGCGCAACGTCGCCCGCTTGGACGTGAGCTCCTTGAGCGCGTCCGACAGCTCGGGATTGGTCTGGACGGCTCCGACCACCGAAAGCGCTTCCGCGGAGAGGCCCGAGTCCCCCGTCTGTCCGACAAGCCGTTGGAGAGCGGCACGGTCGTGCAGCGTCCGGTCGCGGTCGAACTGCATGTTGAAATAGGCGCCGAACACCGGATCCTGCTGGGCGGTGGCGGCACCGGCGGCGTTGGCCGCCCCGAGCGCCGCCGGCGGGGGCCGATCCTCGGGCAGGGTAATCGTCCGTCGCCGAAATTCCTCCAGGGCCGTCTCCGCGGTCCTTAGATTTTCCTGCGCGCGCGTCAACTGATCGGTCAGAATCTTCGTCAGCTCAGTCAGCTTTTGTCGCTTCAAATCCGCCGCGACTTCCACATACCGCTGCGACACCGCATTCACCACGGCCGCGATTTGCGACGGGTCGCGACCCCGCAGCTCGAGCTTCAGAAAGTTTCCCTCCAGATCGATCTGGGCGTCCAGCGAGTCGGCAAGCCCCCGGGCCGCGTCGCGCAGGGTCGTCAAGCCGAACTCGACAATCGACCCTGCCGGTAAGGCCCCGACCGGCGGAGCCCAGACGAAGCCGAGCCCGCTTCCGATCGATTCGCTGACTTTCCCGTGCTCCAGCACCTCCCCCTTGTCGGTCGTCAACGTGTAGGTCTGCCCCTGGCCGTCGACCGTCAGGCGATACGCGCCCGGTTGGTAGCGATCGGCTACCTGGAAGGTCGTCAGGAACGCGGCATCGTTCTTTTTCCTCGGCTGCAGAAACAGGCGCTGCTCGCGTACGACTTGATCCAGGACGACGTAGGATTTGAGGAGGTCCACCCAGGCCTGGGCGTCGAGCAGCTGTCCCTCGCGGATCGGCCCCGGAGCATCGCGGCGCTCGCCACCACGCTGTGTCGCGTCGATCCAGATCGTGGCCTGCGCCCCATACTGGGGCTTGAAGAACCGCCGGCCCGCAAAGCCCGCCGCAGTTCCGAGCAGCGTCACGCCGCAGATCAACCACTTGAACCGCAGGACCGCACTGAGCACCCGCCGCCAGTCGAGCCCCTGCTCCGGCGCACCGAAGCCGACTGCGGTGCCAAGCGATGGCGGTGGAGACGGTGCCACCGTGGCCGGTGGATGCGAGACGGGTGGGAGCGGCAGGTGGTGCGTGGTCATTGAAATGCTACCTCCTCAGTGGCGCGCGGCGCCCAGCCGCGCTGCAGCGTGCGATCGCTCGCGAATCGTGTGGCAAGTCTGATACCTGTGGCGCGCGTACCAGAGTCTGGGACGCGCGAGATGGACTCTGCGGCCTGCCACAAATCGGTGCAGCGTGAAGGCGCCGAAGGACGCAGCTTGGTGCGACCGCGGGGGCGACCCCATCGCCCCCATCCCTGAGTTGTTGCCCATTTTGCGGGGCGAATGCGTCACGCTGCAGAGTCGCGACAGCCTGGCCCGAACCGTGCGTAACACAGGCCGACCGCAATCGAGGACGAGTTCGATGGCCATCCCGATGACACCGGACGCAATTCAGCCGGGTGACGGACGCGAGCCAGCAGCCCTGCTGGCGATTGGGCCGGACGCAAAGGCCCGCGTGCGGATTCTCGTGGTCGACGACGAGCACACCCTGCGCGAGAGTTGCGCCGCGGTGCTGCGGCACGAGGGATACGACGTCACAGTCTGCAGTCGTGGACAGGACGCCCTCGAGCTGTTGAAGCGCCGCGCCTTCGATGTCGTGCTGGCCGATCTCTACATGTCCCAGGTCGATGGGCTGACTCTGCTGCGGGCCGCGCTCAGCACGAACCACGACACCATCGTGATCGTGATGACGGGCAATCCGAGCGTCGAGTCGAGCGTCGAGGCTCTGCGCCAGGGCGCGTTCGACTATCTCCCCAAACCCTTCTCCGCGTCCCATCTGCAAGTCCTGATCGGGCGCGCGGTGCACACCTTACTGGTCGCGCGCGAGACCCGCGAGCAGCAGGACACGCTCGATCGCGCCCAGGCGAACTCGGACAAGATCACCCTGCTCGGCACGGCGCCGGCATTCCGCCGGGCCATCGATCTCGCCCGGAAGGTGGCGCCCACCGATGCTTCGGTGTTCATCACGGGCGAGAGCGGGAGCGGCAAGGAGATGATCGCGCAGTTCATCCATCACCACAGTCGCCGCTCCAGCCGACCGTTCGTCGCGGTGAACTGCGCGGCACTGCCCGAAGGGCTGCTCGAGTCGGAGATGTTCGGGCACCGCAAAGGCGCCTTCACCGGCGCGGTGCGGGACAAACCCGGTCTCCTCGAGGCGGCCCACGGCGGTACGCTGTTTCTCGACGAGCTGGCCGAGATGCCGAAGTCGATCCAGGCCAAGCTGTTGCGCGTCATCCAGGACGGCGTGGTGCGGCGGGTGGGCAGCGAGACGACCGACGCTGTGGTGAACGTCCGCTTCATCGCCGCGACCAACGGCGATCCCGAAGCCGCGGTCAAGGCCGGTCAAATGCGTGAGGATCTGTATTACCGACTCCGTGTGGTACCGATCCACGTGCCGAGCCTGCGCGAGCGGCCGGAGGACATCCCGCTCCTCGCCGACTACTTCCTGTCCACGTACTGGGTGCGGCACCGCCGCAAAGGCGCACCGTTCCCGCGCCTCACGGACGGGGCGCTGCGCGCCTTGTGCGGCTACGCGTGGCGGGGCAACGTGCGCGAGCTGCAAAACGTCATCGAGCATGTGGCGGTCGTCGTCGAGCCCGGGGCCGAGATCCGGCCCGAGGATCTCCACTTCGCTGGAGACGCCGCCCCCGCGGCAACCGGGGCCAATCCCGCGTCACTGATTTCCACGCTCCTGGAAGAGAGCTACCATGCGGCTCGCGATCGCGTGATCGCGCAGTTCGAGCGTCAATACCTGACGTGGCTGGTCAACCGAGCGAGCGGCAACATGTCGAAAGCGGCTCGCATCGCCGGCGTGGACCGCACGACGTTGTATCGACTGATGGAGCGGCACGGCCTGCAGCGCAGCCCCACCGCAGGATGGGTGGTGGAGCGGGAGGCCGGGTCAACGGAAGCGGGAGAAGTCACGAATTCCACTGACGACGGATCGGTCGACACGCCCGTCGACGCGCCGTTGAGCACTCCGCACGGTCAAGTCGCGTGATCGCGGGAGGCGTACTCGAAATGCGAGCCAACACCGCCGAGCAGATCGATTGGTCGGTCGTCCCGGCTGCCGTCCGGCCGGCGCCGGCCTCGGAGCCGCCCGATCTCGCCGCGTGTCTCGACGGCCCCAGCGGGCTGGCGCTCGTGGTAGAGCTGGCGCACGACCTGCGCTCGCCCCTCACGTCCATCCTGTTTCTCGCCGAGGCGCTGCAACAGGGACAGGGCGGGCCGGTGACGCCTGAGCAAAGTCGCCAGCTGGGGTTGATCTACAACGCTGCACTGGGGCTCTGCACCACGGCGAGCGATGTCGTGGAGCTCGCCCGCGGTGGCAAGCGATTGGTGGACACCGCCCCCGCCCCGTTCTCGTTGGTGGAGACACTGGAGGCGGTGCGCAGCGTAATCCAGCCGGTCGCCGAAGAAAAGGGCATCGAGGTGCGGCTGGTGCACCCCGTGCCGGAGCGTCGCGTCGGGCACGAGCGCGCCGTGTCGCGCGTGTTGCTGAACCTCGCCACCAATGCCGTGAAGTTCACCGAGCGGGGCTACGTGGAGCTGGTGGTCCGGTCGGTCGGCGCCCGGCGCCTGGAATTCTCGGTGCGCGACACCGGTGCCGGCATCGAGCCCGGTGTGCTGGCGACCATTTACCAGCCGGTGCGACGCAATGGCAAGCGCGAGCATTTTTCGAGCTCCGGGTTGGGACTCGCCATCTGCCGCAAGCTCCTCCGTGCCATGGACGCGGAGCTCCGCGTGGAGAGTCGGCAGAACTGGGGCACACGGTTCCACTTCGAGCTGGACTGCCCGCCTGCCTGATCGGTTGCTGATCTCCCGCATCACCTAACGGCATCAACGACCTCACTCGTCGCGGCCACCGATTCAGTCGGTGGCCGCAATTGTTGCGTGCTCGCGACAAGAATCTCGCCGGAGCGCCTGCACAGGCCGTCAAACGCCTCAGCGCACGAGCCCAAAACCCACAAAAGCCGCACTCAAACGCGACGGCTGTTGCATCTGCGCCATGAAATCTCGTGGAAGGGCATGCACGCTCGGTCACACGGGGCGAAAGCCTGGAGTCCCGACGTTTGTCCGTCGCGACGATTCGACAGTCCGACGCCTCGGTGCAATAGACCAAGCGACAAAACCGCCAGAATTCGACATGACGCTCGCACGCGTGCGCTGGTCCCGCGCGCACGGGGCTTGCGATAGTGCCGAGCAAATGGAAACGATCCTCGAACGTCGCTCGCAACGCCTCCGCGTGCCCACGCGGCCACACGATATCGCCCCCTCCCCAATCGACCGGGAGCATCGGGGTCGCCGCCTTTTGAACGTGAGCATCGCCGTCGTGGGCATCATCCTGTCCCTGCCGTTGATGCTCTTGATCGCGGTGCTCATCAAACTGACGTCGCGCGGGCCCATGTTGTTTGCGCAAACCCGGGTCGGCCTCGACCGGCGAGCCCTGTCCCGCATCGGCGGCAACTCGCGACGCCGGCTCGATCTTGGGGGCGCGCAGTTCACCATGTACAAGTTCCGCACGATGTACGTGGGGCCGGACCGGTCCGGCCGCCAGGTGTGGGCGAGGCCGGATGACGAGCGCATCACCCCGATCGGCCGTGTGTTGCGGCAGTGTCGGCTCGACGAGCTCCCGCAGCTGTTCAACGTGCTGCGCGGGGACATGAATGTCGTCGGGCCACGCCCCGAGCAGCCGATGATCTTCGTGGCCCTGCGCGAGCAGGTCGAGGGGTACGAGCGCCGGCAACGCGTCCGCCCGGGCATCACGGGCTGGGCGCAGGTCAATCAGGGGTACGATACGTCGGTCGACGACGTGCGACGCAAGGTGCGCTATGACCTCGAGTACATCCGACGGCAGTCGGCGCTCGAAGACATGCTCATCATGGCGCGCACCTTCCCTGTCATACTCGGTCGCCGGGGCGCCTGGTAGCCCTGGCGGCTCCACGCCACCGCGCGCGCGTGTGGTGCACGGCCTCCGACAGCATCGGGTACAGATCGCCGGCCACCGCCTTCGCCACTTTCTTCAGATTCCAGGACCAGAGCTGACGTAGTCGCGCCAGCCGCTGGCCGGATGCGAGCGCCGCGGCGACGGCCGGCGGCGTGCCGCGTCGCAACACGAATCGCCCGATGACGACGCAGCCGTCCACGAGGCGGCAGCGCGGCGTGGGCTCCGACGTGAACAGCGCCCTCAGCCCGGCGGCGGCCGCGGCCGCCACGACACGACCGGAGAGGGCTCCACCCGGCACAGAGCCGACGCGCACCGGCTCGCCCAGCACCTCGGCCAGGACGCCCGCACTCCGACTCCACTCCTCCAGCAGTCGCTCCCAACTGCAGCGCGACATCGGTGTCGGATGCGAGCAGGAGTGCGTCCCGATCACGTGACCGCGCGCCGCGAGGTCGCGCACTTGACCCCGCGTGACGAATCCAGGCGTGCCGAGATAATCGGTGGTGATGAGGAAATGGCCGCGCCATCCGGCGTGCTCCAGCAAGTCGGCGACGCCGCACGCGCTGGCCCCGCCGTCGTCGAACGTCAGGAGGACTGGTGGCGCACCGGGCGTGGGGGGGAACAGGTCGCGCACCGTCCCCTGTCGCGCGCCGAGGGCGGAGACGGCCGCCAAGTGCCGCTCGAAATCGCGGCGCTCGAGCTTGTAGGCGGCGGGCACGGCACCGGGGAAGCCGCTCGCATCCCAGGCGCCGGCTGCGACCACGTCATGGTACAGCAGCGCAAGCGCTTTCACGGCGCCGCCTCCTCGCGCGGTATTTCCAGCGCAGATACTTCGTCAGCCACGGCTGCCCCCAGGTAGCTGAAGCGCGACGCGACACGTCGAGTGGCGTGGCGCGTCCCGCCGCCACGTCGATCAGCATCCGTCGAATCGCCTCGAGGTTCTCGAGGACCACGCGATGCTGGATCACGAAGGGTGACTCGACGACCTCGTCAAACGCATACCCGTAATGCCCGTACACCGGTCCGGTATCGACGCCTGCGTCGATCCGTAGCAGCGTCGCCCCGACCTTTTGCAAGTCGTCATTGGCCAGGGCCCAGAAGCAACCGTGCGCATTTCGGTACTCGGGGCAGATCCCCGGATGCAGCACGAACGTCCCCCGCACCGGCCGCTCGAACACCTGCTGGCTGAGGAGGCTCTTGCACCGCGCCAACATCACGTCCGGAGCACATCGGCGGAGGAAGCTCACCACCTCGGGCGAGTTAGGGCTGGATGTCGGGAGGACAACGGTGCGCGACGAAAGCTCCGGGTAGGCGCCCCGCAGGCGATCGAGCGCACCGGCCTCCCAAGCGCGATCGCCGCGAGCGAGCATCAACCGCTCGTAGGCACGGTACGCCAGCACGTCGAGGAATCGCACCGGGCCAACCCGGCGGAGCTCCCGCCGGATCCGTCGCCACAAGCGCTGGCCGGGCTCACGAATCTCCACCACACCGACAAGATCCGAAAACGACGCGAGCCAGCGCGCGATGCCAACGCGATTCAGGGCGTCGTCGTGATGACAGATCAGCACCGTCTTCATCGGCCGAATGCCGGCGGCGAATTCCATGCCAGGTGATGCGTGCGCGAGGTGCGCCCGCGTGCCGAACTGCAACCGATCCCCCTCGCGCATCCACTTGCCCCGCGAAAGGTGAAGCGCGTCACACGCCGCGAGGTCGCGTTCCTCCCTTGGAGCTGCCGCCGGGCCCCCGATATATTCGCCGCCGTGGCGGGGACGCTACAGTACGACCGCAACAGATTTCGGCTCCCGCCACACGCACAATCAGCCGCTGCTCAGAGCAAACCCGTCGAAAGACGGTGACGCAGAGCTACGGGGCTACCGCGGGACCTCCGCAAGGCCAGCCGGGCCGCCAGCGCTCGACCTAAATGTCGAAGTTGGCGGCCCGTCGTTTTGGCCGCCGAGGAATTCACGATGCCGTTTACGTACAAGCTGTCTCAGCGTCTCGCCCGGATAAAAGATGGAGCTGCCTTGGCCGCTCTCGCGCTGGTGATTGCGTGCGAGCAGCCGGTCAACTTCACGGATCCTACCGGTTCGAGTCTGACACAGCTTGTCGTTTTTCCAGATAGCATCGCTCTTGATCCCGCTGGAACTCAGCAGTTTGCCGCATTCGGCCACGGCCCGTCGGGTGACCACGTTCCGGTTGTCGCGCAGTGGACGGCCACTTCTGGAAGCATCACGTCCGGCGGCCTCTATACTGCCGACTCCTCACCCAACGATGCCGTGATCACCGCCAGCCTCCAGGGCTCGACCTTGACCGGCAGCGCGCACGTTCGCAAGCGCCGCATCGTGCGGGTCAGCCTCACCCCCCACAGCGTGGCCATTTCGACCGGGGGGAGGCAGCAATTCACGACCTACGGTGTCAAGAACACGGGCGACAGTGTGAGTGTCCCAGCGTCCTACGCGGCGGCGGGCGGAGCGATTACAGGGAATGGTCTCTTCAGCGCGGGACAGGCGGGCGGCACGTACCGCGTCATCGCCTCCTACGCTAGTGGCGCGATGGCCGACACGGCGACGGTGACTGTGACCCCGCTCGCCGTAGCGTCAGTCGCCGTCGGCCCGACGACCGCGACCGTGTTCATGGGCGGATCTCTACAGCTGACCGCGACGCTAGAGGACTCCACAGGCACCCAGCTAACGGGGCGCCTAGTCGCGTGGTCCTCGGGCGCGACCGGTGTCGCCACCGTCGACGCCAATGGCCTGGTAAAGGGGATCACCGCTGGCACGGCGACGATCACCGCGACGAGTGAAGGCAAGAGCGGCACCGCGACCGTCACCGTCGTGAATGTGCCCGTCGCCTCTGTCCAGGTCGCGCCCGCCTCCGCCAACGTCATGGTGGGGCAGACAGCACAGTTCGTGGCCACGCCCAAAGACTCCGCCGGCAACCCCCTGACGGGACGCGTCGGCACCTGGTCGTCGAGCGCCACCACTATTGCCACCGTCGATGCCAATGGACTGGTCAAAGCCGTCAGCCCGGGCACGGCGACCATCACCGCGACGAGCGAGGGCAAGAGCGGCACCGCAACCGTCACCGTCGTCAACGTGCCCGTGGCGTCCGTCCAGGTCGCGCCGACCGCGGCGAACATCTCGGTGGGGCAGACCGTGCAGCTTACCGCCACGCCGAAGGACTCCGCTGGCAACCCCCTAACGGGACGCGTCGGCACGTGGTCGTCGAGCGCGCCCGCCGTCGCCGCCGTGGACGTGAACGGCGTCGTGAAGGGCGTCAGCCCCGGCACCGCGACCATCACGGCCACGAGCGAGGGCAAGAGCGGCACCGCGACGGTCACCGTAGCCACTGTGCCCGTGGCCTCGGTGTCGATCTCGCCCACTGCGATGACCGGCTTCGTCGGCCAGACGGGTCAATTCACCGCCACCCCAAAGGACTCGGCGGGCAATGCGCTAACCGGGCGCGTGGTCACTTGGTCGTCGAGCGCGCCGGGCGTCGCGACGGTTGACAGCACCGGGTTGGTCAGGGCGATCGCCACCGGTACGGCGACGATTACCGTCACCAGCGAAGGGAAAAGCGCCACCGCGACGGTCACGGTGGCCAACGTGCCGGTGGCGTCCGTATCGGTGTCCCCCGCTTCCGTGAGCCTACAGGTCGGGGCAACCGGCCAGCTTTCTGCGGTGACGAAGGATTCGACTGGAGCCACGCTCACGGGCCGTCTTGTCACGTGGGCGAGCAGCAACACGAGCGTCGCCACGGTGAGCCCGAGCGGCGTGGTCACGGCGAAGGCTGCCGGTACCGCCACGATCACGGCGACGAGCGAGGGGAAGAGCGGCACGACGGCGATCACGGTGGCGGCAGTGCCGGTGGCGTCGGTGACGCTCAGTCCCAGCACGGCGACGATTGTCACCGGCGGGTCGCAGCAACTCACGGCGACCACC